>NZ_JBBJMJ010000024.1:0-38805 GCF_037719875.1 Aeromicrobium sp. | reverse complement strand
TGGCGCTCACTTGCTAGCCCCTCGCTTCAGTTCGCTGGCGCTCACTTGCTAGCCCATCGCTTCAGTTCGCTGGCGCTCACTTGAAGGCATCCTTGATCTTGCCGAAGACGCCCTTGTGGTTGTCGGCGATCAGCGCCTCGGGCCGCTGCTCGTCCCGGAGTCCGGAGAGCTGCTCGAGCAGGGCCCGCTGGTCCTCGTCGAGCCGGGTGGGGGTCTCGACGACGACTTGCACCTTGAGGTCACCGCGGCCGGGGCCACGCAGACGCGGCACACCGTGGCCCTTGATCGTGAGCGTGTCGCCCGACTGGGTGCCGGCCACGACGTCGAGCTCGACCTTGGTCGCTCCTGCCTCCGCCTCGGGCAGATCGGCCTCGAGGGTTGGCAGGTCGAGATGCGTGCCGAGCGCAGCGGCAGTCATCGGCAGCGTGATCTGGCAGAAGAGCTGATCGCCCTTGCGCTGGAACACGGGGTGACGGGCGACGTTGATCTCCAGGTAGAGATCGCCGGCCGGTCCGCCTCCGGGGCCGACCTCACCCTCACCGGTCAGCTGGATGCGCGTGCCCTGGTCGACCCCGGGCGGGATCGTGACCGAGATCGAGCGGCGCGAGCGTACGCGACCCTCTCCGGCGCACTCCGGGCACGGATCGGGGATGACCGTGCCGAATCCGTGGCAGGTCGGGCACGGGCGGGACGTACGGATGTCGCCGAGGAGCGACCGCTGCACGTGCTGGACGTCGCCATGGCCGTGGCACGTGCGGCAGGTGACCGGTTCGGAGCCGTTGGCGGCACCGCTGCCCGTGCACGTCGTGCAGGTGACGGCGGTGTCGACCTTGATGTCGTGCGTGACGCCGAACGCCGCTTCGGCCAGCTCGACGTTGAGCCGCAGCAAGGCATCCTGGCCACGCTGCGCGCGAGGCCGTGGTCCGCGGCCTGCGTTCTGGCCGAAGAAGGCATCCATGATGTCGTCGAAGTTGAAGCCCTGACCGCCGAACCCGCCGCTTCCACCGTTGCTGAGCGGATCGCCGCCACGGTCAAATGTCGAGCGCTTCTGCGGGTCCGACAGCACCTCGTAGGCGACGGTGACCTCCTTGAACCGGTCGGAGGCGTCAGCGGCGCCGTTGACATCGGGATGGAGCTGGCGCGCGAGCTTGCGATAAGCTTTCTTGATCTCATCAGCGCCCGCGTCACGTCCGACGCCGAGTGTTGCGTAGTAGTCCTGTGCCATGTGTCCTAGATGTCCCTGTGAGGTGGTCAGTTGTCAGCCAGTGTGCGGCCGACATAACGGGCGACGGCGCCGACAGCGGCCATCGTTGCTGGGTAGTCCATGCGGGTGGGACCGACGGTGCCGAGAGTGGCGAGCGCCTTCTCGTCGAGTCCGTATGCCGACGAGATGACGGCCGTGCTCGACAGGCCCTCGTGACCCGTCTCGCTGCCGATGCGCACCGTGAGTCCACTGGTGGCCTCACCCAGCAGCTTGAGCAACACGACCTGCTCCTCGATCGCTTCGAGGACCGGCTTGATCTCGGTGTCGAAGTCGCTGCCGAAACGCGCCAGATTGGCCGTCCCGCCCACCGCGATGCGCTCGTCGGACCGCTCGTTGGAGAAGGTCTGCGACAGCGTCGTGACGATCGAGGTCACGATCGGCCGGTCGTTGGGTGCGAAGGTCTCGATCATCTCGGCAAGCCTCAGCGAGGCCTCGGGAAGGCGCTGGCCCACTGTGGCCCCGGTGATCCGCGACCGCAGGTCGGAGATGAGCTGCTCGGTCGGCGTCTCGACAAGCTCGATGATGCGCTGCTCGACGCGGCCACTGCTCGTGATGACCACCAGCAGCACCCGCGCGGCCTCGAGCGCGACGATCTCGATGTGCCGGACCGTCGAGCGGGTCAGCGACGGATACTGCACGATCGCGACCTGGTTGGTGAGCTGGGCCAGGACGCGTACGGACCGTTGCACGACGTCGTCGACGTCGACTGCCCCGGTCAGGAAGGTCTCGATGGCGCGGCGCTCGGCCGGCGTCAGCGCCTTGACCGTGGAGAGCCGATCGACGAACAACCGATAGCCCTTGTCGGTGGGGATGCGACCGGCGCTGGTGTGCGGCTGGGCGATGTAGCCCTCATCCTCGAGCGCGGCCATGTCGTTGCGGATCGTGGCCGGGGAGACCCCGAGCTGATGACGATCCAGCAACGACCGGGAGCCAACCGGCTCCTGGGTCGCGACGTAGTCCTCGACGATGGCCCGGAGGACGTCGAGTCGGCGTTCGTCAGACATCCCCTACCTCCATTCGGCGAGCTCCTTCCGCGCGTCCTGCTGGCACTCTCCATGGCCAAGTGCCAGTCTAGCGATGTGCGCACACTTTCGATCGTGGAGACCGAGCCTGGCGCCTACCGAGTGTCAGGGATCACGCGCAGCCTGACCTTTCGGCCCCGGCTGGTGACCCTCGACGATGGCACCACGATCGCGCACGAGTCCCAGGGTGGCGCGATGTCGGCCGCGTGGGCGATCGATCTCGGCGATGGCGTCTTCGTCGAGATCGCCCACCTCGGCGATGGCCCGGTCGGCGGGGAGCTCGTCATGACCGTCACGAACATCGACCCCGACGGGACCCAGCGCCACGTCGCGATCGGTGACCTGTGGGCCGACGAGCTGCCCGAGCACGTGCCCACCAGCTGGCCTGTTGCCGTCGACCTGGCCCTCGGACTGCTCGACGGTGAGGCCCAGGTCATCGGGCCAGGCATCACCAAGGACGACATCGAGACCCTTCACCAACGACTTCTCGGAGCTCTCCATGGTTGACCTCTATGGCGCCGACGTCCTGTCCGGCGACTGGAAGAAGCCGCCGCGCGGGCGCACCGTCGAGGTCGTCGCGGAGCTCGGCATGGTCGTCGAGGACGCCACGACCGGCTTCTGCGGTGAGGTCATGGTCATCGAGAAGGACCTCGGCATGATGATCCTCGAGGATCGTCGCCTGACCCGCCGCTCGTTCCCGTTCGGCCCGGGCTACCTGCTCGACGGCAAGCCGGTCGAGCTGCGACCGCCGTCGGCCAAGACCAAGGCCGCCGCCACGCACACGGCCTCGGGTTCGCGCGCTGTCGCCGGCGCCAAGGCCCGGGTCGCGCTACCGAGCCGCATCTATGTCGAGGGGCGTCACGACGCCGAGCTCGTCGAGAAGGTATGGGGTGAGGACCTGCGCATCGAGGGTGTTGCCGTCGAATACCTCGGCGGCATCGACGACCTCGTCTCGATCGTCGACGAGTTCGCCCCGGGTCCGGACCGGCGACTCGGCGTGCTGGTCGACCATCTCGTGCCCGGCTCCAAGGAGACGCGACTCGCGCAGCAGGTCTCCGGTCGCGCGCACGTGCTCGTGGTCGGTCATCCGTATGTCGATGTGTGGCAGTCGGTCAAGCCGGATCGTCTCGGCATGGCCGCATGGCCGGTCATCCCGCGCGGGACGGACTGGAAGCACGGCATCTGCAACTCACTCGGCTGGCCGCATCGCGATCAGGCAGACATCGCCCGGGCGTGGAAGCACATCCTTGGCCGCGTCGACTCCTACGCCGACCTCGAACCGGCCTTCCTCGGCCGGGTCGAGGAGCTCATCGACTTCGTCACCGCTGCCTGATCGGGCAGCCGGGCCACGCCGGACTATTCGACGAGCTCTCGCACCACGGCGTCGGCCAACAGCCGCCCGGACCTGGTCAGGACCAGCCGGTCACGGTGCACGTCGGCAAGCCCTCTGGCCACGACATCGGGGATCGCGGCGCGTGCGGCCGGCCCCAGGGAGTCGATCTCCAGTCCGGCCCGCAGCCGGGTCTCCAGCATGATCTGCTCCATTCGGGCGGTCGCGGCGTCGATCGACTCGCCTCCGTGCCGTGGTGACTCACCGGCAGCGAGCCGCTGGGCGTAGGCCGCGGGATGCTTGACGTTCCACCACCGTTCCCCGCCGACGTGCGAATGCGCTCCGGGACCCACTCCCCACCAGTTGGCGCTCCGCCAGTAGAGGACGTTGTGCCGGCACTGGGCAGCCTCGTCACGGGCCCAGTTGGACAGCTCGTACCAGTCGAGGCCGGCCGCGGAGAACAGCTCATCCGCGAGGACGTACTTGTCGGCGGTCTCGTCATCATCAGGCATGGCGACCTCGCCCCGCCTGACCTTGCGGGCGAATGCCGTGCCGTCCTCGACGATCAGCGCGTAGGCACTGATGTGATCGGGCTCGAGCTCGATCGCCTGCTCGACACTGGCGCGCCAGTCGTCCATCGACTCCCCCGGCGTGCCGTAGATCAGGTCGACGCTCAGCTGCTCGAATCCGGCTTCGCGCGCCCAGCGCACCGCCTGCGGGACGCCGGCCGGATCATGCGTGCGGTCGAGGGTGGCGAGCACGTGCGGCACGGCCGACTGCACACCGAACGAGATCCGGTTGAAGCCACCCTCGCGCAGCGCCGCCAGCGACTGCGGCGTGACGCTGTCGGGGTTGGCCTCGGTCGTGACCTCGACGTCGTCGGTGAGCCCGAACGCATCGCGGACCGCGGCGAGCATCCGGACGAGGGCGTCCGACGGGAGCTGGGTCGGCGTGCCACCGCCGAAGAACACCGTCTCGACCGGTGGGGCGCCGACCAGCTCGCGCCCGGCCCGCTCGATCTCCACGATCGCGGTGTCGGCGTATGTCGCCCGGGTGGCACCCTCGCCGAGCTCGTCGGCGGTGTAGGTGTTGAAGTCGCAGTAGCCGCAACGCACCGAGCAGAACGGCACGTGAACATACACGCCGAAGGACCGCTCCCCCAGCGTGGAGAGCGGTCCTTCGGGCAGTGGCACCTGCTAAGCGTAGAAGCCGTCGAGGATCTCCTTGTTGTTGGCTTCGACGACATTGCGCTTGACCTTCATGCTGGGCGTGATCTCACCGGACTCGACCGACAGGTCATGGTCGAGGATCGCGAACTTCTTGATCGTCTCCCAGCGGTTGATCTTGGTGTTGAGCTCATCGATCTGGCCCTGGATGACGTTGTTCATCTCGGGTGAGGAGACGATCTCGGCATACGACTTGCCGGCCATGCCGTGGTGGCCCGCCCACTCGTTGACCGCATCGGGATCCAGGGTGATGAGCGCCGTGCAGAAGTTGCGGTCGTTGCCGTGGACGACGATCTGGCTGGTCAGCGAGCTGATGCCCTTGAAGGTGCCCTCGATGTGCGGCGGGGCGACATACTTGCCGCCCGAGGTCTTGAAGAGCTCCTTCTTGCGACCTGTGATGAACAAGAAGCCGTCCTCGTCGATGCGCCCCTCGTCGCCGGTGTGGAGCCAGCCTTCGGAGGTCAGCGCGGAGGCGCTCTCGGTGTCGAGGTTGTGATAGCCGCGCATGATGTGCGGGCCCTTGATGAGCACCTCGCCATCCTCGGCGATCTTGGCCTCGCTGCCGGGGAACGGCGTGCCCACCGAGCCGAGCTTGAAGTTGTCGGGCGAATTGACGAACGCTCCGGCCGAGGTCTCGGTGAGGCCATAGCCCTCGAGGATCAGCACGCCGGCGGAGTGGAACCACTCGGCGATGTCGGGCGACAGCGCCGCGGCACCCGAGATGAAGAAGCGCACGCGGCCGCCGAAGCGGTCACGCACCTTGGAGAAGACAAGCTTGTCTGCCACGGCGTGCTTGGCCTTGAGGACCGGCGAGATGGTCTTGCCCGAGCGCACCGCGCGGGAGTGCTCGAGCCCGACGCTCTCGGCCCACTTGAATATCTTGAGCTTGGCACCGCCCTCGGACTCGGTCATGCCGACGATGCGTCCGTACGCCTTTTCGAAGATGCGTGGCGCGGCACCCATGAATGTCGGCTTCACGATCGCGAGGTTCTCGACGATCTTGGGGACGCGGCCGTCGATCGCGGTGGCGAATCCGATGGCCAGCTGGGTCGTCAGCAAGACCTTGCCGAACGAGTGGGCCATCGGCAGCCACAGGAACTGCAGGTCGTCCTCGCTCAGGATCCCGGCCGCAACCATCACGGCGCCTTCGTATGTCCAGCCGTCGTGACTGAGGCGGACTCCCTTGGGGCGGCCCGTCGTGCCGGAGGTGTAGATGAGTGTCGCGAGCGAGTCACGCTTGGATGCGGCCACGCGCTCCTCGATGACCTCGGGGTGCTCGGCGAGATAGGCATCGCCGAGGGCAGCGAGCTCGTCGAAGCTGATGACCCAGTCGCCGTCGCCCTCACCGTCGAAGACGACGACCTTGATGATCGATGGCAGCTCGGAGTGCTTGTCGCGCAACTTGGCGACCTGCTCGTCGTCCTCGGCGAAGACGACACGACTGTCGGAGTCGGCCAGGATGTAGGCGACGTCATCGGCCATCGTGGTCGGGTAGACCGTGGTCGTCGCAGCCCCCGCAGCGACGATCGCGAGATCGGCCAAGATCCACTCGAGCCGCGTTCCGGAAGCGATCGCGACCCGCTCCTCGGGCTCGATGCCCAGCGAGACGAGTCCGGCGCCCAGGCTGGTCACCCGCTTGCCGGTCTCGGCCCAGGTCAGCGAGTGCCAGACCTCGTTCTCGTCGGGATAGCGGAACGCCTCCCGCTCAGCAGACTGCGCGACGCGGGAAAAGAACATCGCGCCGAGGCTCTCGGCGCGATCCTGGACGATCTCCAGCTGTTCGGGGGTGGCAACGGTGACAGTCATGGTGGTCCCTCAACAAGACGTACGGACGGTATGTGGTGTGGTGCGGATCACCCTAACCTACCCACCGGTCACCCCATCGGGATGCCGCCAGCACCACCCCGCCCACCGCGTCGACGGTTTACCACGGTCCCTACGCAAAGGTCGTCCGCCCGCGGGTAATCAACCGCGGGGAGACGACGCTTGCCTAGGGACCGTGGTAAACCGCAACCGAGGGCCGGGGGCTACCTGTCGGCGTCGCCGGTGGAGAGGGCGGCGATGAAGGCTTCCTGGGGGACCTCGACGCGGCCAACCATCTTCATCCGCTTCTTGCCCTCCTTCTGCTTCTCCAGCAGCTTGCGCTTGCGCGAGATGTCGCCGCCGTAGCACTTGGCAAGGACGTCCTTGCGGATCGCGCGGATGTTTTCGCGAGCGATGACCCGGGCGCCGATGGCGGCCTGGATCGGCACCTCGAACTGCTGGCGCGGGATCAGCTCCTTGAGCTTGGACGCGAGCGAGACTCCGTACGCATACGCGTTGTCACGGTGCACGATGGCGCTGAAGGCATCGACGATCTCGCCCTGCAGGAGCACGTCGACCTTGACCAAGTCGGAAGCCTGCTCGCCGGTCGGCTCGTAGTCCAGCGAGGCATAGCCCTTGGTACGGCTCTTGAGCGCGTCGAAGAAGTCGAACATGATCTCGCCCATGGGCAGCGTGTACTTGATCTCGACCCGGTCCTCGGAGAGGTAGTCCATGCCGATCAGCTGGCCACGTCGAGCTTGGCACAACTCCATGATCGTGCCGATGTAGTCCGTGGGGCTCAGCACGGTGGCTCGGACGACGGGCTCATAGACCTTGTCGATCTTGCCCTCGGGATATTCCGAGGGATTGGTGACGACGTGCTCCTTCTCGTCTTCCATCTCCACCCGGTAGACGACGTTGGGCGCAGTCGAGATGAGCTCGAGGTTGAACTCTCGCTCGAGCCGCTCACGGACGATCTCGAGGTGTAGCAGCCCAAGGAAGCCGATGCGGAAGCCGAAGCCCAGTGCGCCGGACGACTCGGGTTCGTAGACGAGGGCGGCATCGTTGAGCTGGAGCTTCTCCAACGCATCGCGCAGCGTCGGGTAGTCGTCGCCGTCGAGCGGATAGAGCCCGGCAAACACCATCGGGTTGGGGGTCTTGTAGCCCCCGAGTGGCTCGGTCGCACCGTGGATGTGGGACGTCACGGTGTCGCCGACCCGGGACTGGCGGACCTCTTTGACGCCGGTGATGAGGTAGCCGACCTCGCCGACACCGATCTCCTTGGCCTTGACCGGGTCGGGCGAGATGACCCCGACCTCGAGCATCTCGTGCACGGCGCCGGTCGACATCATCTTGATCCGGTCGCGGTGGGACAGCTTGCCGTCGACCACTCGGACGTATGTCACGACGCCCCGGTATGTGTCGTAGACCGAGTCGAAGATCAAGGCACGCGGGGGCGAGTCGGGATCGCCCTTGGGCGGCGGGATCTCATCGACGATGAGGTTGAGCAGCTCCTCAACACCCTGGCCGGTCTTGGCGGACACCCGGAGCACGTCATCCGGGTCGCCGCCGATGATGCCGGCGATCTCCGCGGCATACTTCTCCGGCTGCGCGCCGGGCAGATCGATCTTGTTGAGGACCGGGATGATGTCGAGGTCCGCGTCGATCGCGAGATAGAGGTTGGCCAGTGTCTGCGCCTCGATGCCCTGGGCGGCGTCGACCAGCAGAATCGCGCCCTCACACGCTTCGAGGCTGCGGCTGACCTCATAGGTGAAGTCGACGTGGCCCGGGGTGTCGATCATGTTGAGGATGTAGACCGTGCCGGCGTCGTCACCGCTCGACTTGGTGAACGGCATGCGTACGGCCTGGCTCTTGATCGTGATGCCGCGCTCACGCTCGATGTCCATGCGGTCCAGATATTGCGCGCGCATGTCACGACCGTCGACCACGCCTGTGTGCTGCAGCATGCGATCGGCCAGCGTCGACTTGCCGTGATCGATGTGCGCGATGATGCAGAAGTTGCGCAGGATCTGCGGGTCGGTGGCCCCGGGCTGGGGAACGGGGCTGTTGCTCATGATGCCTTCATTGTCCCATCACCCGGGGTGCGCTCGCGCCACCCGGGGTGTGCTGGCGCCACCCGTTGGGCGAGCCTCTCAAGGTCAGGAGGGACCTCGCCAGGGTCCACGGAGGCGGCTTCGCCGCGACACGTTCAACCCCCTCAACGCTCCTCCCCCTACTCGCAGAACTCCTGGTGCGACCCCCGGCTGCGATCGTCGGTCCCGGCGGATTTGAGGGGTCAGGCCGCTCACTGGTAGAGTTGGTGGTCGCGTGCCCGGCACGTCCCACCACACTTTTACTGGCACCACCACCGTTGCAGCATCCACACACATTCGAGAGAAACAGGTTTGCCCCGTGGCGAATATCAAGTCGCAGATCAAGCGCAACCGGCAGAACGAGCTGGCCCGTGAGCGCAACAAGTCCGTGCGCTCGGCCCTCAAGACGGCCGTGCGCCGCTTCGACGAGGCCGTGAAGGCCGGCAACGCTGAGGACGCCAAGAAGTTTGCGGGCGAGGCCAACAAGAAGCTCGACAAGGCCGCCACCAAGAAGGTCATCCACAAGAACCAGGCGGCCAACCGCAAGTCGGCGATCGCCAAGAAGGCCGCATCGCTCTGACGTACAGCCATGGACTGAGCGCCCCTCGGGGCGCTTTTTTCATACCCTTTTCGGGTCGGCGCTCCGACCCCAGACCGATGCACGACGCATGAGCCACTCCAGCGGACCCTTGCCGATGAACCGCTGCCACAGCGTCGCGACCACACACAGCACGACGACCTGCAGCAGCCAGTCCTGATAGCTGCCCTTGGGGATGCCGGCAGCGGGGTCGTCGAGGAAGTCCACCCGCAGGCGCCAGGTCCAGAGGACATGGATCACGTAGAGCGTCAGCGTCATCGCACCTGCCGCCCGGAGCGGGACGAGGATCAGGCGGGCCCACGGCAGTCGTACGAGAAGCGCGCAGACCCCGATCACGAGAACCGCAGAGCCGGTCGCGCTGAGCACGTTGAGCGGCATCGAGGTGTGCTCGCCGACAAGCAGGAGATCCTCCCACTGCGCTAGTCCGTAGTCAGAGGCGAACAGCAGGCGCCATCCGCGACCGTCGCTGTCCGCCGCCATGCCGTTGTTGATCAGGAACAGGCCGGCGCCCAGAGTCGTGCTCACCAGTGCCACTCCGACCGCCACCAGCCGCCATGCGACCACCGTCCGGCGCAGATCGAGACGACCGATCGCGAGTCCCGCCAGGACGTACGCGAACCACACCCCGGCCGGGTAGGCGCCCCACACGACGAGCTCCGAGACCAGGTCGTGGGGCGCCTTGAGGTCGGAGAGCTCGGCCTGCCCGGCCTGCACCGGGGAGTGAGCGATCCTCGCTCCGAGCAGTGCGACCGGAGCAGCGAGAGCCCAGACTGCAGCCAGGACCAGCAGGACCCGCGTCGACAGCCGCCGGAACGGGAGTGCGAGCACGATCATCAGGCCGTAGGACGCCAGGATGATGAGCACCGGCAGGTCTTCGAGCGAGCCGAGCCACAGGCCGAGCGCGATCAACAGCACCGCCCGGATCCAGGTGGCCCGCGTTGACCCGGCGCCACGCGGATCACGATCGTGAACGATCGTGAGGGCCACCCCCGCGAGCAGCGCGAACAGCGGTGCCGCACGACCTCCGGCGACGATGCTCCCGATCGGAGGGTTGCGCTCGATCCAATAGGGACCGATGTGGACCAGCATCATGCCCACCAGCGCGATCCCGCGGGCCAGGTCCACGGCCTCGACCCTGGCCGTGGTGGATCTGCCCATCAGCGCCGGCGCTGAGCCGCGACAGCCAGGACCATGCGCTCGACCGCATAGGCCGGATCGGCCGCACCGCCCTTGACGTCGAGGTCGGCCTGGGCCACCGCATCCAGCGCCTTGGCCAACCCGCTCTGGTCCCACCAGCCGAGCCGCTGCCGCAACGCCCTGATCTTGAACGGTGGCGCGCCGATGAGGGAGGCCAGGTCATTGTCACGCATGCCCTCGGGCGCGCTGGAGAGCTTGGCCAGCGAGCGTAGGCCGGTCGCGAACGCGCTGGTGATGAGGACGGGCGCGACCTTGGCGGTCTCGGCCCACCGGGCCTGTTCGAGGGCAACATTGATGCGCCCGTCGATCGCGGCGTCGGCAATCTCGTAGCCCCGGACGTCAGCACGGCCGCCGAAGTACTGCTGGACGAGCGACGCGGTGATCTGGGCGCCCTTCTCGAGATTGGCGACGAGCTGATCGGCCGCTCCCCCGAGCGCACGGAGGTCCTGGCCGACCGATGCGACCAGGAGGCTCGCGGCCTCCTCATCAATGCGGGCACCGAGGTCTCGCACCTCGGTGTAGACCCACCGCGCGAAGTCGCGCTCATACTTGGGTTGCTCGAGCTTGACCTCGCTGACGCTGCCGATCTTGCGGAGCTTGTCGAGCAGACCCTTGGCCTTGTTGCCGCCGCCATGGACCAGCACGACGGCGACGTCGGGCGAGGTGTCGGCGGCGTAGGCAAGCAGCTCTGCCTGCGCCGCGTCAGGGAGGTCCTGCAGCTCGGTCAGCACGAGGGCACTGACGTCGCTGAACAGCGACGGGCTCGTGAGCCCGGCGAGCTCGCCGGGCTGCAGTCCGGAGGCGGTGGACTCGGCGACCTGGCACTCGGGATGCTCAGTCGTGACAGCCTTGACCGCCCGCGCGCGCGTGCGATCGGCGAGGAACTCGGCGTTGCCGGTGATGAGCAGGATCTTGCCGAATGCCGTGGCCACGGAGCCAGACTAGTCGCGCGTGACGACAAGGAGGCGGCCATCACGCTCGACGATCGCAATGTCACCGTCGGTGTCTGTGCGCCACCAGCGAGCGCCCTGGTCGCGGAGCAGGGACAGTGCGGCCGCGGCGGGGTGGCCGTAGTCGTTGGTCTCTCCCGCGCTGATCGTCGCGAGGCGAGCACCCACGGCTTCGAAGAACTCCGGTGACTGCCGCGCGCTGCCGTGGTGCGGCATCTTGAGGACGTCTGCCGCGAGATCGGGATGATTCCGGACCAGGGCCGCCTGGGCATCGGGTTCGATGTCGCCCGTCAGCATCAGGCGTACGCCTCGCAGCTGGGCCCTGATCACGACGCTCGCGTCGTTGGCGGTGGACCCCTCGCCGCCCGCGACCCGGATCGGCCCGGAGGCCGATGGCCACAGCACCCGGGCCGTGATGCCGGCGATCCTGAATCCCTCGCCGGGTGCCGCGATGTGCCGCGGGATCGTGGCGTGACGCGGACCGCCGGTCGGGCCGACCGCGATCTGATCGACCCGGCGACCGGTCAGGACCCCAGGCCAGCCGTCGACGTGATCCGCGTGATCGTGCGTGAACACCATCAGGCGTATGCGCGAGATGTCGAGGCGGTCGAGGCAGCGGTCGACGACGGTCGGATCGGGTCCGGCGTCGATGACCACCGCGGACCCTCGGCCGGCGTCGAGAACCGTTGCGTCGCCCTGTCCGACCGCGCACGCGACCATGAGCCACCCCGGGGGCGGCCAACCGGTCTCGGGCGGCCGCCAGACAGCCACGAGCAGGCCCATCGACACACCTACGGCGAGGACCGGTCGGGACGAGATCACGACCACCGCGACGATCGTCACCGGGACGATCAGCAACAGCCACTGCCAGGGCGCATGCCACGCCAACGACGCCGCGTCGAGAGAGGCCGCCCGGTGCCCGATCGTGAGGATCCAGCTCGCGCAGGCACCGGCGACCACACCGGGGACATGACTCAGCGGCACGGAGATCAGCGCGACGAGCCCGCCGAGCAACCCGGCCACAGTGGCGGGCGCAACCGCCGGGGCGGCGAGCAGGTTGGCGACGACGGCAACGAGCGAGATCTGTCCGGACAATGCCGCGATTGCCGGCGTGCACACCAGCTGCGCGGCCATCGGGACGGCGATCGCCAGCGCACACCAGCGTGGCATCCAGCGTCCGAGGCGATGAGCCAGCGGTGGTGCGATGAGCAGGATGCCTGCCGTCGCGGTCACCGACAGCACGAAGCCGGCAGACCTGGACAACCACGGATCGACGAACACCAGCGCAACCACTGCGCAGGCCAGGGCCCGCACCCCTCCTCGTGTGCCGAAGCCGAGGGCCGCGACGCCGACTGCTCCCATGGCGGCGGCCCGCAGGACACTCGGGTCCGGCCTGGCGAGCAGCACGAAGGCAACGATCGACAGTGCCCCGAGTATGCCCAGACCCCTCCGGCTTGTCCCCGCGGCGCGCCCGATCACCATCACGACGGCCAGCACGATCGTCAGGTTGGTGCCCGAGACTGCCATCAGGTGGGTGAGTCCGCTTCGTCGGAAGTCCTCCTCGACCCCGTCGCTGACCCGGCCGTCGTCACCGTCGACGAGAGCGGGGACGAGAGCCTCGGGCTCCGGGCCTACCGGGGTGACCGCCTGGCGTACGCCCTCGCGCACCCGCTCCGACGCCTCCCACCACCACGTCGCGCGATCGGCCGGTCCTCGCCGCACCACGTCGATCACGGCGGCCTCGTCGGAGGAGTCCGACGGGGACAGCCGTCCCTTGACGACCAGCCGGCGTCCGACGACCAGTCCGGTGGCGTCGCCGTCGAGGAATGCGGTTGCGCGATCGCGGGCGCGGACGTCGACATCGCGGCTGACCGCCCTCCGCACCAACACCTGCACGACGACAGACTCCCGGCCGTGGTGGACGAAAGTCCGGGCGTCGCGCCTCACCTCGACATCGAGGGTCGCGAGGCGATGCTGCCGGGCGAGGTCGGTGAGCGGTGAGTGCTCGATCGTGGCCAGGCGCCAGGCGCAGGATGCCGCCACCGCAGCGAGACAGACCGCCGCCAGGCACACGGCCGTCAGCACCCATCGGACCACTCGCCCCGAACCCCACCAGAGGAGCAGCCCCGCGCAGGCGATCGCGCTCACCGCGATGATGACCGAGACGGAGGACCTGGTGGTCACCAGCCACGCCGCAGCGCCCCACGAGACGAGCGCGGACGGCACCAGCCGCAGGTCGTGCATCACACGACGACGAGGTCGCGGAGCTCCGCAAGCGTCACGTCGCCGATGCCCTTGACGTCGAGCAGGTCGTCGACCGACCCGAATCGGCCGTTGTCCTCCCGCCAGCTGAGGATCGACTGTGCCGTGACGGGTCCCACTCCCGGCAGCGTGTCGAGCTGTTCGGCAGTCGCGGTGTTGAGGTTGATCTTCGCGCCGGCGGTGGTCCCCGTTGATCCTGTTGGACCCGTCGACCCTGATGCTCCGCCGGGTCCCTCGACCGGTTCGATGTCCACCATGATCTGTTCACCGTCGGTCAGGACCCGGGCCATGTTGAGCGAGGCGGTGTCGGCCTTGCCCTTGAGTCCCCCTGCGGCTTCGATGGCCTGGTAGACCCGCGACCCCTTGGGCACCGTGACGATGCCGGGGCGGCGCACCTTGCCGATGACGTCAATGATGAGCTCGGCCCCGGGTGAAACCGCTGACGGAGCCCCGGGCGCTGGCGCCGTCGTCTCCGCGAATGCCAACGGCGCCACCGGCTGACTGGTCTCGGGCCGCCCTGACAGCAGCCACCAGACCAGCAGGACCGACGCAGCAACGGCGATCGTGGTGAGGACCCGGACGTGCGGGAGGTCGACGGTGCGGCGAGCACGGTGCTGCTCGGGGTCCTCCACGGCAGGAAGCTCGGCGTCGAACGAGGCCGCGAGCTGGGCCAGTCTGCGCCGCGCGATCTCCGCGCGAGTCTCATCGGTCGGGACGGGAGGGCGGCGACGCTTCACACCCACGACGCTAGGCGGGGTCCACCGACATACGCGAGGGACCGACGCAGGGGCTGTGGACAACGGGCGCGGTCGGTGATCCCGTGGAAATCCGACCGAACACCGCGGTCCCTGCAAGGTCGTCCGCCACGTTGCCGAGGACCACGCACTAGGGACCGTGGTAAACCGTCGGGGCTGGCGGACTGGCGCGCGGTCAGCAGCGGGGGGTGACGGTCACCGAGATCATGCCCGGTCCGACATGGGCACCGATCGAGGCGCCGACCTCGTCGACGCCGATCGAGTCCAGCTCGAGGGCAGCCGCGAGGCGCGAGGCGACTGCTGTGGCGAGGGTCAGGCTGGAGAGGTGCTGCACGCCGATGTCGAACCCCTTGTCGCAGCCCTCGGCCCGCTCAACCGCCAGAGCCTCGAGCCGGGCGATTGCCTTGGCCTGTGTTCGTACGCGCTCAAGTGGCACGACCAGCCCGTCAGTGATCGTCAGGATCGGCTTGACCGCCAGCGCCGACCCGATCAGGGCCGCTGCAGCGCCGACACGTCCGCCCCTCTTGAGGTACTCGAGCGTGTCGACGTACAGCAGGACTGTGGAGGAGTCACCGGCCCGCCGGGCGGCCTCTGCCACGCCGACCACATCCTCGCCGGCATCGCGCGCACTGGCGGCGCGACCCGCGGCGAATCCCGTGGCGATGCCGACCTGGGTCGAGTCGATGCAGGTCACCGGCACCGAAGCCTGCTTGGAGGCCAGGACCGCTGAGTCGAACGTGCCCGACATCTTGGAGCTGAGATGCACCGACACGATCGCATCGGCTCCCTCCGCAGCGAGTCGTTCGTAGACCGTGAGGAAGTCGTCCGGTGTGGGCCGCGACGTGCTGACCGGCACGAAGGAGGCCAGCGCCTCCGCCAACATGTCGGCCGTGACGTCGACGCCCTCGGTGAACACATCGGCGCCGATGATGACCTGCAACGGTATGACTGAGATGCCCTCGCGCTCGGCATCCTCTGGGGACAACGACGACGTCGAGTCGGTGACGATCGCGACGCTCATGCTGGCACCTTATCGGGACGCACGAGCTAGACCACGACGCTGACGAGCTTGGGTGCCCGCACGATGATCTTGCGGATCTCGCGACCGTCGATCGACCGGACGACGTTGGGCTCGGCCAGCGCGAGCGCCGTCAGCTCCTCGTCGGTGATGCCGGGGCTGACCTCGATCTTGCCGCGCACCTTGCCCAGCACCTGCACCACGCAGGTCACCGATGCCGAGGCGAGGTGCGCCGGGTCGGCAACCGGGAACGGCGCGTGCGTCAGCGATTCCTCGTGACCCAGGCGGGACCACAGCTCCTCGGCGAGGTGCGGAGCCAGCGGTGCGAGCATCAGCACGAGCGGCTCGACTGCGGCACGGCTGCGCACACCGTCCTTGGTCAGGTGGTTGGTCAGCTCGATCAGCTTGGCCACGGCGGTGTTGAAGCGCATGCCCTCAAGGTCCCCACCCACGCCGTCGATCGTGACGTGCAGGACGTGCAGGGTCGCGGCATCGAGATCTGCGTCATCGACGAGCAGATCGCCGGAGTCCTCGTCGACCAGCAGGCGCCACACCCGCTGCAGGAACCGCTGCGCGCCGATGACCGCGCGGGTCTCCCACGGACGCGACACGTCGAGCGGCCCCATCGCCATCTCGTAGACCCGCAACGTGTCGGCTCCGTATGCCTCATACATCTCATCGGGCGTGACGGCATTCTTGAGGCTCTTGCCCATCTTCCCGTACTCGCGGCTGACCGAGCTGCCGTCGAACCAGAACGTGCCGTCGTCACGCTTCTCGACCTGGTCCGCCTCGACATAGACACCACGTGAGTCGGTGAACGCCTCGGCCTGGATGTAACCCTGGTTGAAGAGCTTGTGGAACGGCTCCTCGCTCGACACGTGACCGAGGTCGAACAGCACCTTGTGCCAGAAGCGCGCATAGAGCAGGTGGAGGACGGCGTGCTCGACGCCGCCGACATAGAGGTCGACACCCCCGGTCTCCCCCGGCTTGCGCGGCCCGAGCCAATAGCGCTCGTTGTCGGGGTCGACGAGCCGGTCCGTGTTGTGCGGATCTGCGTAGCGGAGCTCGTACCACGACGAGCCTGCCCAGTTGGGCATCGTGTTGGTCTCCCGGCGGTACGTCCTGGGCCCGTCGCCAAGGTCGAGCTGGACGTTGACCCACTCCGGCACCCGGGCCAGCGGAGGTTCGGGCTCGCTGCCGGCGTCGTCGGGAGCATAGGTCTTGGGCGAGTAGTCCGGCACCTCCGGCAGCTCGACCGGCAGCATCGAGTCCGGCAGAGCGATCGGCTGGTCGAGCTCGTCGTAGACGATCGGGAACGGCTCCCCCCAATAGCGCTGGCGGCTGAACAACCAGTCGCGCAGCCGGTAGGTCGTGGTGCCCTCGCCGGCGCCGCGCTGCTGCAGCCACGTGATGATCGCCTCCTTGGCCTCGGCGATGCCGAGCCCGTCGAGGCTGACCTCGGCATTGGCGGAGTTGATCGCCGCGCCTTCGCCGGTGTAGGCACCCTCGAATCCCTCCGGCGGCTGCACCGTGCGGATGATCGGCAGATCGTAGGACTCGGCGAACTCGAAGTCGCGCTCGTCCTGCGCCGGCACCGCCATGATCGCGCCGGTGCCATAGCCGGTCAGCACATAGTCCGCGATGAACACCGGGATCCGGGTGTCGTTGACCGGGTTGATCGCGAACGATCCCGTGAACACGCCGGTCTTGTCCCGGTTCTCCTGACGCTCGAGGTCGGTCTTGGCCGCGGCCATCGCCCGGTATGCCGCGACGGCCTCGGCGGGGGTCGCGACGCCGTTGGTCCACAGGCGTGGCGTGTCCTCGGGCCACTCCTCGGTCGTGAGCTCGTCGACCAGCGCGTGCTCAGGAGCCAGCACGGCATAGGTCGCCCCGAAGAGGGTGTCAGGCCGAGTCGTGAACACGTCGATCGGCGCCGCGACACCTTCGACCCGGAAGCTGACCCGGGCGCCGTGCGATCGGCCGATCCAGTTGCGCTGCATGTTCTTGACCGAGTCGGGCCAGTCGACCCGTTCGAGGTCGTCGATCAGGCGATCCGAATAGGCCGTGATGCGCATCTTCCACTGGCGCAGGTTGCGCGGGAAGACCGGGAAGTTGCCGCGCTCGCTGCGACCCTCGGCTGTGACCTCCTCGTTGGCGAGCACCGTGCCGAGACCGGGGCACCAGTTCACCGGGGACTCATCGACATACGCCAGGCGCACCGAGTCGATCAGGATGCTGCGTTCGAAGGGTCCGAGCTCGGCCCACGCCGCGCCGTCGGGAGCTGTGCGCCGGCCCGACTCATAGTCGGCGCGCAGCTCGCTGATCGGCCTGGCCCGACCCTGCTCCTCGTCGTACCAGGCCTCGAAGATCTGCAGGAAGATCCACTGAGTCCAGCGGACGAAGTCGGGGTCGATCGTCGCGAAGCTGCGACGAGGGTCGTGCGCGAGCCCCAGCCGCCGCAGCTGGCGGCGCATGTTGGCGATGTTGGCGACCGTGTTGGTGCGGGGGTGCTCACCGGTCTGCACGGCGTGAATCTCTGCAGGCAGCCCGAATGCGTCGTAGCCCAGGGCGTGCAGGACATTGTCGCCCCGCATGCGACGGTAGCGGCCGACGACATCGGTCGCGATGTAACCAAGGGGGTGGCCGACATGAAGTCCCGCGCCCGAGGGATACGGGAACATGTCCATGATGAAGTACTTCTCGCCAGTGATCTCGCCGGCCAGGTCGCCCACCGGGTTGGGTGCCTCGAACGTGCCCTCGGCGTCCCAGCGGTCCTGCCACCTCCGCTCGATGTCGCCCGCGAGCGTGCTGGTGTAGCGGTAGGAGGCGGGCGTCTGGTCGGGCGTGGTCACGGCCCGAATGTTACCGGTGGGGCGCGCCGCCCCTCCCGCCCGGTGAGCGCTGGGCTAGTCGGCGTCGTCAGGGACGACGACGGGACGGAGCCTGGCCCAGGCGACGAACGCGAGGCCGACGACCAGCATCCCGAGCCCGGCCCACAGGTTGATGTTGAGCCCATCGCCCTTCGCGAGTTCCTCCTCGGTCGCGTTGAACAGGCCGAGCAGCGTGAGGATCACGCCGTAGACCCCGATCAGCCCGCCGATGATGAAGCGGATGTCGAAGAGTCCGACCGTACGCTTTTCAGTTGCAGCCATGTCGGTCTCCTATCGGAAGATCACGTTGAGGATGATGACGATCACGAGCCCGATGCCCGCGAGCTTCGGCGGGGACTGATACCACGGGAGGTGCACCTCGTCGGGGTCGACCAGCGACTCCTTGGGGGTCAGTGAGTAGACCAGCCCCTCCAGGTCGGCCTCGTCCTTGGGTCTGGTGAACATCGTGACGATGACGCTGACGATGATGTCGACCACGAATGCCGCGCCGGCCGCGACGAAGCTCGCGCCCTGACCGTCGATCGGCAGCACCCCCACGCTGGCCGATCCGAAGGAGTCCTCGCTGAGGAACGCCACCAGCACGGCCGCCAAGGTGCCTGAGACCAGCCCGGTCCAGCCGGCCGTCGCGGTCATCCGTTTCCAGAACATGCCGAGGATGAAGGTCGCAAACAGCGGAGCGTTGAAGAATCCGAACAACGTCTGCAGGTAGTCCATCAGGTTGGAGTAGTTGGACGCGATGCCCGCGGTGCCGATCGCGATGACGGTCGCGGCGACGGTCGCCACCCGTCCGACGCCCGTGTAGTAGGAGTCCTCCTCGTCCTTCTTGACGTACTGCTGCCAGAGGTCGTAGGAGAACACCGTGTTGAAGGCCGAGATGTTGGCCGCCATGCCGGCCATGAACGACGCGAGCAGACCCGCGATCGCGATGCCGAGCATGCCGTTGGGCAGGAGGTCACGCATCAGCAGCAGGATCGCGTCGTTGTACTTGACGTCGCCTGCGGCTTCACCGGCCTTGAGCTTGGCGAGCTCGGGGATGATGATCGCCGCGATGATGCCCGGGATGATCACGATGAACGGGATGAACATCTTGGGGAATGCGCCGATGATGGGCGCCCGCTTGGCCGCAGAGATCGACTCCGACGCCATGGCCCGCTGGACCTCGACGAAGTTGGTCGTCCAGTAGCCGAACGACAGGACGAAGCCCAGGCCGAAGACCAGACCGATCACCGAGAGGATCGGGTTCTCGATGCCGGTCAGGTCGGTGCCGGGCCATGACGAGAGCTGCTCCTGCCCGGGCTGCACCCGCTCCTTGATGCCCTCCCAGCCGCCGACCTTGTGCAACGCGACGATCGTGAGCGGTAGCAATGCCGCGACGATCACGAAGAACTGGAGCACCTCGTTGTAGATCGCGGCCGACAGCCCACCGAGAGCCGTGTATGACAGGACGACGGCAGCCGCGACGATGAGCGAGACCCAGGTGGGCCAGCCGAGGAGTCGATTGACGATCGTTGCGAGCAGATAGAGGTTGATGCCCGCGATGAGCAGCTGCGCGACCGCGAAGCTGAGCGCGTTGACCAGGTGGGCACCCGTGCCGAAGCGTCTGCGCATGAACTCCGGGACGCTGCGCACGCCTGAGCCGTAGTAGAACGGCATCATCACGATGCCGAGGAACAGCATCGCCGGCACCGCGCCGACCCAGAAGTAGTGCACCGTGGCTATGCCGAACTCGGCACCGTTGGCCGACATGCCCATGATCTCGACGGCACCGAGGTTGGCCGAGATGAACGCCAGACCCGTCACCCATGCGGGCAACGACCGTCCCGAGAGGAAGAAGTCAAGGCTCGTCGACACCTGGCGCCGGGCCATCAGCCCGATCCCGATCACGACCACGAAATAGATTGCGACGATCGCGTAGTCGACGAAGTTGGCGTCCAGCCTGAACGTGCTGTCGGCAGTATGGATCACGGATCCGTCTCCGTTTCAGATGAGAAACACCACCCCCCTGGTGGGTTCCTCAGGGCACGTTACTCCCGCGGCCCGGAGCCCGCATCGTGTGGAGACTCGGCGGCGGCAAAGGACGATGCAACGCGGCGCAGCAGGGCCACGAGGTCATCGCGCTCTTCTGGTCAACCCCGTGGTGGGCACGACCCTGGGGGTCATCGTGATGCACGAAACCTTCGGACTGACGCAGCTCATCGGCGTGGCGTTGGTATGGGGCGGTGTGCTCGCTGGCCAGCCGGCGGTGGTCTCAGCGATCCGTCACAGGTTTCATCATGGAAGGGCGCAGAAGGTTTCGACCTTGTCGGTCGGCCCCGAGACGATGAGCTCATCGGACTGCGAGATCATCGTCCCGGGCCGCGCGTAGGTGAAGTCCTCGCCGCGAGTCTTGACTCCGACGATGGTCACCCCATGCTTGGAGCGCAGGGAGGACTCCTGGAGAGTCCTGCCGCACGCCGTCTCAGGCGTACGTGTGCGGGCGATCGCGAACCCGTCGTCGAACTCGATGTAGTCGGTCATGGTGCCGGTCACCAGGTGCGCGACGCGCTTGCCCATGTCCGACTCGGGGCGGACGACGTTGGTCGCTCCCACGCGATCGAGGATCGACGCGTGCTTGGCACTGATGGCCTTGGCCCAGATCTCGGTCAGGCCCAGCTCGGACAGGCTGAGGACCGTCAGCACGCTTGCCTCGATGTCGGTGCCGATCCCGACGACCGCGCGATTGAACTGTTCCGCACCGATCTGCCGCAGCGCCTCGGTGTCGGTGCTGTCCGCCGCCACGACGTGGGTGAACTCCCCGGCGTATCTCTGGACGACATCCGCCCGCTCATCGACTGCCAGCACCTCGTGGCCCAGCTGCACCAGCGAGCTGGCGACGGACGAGCCGAAGCGCCCCAGTCCGATGACGAGGACGGGGGCTGTCGGAGAGTCTGCTCGCTTAGCCAATGATCGGTTGCTCCTCGGGAAGGTGATATCGCGGCATGCGTCGTCGAAGGACGAACGCGGAGGCTGCCGTAATCGTGCCCACTCTGCCCAGGAACATCAAGCCGATCAGCACGCTTTGGGCATGTGCGGGCAGATCGGGGGTGATGCCGGTGCTCAGTCCGACCGTCGCGAAGGCCGACGTGCACTCAAAGAGCGCATCGGCATAACTGACGTCGGTCATGAGCATCAGGAGCATCGTCGTCGTGGACACCAGCATCACCGCGAGCAGGGCGATGGCCAAGGCCGAGCGGATCACGCCTGAGCTGATCGAGCGGGCGCCGATCGTGACCTCCGGGTCGCCACGCAGCTCGGCGAGGATGACGTAGGCCAACAGCAGGAACGTCGTGATCTTGATTCCACCGGCGGTGCTCGCGCTGCCACCACCGATGAACATCAAGACGATTCCGAGGTTGAGCGTCTCCGGACGCACCGATCCCCAGTCGAAGCTGTTGAGCCCACCCGAGCGCGGCATGATGCCGCCCTCGACGCTAGAGACGATCTTGTGACCGACCGACAGCCCGCCGAGGGTGTCCGGATTGCCCCACTCCAGCATGAGGAACGCGATTGCCCCGACCAGAAGCAGCCCGATCGAACCCCACACCGTCAACCGCGTGTGGATCGTCCAGCGCGCCGGGGTCCGCCACTCCTGGAACAGCTCGGCGAGCACGGGGAAACCGACGGCGCCGACGAACACCGCGAAACAGATCGGCAGGATGATCAGCCCGTCGCCGGCATATCGGCCGATGCTGTCGCTGTTGAGCGAGAATCCGGCGTTGTTGAACGCCATGACCGAGTCGAACACACCGTGCCACAGAGCCGTGGGGACGTCATCGAAATAGTGAGCGCGGTAACGGAGCGTCAGCACCACCGCCGTCACTGTCTGGAAGAACAGCATCGTGATCGCGACCCTGCGGAACAGCGGACGTACCTCACCCAGACTCACGACATGCATGTCGGCCTGCGCAACCATGCGCGTACGAAGGCCGAGCCGGCCGCCGATGAACAGCCCCAGCACAGTCGCAAGCGCGATGATGCCCAGGCCGCCGATCTCGACCAGCGCGAGCACGATCCCCTGCCCGGCCGGGGTCCAGTATGTCGCGGTGTCGACCGTCGTGAGGCCCGTCACGGTGACCGCGGAGGTCGACGTGAACAGCGCCGGCATGAAGGACGCGGAGCCCGGCCCGGATCGGGCGAACGGCAAAAGGAGCAGGAGTGTCCCGACCAGGATGAGGGCGAGGAACGTCAGCGGCAGGAGGCGCACCGGATGCGCGATCGCGGCAGGGATCCTGAGGCTCCGAGAGCGGGGCACGCGACGACGCTACCGCAGGCCCGCCACGACGCCAGCCGGAGGAGCGCTGTGGCACGGGACGAGACGATGGTGCCCTTGGGGCTTACGTGACACGTGGGATTAGTGTTACGTTTCCCCGATCCGCCGGCACCATCGATCGCGCGACAGCACACCCATGTCTGGGACAGCGATCGAAGGACCTGCACGAGGGAGACCAGTCATGAGTCCAGTTGCCACCCGGTCACGCATGCGCGCCGGCGCCCTGACAGCGACTGCGTCGCTGGTGCTCGGCCTCGTCATAGCCGTGGCACCACCGGCACAGGCTATCTCGGCACCCACGGGCATCCGGGCCGCCTACCTGGCCACGAAGGCCGTCGGGTTGACCTGGAACGTCACGGGCGAGAACGTCTACCGGGTGCGCTTCGCCACCAACGCGGCGATGACGTCCGGCAACGACACCTGGGACGTGCGGGGCAACTACTTCGAGCTGACGCGGACCGATGCCAACCCGTCCGCCGCCTACTCAGCGCCGCGGCTGACTCCTGGCAAGACCTACTACTTCCAGGTCAAGGCCGTCACGGACGAGCCGACCAGCGACCAGCGCGACAACCTCAGCAGCTACAGCAACGCTGTTGCCGTGAAGCTGCCGAGCACCGGGGTTCCGGAGCTTCAGCCCGTCAACGTCAAGGCCACGGTCGGCGGCGCCGACACCATGCACCTCTCGTGGCGCTCCCGCGGACCCGGCGTCTCCTACGTCCTGCGCTACACCACGGATCCGACGACCTCGGTGACGAGCTGGCGATCGGTCAAGTGGGACGTCGCCGGCGGCACCCTCAAGGGGCTCGACCCAAGCAAGAAGTACTGGTTCCGCGCCCGAGCCATCAACGCCAGCGGTGTCGGCATCAGCAACTACTCGGCATCACCCGGCGTGACGGCCACGACGACCGCAACCACGCCTTCCCCCGCCCTGACGGCGATCAGCTACAACATCCGCAAGATGTACTCGACGGCGGACTGGGCTGCCCGGCGCGAAGCCGTCGCGGCCAACATCAAGGGTGCCGGACCTGACGTGCTCGGGCTGCAGGAGGCCACCCCCATCACGTGGGCCACCAACGGCAAGAAGCAGTACGCCGACATCATGGGCCTGCTCGGCACGCAGTACTCCCTGGTGACCACCGGTTCAGGATCCAGCGGGACGCAGCTCGCCTACAACGAGGATCGGTTGTCCGTCGTCGACTCCGGGATCCAGATGCTCTTCGAGCACGGCTCCGCCGAACGCTACGCCGTGTGGGCGGTCTTCAAGGACCGGATCAGCAGCAAGACGTTCTTTGCAGTCAGCACGCACCTCGAGCCGGGGTCGCAGACCGACAGCGTGATCAACGACGTACGTATCCGGCAGGCCCGCCAGGTCGTCGCCCTCATCGCCGCCAAGTCCGGCGGGCGCCCCGCGGTGATCCTCGGCGACATGAACTCGGGACGGTCGGCCAAGCCCAGCAACGGCCAGTACGGCGTGTTCACCGGCGCCGGATACGTCGACCCGCTCGACAACGCCGTCGGGAACTGGGCGTCGGGAGCCAACGCAGCAGCCGAGCACCAGATCGACACGCAGTACAACGGCGTCAACGCCTTGGAGAGGCGGGCCCGGCTGACCGCCTACCCGGTCGGCACCTACATCGACTACGTCTACGCGTCGCCGAGCGTACGGGTCGCGTCGTGGCGCACCGTGGTCAAGGTCGACACCGCCGGGTCCTTCGTGGGCACGATCCCGTCGGACCACAACTTGTTCAAGCTCATGTTGCACCTGCCGTAGCGCAGGACGAACGGAGTCGGCGAGGGTGTCGGCTCGGTCAGGAGCGGCGCAGCACGCGCTTGGCAACCCGCCGGAGCCTCGTCGGAACCGGTGCCACCTTGGGCGGCGCGGCCGGTTCGACGACCTCGGGGGCGAACGGATAGACCGGCTGGTGTCGCCGCGCGAGGGTCCTTTGGCCTGAGGCCCGGTAGAGCTCGGCGACCCGCTCGACCAGAGCGGTCCGGGACTCCTGGGATTCGGAGTAGAGCGTCTCCACCCCGGGAGGGAACGGCGTCGTGCTCATGCGCTCGTCGTACGCCGGGTTGCTCTTTCCCTCCTCGTAGACGTGCTCGACCCCGTTCTTCTCCAGGAACCGGGCGAACTTCGCGAACCGCTCGGGATGACCGGCGTTGAACGCGGTGTAGTCGGTCTGCTGGAACAGGTCGGCGGCGTCCGGGTGGGCCGGCAGGTCGGGCACGAGCGTGTGAGGGATGTCGTGGTAGCGCGCCAGCTCGAGCGTCCGGGCGTCATGCGCCAGGACATGCGCCGGCGTTCCCGCGTTGATCGCCGAGATGTTGCCGTGGATGCGGGTGCCGAACGAGAACTCCTGCTTCGCGAGGTAGTCGTACCATGTCGCCGGGTCCACGAAGAACCGCGTGCGGTTGGTGAGGTAGAGGGGGTGGGTGGTGTGCGCCGGGAGGTCGGGCCGCTTCTGCGGCTGCCGGTCGACCCCCCAGAGCAGCATCTCCAGCGAGTCGTGGCCCTGCGGGATGTAGGTCATGTGGCGATAGCGCTCGGCGTGCCGGATCGACACCTCGTCCATGAGAGGCACGTAGGGCGACAGGTTCATCGTGAAGTGGCTGTCCTCGGTCAGCCGGTCAACCTTCTTCTCGATGCGCAGCTCGGTTCCCCGTCGGAAGAGGGAGGGGCACCCGACCACCTCCACGTGCTCGTCGCCGAAGCCGAGACCAGCCAGGTAGTCCCGTGTCGTCTCCCCCCGTACGCCGATCGTGGCCGAGCGGTCGAGCACGGCCCGGAGGAATCTTTGGATCGTGGCCGTCACCTCGGGCGGATTGTCCGGGAACGGGTTGTCGAGGCTCCCGACACCGCCGGCCACGCCGACACCGGCCACGACGACGGGGATGTCCAGGCGCTCGATGAGCTGCGTCATCTGGCCCAGGTTGCGGTGGAACGACTCGCGGAAGGCATTGGCCAACGGGATGACGAACTGATCGAACTCCGCGTTGATTCGGGCCGCGTGAGCCGTTGAGTCCGGCAGCCGCTCGCTGAGGAACGAGTCGGAGACCACGTCGACTCCCGGCACGGTGATGAGGCGGTGCATCGACTCGGTGAAGATCATGTTGCCGACGTTGCGGCCGAAGACACCCTTGGGATAGAGGGCGAGCGCCTGCTCAGGACTGATGACGTGGAAAGGATCCTTGGGGGATCGCACCAGAATGCGTTTCACGTGACTTCTTCTCAGTAGGTCGGGAGGCTCGGACGGGGCCCGCTACGGGGCCGGTCTCGGGCGGCAACACCTCGGTCTCTGCCGCCGTACCAGCATACAAGCGGGCCGTCCTCGATCCCGACGCAGAGGCGCGCGCCGACGCGCCCCTCGACGTCCCGAGGAGCGCCGAACAGCACGTCCGTATCATGTCCGAGTGGCGGGCTCGCGACCCACGCGGCGCCCGATCGACTGAGAGAACACTCGACACCGATGACCCGCATTCTGCTTCGTGCCGCCCAAGACCCCGCCGCTGTGCTGAAACCGATGAGGTCGGCCGAGCGGATGGGCGCCAACGCAGGAAACCTGCTCTATGCCAATGGAGTCGTGCGCAGCCTCGCCGCACACTCCAACCGGCTGGAGACCGGCGCGTTCGACGCCCACCTGGTCGACCGGGAGTCGTGGATCCGCAAGATCAACCAGCGCTACGACCACTACGTCGTGCCCCTGGCGAACGCCTTCCGCTACAAGAACGGCACCTCGCTCGAGGCCATGACCGCCCTGGTGCGCGGGCTCGACATCCCGGTGACCGTCGTCGGCGTCGGCGCGCAGGCCACGATCACCGCGGGTTCGGAGGAGGCGCTGACCATCCGCATGGGCAAGACCGGTGGGCGCAAGCTGCCCTCCGCGGCGGACTCGGCCCGCCACGACGACCGTGTGCGCGACTTCGTCGAGGCCGTCCTGGAGAAGTCGGCGAGCTTCGGTGTCAGGGGGCCGATCACGCAGTCCTACCTCGTCGGCCTCGGGCTGCCGGAGAACCGCATCGACGTCATCGGGTGCCCGTCGGTCTTCACCTGGGGGCCGGACCACCGGGTGCGGACGGACGACGACCGACCCCTGACCCAGGACTCCGCGGTGTCGATGAACATCGACTACCGCGTGCGTGGCATCGGACCGGTGATCGAGCGCAACGCCGAGCTCTACCCCGGGCTGACCAGCCCCTCGCAGGACCTCAACTCCGCCCGCATGATCATCACCGGCGAGGACCAGTTCGACATGACCCGGCGGGACCCTCGCACCCCCGTCCACACCGGCCACCCCCTCTACCACGAGGGCCGTCTGCTGTTCTTCCCCAATCCCTGGGGGTGGATCGCGTCCCTGAGCCGGATGCAGTTCGTGTTCGGCAACAGGTTGCACGGCAACATCGCCGCAATCCTGGGTGGCACACCGGCACATCTGCTGGCGCACGACAGTCGCACGCTCGAGCTCGCTGACTATCACGCGATCCCCCACTCGAAGCTCCACGAGCACGAGGCCCCGCCGACGGCCGCCGAGCTGTGGGAGCGCACGGACTACACCGCATTCAACGAGGCATACCCGGCACGCTTCCGCACCTATATCGACTTCCTGCACCGCAACGACCTGGTGACCGCCTTCGACGGTCGGAACAGGTTGCGCCGCTTCGACCGCTCGATCCGCCGTGGCCAGGCGACACAGCCGGTCGTGTCGCGCCGGTCCTGATCGGCTCAGGCGCGCCCGCGCCGCACCTTCGCGGCCAGCCGCTCTCGCCAGTTGGCTGGCACTCCCTGTGCGCTGACGACACCCGCGGCCCGGGCCGCGGGCTCCAGCGAGGCATCGAACGCCTCCAACGCCGCGCCGCCGGGACCGTCGTGAGCGGTCCGCAGGTCGTTGCGCTGGAGGAATCCGGTGAACCGGTCGAACAGCTCGCGGTAGGACGCGTTGAACGCCGTGTAGTCCTGGCGCGCGGCGAGGTCGGCGGCGGAGCGCACGGACCCCAGGTCGTCGGTCAGGGTATGGGGCAGGTGGTGGTGCTCGGCGATCTCCAACGTGCGTGAGTCATGCACGAGCAGGTGCGCGGACGTCCCGGCCAGCGTGGCCGCGACCGTACCGTGCAACCGCGGGCCGAAGGCGAAGTCCACACCCTCGAGGGACCGGAGCCACGACCATGCTGTCGGGTAGTACTCCATCCGGTGTGCACGAAACGTGCGGTGCGTCGTCTGGAGCGGGAAGCGGTCGTCGCCGTTCCAGTCCGGTCTGGTGTCCTCGCCGGTGATGACCATCTGCGCGCCGAGCTTCTCCTGCATGTAGACCGTGGACCGACGGTGGTCGGAGATGGTCCGGTCCAGCAGCTCGGCACTCTGCTCGATCCGGTGGTCGAAGGACAGCGAGATCTTGCTCCGGCGGGTCAGCTTGACCGTGCGTTCGGGCATCCGGAAGTCCGGGCCCCAGGTGAACAGCGACGGGCACCCGATGACGTCGACGCGGTCGGCGGGGAACCCGAGATACTGCAGGTACCGCTTGCTGATCTCGCCGCGCACACCGATTGAAGACGAGCGGTCGAGGACCGCGGTGACGAACCGGCGGGCTGCGGCCTCGTGCCTCTCGATCTCCCCGGCAGAGGCGGTGACCCCCGTGACGCGGCTCGGCAGGTATGTCCCTGCCCGCACGTCCTCCAGCCGCAGCTGGGCGCCGATGCCCACCACGGTGACCGGGATCGTGAGCCGCTCGACCAGATCGGCCCACAGATCCAGGTTCTCGAGGTTCTGCAGCCGGAACGAGCTCGACAGAGGCAGCACCAGCCGGTCACACTCGGCGTTGATCCACTCGGCCCGCTCCTCGACGGCCCCCTTCTGGAACTTGCCGTACGAGATCGTGCTGAGCGCGACGTCATCGCGGACCAGCGCCCGATAGGTGGAGAACTGGTAGAGGAGGTTGCCCTGGTTGCCCCCGATGAAGCTGGTGGACTTCAGGGGGTCGAGGTTCGCGGTCGGCGCCTGGCACGACCGCACCCAGACCCGCTCGGGCGCTTCGGTCATCGATGATCCTTCGTTGTTGACGGCCACCGGACGATCCTCTCACCCTGGTGCGCCGGCGTGTCTCGAGCGCCCCGGGGGCGCCGGTCTCGAGGACGTGGGCACGCCCCCGCAGTGCTAGGACGTGCGCCGCACCCGTCTGCGGACCCCGCGGTAGACCCGCTTGAGGATCTTCGAGACGGGGCCGAGGGCCGCGTCGACGCGCGCGGCCGGCTCCGAGCAGTAGCACGCCCAGAGGATCCCGAGACGTCCACGGGTGGGACTGATGCCGAACTCCGCGACCATGCGGGAGCCAAGTGGCTTCGCCCAGCCCTCCAGAGCGTTGCTGGAGTGGTTCTCGCCGGTGTCGACGTGGTAGACCGCACCCTGGAAGGGCAGGGGTTGCAGTGGCCGGCCGTGGTCGGCAAACCACTCCTCCGCCCATTTGTGGGCGCCGATGATCTTCGACAGCCGCTCGCCGTACGCCTCCCGGACCTCGGACTTGGTCGCGGTGACCTCGAGCTCGTCCGGGACGCCGTAAGCGTCGTACGGGACCATGAACGACGTGCCACAGGTCCGGTTGAACTGCGGCTGGGGCCGATAGGCGCTGCGCGCCCGCGAGTACATCCACCCATCCTTGAAGACCCAGCCGTTCTGCCCCGGATTCGCGGCGGCGAACTCCGCGAGACCACGGTGGACGAAGTCGTCCGCGTCGAAGATCATGACGTAGTCCGGGGAAAACTGCCGGGCTGCGACGAGGCCGATGCCGATCTTCGCGCCCTTGTCGCGGATGAACGGCGAGCGGCTCACGCGGATCGACTTCGGGGCCGGCGCGCGGAACCCCACGCGGACGAAGTGCACCCGGTCCGGCAGGGGGAAGCTCGGCTCCCTGTTCCCCACGACGATCACGACGAAGTCGTCGGACGTCTGCTGGGTGACGGAGTGGAGAGTCTCCAACAGGAGCTGCTCGACGCGGCCGTAGTCGGTCGAGTTGCGGGGGTGGCGCAGCGAGGTGACGAAGGCAAGCACCACCGCACCATATCTGCCGCGACGGCGCAGATGGCATGCCGGTCGGCGGTGTCGCGGGATGAGCGGGGGTCTGCGTGGACAGACGCGATTCGAGTCCTCGGTCCCGGCCTCTGTACGGTGGCTGCGAAGGTGAGACGCCTTCGGTCCCAGGGGTTCGGACCCGGCTATCGGCGATTAGGTGATCAAGTGGCTACTCCATCGGAACGAGGCGCTTCGGGCGGCTCCCGGGTCGTCCTGGGCAAGGCGCTCCGACGGGCCGAGCGCCGCCTGCACGGCTGGCAGACGAACCTGCTCGCCACGGAGCCCGAGCCAGCCGGCCACCTGTCTGAGCACGAGAAGCGCCTCGAGCGCGAACGCGTACGGAGGCTTCAGCGCTTCTACGAGCGCGTCAGCCGGACCGTCGACAAGGCTGCCGGGTCGTACAACCCGAAGACAGTGCGGAAGACCTCCGGCGCGGGCCAGATCGAGAAGGTCGAGAAAGCGGTTGCGGCATGGGGTGCCCAGGACCTCTTCTTCTCGAGCCTCGCTCGCGACGAGCCCCTCGACCGGGCCCTGGTCATGGCGTCGCGGCCGATGATCCGGACGGGTGCGGTCGACCGGGTCCGGTCCTTGGCTGAGGTCCTGCGGAGCAGGCCCGAGCTCGCCTCTGTCGGTAACGTCATTGGCGGTCTGGTCGCCGTCGAGGGACACCTGCCGGGCATGGCTTGGGAGCAGCTGGCCGCGGCTGACCGGGAACAGGTGCTGCGGCTCGCACCCGCCGAGTTCTTCCGCACAGGCTTCACGACCGAGCCCTCTGTCGCCGGGGAGGCCCTCGCCGAGGCGCTGCGTGACGACACTGTCGACGCCACCTCCGCGGAGTGGTTCGACATCGCCTGCACGAGCTTCGCGGCGGCCTTCGAGGCCGAGTCCCGGGCGGCGCTGTCGTGCGCCCGAGCCGGCGCGGAGGCCGACGGTGACGGCCGCCTCGTCGACCGCATTGAGTGGCTCGAGGGCTGGTACGGCACGGCCGAGGCGGCCAAGCAAGAGGTCCTCGCCCCCGCGGGCACTGTCCCGTTCGCTGTGCTCGACTACAAGCAGCCCGATGAGGCCTTCGCCTCCAAGAACCTCGGCGACCATGTCCAGACCATCGCGTCGCTGGGGCACCTGGTGCGCCGCAGCGGCTTCCGCTTCAGCGGCGAGACCGATGCGGTACGCGTCGCCAACACCCTGCAGGCGCGGGTCAAGCCCGAGCGCGTCATCGAGGGCGACGACGCCGAGCTGACCCTCTACCGCGTGCAGCGCGATGCGACGAACCACGACCTCGTGCCCGACGGCACCTGGATGCTGGCATTCGGCTGGTACATGCACCGCCAGTTCGGTGCGAAGTTCGACATGCCGTTCAACCCCCGCCTCCGTCCGATCTTCGTCTCGTTCCACGTCAACACACCCGCGTTCCTCACCGATGAGGTCGTCGAGTACCTGAAGAGGTACGCCCCGGTTGGCTGCCGCGACTGGAACACCGTGCACCTGCTCCATGCTGCCGGCGTCCCCGCCTTCTTCTCCGGCTGCCTCACGACGACGGTCGACACGGTCTTTACCCCCGACCCGGGCGCGACGCCGAGCGGCACCCTGTACGTCGACACCCCCGGCACGGGCCCCGGCGTGCTGTGGAAGCAGACCGCGCCGGAGATTCGCCGTCGGGGGTTCGCCGACAACGTCGGCGACGCCATCGACGTCCTCACGAGCTACCAGCGCGAGTACAAGACTGTCGTGACGTCTCGACTGCACTGCTACCTGCCGGCCCGTTCGGTCGGGGCCGAGGTCGAGTTCCGGGCGAAGAATCCCGCCGACGTGCGCTTCGACGGCCTGGTCGGGATCGACGACGAGGCCTTCGAGCAGATTCGACGAGCCATGCTGGAGCTGCTCCAACCCGTGATCGGTGCGATCGGCGCCGGACGCCCTGAGGGCGAGGTGTACGCACTGTGGCGCGAGCTCACCGCTCCGGCCGTGGAGGCGGCGGAGTCCGTCCGTCGCAGCGTCACCGACCTCACCGAGGTGGCGTTCGACGTCGCCGCCGCATGCCGGGACATCCGGCAGCGGTCGGTGACCATCGAGCGCACCGAGGAACCGTCCACCGGTGAGGCCGTCGCAGTCGCGCTGTCGGTCGACGGAGATCTCAAGCACCAGCTCGACGTCACCCTGGAGTCGATCGTGTCCGGCGCGACCAGGCCGGTCCACGCGTACGTCCTGTGCCGCGGGCACGACGACTCCGACTTCGACCGCGTCGCCCGTGTGTTTCCGACATTGACGGTCACCTGGCTGCCGACCGACGACGTCGACTATGGGCCGATCCTCGGCCGGCCATCGCGCGCCCTCTTCGCCACGCTGGACCAGCTGCTGGTGCCCGAGCTGCTGCAAGACGTGTCCCGGGTCGTCCACCACGACGTCCACGCCTTGTGTGTCGGAGACATCGCCGAGCTGTTCGACACCGATCTGGGCGGGTCCCCGCTGGCGGCCCGGACGTCGCCGCGGGCCGACGCCAACAGCGGCTTCACCAACGTGATCAACACGTCCAAGCGGATGAAGAGCGACGCACTGGCTCGCGAGCTCATCCTCCGCACCCACACGCGGCATCCTTATGACTTCCCGGCGTTCGACCCGACCGTCATGGTGCTCGATCTCGACCGTATGCGCAGCGACGAGTTCTGCCGGCGTTTCCTTCCCTGGGTCGAACGGTTCGGCCTGGACTCCCGGGAGGTCGTCAACACCTACGTCGGCGACGACCGGGCGCACCTCGAACCGCGGTGGAATCGGCTACCTCATCTCGAGATCGTGCACGACCCGAAGATCATCTCGTGGACCGGTTCGCAGAAGCCGTGGGACCCGGCGTACGTCCAGTACAAGGACGTCTGGGACGACTGTGCCGGCCGGGTGGCCCGCCGCAACGCCGCGCTGGGGGCGGCTGCCACCGTGTGATGCCGGGCCTGCATGCGCCGGCGGTCCGCGCCCTGCGCACGCTTGGTCCACAGCACGTCACATCGGCCTGACAAGGGGCCATCGCAAGGGTTCGGAGCGTCGACCTGTGTGTGTTAGGTTTCGAGGCGCTTCTGTCGGAAAGGAACACATGCCGCGCATCATCCGCTACGGACGATCCCAGATCCGTTACGTCGCCCGGGCGCTCGGCGGCTTCCCCGTGGTCATCAACCTGCTGTCGGTCCTGGCCGTCGCAGCAGCCGTCGCAGACCCCGACGCCGTACTGAGTCGCGGAGCTGTGCTTGCCTCCGTCGCGCTGATCGTGGGCCGGACCATCTTCCATGTTGTCGCAGACATGAGGACGGGCGTCCCTCAGCGTCAGTGGGTCGGCAACAGCATCGTCGCCCGGGTCGCCACCACAGCCGGTGCCCTCGCGATCGGCATGGCCCACGACGCGGACGGCTGGACCGTCATCGCCGCCCTGATCCTGCTCGTGCTCCTGATCGGCGAGCAGACGCTCCGTCGACCGCTGGGCTCGGCCATCCCCCAGGCGGCACATCTGCCGCGCGCCGAGGTGGCCCTGCCGTCGACCGGCCTGGCCCTGTGGATCTTCGTGGTCGACACCGCAGGCATGGCGCTCCTGGCGCTGTCCGGCGCGTTCGGCGTCAGCCCGCTGCCCGCGGTGGTTACCGCTGTCGTCGGGACCGTGATGATGCTGCTCATCGGGCTGCAGGCTGTGCGGTTCCTCGTGCAGCGCCGACGGGTGGAGGCCGACCTCCCCTCGATCCTCAAGGAGCTCGACCCTGCTTTCGTCTTTCACTGGCAGGCCCCGGCCGGCACTGCCTACCAGGCGGCGATGTGGCTTCCCTACCTCGAGCGGATCGGCACACCGTACTTCGTGCTGGTCCGGACCGTCGCGAACTTCGTCGAGGTCTCGAAGATGACGACGGCCCCGGTGATCCTCCGAGTGGGCCTGGAGGACCTCGACCGGATCGTCACCCCGTCCCTGCGCGTGGTCTTTTACGCCAACACCGCGGTCCGCAACTCCCACATGATCCGCTTCCCGAGGCTGACCCACATCCAGCTCAACCACGGAGACAGCGACAAGATCGCCAGCGTCAGCCCGACGTTCCGCCAGTACGACCGCAACTTCGTCGCCGGGCAGGCCGCGATCGACCGGTTCGCCACGCACGGCGTCCAGACCCTCCCCGACCAGTTCGAGATCGTCGGCCGTCCCCAGCTCGAGGACGTTCAGTCGGTCAGCGGCCCGACCAGCTCCGTCAAGCAGCCGACCGTGCTCTACAGCCCGACATGGTCCGGCTTCTACGACGATTCGGACTACAGCTCGTTGTCGGCCGGCCCCGCCATCGTGCAGTCCCTGCTGGACCGCGGTTGCCTGGTGGTCTTCCGGCCGCACCCGTACGCCCGCCGCCACCCGGGCAACACCCGCGCATGCGTCAAGGTCATCGATCTGCTGGTTGCCGACTCGCAGGCGACCGGACGGGCACACGTGTTCGGTCCCGCAGCCGAGACCGAGATGAGCGTGGTCGACTGCTTCAACGCGAGCGACGCGATGATCTCGGACGTTTCCAGCCTGAGCTCGGACTACCTGATGTCGGGCAAGCCGTTCGCGATGGCGGCGGTCTCGGCCCATGGGGACCAGTTCGTCGCGAGCTTTCCGCTCGCACGGGCTGCCTACGTGTTCGATGTCGTTCGTGGCAAGGCCGCCGGTCTGTCCGACCTCGTCGAGGACATGCTGGGGGCGGACTCGCTGGCCGAGACGCGGCGCTCGATGCGGACCTACTACCTGGGCGAAAGCTCTCCAGAGAACGTCGCCGGCCGGTTCCTCGAGACGGCGCGTCGCTACCTGCGCTGACGCTGACGCGCGGTCAGGGCAGGTAGACCGTCAGCCGGATCATGTTGTGGTCTGAAGGGATCGTCCCGATGTATCGCCCGGAGGCGTCAAGCTTGGCCACGGTCTCCCACTCGGCGACACGCATCGGTGACACGAAGATGTGATCGATCATCGGGGCGGAGGCGTCACGGCGGGGTTGACGTGCACCCTTGTTGACAGTCTTGAGGTCGGCATTGACCAGGTTCTTCGCAGCGCCGAGCCGCCCGCTCCGGACCAAGGGGTCGATATAGCCTCCGCCGGTGAAGGCGCGATAGACCCCGTTGCTGCCGTTGCGCAACCCGGCGGAGTTGAAGTCCCCCGCGATGATGACCGGCAGCTTGCCCTGTGAGACCGAATTCGCCAGCCGGACCATCTGCCCCGCCGCGGCCGCCCGCGGTCCGAAACGGGACCTGGCCTTGCTCGTGATGAAGTGCGTGTTGAGGAACACGAACTCCTTGCCGGTGTTCTTCTGCTCGAAGATCGCCCAGGTGATGTAGCGCATGACCCCGAAGCGGGTGCTGCCCGGAATTTCCTGATAACCGTGGTTGATGAGCTCCACCCGCTTGCGGTTGTAGACCGTACGGGCCTCACCGGTCGCTCCCGTCGAGTCCTCGGTCAGGGCCCAGTCGGGACCCAGCGCCCGCACGACATCCGCATACTGGCGGAGGCCGCCGGCCACCGTGGCAGGGGTCGCCTCCTGCAGGCCGACGACATCGATCTCCTGGGACCGGATCGTCTCGGCCACGGCCAGCCGTCTCGCCGCCCACCCGCCGTTCGAGGACTTCAGGACGTTGAACGTCCCGACCCGAAGTGGCGCTGACCGCGACGTCTTGCGTCGTTCGGGCTCCGACCACGGGCTCAGCGTGGCGCCTCGGCGGTCCACGATCCTCACCCGTACGGAGTAGGTGGGCTTGTAGGCGAGCTTGGTGAACGTGACATCGCGCTTGGAGACGGTCCTGGTCCTGGGACTGCCGAACGTCTTGTCACGGTCGACCTGCGCTTCGTACTTCACCTTCTTGGCATCGCTGGTCCACCTCGCCCTCAACGACGCCGACGTCTTGCTTTCGACGACGAGCTTGGGCGCGGGGTGCCGGAACCCGGTCGTGAAACGTACGGGCTGGCTCGGGCGGCTGACCCTGCCGCCGCGCACGGAAGCGACGCGCAGGAAGTACGTCGTGCCGGGCACGAGCGACTGCAGCGAGAGCCGGTTGCGGTCGACCTCCTGGACCTCCTCGTCGGTGAAGTCCAGGTCCTCGGAATACTGCACCCGGAACCCCGTCGCCGGCGTGCGATCCCAGATAGCGGTCGCCGTGGTGTCCTCTGACGTGATGGTGACCTGACCGGGTGCGGTCGGGGCGGGCGCCGAGGCGGACTCCACGAGGTTCGTGACCGGCCAGACCACGAGCGCACCGGCGATCGCAAGAACCGCGACGACGGCGACCCAGCCGAGCCGGCGCAGCCTGGGTCGTCGGCCACCGGAGCGCCTGGACCGCGAGGATGGTGCGACGCGCGCACCACGGGGCGCACTGCGGCGGTCCTTCGGCACGCGGCGATGGTGCTGACCGCCCGGAGGCGTCACGAGACGCCTCGACCGGACGCGCTGACCTGCATGGGCGCAAGACTACCAACGCGTCGGATGCGAAGCTTCAAGATTGCCGACGATCGGGCGGCGGCCGGAGGGCCTGCGTCACTTCATCGAGACCTTGACGGTGTTGGAGATCTTCGTCGACCCGGTGGCAGTGGCGATCCGCCAGTACTTGGTGTTGAGGACCGGGACCGCGATGAACTCCTGGTCACCGCCGCTCGGGATCCGGTAGGACGAGTGGGTCTTCCACGAGCCACCCGGCGCCCTCATCTGCAGGCGGACGACTCCGCTGCCTCTGTCCCATGAGATCAGGAACGGGACCTTCTGACCGATCTTGGCCAGGTTGGTCGCGTAGAGGCGAGGTGTCAGGCTGGCGGGCTTGGTTCGCACCGTGTTGATGCTCCACTTCGACGTGGCCTTGGTCGTCGAGTTCGGGACGGCCTTGCCGTTGATCCTGTCGAGCCTGGCACCGTAGGCCCGCCACGTCTTGCTGCTCCCCATCGAGGCGTTGAGACGGCCGACGCCATCCCTGACCGTGATCTCCCTGGTGTAGGTTCTCCAGCCGCTCGAGTAGTACTGCAGCTTGACGATGCCGTCGTAGTCCTCGTCGCCGGAGCCCCAGGTCACCACGATGCCGGTGGTTCCTCCCGGCGACTGGTAGTTGTCCATCGTGAGCGTCGGCGCGATGCTGGCACGGCCGCCCGCGCCCGTCGTGGCGGCGTCCGCCGGACCGACCACCGTGACATTGACGGTCTTGGACTTCGTGACGGTCTGTCTGCCGACCACGGGCGGCGCGGACACCTTGACCGTGATCGCCACGGGGGTCGGCGATTGCACGAGGCCGGTGACCAGTCCGTCCGGGGACACTGTCGCCAGGGCGGGATTGGCCGACGTCCACTCGGTCTTGGTGACCAATGCGTTGTCCGGGGAGACCCGCGGGCTCAGCTGCAGCTTGCCGCCAGCGGCCTTCACGTTCAGCGTCCCGGTCGGGCTGACCGCCACGCTGGTCGGCGTCGCCCAGGTGGTCTGCCCTCGACCGAGCTGGTAGATGCGCTCGGAGTGTGTCTGGACCGCTTCGGTCACGCCGAGGTTGTCGGCCCGGAATGCCAGCTCGTCGTACTCCAGGCTCGTCCCGGTGAAGTTGGAGGCCCCTCCGAACGTCGTGGCCGTCGAGCTGTCCTTGTAGCTCATGGTCTTGTCATGCACATTGGCGAACTCAACGCGACCGACCAGCTCGCGAAGGTCCTCGCTCATGTTGAAGTAGCCGTCGACGATGTCGGAGATCGCGTTGTCTCCCAGCACGATGCGCACGTCGCACGCCTCCCTGGAGAGATCGGCCAGACCGTCCCGGACGCCCGCGCGAGTGCTGTTGAACAGCGAGTGCACGGCGTAGACCTTGCAGTTCGTCTTGGCCGCGGGGTCGTCGACCCGCTTCTTGAGGAATGCCGCTTCCACGTCGGTCTGGGTGATCTTGTCTGATGCTGCGGTCTTGGCCCGGGGCGAGGGCAGGAGCGTCACGCCGGAATCGGTCGGCATGCCCTTGATGACACCGGTGGCCGGGTCAACCGTGATGGCTGCCTTGTAGGCGGGACTGCCATCGATCGCCTGCGATGGGGTCGCACCCTTGGCAACCTCCACGGACGGCTCGAAGATGCCATCCTTCACGGCGGTGTATGCCTTCTGGTCATCGTAGATCGCGATGCTGATGTTGGACTTCTTGGATCCGCTGGAGCCGTTGAGGTTCGAGGAGGTGATCCACACGACATTGTTGCGAAGGGTGCCGGCCGAATCCCTGGCCTGCTCGAACGCGCCATACTTCGAGTGCATCAGGTGGTTGCTGCCCGACAGGCAGCCACCGTCGCCGGCGCACTCGTTGTAGTCGACGGCCTGCTGTCCGGCCTTCTTGTAGCCGGCCCGCACGAGCTTCGCGAGGGAGCTGTTGGCCACGACGGCTTCGTCGATGCTCTCCTTGGCGCCCAGCACGTGGATGAACTGCCTGCGCTCGGCCTCGGTCTCGTAGAGGTTGACCTGATTGAGGTAGGCCGCGGTCGGGGAGAAGACCTCGTCCAGGCGCGCGACGGTGAACTTGCCGTTGCCGGGGGTCGCGGAGTCAGGCACGTAGCTGATCGACCGGTCGTCGAACAGGCTGTTGAACAAGGTGGTGTAGGACTGTTTGCCCTTCGGAACCGAGTCGACCAGGTGGGCAAAGGCATTGACCGTTCGCCAATCCATGCCGCCCTCGTTGTCACCCACGGATCCGTAGATCTCGATGCGCTGCCCACCTTGGCCCGATGTGACCGTGTCGGGTGTGATCGATCGCACGGGCGCCGGAACGGTGAGGTCGACGTAACGCCCCTCGTCGCGCGCCTCAGCCGCGGTCGCCAGAGCGGGAAGCGGCGCAGCGGACGCAGGCGCGAGGGCCGGGAGCAGGCCGACGAGGAGCAGCGTCAGGGCGCCGAGGAACAAGGACTTGCGGGGCATGGCGAAATCTTCCCTGGAGAACAATGCTTTCGTGACAGGTTACACGCTGTGCCAGCTGATTCGTTCATCGTCCGCACCCAGACAGTCAGGTTGTCCGCGATACTGGCCCCGGCTGGTCCGGCGCGACGCCGCCGTCTAG
>NZ_JBBJMJ010000023.1:0-40526 GCF_037719875.1 Aeromicrobium sp. | reverse complement strand
TCCTGGCTCAGCCACTCATGCTCGCGCGTCGTGACATCAATTGCTCTCAGATCCTCGGCAGCACGTCACCGAAGAGGGCACCCATGCGGGTCGCGGCCGCCCGGCCGGCCTCGAGGACCTCTTCGTGGTTGAGCGGCTCACCGGTCATGCCAGCCGCTGCGTTGGTGACCAGCGAGATGCCCAGGACCTCGAGGCCCTCGGCCCGGGCGGCGATGGCCTCGAGGGCCGTCGACATGCCGACGAGGTCACCGCCGATCGCGCGCACCATGCCGATCTCGGCCGGAGTCTCGTAGTGCGGACCCGTGACCTGGACGTAGACGCCCTCATCGAGGCTCGGGTCCGCCTCCTTGCACAGGGCGCGCAGGCGCGAGGAGTAGAGGTCTGTCAGGTCGACGAAGTTGGCACCCTCGAGCGGCGACGTCGCTGTCATGTTGATGTGATCGCTGATCAGGACGGGCGTGCCGGGGGACCAGCTGGGGTCGAGACCACCACAGCCGTTGGTCAGCACGAGGGTCTTGACGCCGGCCGCGGCCGCGGTGCGTACGCCGTGGACGACGGCCGCGACGCCCTTGCCCTCGTAGTAGTGCGTGCGCCCCAGGAAGACCAGGAGCCGCCGGTCACCCAGCGTCACCGAGCGGACGGTGCCACCGTGCCCGGCCACCGAGGGGGCGCTGAATCCGGGCAGCTCCGCGAGCGGGATCTCATGGTCTGCCTCACCCAGCGCATCGGCCGCCGGGAGCCACCCCGAACCCATCACGAGAGCGATGTCGTGGTCGGCTCCGCCAGTACGTTCGCGCAGTGCGTCGGCAGCCTGTCGGGCCAGGTCCTGAGTAGTCACCTGCCGTACATTACGACAGTCGATGCGGGCCCGACCGGTGGCGAGTCGCTCCGCGTCAGTGGGAGACTGGTCGGGTGACCCATGTGACGATTGTCGGCGGCGGACCGGGCGGATATGAGGCGGCCCTCGTGGCCTCGCGGCTCGGTGCGGAGGTCACCCTGATCGAGCGAGACGGACTCGGCGGATCGACGGTCCTGACCGACTGCGTCCCCAGCAAGACCCTCATCGCGACGTCTGATCTGCTGACCGAGGTCGGCACGGCAGCAGAGCTCGGCGTGCAGGTGCCAAAGGCCGTCCGCGCCGACCTCGCGGCGGTCAACGAGCGGGTGCTCTCGTTGGCGCAGGCCCAGTCCGACGACATCGCGGAGCGGCTGACGTCGAGCAACGTCACGCTGCTGGACGGCACCGCCACGCTGGAGGCCGCTGGAGTCGTCGTCGCCGAGACTGCCGATGGCGAGGTCCGCATCGAGACCGACGCGATCCTCATCGCGACCGGGGCGCACCCCCGCGTGAGCCCCGACGCGCAGCCGGACGGTGAGCGGATCCTGACGTGGGAGCAGGTCTATGCCCTGCAGGACCTTCCCCAGCACCTGATCGTCGTGGGGTCCGGTGTCACGGGTGCGGAGTTCGCGAGCGCCTACAACGGCCTCGGCGCCGCCGTGACGCTGGTCTCGAGCCGTGACCGGGTGCTGCCCGGTGAGGACGTCGACGCGGCCAACGTGATCGAGAATGTCTTCACCCGCCGCGGCATGACGGTCATGGGCAACTCGCGGATGGCCTCGGTCGAGCGTACGTCCGATGGTGTCCGCGTCACGCTGACCGACGGGCGTACGCTCGACGGCTCGCACTGCCTGTTGGCGCTCGGCTCGATCCCCAACACCGAGGGCCTCGGGCTCGACGCGGTGGGGGTGAAGCTGAACGATTCGGGCTTCGTCGCCGTCGACCGTGTCTCCCGCACCAACGTCAGCGGCGTCTACGCGGCCGGTGACTGCACGGGTGTCCTGATGCTGGCCTCGGTCGCGGCCCAGCAGGGGCGCATCGCGATGTCCCACCTGCTGGGTGACGCCGTGCATCCGCTCGACCTCGGCAAGGTCTCGAGCAATGTCTTCACGTCGCCCGAGATCGCCACGGTCGGCCTGTCGCAGAATCAGGTCGATGAGTCCGACCTGCAGATCGATGTCGCGATGCTCCCGTTGGCCTCCAATCCGCGGGCCAAGATGCAGGGTGTGCACGACGGTTTCGTCAAGCTGTTCGCGCGCCGAGGCATGGGCATCGTGGTCGGCGGGGTCGTGGTCGGGCCCAAGGCGAGCGAGCTGATCCATGCGCTCTCGCTCGCGGTCTCAGCGTCCCTGACAGTCGACCAGGTGGCCGACGCGTTCACGATCTATCCGTCGCTGTCCGGCTCGGTCGCCGAGGCCGCACGTCGCCTGCACCGCCTGGTCTGAGGTTTCCGACCCAGTCACTGCAACCGCAGGAATGACACAGTTGTAGTTCACGCGATTGCGATTTTTCGGTGGAACTCTGGGCAAAATTGTGGGTTAATCGGTCGGGAACCACACCCGCCACTTGAGTCACACCCGTCACAGGATCGGACTTCCCCCCATGCTTTCCTGGCACACAGGTCGACGTACCTCGGGCTTCTCCATCGCGGCGCTGCTCGCCGTCGGGATGCTCGTGCCAACCCCTGCGGCGGCCGATGGCGCACAGGTCAGTGGTGGGGCGCCGGGCACCGTGGCGGCTCCCCAGGCACCCGCCGAGGTGCGTCAGCAGCAGATCCCGACTCAGGCGACGCCCAAGCCCCATGCCCCCCGCCATGACGAGGCGCCCGCCGCCGATCATGTCGTGGCCGAGCTGACCCGGACCGATCTGCGTCCGTTCGCGATGCTGGGGGTGACTTGGACCGGTGGGCTGCGCGACGACCAGACCGTCGTCGAGGTGCGCTGGCGAGAGGCCGGCGCCTCAGGAGCTCGCACGTGGTCGCCGTGGACAGAGCTGCACACCGAACCGGCGTCCGAGGAGGGCGTTCCCGGCACCGAGCCACAGTGGACCGGCAAGGCCGACGCCGCAGCCGTCCGGGTGATCTCGTCGGCAAACGCCCGGCCGGAGGGCTTGGCGCTCTCGACGATCGACCCGAGAGGGCGGTCTGTGTCGACGACCGCGAGCACGGCCAGCACGATGTCAACAGTGTCCACGGCTGCTGTCAGCAGGCCTGCGATCATCTCCCGGGCGACATGGGGAGCCAGCACGTCAGGCTCGTGCGACAGCCCGATCTATGGGCGTACGACCCGCGGCGCCGTCATCCACCACACGGCCGGCAACAACACCTACACCAAGAGTCAGTCCGCGAGCATCGTCAAGGCCACGCAGGCCTATCACAAGCGCAGTCGCGGGTGGTGCGACATCGGCTACAACTTCCTGGTCGACAAGTACGGCCAGATCTTCGAGGGCCGCGCCGGCGGCACGACCAAGCCCGTACGAGCCGCACACTCCGGGAACGGGACGGTCAATGAGGAGACGATGGGCGTCTCGCTGATGGGCACGTTCGCCTCCACGACGCCGAGTGCGGCGATGAAGACTGCCGTCGTCAATCTGGTCGCCTGGCGGTTCGACAACTATGGGATCGCCGGCAAGGGGACATACTCGATCGGCGGCATTACGCTCAACCGCATCGCGGGGCACCGCAACGTCGTGAGCACCGAATGCCCCGGCGCCAAGGCATACGCGTGGTTGTCCCAGAGCGGCGGACTGCGTGACCGCGTCGTGACGAAGCTTGCTGCGGCCCCGGCCCCGGCCCCGGCCCCGTCCGCGGACTTCGGGTACAACAACCTGACCGTTCCGAGCTCGCGCAGGATCCCGCTGGCCGGCCACGGCTACGGCCACGGCATCGGGATGAGCCAGTACGGAGCGCAGGGGGCGGCCAAGCGGGGCGTCACCTACGACCGGATCCTGGCGCACTACTACCGCGGCACCCAGCTCGGGACCAAGACCGGCAACATCAGGGTGCTGATCTCACAGGACACCACCGACTCGGTCATCGTGGCCGGCCGCTCCGGCCTGGTGTTCCGCGACATCGCAGCGAAGAAGATCGTGAAGCTGCCGACGACCGTGAGCGGCAGGACCGTGACGCGGTGGCGGATCATCCAGGTCGCCACCAGGAAGACTCAGTCGACCCTGCAGTACATGACAACCGGCGGCTTCAGGAGCTTCCGAGACACACGATGGACCGGCGCCGGTCAGTTTGAGGGCCCGTCGGCGATCTCGCTGATCCTGCCCGACAACTCAGCCGTGAGGTATCGGGGAGCGCTCCGCTCGGCGTTGCCGTCGGTGGGCTCCACGAGCCGCAACACCATCAATGCCGTGCCGATCGAGCACTACGTGCGCGGCGTCATCGCGGCCGAGATGCCGGCGAGCTGGATGCCCGAAGCGCTCAAGGCGCAAGCGGTCGCCGCGCGGACCTACGGGGTGCGCGCCATCACGAGCTCGCGCTACTACGACATCTGCAACACGACAGCCTGCCAGGTCTATGGAGGAGTGTCCCGGGAGACCGCGACCACCGACACGGCCGTCAGGTCGACCGCAGGCAAGATCCTGACGTATGCGGGGAAGCCGGCGTTGACGCAGTTCTCGTCATCCTCGGGCGGTTTCTCCGCGACGGGCAGCCAGCCCTACCTGAAGGCGGTGAGCGACTCCTACGACAACTGGTCGGGCAACCCCCACCATTCGTGGACCAAGACGGTGGCCGCCTCGACGATCGAGCGGGCATATCCGTCGATCGGTACGCTCAAGCGGCTCAAGGTCACCAAGCGAAACGGCTATGGTGCCTGGGGTGGGCGAGTCAGCACGATAACCCTGGTGGGCTCGAAGAAGACCGTGACGATCACCGGTAACGCGGCGCGGTGGGCATTCGGCCTCAAGTCCAACTGGTTCCGCTTCTAGGACCGCGCCGGCCGGACAGCTAGGGTCGTGTCCATGCGTCCTTTGATAGCGGGATCGATAGCGGCGATTGCGCTGGCGGCCTCGATCCCTGCCGTTTCCCATGCCGATGACACCGTCGCGCCTCCGGCAGTCGAGGCGGTCGATGTCGGGACGGCGACCATCCCGGCGGTCAGCGATGAACAGGCCCGGTCCGCGGAGCGGGCCGACGAGGATGCCGCGGATCTGGTCGCCGAGCTGCCCGCGCGACGTACCGACGACTTCGGGCTCGTGGGAGTCACCTGGACTCGGGGGTTCGACGCGACCGGGATGACGGTGCAGGTACGTCTCCGGGCGGACCGCGCATGGTCGGACTGGGAGGAGCTCGAGGTCCACGACGACGAGGGTGCCGGCGGCCGGGACGGGACCGAGCCGCTGTGGGTCGGAGCCGCGGACGGAGTCTCGGTGCGCGTCACGAGCCCGACCGGCGAGCGCCCTACGGGCCTGTCCGTCACCACGATCGACCCGGGAACGATCAGGTCAGAGTCGACGAGCTCCACTGCGAGCAACGCGATGTACTCGACGGCCGACAGCACAGCCATCCAGGCCGTGGACGGCTCGCCGACCTATACCCCGCGGCCCGCGATCATCTCGCGCTCCGATTGGGGAGCGAGACGGAACACGTCTTGTGACTCGCCCCGCCACGGCAACGAGACCCGCGGCATCGTGGTGCACCACACAGCCGGTTCCAACTCCTACACCGCGTCCCATTCCAAGTCCATCGTGCGTGCGGTGCAGGCTTATCACATGGACGGTCGCGACTGGTGCGACATCGGCTACAACTTCCTGGTCGACAAGTACGGTCAGGTCTTCGAGGGCCGCAACGGTGGAACCGACCGGGCGGTGCGCGGGGCTCACGCGGGTGACTTGAGCGTCAACACCTACACGATGGGTGTCTCGATGATGGGCACCTTTGAGGGCTCGGAACCCACCGCGGCGACCAAGACCGCCATGGTCCAGCTGATCGGCTGGCGGCTCGGCACGACCTTCCACCCGGCGACCGGGACATATTCGGTGGGGAGTCGTCAGCTCCACCGGATCGCGGGGCATCGCAACGTCGTGAGCACTGCATGTCCCGGTGCGGCCGCGTATGCCTGGCTGAGTCGTGCGGACGGGTTGCGAGATCGGGTCTCTGCCTACACCGCGAGCTACGCCAGTGCGATCAAGAGTCGCTGGCAGGAGCTGGGTTCGGCCAGGACCGGCCCCGTGGCGGTCGGTGAGTATGCCTTCACGAATGACGGGGGCGGGCGAAAGGCACGGCTGCTGAATCTCGACCTCTACTCCTCCTCACGCGGCACCTTCAGCGTGGGCGGGGAGTATCGCTCGACCTATGCCACGCTGGGCTCGCAGACCGGGAGTCTCGGCGCACCGGCCGGCGAGGCAGAGGCCACGTCGCGATCGGTCGTCAGCCTCCAGCGATTCGGCCATGGCACGGTCTACCGGGTCGTTCGCGGTGGCAACGCCAAGGCATACGGGATCTGGGGCGCGATGTACGACAAGTACGCCTCACTCGGTGAGGCGAGCAGTGCCCTGGGTGCGCCGTCGTCGAACCAGGTCGCGATCTCCGGTGGCCGTTCGCGAGCCTATTTCGGCTACGGGTACATGACGGTGCAGGCAGACGGAACCGTCACGGTGACGATGACCTGAGCCGGGGTGGGCGGGGCAGTCGCGTCTGGGATACTCAGCGCATGACCGCTCTTCTCAAGTCGGTGGCGATCTCGGCAGCCGCCAACGCCGTTTCACTGGCTTTCGCGGCCTGGATCTTCGACACCTTCAACATCCGGTTCGGCTGGTTCGTCATCGCGGTCGCACTCTTCACGGCGCTCACCGTCGTGCTGCGCGGGGTCGTGATCAACACGGTCAACCAGTTTGCCCGTGGCTTCACGATCCTCGGAGGCCTGGTGCTGACGCTGCTCGGCCTGCTGCTGACCGACCTGGTCGTGCCGACCAGCGGGTTCTCGATCGAAGGTGTCGGCACCTGGATCGGCGTCACGCTGATCGTCTGGGCCGCCGGCATCGCCTACGGCGAGGTCGACAGCTCCGCACCGCCCCAGCGCGCCTGAGCGACGCTCGGGTCGGCTACTCGGACGCGGCGTCCTCGATCGTCGCGATGACCTCACCGGACGTGACGGTCGCACCGACCTCGATCGCGAGGCCGGTGATGACCCCGTCCTTGTGCGCGTTGATCGGCTGCTCCATCTTCATGGCCTCGACCACGACGACCTGATCGCCCGCGGCGACGGTCTGACCCTCGGAGGCGGTGACCTTGACGACGGTGCCCTGCATCGGAGCGGTCAGTGAGTCGCCGCTGGCAGCGGCGCCGGCCGCCTTGCCGCCCTTGCGCTTGGGCTTCTTGGCACCGCCGGCGGCGACCGCCGAGGCGCCCAGTCCACCGGGCAGGACGACCTCGATCCGCTTGCCACCGACCTCGACCGTCACGCGCTCTCGCTCGGCCGGATCCTCGGTCTCGGAGGCGCCGGCGTAGGGCTCCAGCTCGTTGACGTAGTCGGTCTCGATCCAGGTCGTGTACACCTCGAAGTCGCCGTCAGCGGCGACGAAAGCCGGATCGTCGACGACTGATCGGTGGAACGGGATCACGGTGGGCATGCCGTCGACGACGAACTCGTCGAGGGCGCGGCGTGAGCGCTCGAGCGCCTGCTGCCGGGTCGTGCCCGACACGATGAGCTTGGCGACGAGGGAGTCGAACGAGCCGGGGATCGTCTCGCCCTCGATGTAGCCGCCGTCGACGCGGACACCGGGTCCCGACGGGGGCTCCCACTTGGTCAAAGTTCCGGGGGCCGGCAGGAAACCGCGGCCGCCATCCTCGGCGTTGATGCGGAACTCGATGGAGTGCCCCCGGACCTCGGGGTCGTCGTATCCGAGCTCTTCGCCGGCTGCGATGCGGAACATCTCCCGGACGAGGTCGATGCCGGTGACCTCTTCGGAGACGGGGTGCTCGACCTGCAGACGGGTGTTGACCTCGAGGAAGCTGATCGTGCCGTCGGCGGCCACGAGGAACTCACACGTGCCGGCGCCGACGTAGCCGGCCTCCTTGAGGATCGCCTTCGACGAGGAATAGAGGCGCTCGATCTGGTCGTCGCTCAGGAAGGGCGCGGGCGCCTCCTCGACGAGCTTTTGGTGACGACGCTGCAGCGAGCAGTCGCGTGTGGAGATGACGACGACGTTTCCGTGGCTGTCGGCGAGGCACTGGGTCTCGACGTGGCGGGGCTTGTCGAGGAACTTCTCGACCAGGCACTCGCCACGACCGAAGGCGCTGATGGCCTCGCGAACGGCCGACTCGTACTGCTCGGGGATCTCTTCCAGGGTCTGCGCGACCTTCAGGCCGCGACCGCCGCCGCCGAAGACCGCCTTGATGGCGACCGGCAGTCCGTGCTCCTTGGCGAACGCGATGACTTCGTCGGCGTCCTTGACCGGCTCCTTGGTGCCAGGGGCGAGGGGGGCGTCGGCCTTGAGGGCGAGCTGCTTGGCCTTGGCCTTGTCGCCGAGGTTCTCGATCGCGTGTGGCGGGGGGCCGATCCAGATGAGCCCGGCGTCGATGACGGCCTGGGCGAATTCGGCGTTCTCGGCGAGGAAGCCGTAGCCGGGGTGCACGCTGTCTGCCCCGGAGCGTTCGGCGACCGCGAGGATCTTCTCGATCGACAGATAGGAGTCGCCGGGCGTGGAGCCCTCGAGCGAAAAGGCCTCGTCTGCCAGGCGTACGAACTGGGCGTCACGATCGGGCTCGGCATAGACCGCGACACTGCCGATGCCGGAGTCCTTGCACGCTCGGATCACCCGCACCGCGATCTCTCCACGGTTGGCGATCAGGACCTTGGCCAGGGGCTTGCTCACTGAAATGTTCTCCTCGATCCGAGACGACTGCCTGCCGCAGTCTAGGGCGTCGGCGACCCTGCAGGCATATGAGGTTGGTTACGTGTCGTGATCGCGTTGTCGCCGCAGGTTAACGGTTGTTAACATGGCGGCATGACTTTTGCCCTGTCCCGCGAGCACGAGACCTTCCGCCACAGTGTCCGAGAGTTCGCGGAGGCAGAGGTCGCGCCCCACGTCGCGCAGTGGGACAAGGACCACCACTTCCCGGTCGATGTCGTGCAGAAGATGGGCCGGCTCGGCCTCTTCGGACTCACCGCGCCCGAGGAGTTCGGGGGTGCCGGCGGTGACTTCACCAGCCTGTGCGTCGCGATCGAGGAGCTCGGCCGGGTCGACCAGTCGATCGGCATCACGCTCGAGGCCGGAGTCGGGCTGGGCATCACGCCGATCCTGGCCTATGGCACGCAGGAGCAAAAGGAGCGCTGGCTGCCCGATCTCGTCGCTGGGCAGGCGCTCGCGGGGTTCGGCCTCACCGAACCGGGCGCCGGGTCCGACGCCAGCGCGACCCGTACGCGGGCTGAGCTTGACGGCGCCGAGTGGGTCGTCAACGGCTCCAAGCAGTTCATCTCGAACTCCGGCACCGAGATCACCTCGCTCGTGACCGTGACGGCTCGCACCGGCACGCGTACCGATCCGTCCGGAGCGGCTGGCCGGCCCGAGATATCGACGATCGTGATCCCGGCCGGCACGCCGGGCTTCGTCGTCGAGCCGGCCTACGACAAGCTCGGCTGGCACATCTCCGACACCCACCCGCTGTCCTTCGTCGACGCAAGGGTCCCCGAGGACCACCTGCTCGGTGATCGGGGGCGTGGCTATGCCCAGTTCCTCGCCACGCTCGACGACGGCCGAGTCGCGATCGCGGCGCTGGCAGTGGGTTGCATCCAGGCGTGCCTCGACCTGTGCGTGCAGTACGCCGGAGAGCGCACGACGTTCGGTGTGCCGATCGGCTCCAAGCAGGGTGTGGCTTTCCAGATCTCCGACCTCGCCGTCATGGCGCAGGCCGGACGTGCGCTGACCTATCAAGCGGCCGCGATGAAGGATGCCGGGGCGCCGACCAAGGAGTTCAAGCAGGCCGCATCGATCGCCAAGCTCTACACCTCGGAGTCCGCGGTCACCGCGACCCGCATCGCGACGCAGGTGTTCGGCGGTTACGGCTTCATGGAGGAATACCCGGTCGCGCGGTTCTATCGCGACGCCAAGATCCTCGAGATCGGCGAGGGCACCTCCGAGGTCCAGCGCATGCTCATCGCGCGCGGCCTGGGCCTGCCGGTGGAATAGGTCGAGCGATCAGGCGGCGTAGCCGAACTTCAGGGTGAAGTGCGCGAGCTCGGCTTCCCTGCGTGAGCCTGTGCGGGTGCGCATCGCGAGGTCGGTCGGCTCGGCGACCCGTGCAGTCTTCATGCGGTGGTGTCGCCGGCAGAGGGCGCGGAGGTTGGTGCCAGTGGTGGGTCCGCGGGGGTGGGGGATCTGATGGTCGGCGTCGCATTGCATTGCGGGGCGGCTACACGTTGCGAAGCGGCAGGTGCCGTCCCGGATGTCGATGGCGGTGCCGAGCTTGGCCGAGGGGAAGCGCTCCAGCTCGGTCACGTCCAGGATCCGGCCCAGCGGGTCGGTGATGACCCGGTGGAACAGGGTCCCCGGTTCGGTGGCGAGGTCACGGACCAGGTCAGCCGGCAGCGCGAAGCTGCCGTCGAAGGACTCCCCGGGCTGGTCGTCCAGTCCCGCCAACGTGGTGACGGGGACGGTGACACCGATGACCGCACGGCTGCTGGTCGGCCGGCCCTCAATGTGTCCGAGTAGCTGGCCGACGAGCTCGTCGGCGCGGCGCTGGTCGAAGGTCCGGTCATCGGAGACTGCCCGGGCCCTGTCGTTCAGCATCGCGTCGATGCGGAGGGCGTCCGTGGTGGGGAGGTAGGCGTGAAGGAAACTCATCCCGTCGTCCTGGTGGTCCACCCACACTGACCGCTTCGCCTGCTCGGCCCGCACCGACCCACTGTTTGGTGCCCAGCGGGCGACGAACCTCTTCAACTTGCCCCGCAGCTGCGCCGGGGTGTGAGCGGCGGCGTAGCCGCCGATGATGTGGTCCAGATGGATCAGGTCGTGGTTGTCACCCAGTTTCGCTGCCGCAGCCGCGACCAGCCCGATCCGGTAGGCGTCGACCTCACCGGCGACGAACGACTCCCAGGTGCGGGGCAGCAGGTTGCGGACCCGACGCGACTGCGCCAATCGGTCTTGCACCGTCTTGGTCGGCAGGTGCAACACCACACCCAGCTCGTCGGCGGCGAAGCCCGCCTCCAGATCACGCCGGCGCGGGTCGACGTGACGCTGGGACCCGGCCCGGCGCAAGTCCTGAAGCAACAGCATCTTCGCAGCGACCTGAGCCTCGACCCTGGCGCGCTGCACCTCAAGCTCAGCGATCTCCGCAAGGAGCACATTGCCGGGGTCGACGACTGTTTCCATACCTCAAAACTACCCGCCACCACCGACACATCTGTGCTGCAGTCACAGGCTTTTCAGCGGGAGGTTTGGTCCCTAAAACGTGCCTACAGGTTCGTCATCTTGGCGCAGGGCAGAGGTATGTGCTTGACCTCGTCACCGAAGTCGACCTGAGCCGACTGGGTGCCCTGGATGCTCACGATGCGGCCGAGGCCGAAGGTGTCGTGCGAGACCCGTGCCCCGACTTCGTATACCTCGTCAATGACCTCCGGACCGGCCTGGAAGGGACTGGAAGCGTGGTAGCGGCGTCGCCGCGGTGAAGTTGCCATCGTCCGTCCAGTGTCCCACTGTTTCGCAGCTGAGACCAACAGATTCAGTCGCTTGCCCTGCGCCAGAGGTCGGTCCAGGCGATCCCGAGGTCCCCCACGAGCTCTCGAAGCAGTGGCAACGAGAGCCCCACGACGTTGTGGTGGTCGCCCTCGATCCCGGTGACGAACGCACCCCCGAGGCCGTCGATCGTGAATGCCCCGGCGACCGCGAGTGGCTCACCCGTGGCGACGTAGGCGTCGATCTCGGCGTCGCTGATCGCGGCGAAGTGCACGACGGTCGACGCGGTCTCGACGAACTCTTGGTCTCCACGGCGTACGCAGTGGCCGGTGTGCAGCACCCCGCTTCTGCCGCGCATGCGCCGCCACCGGCCGGCTGCCTCGACCGGCCCGGCCGGCTTGCCGAAGGTCTCGCCCTCGAACGCGAGGACCGAGTCGCAGCCGATGATCAGCGCGTCGTCCTCGATCAGGGCCGCGACGGCGCGGCACTTCATCTGTGCCAGGGCCGCGGCGAGGTTGGCGGCGTCGGTCGAGGTGATCCGGTCCTCATCGACGCCCGACACGATGACCTCGGGGTCGACGCCAGCGGCCCTCAGCGTCGCGAGCCGGGCCGGCGAGGCCGAGGCGAGGACGACCCTCACCGCAGCGATCTCTCGTCGTAGCGTGCCCGTACGACCTCGAGCCCGGGCTCGTGCAGCAGCGCCTCGACCAGCTCGGTCGACCCACCGACTCCCGTCCAGGTGCTCTCGATGCTGGTCGTCACGAACCACGCCTGGTCGGCCGGCCACATCAGATTGGGGCTGTTGAGATCGCGCGGAATGCCGTGCCCGTAGCTCGCCGCCCCCCATCTGCCCGCCTCGCCCAGTGGGCCGGCGAACAGGAAGTAGTCCTGGTCATTGACCCGCAGGAGCGGGCCGTTCATGACGTGCTCGGGGAACGCCGGGGGCACTGGCGGTGGCGGCTTCTCCTTGGTGAAGATGCGACCCGGCCAGCGCGGGGGACCCGTGAAAGCAGTGAGGAACCGGGCGGGATCGCCACCGTGGATGTCGCCGTAGCCCTCCCACAGGGCGAAGTGGCAGGCGCCGGCGGTCGTGGTGTGCCGGGTGAGGACTTCACCGAGGGTCCGCAGGGAGGAGTCATCGAGGTGTCCCTCTGCGCGGTCGCCGTGCCCCGGACTGATCTCCTGGTGGAGCACCCGGGCGTATGCCTCGAAGCCGGATGGCCCGAGGCTCGACCGCAGGATCAGCGGCGCCTCGTCCGCGACGAACCAGTCGGCGGCCGACAGGTCGGACAGCGGGCGCAGGGTCACCGTCAGCCGCCGAAGGCCGATCGGCGCCACTGGTCGGGCCCGAAGCGGTGCGGGGCGCGCGCCATGCGGGCGGGGTGGCCCCACTGCGAGCGGATCTGGGGCCGGGTGCGGGCTGCGGCGTGGGCCGCGGCAGCGTTGCGGGCCGCAACGACAGCGACGAGTGCGGCAAGCTCCTCCGGGGTCAGGTCACCCTTGACGACCCGCAGGACCGGCTGGTGCCCCGGCTGCTCGTCCGTCGCGTCGGTCACAGCGGGATGTTCCCGTGCTTCTTGGGCGGCAGCGTCTCGCGCTTGGTCTTGAGCAGGCGCAACGCCTTGACGACCTCGGCCCGAGTCTGCGAGGGCTCGATGACGGCGTCGATGTAGCCGCGCTCGGCCGCGAGGTAGGGGTTGCAGAGCGTGTCCTCGTACTCGGTCATCAGCTCGGCGCGGCGGGCGTCGGGGTCGTCGGCCGCGGCGATCTCCTTGCGGTAGAGGATGCCCACCGCCCCGGAGGCGCCGACGACGGCGATCTGCGCCGACGGCCACGCGATGTTGATGTCGGCACCCAGGTGCTTGGAGCCCATGACGTCGTAGGCGCCGCCATACGCCTTGCGGGTGATGACCGTGACGAGCGGGACGGTCGCCTCGGCGTAGGCATAGATCAGCTTGGCGCCGCGGCGGATGATGCCGTCCCACTCCTGGCCCGTGCCGGGCAGGAAACCGGGAACATCGACGAAGGTGAGGACCGGGATGTTGAACGCGTCGCAGGTGCGCACGAACCGCGCCGCCTTTTCCGACGCGTCGATGTCGAGGCACCCTGCGAGCTGCATCGGCTGGTTGGCGACGACGCCGACGCTGCGGCCCTCGACGCGGCCGTAGCCGATCAGGATGTTGGGTGCGAACAGCGGCATGACCTCGAGGAAGTCGCCGTCGTCGACGATCGACTCGATCACGGTGTGCATGTCGTACGGCTGGTTGGCCGAGTCGGGGATCAGGGTGTCGAGGGCGAGATCAACCTCGTTCGGCTCGAGGTCCGCGACCTCGTCGTAGGGCTCAGGCTCCTCCATGTTGTTCTGCGGGAGGTAGGAGATGAGCGCCTTGACGTACTCGAGGGCGTCCTCCTCGTCGGCGGCCATGTAGTGCGCGTTGCCGCTCTTGGTGTTGTGGGTGCGCGCGCCGCCGAGGTCCTCCATCGAGACGTCCTCGCCGGTGACGGTCTTGATGATGTCGGGGCCTGTGATGAACATGTTGGAGGTCTTGTCGACCATCACGACGAAGTCCGTCACGGCGGGGGAGTAGACGTGCCCACCAGCGTTGGTGCCCATGATCAGCGAGATCTGCGGGATGACACCCGAGGCGTGCACGTTGCGCTTGAAGATCTCGCCATAGAGACCCAGCGACACGACGCCTTCCTGGATGCGGGCGCCGGCGCCTTCGTTGATGCCGATGATGGGGCAACCGGACTTGATCGCCAGGTCCATGACCTTGGTGATCTTCTCGCCGTAGACCTGGCCGAGGCTGCCGCCGAAGATCGAGAAGTCCTGGCTGAAGATGCACACCTGACGGCCGTCGATCGTGCCGTATCCGGTGATGACGCCATCGCCGAGCGGCCGGTTCTTCTCCAGACCGAATGCGGTGCTGCGGTGGCGGGCCAGGGCGTCAAGCTCGACGAACGAGCCCTCGTCGAGGAGCTGCTCGACCCGCTCGCGGGCGCTCTGGCGCCCCTTCGCGTGCTGCTTCTCGGCCGCGCGCTCGGCCATGTCGACCGTCGCTTCCTTGTGGCGTTGCTGGAAGTCGGCCAGCTTGCCCGCAGTCGTATGAAGCTCTGGGTTCTCTTCGATCTCTTGTTCGCTCACGGGGGTCAGCGTAACGATCGGCCGTGCTGGCCGGTATGTGAGGCTGTTCTCATGGCCTACCGCGACCTGGACCGTCCTCCCCTCGATGCCGCTGTGCTGCGTGCGGCGCTGACCGGCCCGGACCGGTTCTGGACCGACGTCGTGGTGACCTCCGAGACCGGCAGCACCAACGCCGACGTCGCAGATGCCGCACGTGCAGGCGCTCCGGAGGGGACGGTGCACACGACCGATCTGCAGACGGCTGGCCGCGGCCGGCTCGATCGCGGGTGGGAGTCGCCGGTCGGCTCCGGCGTCATCGTCTCGGTCCTGCTTCGGCCCACCTCGGTGCCGGCGGGGCGTTGGGTGTGGCTTCCGCTCCTGGTGGGGCTCGCGGTCGACGCCACCGTGAAGGAGTGTGGCGTCGCATCGGGGCTCAAGTGGCCCAATGACGTGCTCGTCGACGGCCGCAAGCTTGCCGGCATCCTGCTCGAACGCGTCGACACCCCGCTCGGCTCGGCTGCGATCATCGGTGTCGGCCTCAATGTGTCATTGCGGCGCGACGAGCTGCCGGTCGAGACGGCGACCTCGCTGGCGCTCGAAGGTGCGACCGAGACAGACCGGACGATCGTCCTGCGTGGATTCCTGCGCAACCTGGAAGCGCTCTACCGGGCCTGGGCGGCATCGGGGGGCGATCCGGGATCGGGCATCCGGGAGGCATACGTCCGGCGCTGCGTCACTCTCGGCACTCGGGTCCGGGTGAGCCTGCCGGACGGCGGATCCCTGGAGGGTCACGCAAGCGGCATCGATGACTCCGGTCGTCTGTTGGTGGACGGTACGGCCATCAGCGCGGGAGATATCACCCACGTCCGACCCGTGACGTGACAAAATCAAGACATGAGCGAGCGCCAGCGAGTGAATCATGGGTCAGGGATCATTTCTTCATCACCGCATGGTGGTCTTTCGACGGGGATGAAGAAATGACCCTGTCGCGCAAGCTGATGATCGATGGCGAGCAGATCGTTGCCACGACCCGCACCCACGTCAAGGTGCTGATCCTCCCGTTCCTGATCCTGCTGGTCGTTGCGGGCGTCGGCGGGTTCCTGATCAATCAGGTCGGCGACTCCGGCAGCGGTGTCCCCCGGTGGATCGTCATCGCCGCGATGGTCGTGCTGATCCTGCTGGGCTCGGTCATCCCGTTCCTCAAGTGGCTGACGTGGACCTACACGTTGTCCAACAAGCGCATCGTGGAGCAGAAGGGCCTGCTGACCCGCACCGGCCGGATCATCCCGCTGAGCCGCATCAACGACGTCGCATTCGAAAAGAACCTCAACGACCGCATCCTGGGTTGCGGCACGCTGATCATCCACGACGCCAGCGAGCAGTCCGGGCTCGAGCTCAAGGACATCCCTCACATCGAGGCATTTCACCGCACCGTGACGAACCTGGTCTTCGAGAAGCACGACAAGACGGCGAGTGATGAATCGGTCTGAGCTCCGCGAAGAGCTCGTCCACCTGATCCTCGGGGGAGAGCTGACCCTCACCAGCTCAGAGGTTGTGGACAAGGGCGGGCTGAGCCTTGAGGACGGACAACGTCTGTGGCGGGCCCTCGGCTTCCCCGACACCGGCGAGGCCGTTGCCTACGGTGACTCCGACGTAGGCGCGGTGGCGAACGTCTCGGCCGCGATCGAGGCCGGCCAGCTCGACGAGGAGACGATCTACCGCTTGGCCCGTGCCCTCGGTACGACGATGTCGCGCCTCGCAGACTGGCAGGTCTCGACGCTCGTCGATCAGGTCGAGCACGACGTCGAGGGCGGCAAGTCTGAGAGCCGCCTGGAGGCAGCGATCGGCCTGGCCACGGACGCTGCGCCCGGGTTCGAGCAGCTCATGATCTACGCCTGGCGGCGCCACTTGGCCGCGGCGGCCGCACGCATGGAGGCGCTGGGTGCTGCTGACCGCGAGCTGCTGTCGACCGTCCTGACGGTTGGCTTCGCCGACCTCTCCCGGTTCACCTCGTTGTCGAACGAGCTCGACGACTCGACGCTCGGCACGCTGGTGGAGAACTTCGAGACCCGGTGCACCGACATCGTCACGGCGCATGGCGGCCGGGTCATCAAGACACTCGGCGATGCTGTCCTGTTCGTGACGTTGGATCCCCAGCAGGGCACCCGAACGGCGCTCGACCTGGTCGGCCAGATCGCCTCGCGCGACGACATGCCTGACATACGGGTGGGTATGGCGACCGGATCGGCGATCAGCCGACTCGGCGATGTCTTCGGGCCGCCGGTCAACCTGGCCGCCCGGCTCTCGCACGTGGCCCGCAGCAACCGGGTGCTGATCGACGCGGCAACCGCGGCGACCCTCGGCGATGAGTTCGACACCCGGACCCTGCCTCCTCGGCCGCTGCGGGGCTTCGGCAATGTCTCGCCGATCACGGTGAGCGAACGCCGCGGCTTCCGGTCCCGATAGGCTGGGGACGTGCCCTCACCCCAGCTCGCGGTCATCGGCGGAGGCCAGCTGGCCCGGATGATGCAGCAGGCTGCGATCGGGCTGGGCATCCACATCCGGCTCCTCGCCGAGGCGCCCGACGTGTCAGCCGCGCAGGTCATCCCCGATCACCTGGTGGGTGACCACACCGACCTCGACACCCTGCGGTCAGTCGTCGCCGATGTTCCTGTGGTCACGTTCGACCACGAGCACGTCCCCCCCGAGCACCTTCGCACCCTCGAGGCTGAGGGCCATGCGTGTCGACCGGGCCCACATGCGCTGCTGTATGCGCAGGACAAGGGCGACATGAGGGCGCGCCTCGGGTCACTCGGTGTCCCCTGCCCGCGCCACGCGGCGATCTCGTCGCCGGAGGATCTCGACACCTTCGGCTATCCGGCGGTCCTCAAGACGACCCGCGGTGGCTACGACGGCAAGGGGGTGTGGGTCGTACGCTCGGCGGCCGACGCCGACGAGGCCTTTGCGACGGGCCGGGCGCTGCTGGCCGAGGAGCTCGTCGACTTCCGCCGGGAGCTGTCGGCACTCGTTGCCCGCTCGCCGTCCGGTGAGGTGCGCGCCTATCCCGTGGTCGAGTCCCGGCAGGCCGGCGGTGTGTGTGCCGAGGTCGTCGCGCCGGCTCCCGACCTCGATCCACGGCTCGATGCCGAGGCGCGGGCGATCGCCGAGCGCATCGCGTCCGAGCTGGATGTGACCGGGATCCTCGCGGTCGAGCTGTTCGAGACGGCAGACGGCCGGTTGCTGGTCAACGAGCTGGCGATGCGGCCGCACAACACGGGCCACTGGTCGATCGACGGCGCGGACACCAGCCAGTTCGAGAATCATCTGCGAGCCGTGCTCGACCTGCCTCTCGGCTCGACCGCCGCGCGGGCACCGTGGACCGTGATGGTCAACATCCTCGGCGGCGCCGTTGAGGATCTCCAGGCGCAGCGCGCCGTCGTGCTCGCGGATGCGCCCGGCGTCAAGGTCCACCTCTACGGCAAGCCCGTCAAGTCCGGTCGCAAGGTCGGCCACGTGACGGCGTACGGCCATGATCTCGACGACGTGCTCGCCCGGGCGCGTCACGCAGCAGCACTCTTCACAGATGGAGTCAGCCCATGAGCACACCCCGCGTCGGCATCGTGATGGGCTCGGACTCCGACTGGCCGACGATGGAGGCCGCAGCGACTGCTCTGAGCGAGTTCGGCATCGCCTACGAGGCCGACGTGGTCTCGGCGCACCGCATGCCCGACGAGATGCTGGCCTATGGCCGCGGCGCCCACGGGCGTGGCATCGAGGTGATCATCGCTGGTGCCGGGGGAGCAGCACACCTGCCGGGCATGCTCGCCGCCGTGACGCCGCTGCCTGTCATCGGGGTGCCGGTGGCGCTCAAGCACCTCGACGGCATGGATTCATTGTTGTCGATCGTGCAGATGCCGGCCGGGGTGCCGGTGGCCACGGTCTCGATCGGCAACGCCCGCAACGCGGGGCTGCTGGCCATACGGATCCTGGCGACCGGTGACGCCGCGCTGACCGACAAGATGCTCTCATTCCAGTCAGACCTTGCCGACTCTGCCCGCGCCAAGGGCGACAAGGTCCGCAATCCGTCGGGTGGCACCGGCTTCCGCTGACCCCGTGGTTTACCACGGTCCCTACGCAAGCCGTTCGTCTTCCCAAGGCAACTGTCATCCGCCCAGGGCAACGGTCGTCCGCCCGAGGACAATCTCTGTGGGGCTTACGACGCTTGCCCAGGGACCGTGGTAAACCGTCGGGGTCAGTAGAGCCCGGCGGAGTAGACCTTGCCGTAGTGGGCCTCGAGCTCCTCGAGGGTGTCGTCGGGACGCTCGAGGCTCTGGGCGATCTGGGCCCGACTCGGCAGGGAGTTGGGCGCCCAGGATTCGGGGTCCCACAGCTTGGAGCGCAGGAACGCCTTGGCGCAGTGGAAGAAGATCTGCTCGACGGTGACCTCGAGGATCACCTGAGGCCGGTGGCCCTTGACCTCCATCCGGTCGGCGTATGGCGCATCCGCCAGGAGGGTGGCTCGCCCGTTGATCCGCAACGTGTCGGTGCGACGCGGCACGAGGAAGATCAGACCGACGTGCGGATTCTGCAGGAGATTGGCAAAACCGTCGGCTCGCTTGTTGCCCGGGCGCTCCGGGATCGCGAGAGTCATCTCGTCGATGACGTGGACGAATCCGGCGGGGTCGCCCTTGGGCGAGACGTCGCACGTCCCGTCGGTGCCGGAGGTCGCGACGAGGCAGAACGGTGAGGCGGCCAGCCAGGCACGGTGCTCGGGGAGCAAGGTGTGCCGATCCTTGTCGATGCTTCGCTGCAGGGGTTGGCCGAGCAGCGCGCGCAACTCGGCCTCGGTCGTGATCTCGGTGCGCATGCGACCGAATCTACTCGCGCACGTACGACGTCAGCGCCGTGAGGGTCGGCTGCGCCGGGGCCGATGCGAACCCGAAACGTACGGGCGGCGTGACCGGCGCGAGCTCGCCCAGCTCCTGGCCCTCCCACGTCGCCCGCGCCCCGACGACGTGGCGGACGTCCCGCGCGGCATACCACTCGGTCCGACCCAGGCCGGCCGATCCGTAGGTCTGGACGCCCGGCATGAATCGGCCGGCGACCGGATTGCAGACCCTGGCCCACGACGCGCTGCGACGCAGCGGAGCCGGGACCAGACCGAGAAGTGGGGCCACCCACAGGCGGCCGCCCGGCGTGAACCGGAGCTGTATCGACCGCGTGTGCACCGACCACTCCTCGCCCTGCTCGACCGACACCGGCTCGATGCGGACCTCGTCGAACGAATAGGTCGACGCGACGAAGTGGGCGATGCTGCTGCGGGGCGCCACGAGGATTCGGTGACCATCGGCGCGCTCGATCATGACATCGGCGAACGGGCCGAAGGGGCTCTCATCCCAGGCGCCGACGACGATGCGCACGCCGGAGTCCGTCCCCAGCCCGGCGATGTGGCCGGTGAATGCGCTTGTCATGTCGCCAAGTGTGTCCGATGCCACGAAAGGATTGGTCAGGGGTGAGTCGGCTTGGCGATAGGATTAATAGGTCGTCCTACTATCGGGAGTCCAGGTGTCAGACCAGTTCGCTCTCTCCGAGGAGCACCAAGCCATTCGTGAGGCAGTCCGTGCCGTCGCTGAGGCCAAGATTGCGCCGTTCGCCGCGGATGTCGATGAAGCCGCGCGCTGGCCGCACGAGGCGGCCGAGGCCTTGCTGGCCTCGGACTTCCACGCTCCGCATGTCCCGGAGGAATATGGGGGCGCCGGCGCAGACGCGCTCGCCACCGTCCTGGTGATCGAAGAGATCGCCCGGGTCTGTGTGTCGAGCTCACTCATCCCGGCGGTCAACAAGCTCGGATCGCTCCCGGTCATGATCGGCGGCGACGAGCAGATCAAGAAGACCTATCTCTCGCGGCTCGCTGACGGCGAGGGATTCTCCTACTGCCTCTCCGAACCGGACGCCGGCAGTGACGCGGCCAACCAGAAGACCAAGGCCGTACGGGCCGGCGACGACTGGGTGTTGAACGGCGTCAAGCGCTGGATATCCAACGCCGGCGAATCGGAGTTCTACACCGTGCTCGCGGTCACCGATCCCGACAGGCGTACGAAGGGGATCTCGGCGTTCGTCGTCGAGAAGTCCGATGCCGGGGTCTCGTTCGGCGCACCCGAGCGGAAGCTCGGCATCAAGGGTTCGCCCACCCGCGAGGTCTATCTCGACAACGTCCGCATCCCCGGCGACCGCATCATCGGCAGGGAGGGCACTGGATTCGCCACGGCGATGAAGACGCTCGACCACACCCGGGTCACGATCGCCGCGCAGGCCGTAGGCGTCGCGCAGGGTGCCCTCGACTATGCGATCGGGTATGTCCAGGAGCGCAAGCAGTTCGGCAAGAAGATCTCCGACTTCCAGGGCCTGCAGTTCATGCTCGCCGACATGGGCATGAAGGTCGAGGCCGCTCGCCAGCTGACCTACGCCGCCGCGGGCCGCTCCGAACGCGGCGACAAAGATCTGACCTTCTTCGGTGCGGCCGCCAAGGCGTTCGCCTCCGACACTGCGATGCAGGTCACCACGGATGCCGTTCAGCTGCTCGGCGGCTATGGCTTCACGCGCGACTATCCGGTCGAGCGGATGATGCGCGATGCGAAGATCACCCAGATCTACGAAGGCACCAACCAGGTGCAGCGCGTCGTGATGGCCCGCCAGCTGCTGTCGGGGGTGCAGAGCACGCTCTGAGCCGGCTCCCCGGATTCACGGCGCGGGTCCACCGCAGTCACGCGACGGCTCGCGGTGTCAGTCGGCCCGACTAGCCTTGGGGCATGCCTCTCGTGACCTACAAGGCGCTGTGCATCGACGCAGCCGACGTCTCAACTGTGCAGGGCTTCTGGGCCAACTCACTCGGCTATGCGGTCGAGCAGCTCGACGATGGAGACGCGGTCCTGCGCGGCAGCGGGCCCGGTGAGGAGATCTGGGTCAATCTCGTGCCCGAGGCCAAGACCGTCAAGAATCGGGTGCACCTCGACGTGCGAGCTGCCTCGCTCGAGCCGTTTGCCGGCCTGGAGCGGCTGACTGGCGAGGGTGAGTTCCCGTGGACCACGTTCGCTGATCCCGAGGGTGGAGAGTTCTGCGTGTTCACCTATGACGAGCCGCCTAGCCATACGCTCAAGGACGTCGTGATCGACGCCGTCGACCACGTCGCGATCTCCCGGTGGTGGACCGAGGTCATGGGGGGTGACCTGACCCACGACGAGTCCGGCTACTCCCACCTCGACGCGATCCCCGGTTCCACGCTCGAGTCGTTCGACTTTGTGCCGGTGCCCGAGCCCAAGACGGTCAAGAATCGCATCCACTGGGACGTGCGGCTCCTCGACGGTGCGGCCGTCGCCGATCTCGTCGACGCCGGCGCGACGGTGCTGAGCGAGCCCGAGGGCGACCGGCAGTGGACCGTGATGGCTGACCCGGAGGGCAACGAGTTCTGCGTCTTCCCGTGAGCGCGGGCCAGCGCTCGCAGCGTCGCGTGGTGGAATGATCCCGTGCCCTCTGATCAACCGCTCCACCTCGATCTGACTGCCGACGTCGTCACCCTGACCGCGGCCATCGTCGACATCGCCTCCGAAAGCCTCGACGAGCTGGTCATCGCCGATGCGGTCGAGGCCGCGCTGAGTGCGCTGCCGCACCTCGACGTCACACGCGATGGACACACGATCGTCGCCCGTACGTCGCTGGGACGTCCTGAGCGGGTCGTGATCGCCGGGCACCTCGACACCGTCCCCGCCAACGGCAACCTGCCGTCGCGCCTGGAGGGTGACATCCTCCACGGGTTGGGCTCGTGCGACATGAAGGGCGGCGTGGCGATCGCACTCAGGGTGGCCGCCAGCGTGCCTGAGCCGGTCCGCGACGTGACCTATGTGTTCTATGAGGGTGAGGAGATCGCCGCAGAGCACAACGGCCTGGGCCGGCTCGCCCGCGAGCGCCCCGAGCTGATCGCCGGGGACTTCGCGATCCTGATGGAGCCGTCCAATGCCGGCGTCGAGGCCGGCTGCCAAGGCACGATGCGGGTCGACATCCGTACTGCCGGTGAGCGCGCCCACACAGCCCGGGCCTGGATGGGTCACAACGCGATCCACGCGCTGGCGCCAGTGCTGGATTGCCTCAACGCCTACGTCCCGCGCCAGGTCGCCATTGACGGCCTGACCTATCGCGAGGGTCTCAATGCCGTGGCGATCCGCGGTGGCGTCTCAGGCAACGTCGTCCCCGACGAGGCCGTCCTGACGGTCAACTATCGCTTCGCCCCCGATCGGAACGAGGAGCAGGCGCACCAGCACCTGCAGGAGACCTTCGAGGGCTTCGGGCTCACCGTGACCGACTCGGCCCCGGGAGCGCTGCCAGGTCTCTCGCACCCGGCAGCGGCGGCGTTCGTCGAAGCCGTTGGTGGCGAGGTGCACCCCAAGTTCGGCTGGACCGACGTGGCCCTGTTCACGGTTCTGGGCGTCCCCGCCGTCAACTACGGACCCGGAGATCCGATCTTCGCCCACAAGGCCGACGAGCAGGTGCCCGTCGAGCACCTGCACCGGGTTCACGACCGACTCACCGAATGGCTGACCACATGACCGAGCGTCAGCGAGGGAGTCGTGGGGCGCTTATGTGGGCTTCTCCGTATTCTTTGCTTCTCACGGGGGAGACCACATGACCGAGCGTCAGCGAGGGAGTTTTGGTGCGCTTATGTGGGCTTCTCCGTATTCTTTGCTTCTCACGGGGGAGACCACATGACCGATTCCAGGCCCGACTCTCACCAGAAGGGGCCGGTCCGCCTCAAGCGCGGTCAGCGGCCTGACAGCACGACCGACCAGCGCCTGCTCGACTCGCGCGGTCCGGCCGACTGGGTCCATACCGATCCATGGCGGGTGTTGCGCATCCAGGCTGAGTTCATCGAGGGCTTCGGTGCACTCGCCGAGTTGGGTCCCGCGGTCAGCATCTTCGGATCGGCGCGCACCAAGCCCGACGACCCGATGTACGACGCGGCGCGCCAGATCGCCGCAAAGCTGTGTCACGAGGGCTACGCCGTCATCACCGGCGGCGGCCCCGGCGCGATGGAGGCGGCCAACCGCGGAGCGAGTGAGTGCGGCGGCGTCTCGGTGGGCCTCGGCATCGAGCTGCCACACGAGCAGGGCATGAACGAGTGGGTCGATCTGGGGATCAACTTCCGCTACTTCTTCGTCCGCAAGACCATGTTCGTCAAGTACGCCCAGGGCTATGTCGTCCTGCCGGGCGGCTTCGGCACGATGGACGAGTTGTTCGAGGCGCTGACGTTGGCACAGACGCAGAAGATCACCTCGTTCCCGATCGTGCTGTTCGGCACTGCCTACTGGGGCGGTCTGATCGACTGGCTCCGCAGCACGATGCTGCCTGACGGCAAGATCGGCGAGAAGGACATCGACATGCTCCGCCTCACCGACGACATCGACGAGGCCGTCGCCTGGTTCGTGGCCAAGGACAGCTAGGGACGCTGCGACAACTCGGCGCGCAGCGAGGCGACCTCGTCCTTGAGCTCGCTGAGCGCGTTCAGGATCTCGGTGTCGCCCTCTTCGATCTCTTCGACGATCTCGCGGGCGTCGTCATCCGACTGCTTCTCCAGTGCCTCGACGGCGACCGCGATGAACAGGTTGAGCACGATGTAGGTCGAGGCGAGGATGTAGATGATGAAGAACGCCCACGCCCAGGGATGCTCGTCGGTGACCGGACGTGTGACCGCGGCCCAGTCGTCACCCGTCATGATCTGGAAGAGCGACAGCAGGGAGTTCGGCAGGTTCCCGAAGTGCTCGGGATCGGTATCGCCGAAGACCTGGGTCGACATCACGCCCGAGATGTAGACCAGCATCACCAGAAGTGCGCCGATCGAAGCCATGCCGGGGATCGTCGCGACGAGCGCTGCCACCACTCGACGCATCGAGCGTACGGCCGAGAGCAGGCGCAGGACGCGGAGCACCCTGAGCACCCGCAGGACGCCGAACCCGCTCGAGGCCGGGATCAGGGCGATCACGACGACGAACAGGTCGAACAGGCTCCAGCCGTCCCTGAAGAAGTCGCGTCCGTGCGCATAGATCCGGAGGCCGAGCTCGACCACGAAGATGCCGACGGTGATCCAGCCGAGCGCCGTGAGCCAACCATGTGACGCCTCCATGAGGCGGGGTGAGGTCTCCAGCCCGAGGACCACGGCGTTGACGAGGATCACGCCGATGATGAACCACTGGAACGGGCTCGAGTCGACGTAGGCGCGTACGCGGGCCCGATTGTGCGGCATGAAGGGGCCTCTCTGGAGCGGGACCGTCATGGTAACGAGCGGGGCATCAGGCGAGGCCGCGTCTCGCGACCGCAGGCGGCCTGGTGCCCAGCATGGATGCCACCATGTCGAGCGTCTGGCGGGTCTCGGCAACGTTGTGGGCGCGGAAGACCCGCGCCCCCTGCCAGGCCGAGACCGCTGTCGCCGCGAGAGTGCCGGGCAGCCGGTGATCCTTGTCGAGGTCAAGTGTTTCGCCCACGAAATCCTTGTTGGACAGGGCAACGAGCACGGGCCATCCGGTTGCGACCAGCTCGTCGAGCCGGCGAGTCAGCTCGAGGCTTTGGCGGGTGTTCTTGCCGAAGTCATGTGTGGGATCGATCAAGATGCCGTCGCGGCGAACGCCCGCCGAGACCGCGCGATCGGCCAGCGACGTCACCGTCGCCACGACATCGGCGACGACATCGTCGTATGCCGCGCGGTGGGGGTCGGTGCGGGGCCCGATGCCACCGGTGTGACTGCACACCAGCCCGGCACCGTGCTGCGCGGCCACCGCGGCGAGCTCGGGGTCGTGGCCGGACCAGGTGTCGTTGACCAGGTCGGCCCCGAGCCGGCACAGCTCATCGGCCACTTCGCTGCGCCACGTGTCGACGCTGATGACGAGGTCGGGGAATCGAGATCGCGCCTCGACCACGAAATCGGCCGTGCGGCGCAGCTCCTCCTCGACGCCGACGTCGGGCCCGTGGCCGGCCCGTACCCCGCCGACATCGACGATGTCCGCGCCGTCGTGCACCGCCTCGGCGAGGCGTACGAGCGCGGGCTCGAGGTCGTAGGTCGATCCGTTGTCGTAGAACGAGTCGGGGGTGCGGTTGATGATCGCCATCAACACGAGGTCGTGCGGCTCGAACGTACGCGTGCCCAGACGCAGGATGTCCGGGGCGGCTGGCAGAGTCACACCCGTGAGCGTAACGACTGAACGCAGCGGCATCGTGCGGTGCCCGTGGGGCGACGACCCGGCCATGATCGACTACCACGACACCGAGTGGGTCGCGAGCTGCGCGGCGACCGCGAGCTGTTCGAGCGGATGTCCCTCGAGGCGTTCCAGTCCGGTCTGTCCTGGGCCATCATCTTGCGCAAGCGGGAGCATTTCCGGGAGGCATTCGCCGACTTCGATCCCGCAGTCGTGGCGGAGTTCGGCGAGGTCGAGGTCGCCCGATTGTTGGGCGATGCCGGCATCGTCCGCAACCGCCTCAAGATCGAGGCGACGATCAGCAACGCGCGCACGCTCCTTGAGCTGGACGAGTCGTTCAGCGACCTGCTGTGGTCGTTCGCGCCTCCGCCCAGCCCGGCGCCGACGTCCTACTCCGAGGTGCCCGCCACCACACCGGAGTCGATCGCCATGGCCAAGGGCCTGAAGCAGAGGGGATTTCGGTTCTTCGGGCCGACGACGGCCTATGCCTTGATGCAGGCCACCGGCATGGTCAACGACCACCTCGCCGACTGCGTGGCACGCAATCCCTGACCCACGCGTCACGCCGGCCCCACCCGCACGGGCGTGGCTTCCGCAGTTCGGGCGATCGGCAACCTAGGATCCGAGCATGGCCTCATCGCGGAGAATTCCCCGCTCCCGCAGGACGCTCGGCGCCACCGGACTGCTCCTGTCAGCTGTCCTGGTGGCAGGAGCGGGCATCGTCGTCTCGACTGTGCCGATCCTGATCGTGGCGACGGCATACGCCGTCGTCAGCGGCGTGATCTCCGCCAGGTTGCTGTCCGGCGAGCTCACCCTCAAACGTCGTGAGTGGGCCCTCGAGCGCGTCCGCATCATCGATCACAACAGCCGGGTCGCCGTCGCCCGGTCCCGCGAGCACATCGAGTTCGCCGACCAGATGGGTTCGCGTGTGCGTCTGCGTGACGCCCAGCTGGCGACGCTCCGCGACTCGTTGGTGACCGCCGAGATCGATCTGGCCCGAGCGCGCGAGCGGGTGTCCGAGGAGCGCGCACGCGGCGCTGCCCTGCAGGCTGATGTCGAATCCGCCCAGTCCGATCTCGAGTCGGCGAGGGTCGATCTGCGACATGCCCATGACGCGCTGGCCTCGAGCGAGAGCGCAGAGCTGCATGCTCGCTCCCAGATCCTCGCCTGGGAGCAAGCTGCCTCCGAAGAGTCGCACCGCCAGCACGACCGCACCGCCTGACCGTCCAGGTCAGCGGCCGGTGAAGGTCGGCTTCTCCTTGGCGAGGAATGCCTGCACGGCGACCAGGTGATCGGCCGACGCCCCGGTCAGCGCCATCTTCTGAGCCTCGTGCTCAAGGGCCGACGGCAGGTCGTTGGTCGCCGAGAAGGCCAGCGCACGCTTGATCGATGCAAGCGCGAGCGTCGGTCCGTCCGCGAGCGAGCGGGCCAGTGCAGCGACCACGGTCTCGAAGTCCTCGTCGTCGACGACCTGGGTGGCAAGCCCGAGAGCGTAGGCCTCGTCGGCCGGGATCGTCCGGGGCTGCATCAGCAGCTCGGTGGCCTTCCCGTGCCCGACGAGCCGCGGGAGCGTCCACGAGGCGCCGGTGTCGCAGGAAAGCGCGATGCCGGCAAATGCGAGGTTGAACCCGGCCGATCGACGTACGATCCGGAAGTCCGAGGCGAAGGCGAGCGACGCGCCCGCGCCCGCCGCTACGCCGTTGACCGCTGCGATGACGGGCTTGGGCATCGTCGCGATCGCGGTGACGGTGGGGTTGTAGTGCTCGACGACGGTGTCTCCGAGAGACGTCTGCTCACCGGTCAGCTCGGCGACATGCTCCTTGAGGTCCTGGCCGACACAAAAGGCACGGCCGGTGCCGGTCAGCACGACGCAGCGCACCTCGCTGTCTGCCGCCGCCGCGTGGAGCGCGTCGCGAAGTGCGACCTTCGTCGCGAGGGTCAGACTGTTCATCCCGTCGGGCCGGGCGAAGGTCACTGTGCCCACTCCGTCGGCCACCTCGTACGTGACCGGGGGTGCGCTGGGATCGCTCATGTGTGCCTCCTGTGGGACTGCGGTCGAACCTGCTCGGGCCATAGGCGATAATAGGAGACATGCTTCTCGCCGTAGCGGCGGGAGCTCCACAGCGAGAGGGGAACTGATGGCCGCCATGAAGCCAAGGACCGGAGACGGCCCGATGGAGGTCACCAAAGAAGGACGCTGCATCGTCATGCGCGTCCCGCTCGAGGGCGGCGGACGTCTGGTCGTCGAGCTCAACAATGAGGAAGCGGCCACGTTGGGCGACCAGCTCAAAGCCGTCTGATGTACGGCTTGACGGTTCGTTGGTCCCTGACCGACGCCCCCAAGGGCACGCTCAAGGCACTCCGCAGCTACGTCGAGGACGAATCCTTCGCGAAGTTCGCGGGACTCGATGGCCTGCGCTTCAAGTCTTGGCGCGCCCGCAAAGGTGAGTGGTTCGAGGGCAGCTATGTGTTCGTGTCCGATGAGGCGCGTTCGGCATTCCAGCACGACTTTGAAAAGAGCGCCGCCAAGTCGGCCGGGTCCAAGATCATCGGCAGCGCACCGATCTCGATCGAGGCGTGCGAGATCATCGCCGTCGTGCGGGGCAAGGCAGGCTTCCGCTCGTCAGCGTCGTTCGAGCACGACAAGCGCGACGACGACTGACGCTGACGGGTCACTTTTTGACTGGTGACGGGTCACTATCTGCCGTCTGGTGAGCACTGCGGGGTGAAACAATTGACCCGTCACCACACAAAAAGTGACCCGTCAGCGCGATGGGGGTCGGGTGATCAGTAGAGCTGCGCGACCAACAGGCCATCGCCGACCGGCAGCAGCACGCTGCGCAGCCGCTCGTCGTTCTTGACCCGCTGCACGACCTCGCGGATCGCGGTCGTCTCGGGATCCCGCTGCGCAGGATCCGCGACCCGGTCGTGCCAGAGCGCGTTGTCGAACACGATGATCCCGCCGGGACGTACGAGGCGCATCGACTGGTCGAGATATTCGCCGTACTCGACCTTGTCGCCGTCGAGGAACACGACGTCGTAGCCCGCGTCGGTCAGCCGTGGCATGACGTCGAGCCCGGAGCCGGCGATCAGTCGGAAGCGCTGCGGCGCGAAACCGGCCTCGACGAATGTCTCGCGGGCAAGCCGCTGGTGCTCGGCCTCGAGATCCACGGATGTCAACACACCGTCTGGCTGCATGCCGCGCAGGAGCCACAGACCGGAGATCCCCGTGCCCGTGCCGATCTCGGCGACCGACTTGGCCTGCACGGCCGAGGCGAGGAACGACAGTGCGGCGCCTGCACCCGGACCCACCGGGACGACGCCGACCTGGTCTGCGCGACCTCTTGCCGCGGCGAGATGGTCGTCCTCGCCCTGGAAGTCCTCGGCGTACGCCAGGCTGGCTGCGGTGGTGATGGTTGGCTCCTCGATCGGGGTGGTCAAGGCCAGACTATCGGCGACCGGGCCGTTGACCCGGGAGGCTCCGCGGAGGAATCTGGGGAACAGTCAGGTGATTCAGGGCGTTCTCTCAGGTAGGGGTACAACGATCTAGTCATGAAGGCAGACGACGTGGACACGGCAACGCTCAACTGGGACGACATCGTCGCGGAGCATTCCGCGCGGGTCTACCGGCTTGCCTACCGTCTGACCGGCAATCGGCAAGACGCCGAGGATCTGACCCAGGACGTGTTCATCCGGGTCTTCCGCTCGCTCGACACCTACGAACCCGGCAACTTCCCGGGGTGGCTGCACCGCATCACGACGAACCTCTTCCTGGACCGTGTCCGCCGCAAGTCCCGCCTGCGGATGGATGGCTTCTACGAAGGTGCCGAGGAGAAGCTCCTCAGCTCGGAGATCCTGCCCGAGTCGGCCGTGCACGACGCCAACTTCGACCCTGACATCGAGCTGGCCCTGTCGGCGCTCTCCGATGAGTTCCGGGTGGCCGTCGTGCTGTGCGACATCGAGGGCCTCTCCTACGAAGAGATCTCGGACGTCCTGGGGATCAAGCTCGGCACGGTTCGTTCCCGCATCCACCGTGGCCGGACCCAGCTCCGCGAGACGCTGGCTCACCGGGCTCCCCGCCAGGGTCGGACCCGCTTCGTCGGCCCGGTCGGGGCCTAGGTCAGATGGCTCATCTGGGTGCCGACGTCGCCGCATTCGTGGACGGGCAGCTGTCCGAGCCCGCGATCCGCGAGGCGATGACGCACCTGCAGTCCTGCGACGGCTGCGCCAAGGCCGTACGCCAGCAGCGTCTGCTCAAGTCACGTATGTCGACTGTGGCGACGCCCGAACCTCCGCCAGCCCTGCTGGCGTCGCTCTCCGGGCTGGCCACCGCACCACCTCTTCGGGAGAGCTGGTGGGCCCGCATGCGTCGTTCGGTGCCATTTCGTGCCGGCGTCGTGCTGGCCAGCGCATCGGCCGCTGTCGTCATCGCCGCCTATGCCGTGGGCGGCTCCGACGAGCGCCTCGGTGATGAGATCGCGCCGCCGTTCGACAGCTACGCTGCCAACTTCTTCGGCGCGACAGCCGTCCCGGCAGGCAACATCATCGGCGAGTCCGAGCTGAACGAGCTCGACGGCTCGGGCTGGCCGTGCCACGAGACGCTCGCGGGCGACTTGCGACGTGTCTCGGGGTCGCTGACCGATGACCGGGTCGTCGCCCTGAGCTATTCCAACGGCAGCACCAAGCTCAACTTGTTCGAGCAGACCGGCTCGCTGGACCGTGACAGCATCCGGGACTTCGAGCCGGCCGTGCTGGGGAGGTCGCAGGTCTGGGTACGGCAGGGCGAGCCGATGCTGGTGACCTGGGATGACGACGGGGTCGTCTACACGATCGTGACGGACGCCGATCGCGAGCGGGTCGAGCAGGCGGTCGCCGATCTTCCCCGGGGCTCCTACTCCGACGGACCGACCGATCGTGTCCGGGACGGCCTCGACCGCATGACCGCCTGGGTCGACGCGGCCTGAGCCGGCTGATCGCCTAGGTCGACTCGGGGTCGAAGGGCGGCGTCTCCCCGGGCCGAAGGATGCGGGCTTCCTTGGTGGCCGCCGGCGTCGTGTCCTCGTCGAGGAAGTTGCGCCGGACGATCTCGCGCGGATCGAGGTCCTTGAGGTTGAGGTCCGAGAAGTCCTGCCCCATCTCGCGACCCAAGTCGTTCTTGGCGTTGTCGGCCATCTGGCGGAGCGTACGCACGAAGCCGCCGGCCTGCTTGGCGATCCCCGGGAGCTTGTCCGGGCCGAAGACGAGCAGCGCGAAGACCAGGATCACGCCGATCTCAGCCACGCCCATCCCGAGCATGCGGTGCTCCTACAGCCTTCCGGCGGGCGCGAGGCCGAGCTGCATGCCGGCCAGGCCCCGCGAGCGTCCGCTCAGCTGGTCGGCGACGCCCTGCAGGATCTTGGCTGCCTCGGAGTCGGGATCGGTCTCGACGATCGGGTCACCGTGGTCGCCACCCTCGCGGAGGCTCTGGTCGAGGGGGATCTGGCCGAGCATCGGCACGTCGTAGCCGAAGCGGGCGCTGAGTGTCTCGGCGACCCTGGCGGCTCCGCCTGACCCGAAGATCTCCATGCGCTCGCCGCCCGGGACCTGGAGGTAGGACATGTTTTCGAGGACTCCCACGACGCGTTGGTGCATCATCGAGGCCATCGTGCCGGCACGCTCGGCGACGTCTGCCGCTGCGGGCTGGGGGGTCGTGACGACGACGACCTCGGCGTTGGGCAGGTGCTGGCCGAGGCTGATCGCGACGTCGCCCGTGCCCGGCGGCAGATCCAGCAGGAGCGCGTCAAGGTCGCCCCAGTAGACATCGCTCAGCATCTGGACGAGTGCCCGGTCAAGCATGGGTCCGCGCCACGCGACGACCTGGTCCTTGCGGGGCTTGAGCATCCCGATGCTGATGACCTTCATGCCCTTGACCGGCACCGGCATGATCATGTCCTCGACCTGGGTCGGGCGGAGGTCTCCGACGCCGAGCATGTCAGGGATCGAGTGTCCGTAGATGTCGGCGTCGATGATGCCGACCTTGAGACCGCGCTTGGCCATCGCCAGAGCAAGATTGACCGTCACGGTCGACTTGCCCACTCCACCCTTGCCGGAAGCGATCGCGAAGACCTTGGTCAGCGAGCCGGCCTGGGCGAAGGGGATCTCCTTCTCGGCGCGGCCGCCGCGGAGCATCTCCTGCATGCTCTTGCGCTGCTCGTCGGTCATGACGCCCATGTCGACGACGACCGCATGGGCCGGTGCGACCGAGGCGACCGCGGCGGTGATGTCGCGGTTCAGCGTGTCCTTGAGCGGGCACCCGGACACCGTGAGCAGCAGGCGCACGGTGATCTGCGACTGTTCGATCGTGATGCCGTCGACCATCCCGAGATCGGTGATGGGCCGCTTGATCTCAGGGTCATTGACCTTGCTGAGGGCTTCACGGACTTGTTCTTCGGTGACCACTGACATACGCCCATCGTACGGGGGAGGACCCGGCCCGGATCATGAGTGTGACCTAATAGGGCGATCTCAGCCCAGCGCGACAGGCAGCAGTCCGTGGGGCGTGTGGTCGGCGATCTGATGGAGAGCGGCAGCGAGCTTCGGGTAGGTGAAGCAGAAGCCCGACTCGGTCAGGGCCCGCGACTCGACCCACCGGCTCTTCAGCACCAGCTCGGCCTCGGTGCGGATGATTCGGGCGCCCGCCTCCAACGTCCATGTCGGAAGGGGGAGGCCGCGACTTCGGCCGAGGATGGTCCGGACGTGGCGCATCGTCTCGGCGTTGGTCAGGACCTCAGGAGCCGCGACGTTGACAGGACCGCCCAGCTCCGGATGGTCATAGGCGTACGTGATCGCGGCGACCACGTCGTCGACGTGCGCCCAGCTGAACCGCTGGCCGCCGTCACCCATGGGGCCGCCGAAGCCGAGCCGAGCGAGATTGATGAACGGGTTGAGGGCGCCACCACCGGGCCCGAGGACGATTGACATGCGGAGCGCGACCTTTCGCACGGGCGCGGGTGACGTGAACAGCTCGTGCTCCCACGCCCGGGCAACCGCCACCGAGAAGCCGGTACCGAGCTCGCCTGTGACCTCGTCCATCGGACGGTCGCGCGAGTCGCGATAGATCGTGCCGGTGCTCGCGTTGACCCACAGCTTGGGGGGACGCGTGCTGGCGGCAATAGCGTGACCTAGTGCTGCGGTCGTCTGGGTGCGCGACGAGAAGATCGCGTCAGCGTTGCGCTTGCCGTAGCGGCAGCTCACCGATCGTCCTGCCAAGTTGACGAGCAGGTCGGCACCGTGGAGCACGTCGACGAGACCGTGGGTCCAGGTGGCATCGCTGGAGGCGCCACGACCGATCGTGCGTACCTCGACGCCCGAGTCGCGGAGCGTGCCCACGAGGTGCTGGCCGATGTATCCGGAGGCCCCTGCGACGACGGCGCTGCGCAGTTCGGTGTGGATCATGGACCCCACCTTAGTCGTAGAACTGAACATGTTCAATTATGCAGGTGGAAGGATGGGGGAGTGGGACACCTCGACCTCAACTCCATCGGCTTCACGCTGTCCGACGGGCGGCCCCTGCTCGACGAGGTCAGCCTCCGGGTCGGAGAGGGCAAGAAGGTCGCGCTGATCGGCCCCAACGGCAGCGGCAAGACGACGCTGACTCGCATTGCGACGGGCGATCTTGCTGCCCAAGAGGGTGCCGTGACGGTGTCCGGTGGTCTCGGCGTCATGCGCCAGTTCGTCGGCTCGGTCCGCGACGAGTCGACCGTGCGAGACCTGCTGATATCTGTCGCACCGCCGACAGTTCGCACGGCCGCCGCCGAGGTAGACCGCACCGAGCTGCTGATGATGGAGCGGGACGACGAGCGGGACCAGATGGCGTACGCGCAGGCGCTCGTCGACTGGGGCGACGCGGGTGGCTATGAGCACGAGTCGATGTGGGACGTGTGCACGATGGCAGCGCTCGGCGTGCCGTTCCAACAGGCGCAGTGGCGACAGGTCACGACCCTTTCAGGTGGGGAGCAGAAGCGGCTCGTGCTCGAGGCACTGCTGCGTGGACCGGAGCAGGTCCTGCTGCTCGACGAGCCCGACAACTACCTCGACGTCCCGGCCAAGCGCTGGCTGGAGGGCCAGCTGGTCGAGTCGAGCAAGACCGTGCTGTTCGTGAGTCACGACCGCGAGCTGATCGAGCGGGTCGCGGATCGCATCGCGACGCTTGAGCCCGGTGCGGCCGGCAGCTCACTGTGGATGCACTCGGGCCGGTTCTCGACCTATCTTCAGGCGCGGATCGACCGCAATGCCAAGCTCGAGCAGCGTCGGCTCCGCTGGGACGAGGAGCGGGCCAAGCTCAAGGCGCTCGTCCTGATGTACCGGCAGAAGGCCGCGTACAACGCCGACATGGCCTCGCGTCTCCAGGCGGCGGTGACCCGACTGGAGCGCTTCGAGCTGGCCGGGCCGCCCGAGGCGGTGCCGATCGCACAGAATTTGCGGATGCGGCTCGAAGGAGGTCGGACGGCCAAGCGCGCCGTGGTCGCCGAGCAGGTCGAGCTCACGGGGTTGATGAAGCCGTTCGATCTGGAGATCTGGTTCGGGGAGCGCGTCGCGGTGCTGGGCAGCAACGGCTCCGGCAAGTCGCACTTCCTGCGGCTGCTCGCCGCTGGCGGCTCACGTCCCGACATCGAGCACGAACCCGTCGGCGACGTCATCCCGCCTCCTGTCGACCACACCGGCATGGCGAGGCTCGGATCGCGGGTGCGACCCGGTTGGTTCGCCCAGACCCACGAGCACCCGTCGCTGCTGGGTCGGACGCTGCTGGAGGTCCTGCACCACGGCGACGGGCACCGGCGGGGGATGGGGCACGAGGGATCAGCCAAGGCGCTCGACCGCTATGGGCTCGCCAAGGCCGGGGACCAGGTGTTCGAGCAGCTGTCGGGTGGTCAGCAGGCGCGGTTCCAGATCCTGCTCCTCGAGCTGTCCCACGCGACGCTGCTGCTGCTCGACGAGCCCACGGACAACCTGGACCTGCACTCCGCCGAGGCCCTCGAGCAGGCACTGTCGAGGTTCGAGGGCACGGTCGTGGCGGTGACGCACGACCGGTGGTTCGCCCGGGGCTTCGATCGGTTCCTGGTGTTCGGCGCCGACGGCAACGTCTATGAGTCCGACGAGCCGGTCTGGGACGAGGCGAGGGTCGCTCGTGGGCGTTGACCTCTGTGCCGGCCAGCGGTCGGCGACCCGTAGGATCGCGCCATGATGCGGCAGCGGCTGGCCCGGACCGTCGTGCGGGCGATGGGCTATCGGATGGTCGGCGAGGTGCCACCGAGCGGGATCCTGGTCGGTGCGCCGCACACCTCCAACTGGGACTTCGTCACGATGTTGCTGGTGATGTGGCACGAGGGCGCGCACCCGCGCGTGCTGGTCAAGAAGCAGCTGTTCCGCGGGCCGCTCGGCGGTTTGCTACGCACCTGCGGCGGTGTCCCGCTCGATCGTGAGGACGCCGGGGCGGTGGTCGGCGACCTGGTCCGTGAGGCCGGGACAGGCGAGCCGTTCAGGCTGATCATCGCCGCCGAGGGCACCCGCACCAAGGGCGACCGCTGGAAGTCGGGGTTCTATCGACTGTCCAAGGAGACCGGGCTGCCGATCTCCCTGGCGTTCTTCGACCCGCCGACCAAGACGATGGGTTTCGGTCCGACGTTCCACCCGTCCGGCGATGTGCGCGCTGACATGGATCTTGTCCGTGCGTTCTATGCCGACAAGCCCGGCATCAAGCCTGCCAACGCGACTGAGCCGCGACTCAGCGAGGAGTCCTAGCTCAGTCCCGCTCGTCCTCGGCGGCGCGCTCGTCGAGATCGGCCACGAGGCCGCGCAGCTCGCCGCGGATGAAGTCACGGGTTGCGACCTCGCCGAGGCCCAGACGAAGGCTGGCCACCTCACGGGCCAAGAACTCCATGTCCGCGTTGGCCTGCGCCGTGGCGTCGCGATCCTGCTCCTGGGTCACGCGGTCGCGCGCCTCCTGGCGGTTCTGCGCGAGCAGGATGAGTGGTGCGGCGTATGACGCCTGCAGCGACAGGATCAGGGTGAGGAAGATGAACGGGTACTCGTCCCAGCGGTAGCGATCGGGACCATAGGGAATGTTCCACGTCACCCAGATCGCGACGAAGACCGTCATCCAGGCGATGAACGTCGCAGTGCCCAGGAAGCGTGCGGTGGACTCCGCGAAACGCCCGAAGCGCTCGGGGTCGGGGTCGCGACGCGAGCGTCGGAACGACCGGCGGACCTCGCGTGGCTGGTCGAGTCGGGCGCGGTCAGCCATGGGCGACCACCTCCGACTCCGGCCCTGGGTCCGGCTCGGTGTCCTGCTCTCGCCAGCCCTCCGGGAGCAGGTGGTCGAGCACGTCGTCGATGGTCACCGCCCCGAGTAGATGTGCGTTCTCGTCGACGACCGGCAGTGCCACCATGTTGTAGGCGGCCAGCAGGTTGGCGACGTGCTGGAGCGACGCCTCAGGCCTGGGCCAGTCGATGTCGTTGTCGACGATCGCACTGACCAGGGTCGAGGGCGGCTCGCGGAGGAGGGCCTGGAAGTGGACGATCCCGAGGAACCTGCCGGTCGGAGTCTCCAGCGGCGGGCGACACACGTAGACCATCGACGCGAGCGCGGGGATGAGATCGGGGTTGCGCACCCGTGCCAGGGCGTCGGCGATCGTGGCATCGGGCGGCAGGACGACCGGCTCGGTCGTCATCATGCCGCCGGCCGTGCGCTCCTCGTAGGTCAGCAGGCGGCGTACGTCCTCGGCGTCCTCGGGCTCCATCAGCGCGAGCAGCTGCTCTGCGGTCGCGGGGGGCAGCTCGCCGAGGAGATCGGCGGCGTCGTCGGGGTCCATCTCGGTGAGTACGTCCGATGCCCGCTCGGGGTCGAGCACACCGAGGATCTCGACCTGGTCCTTCTCGGGCAGCTCCTCGAGGACATCGGCCAGACGCTCGTCGTCGAGCTCGGTCACGACCTCCATACGGCGCTTGGGCGCGAGATCGCGCAGCGCGTTGGCGAGGTCGGCCGCTCGCATCTCGTCCATCGTCGCGAGCAGGTGCGTGGCACCCTGGCCGGCCTCCTCAGTGGTGAGACCCGTGACCTCGTCCCACTCGAGCACCTGGTGAGGGCCGCGACGGCCAAAACGCTTGCTGCCGCCCTGGACCGCGACATCGCTGACGTGCCAGTCGCGGCGTGAATCCTGCTCCATCGCGAGGTCGTAGACCGTGCCGGTGGACCCGTCATGCAGGGTCACGGTGCGGTCGAACAGCTCGTGGATCGCGAGGGTCTCGGTGCGGCGCTGGACGAACTTGCGGACGTTGAGGACGCCGGTCGTGATGATCTGGCCGGAGTCGAGCGAGGTCACCCGGGTGATGGGCAGGAAGACCCGCCGGCGCCCCAGGACCTCGACGACGATGCCCAACACGCGGGGGCGTTGCTTGTCTGATCGCACCGCGACCACGACATCGCGCAGCTTGCCCACCTGGTCGCCCGCGGGGTCGAAGACCGCCTGGCCCACGATGCGGGACAAGAAGATGCGGCTGGGGGTTGCGCTCACGCTCGAACTCTACCGGTGGCGCCACCGCCCGGACGACGATGGCTTGCAGGCCTGATCCGTGGTCAGGAAATGCGACCTGGCACGAGCCGATCTACCGTGAGACGCAGGTCACGATTCTCCCAGGGGGAACATGTCACTCGCTCTGCTCGACCGCCACCACACCATCGCCAAGCCGGGTTTCAATCGCTGGCTCATCCCGCCAGCGGCGCTCGCCGTGCACCTGTGCATCGGTCAGGTATATGCCACGAGCGTCTACAAGGCGTCGCTCGTCAAGCACTTCGATGCCAGCCTGACCTCGATCGGCATCATCTTCTCCATCGCGATCGTGATGCTGGGAGTCTCGGCCGCGGTCTTCGGGACGTGGGTGGACTCGGGCGGCCCACGGAGAGCGATGTTCACCGCCGCCTTGTTCTGGTCTGGCGGATTCATGATCGGTTCGCTCGGCATCGCGACCGACCAGCTGTGGCTGGTCTACCTGGGCTATGGCTTCATCGGTGGCATCGGCCTCGGCATCGGCTACATCTCGCCGGTCTCGACGCTGATCAAGTGGTTCCCCGACCGTCCAGGCCTCGCGACCGGCATGGCGATCATGGGGTTCGGTGGCGGGGCCATGATCGCCAGCCCCCTGTCCTCCAAGCTCCTCGGCATCTATGACGACTCCTATGACACGGCGACCGGCATAGCCTCGGGGTCGGCGGTGGCCAAGTTGTTCGTGACGCTCGGGTTGGTCTATCTCGTCCTGATGATGTTCGGCGCCTGGCTGATCCGGGTCCCGGCCGATGGTTGGAAGCCCCAGGGCTTCGATGAGTCGAAGGTCAAGACCAAGGCGCTCGTGACGAGCGACAACGTGTCGGCCGACAACGCGATCAGGACGCCGCAGTTCTGGTTCCTCTGGGTCGTCCTGTTCTGCAACGTGACAGCCGGCATCGGCATCCTGGAGCAGGCGGCGCCGATGATCCAGGACTTCTTCCGCGAGGGGTCAGCGTCCTCGGTCTCGGCGGCGTCTGCTGCCGGATTCGTCGGTCTGCTCTCACTCTTCAACTTGGCCGGCCGGTTCCTCTGGTCGTCGACCTCAGATGTCGTGGGCCGCAAGAACATCTACGTCGTCTATCTCGGGGTCGGCATCATCCTGTATGCGCTGCTGGCGTTCAAGGGATCGACCTCGACGACGCTGTTCGCCCTGCTCGCGGGCGTGATCCTCAGCTTCTATGGCGGCGGGTTCGCCACGGTCCCGGCATACCTGCGCGACTTGTTCGGAACGTTCCAGGTCGGCGCGATCCACGGACGTCTGCTCACGGCTTGGGCGGCGGCCGGCGTGGTCGGTCCGCTGATCGTCAATCGATTCCTCGATGCCCAGGGTGAACCGGGCAAGCTCAATGCCGCCGACTATCGACCGGCACTGTTGACCATGGTCGGGATCCTCGCAGTCGGCTTCATCGCGAATCTGCTGATCCGGCCGGTCGCGTCCCGATTCCACGAGGAGGAGTCGTCCGCACCGGCGGAGGCGCAGGTCGCCTCGGAGGAGCATGACGTCGCGGTTGCCGCATCGACACCGTTGATCTTCATCGCCTGGATCGTGGTCGCGATGCCGCTGGCATACGGCGTCTACGAGACCGTCGTCAAGGCCGCTGACCTGTTCTGACGGTGGCTACGCTGGACGCATGGCCATTCGCAGCATCCTCATGATCAGTGGCAGCGTTCGCGCCGGTTCGGTCAACTCAGCTGTCATCGCGACCGCCGCCCAGCTCGTCCCAAGAGATGTTGTCGCAGTGACCTATCAGGGTCTGGGCGGATTGCCCCACTTCAACCCTGACCTCGACCACGACCCATTGCCGCCCGCGGTGACCGAGCTGCGCCGCCTGATCGACGAGTCGTCGGCGCTGCTGATCAGCACCCCGGAGTATGCCGGCGCGATGCCAGGGGCGCTCAAGAACCTGCTGGAGTGGACCGTCGGGGGTGTTGAGACGACTCAGAAGCCGGTCGGCTGGATCAACCCGTCGGCGATCCTCAACCGGTCGATCGGCACCTATGCCTCGTTGCGGACCGTGCTGGAGTACACCGACGCCCTAGTTGTTCTGTCCACGGACGTTAGGAACGGCGTGCCGGGTGGACATGAGTGAAGACCTCCGGGTGAGGTGTGGAGCAACCACGCGTCCTCACCTTCACCGGAGGTCTTCATGCCCCACGCTAATGCCCCCTTGTCAGAGACTGGTCGGCTTCGTCTGGCCAAGGTCGTCGTCGATGACGATTGGCCGCTGGAACGTGCTGCCGAGCGTTTTAATGTCTCGGTCACCACGGCGCGGCGGTGGGCCAGTCGCTATCGGGCACTTGGCAAGGCCGGAATGGTCGACCGGTCCTCACGTCCGAAGTCGTGCCCACACCAGCTGCCGCGGCGGACCGAGCGCCGGATCGTGGGGCTGCGGGTCTCGCGCCGGTGGGGACCGGCGAGGATCGCTTACCGGCTCGGGTTGAACGTCTCTACGGTCCACCGGGTGCTGACCCGCTACGGGTGTCCGCCGCTGCGCTGGACGGACCCGGCCACCGGGGTCAGGCTCCGCACCTCACGGCGCGAGCGTCGCAGCTATGAGATGGCCGAGGCCGGCGACCTGGTTCACGTCGACATCAAGAAGCTCGGCCTGATCCCTCCCGGTGGCGGCCACCGATTTGTGGGTCGACGAGCAGGCCGGGCCAACAGCGGAACCCGTGGCCGCGGCTACGCGTTCATCCACAACGCTGTCGATGACCGGACCCGGCTGGCCTACTGCGAGATCCTCACCAACGAACGCAAGGAGACCGCCGCCGGGTTCTGGGAACGAGCCCGCGCCTGGTTCGCCGACGCCGGGATCGAGGTCAGAGCCGTGATGACCGATAACGGCTCTTGTTACAAGTCCAAGCTCTGGACCCAGACCCTCGGCGAAGCCAAACACGTCCGCACCAGGCCCTACCGGCCCCAGACCAACGGCAAAGTCGAGCGCCTCAACCGCACCATGATCGAGGAATGGGCATACGCGCGCCCCTACCGGTCCGAATCAGAACGCGTCGCTGAATTCGCCACCTGGCTCCACACCTACAATCACCACCGAGGACACACCTCACTCAAAGGCGCATCACCAGCCGACCTCGTTCCCAACCTGGCAGGACAGAACACCTAG
>NZ_JBBJMJ010000006.1:0-174466 GCF_037719875.1 Aeromicrobium sp. | reverse complement strand
AGTGGGACTGGATGAACGACCCCGAGATCCACTCGAGCAACTGGGAGTGGGACACGACCCAGCCCGCTGAGCAGTGGAAGCACTCGCACAACTACGTCCACCACCAGTTCACCAACGTGCTGGGCCACGACAACGACGTCGGCTACGGCATCCTGCGCATGTCGCGTGACCAGAAGTGGACGCCCTACAACCTGGGTCAGCCGGTCTACAACTTCTTCCTTGCCGCGTTCTTCGAGTTCGGCGTCGCGCTCCACGACCTCGACATCGAGGCGATCCGCAAGGGCGAGAAGGACCCCAAGCTGCTCAAGAAGCAGCTCAAGCAGATCGGCGACAAGGTCGGCAAGCAGACCTTCAAGGACTACCTGATGTACCCCGCGCTGACCGGGCCGTTCTTCTTCCACACGCTGTCCGCGAACTTCACCGCCAACATCATGCGCAACTTCTGGTCATACATGATCATCTTCTGCGGACACTTCCCCGATGGTGCGGTGCACTTCACCGAGGAGGAGCTCGAGGACGAGACCCGCGCCGAGTGGTATCTGCGGCAGATGCTCGGCTCGGCCAACTTCGAGGGTGGCAAGTTCCTGCACGTCATGAGCGGCCAGCTCGGCTACCAGATCGAGCACCACCTCTTCCCGGACCTGCCCAGCAACCGTTACGCGCAGATCTCGGTCAAGGTCAAGGACATCTGCAAGCGCTACGACATCCCCTACACGACCGGACCGCTCTACAAGCAGTACGGCCAGGTCATCCGTACGATCATGAAGCTGTCGCTGCCCAACCGGCGCACTGCCGACAACCCGGCGCCGGTCTCACCGCGCAAGAACCGGCGGCTCAACGACACCGAGCGACAGACCCGTCGCTCCGAGCTCGGCAAGTGGTCGGGTGCAGCCTCGGTATGAGCATGAGCAGCGATAGATGAGCACCGACAGATGAGCACCGTGCTCGACGGCCGTCCGAAGTCCGGCGGTCTGCCTGTGCCCTTCGCCTGAGAAGACGATGCCGGGGCGCGTGACACCTCACATGTGGTCAAGCGCCGCCATCCGGTGCGCCCTGAGCCGCATCTGCGGCATCTGCGGAGAGCCGCTGGGTCGTCCGGTCGCCTTCTTCGGACCCGACTCCGAGGCCGAAACGGGATTGTTCACGTTTCCGCCGACCCACCTGGAGTGCGCGCACGAGGTGCTCAACCTGTTCGTCCCGATCGGTGGTCGTCATCTGGGTCAACCCGAGGCCCCGCTCAAGTGGTCGCTCGTGACCACGGCTGGCTTCGACCTGATCCGGCCGAGCCGTCGAGGGGCTGCGGTGCTGTTCAGGCCCAACTCGGTGATCTCAACCACCACCCGCGACTGACGATCAGACGGCCTTGTTGAGGGCATTCCGCGCGAACCAAGACGATCTTTCTCATTTCCTTCACGCGGGCAGCGCCATTGTGGGATCTTGGTCGCGTCCCTCTCACAGCAACACAGCATCAGGAGCCCCTCGTGAAGTCCTCCCGCACCATGCCGCGCCTCGCTGCGACCCTCACCGCAGCGGCATTGATGTTCGCACCGATCGCTGCGCAAGCCGACGACTTCGCCGGCACCCCCGGCGACGACCAGATCACCGGCACCCCCAACGATGACAACATCCAAGGCGGTGGCGGCGACGACGACATCGAGGCGGGCGGCGGCGACGACAGCGTCACCGGCGACAGCGACGCACCCCAGGACGGCAACGTCAACGGCGGCGACGACTTCATCGACGGTGGCGGCGGCGACGACGACGTTACCGGAGATGGCGACGCTGGCTTCACCGGCAACGTCAACGGCGGCGACGACTTCATCGACGGTGGCGACGGCGACGACACCCTCACCGGCGATGGCAACGCCGGCCCCTTCGGCAACGTCAACGGCGGCGACGACTTCATCGACGGCGGTGACGGCGACGACAACATCTCCGGGGACGGCACCGTCCTCTGCTTCTTCATCTTCTGCGGGTCGATCAACGGCGGCGACGACGTGCTCTTCGGCGGGGCTGGCAACGACATCATCTTCGGTGAGGGCGACGACGACTGCACATTTGGTTTCTTCGGCTTCTGCGGCGAAGCCGAGGGCGGCGAGGATGGTGACGACGAGCTCTACGGCAACGGTGGCAGCGACCTCCTGTGCGGCGGACCGGGTGACGACCTCCTCGAGGGTGGCGAAGGCGCGGACATCGCGTGCGCGGTCCTCGACGAGGACACGGTCACAGCCGGCGAGGAAAGCGTCTTCGACCTCGCGGCCAACGACGAGCAGCTCGACGACGAGGCCCTCGAGCTGTCGGGCCTGCTCTACTCGATCGAAGCACTGAACCGCTGCACGGAGGCCACGATCGACCCGAACACCGGCGTGCTCACCTACACCGCGAGCCGGTCCGGCTCGCTGACGTACGGCGTCACCCGCGACGGAGCAGCATTCACGTCATTCGCTGACCTGCTGATCAACGTCACGGGTCGTGGCCTGTGTGGCGCGTCCAGCGGTTCGGGGGACGACGACTCAGCAGGCACGGCGGACGACCAGTCAGCGGACTTCCAGTCAGCGGCCTTGCTGCCTGACACAGGCGCCCCGGACAACCTGATGCTCGGCGTCATCGCCGGCCTGATGCTGGTCCTCAGTGGATCCGGGCTCCTGCTCGGCGGCCGCCGCGGCACCCGCACCGTCTGACAGCATCACACCCTGACGCCCGGTCCTCTCACGAGGACCGGGCGTCGGCACGTCAGGCCGCCGGGGCTGGGGTCAGCAGGATGAGCGGGATGATCCGATCGGTCTTCTTCTTGTACGACGCGTACTGCGGGAACGCCTCGACCGCACGCTCCCACCAGAGCGCGCGCTCCTGCCCGCTGAGTTCGCGAGGTACATAGTCCTTGCGTACCGGGCCGTCCTGCAGCTCGACGAACGGCGCGTCGATGACGTTGTAGTACCAGCTCGGGTTCTTGGGCGCGCCGCCCAATGACGCCACGATGAGGTAGTCACCCTCATGCTCGACCCGCATCAACGCCGTCTTGCGGATCTTGCCCGTCCTGGCGCCCAGGGTCGTGAGCAGGATAATCGGCCTGCCCAGGATCGTGTTGCCCTCGGCGCCGCCCGTCCGCTCAAAGAGCTCGGCCTGCTTGCGCGCCCAGTCAGACGTGCTGGGGGCATACTCTCCCGTCAAAGGCATGCCACCAGCCTGCATCGTGGCCCTGACGTTCGGTCGCCGACACACCCGGCGTGTCCGCAAGAACGCCAGGCCCGGTCGCGAGACGCCAGAATGATCAGATGGATTGCAGGATAGAACTCATCTTCGTGCCCGTCACCGACGTCGATCGGGCCCGGGACTTCTATGTCGACCAGGTCGGCTTCACCCTCGACCACGACGTACGGGTCGACGACCAGGTGCGGTTCGTCCAGCTCACCCCCGTGGGCTCAGGCTGCTCCATCGCGTTCGGCGAGGGCATCACGGATCTCGTGCCCGGATCGCAGCACGGCATCCAGGTCGTGGTCGACGACGCCGCAGCGGCGCGAGCCGATCTCGTGGCCAACGGCGTCGATGCCACCGAGATCGATGTCCAGGCGTGGGGCACGTTCACGAGCTTCGCCGATCCTGACGGCAACCGCTGGCACGTGCAAGAGCTCCCCGCCGAGATGAGGCAGCCTGCGTCATGAAGTGCCACGGTCCGCGTCTTACTTAGCAAGATCGTGTCGTGGTCGGTCCAGGTCTCGGGGCTGAACCGGCTCGATGTGCACGCGGAACCCGGGCGACCTGCAGCGGCAATCGGCCGGGATTTCGTGGTGTTCGCGTGAATTCTGCCGCGAACACGTGCGCGAGACCCGCTCCGTGCCGCAGAATCTTCCTTGCAGGCTGAGCGAGGGGGGGACGATGCAGTATTTCATCCTGAGCACGCCGGGCTATGCCGACGAGATCGCCCGGTGGTACCTCAGCTCCACACCTGCCTACTACGACGCCAGATCTGACAGGTGGGTCCCGGAGCCCTTGCTGGCCGTCATGCTGGTTGACGGTGGCGGGTGGAGGCGGGTCGAGGCAGCGGACCTTCCCGCGGAGCTGGTCAAGAATGACCCGGCAAGCCTTCCTGCGCGCCAGGTCGTGAATCGATCGTCCCGGCGGCGACCCTCCCGCTCTGGCCTGCTTGGCCTACGCCGCGCCAAGTGACAGAGCTCCCGGACCTGACGGTATGTCCATCAGGTCCGGGAGCTCCCACATCAGCTCGAGCTGCTTCAGTCCTGCTTGCGCTCCTGCTTCTTGGCCTCGGTCAGGTCACTGAGGCGGTCGGCGTCGGAGCGGGCTTCGGCAGCGGCCTTCTTCGTCTCGCGAGCATCAGCGAGATCGGCGCTCGCCTCACGCCGCGCGGCCTTCTTCTTGGCTGCGGCGGCCGAGTCGACCTTGCTCTTGCGCTGCTTGACGGTCTCGGTGCGGTCAGCTGCCTTCTTGTCAGCAGCAGCCTTCTTGGTGGCGGCCACCTTCTTGGCCTTGGCCTTGGCTTCTTCCTTGCCCTTGGCCTCGGCTGCGTTGGCCTCGTCGAGTGCAGTCGCGGCGCGCTTCGCGGCGGCCTCGCGCTTCTGAGCCGCCTCCTGGCGGCCGGCCTTGGCCGTCTCGCGGGCCTGCTCCCTGCGGGCGTCGGCTTCGGCTTCGAGCCGCGCAGCCCTCGCGAGCTTGTCGGAGCGCTCGAGGCGGTCTGCCCCACGGCTGGCGATGTTGTCGTTGTGCAGCAGTGCACCAGCGAGCTTGTCTGCGGAGCTGATGGCCCGGTCCAACGTGCGCCGGGTTGTCGAGGTCTCCGACATCTTGCTCGACACTCCGCGGTCGATCGTGACGAGCGGGAGACGTACGAGCTCGTAGGGAATTGCGATAAGCGTGCTGATCATGGTCATCCTTCGGTCGGGGTCTGGGCGCGCAGTTGCGCGGCCTGTTGGTCGGCTGTGGCCGCCTCACGCTCGAGGCGGTCCTTTTCGGCCACGGCCTCCTGCTCGGTGGCAGTCGCGTCCGCAGCGATCGTCTCTACCTCGTTCAGTCGGTCCTCGACGATCTGCTCGGAGCGCTGCTCTGCGGCCACGCGTGCCTCGGACTCCACTCGCTCAGCGTCGCGTGCGGCGACGGCGTGCTCGTCCTTGCGCTCCCGATCGACCGCGGATTGCGCCTTGTCGGCCTGATCCTGGGCGGTCTCTCGCTCCGCTGCGGCCTCGTGGTTGGTCTCGCGCAGCTCCTGTGCGGCCTCATCGCGCTTGGCATCGGCGATGGCTTCGTCGGCGACGGCAGCCTTGCGGCTGCTCGCCTCGGCCTGCTGGAGGTGTCCTTCCTCGACGAGCTTGTCGTTACCGGTCACCGCTCCAGCCACTTCCTTGGCCTTGCCGGCAAGGCTCCCGATCAGACCCTCGCGGGCCTCGCCTGCTGTGTCTGTCTGGTCGTTTGCTTTGTCTTGGCTCATGTTTTATCCGTGCCCCTTTCGTAGACCCCCACACCCCCCGCGGAGTGTGACCTTGCCCGCACTGCCTGGAATCGCAGGTGCTGGGCCGGTGCCGCGTGCCCACAATTGGCTCGGCGCCGGTTGTCGCGTACGCGCGGCCGGTTGGCAGGGTGCGCAGTCGAAAGCGTCGACCTCGCCGAGCCGTGTCGCACTATGGTGTCGGCATGCCTCTTCCAGCACCGGGACCTGACCGTACGGCGATGGTGACGGGAGCCTCTTCCGGGATCGGGGCCATGATCGCCCGTGAGCTGTCCCGGCGTGGGCATCATGTCACCCTGGTGGCCCGGTCAGTCGACAAGCTCGAGGACCTTGCAGCGGAGCTGGGGAGCGCCGACGTGATCGCTATGGATCTTGCCGACAGAGCCAGCCGCGCGTCCTTGCTTGAGCGTGTCGGCGAGCTCGGACGGGTGCCCGACATCCTGGTCAACAACGCTGGGCTGTCCACCCTGGGCGCGGTCAGCAAGTCCGACCCAGCCGCCGAGATGCACATGATCGAGGTCGATGTCGTTGCAGTCGCAGACCTCTGCAGCCGGATCCTTCCGGGCATGGTTCAGCGCGGTCGGGGAGCGGTGCTCAACGTCGCCTCGACGGCCGCCTTCCAGCCCCTGCCTGGACAGGCCGGCTACGGCGCTGGGAAGGCCTTCGTGCTGTCTTACACCCAGAGCCTCGCCGGTGAGTTGCGTGGGACCGGAGTCACCGCCACGACCCTTTGTCCCGGGCCGGTCCACACTGGCTTCGGCGAGCGCGCCGGCTTCTCAGTGGAGGATGCGGAAGCAGCCCTTCCCGCGGTGATGTGGGTGACCCCCGAGGAGGTCGCGAAGAGCGCAGTGGAAGGCATGGACAAGGGCCGCCTCGTGGTCATCCCTGGCAAGGTGAACAGGGTCGCGGCCGCCCTGTCACAGGTGACACCGAGGACCCTGTTGCTGCCGCTGCTGGCGAAGAGTCACCCTGGTCTGCGCTGAGGGAGAGACCGTGCCCCCGCAGGTGCAGTGGCACCGCTGATCGGGAGCACGATGAGAACCCCCGGTCTGACTGCTATTCCAGTCATAACCGGGGGTTCTCATCGTGCGGTGGCGGTGGGATTTGAACCCACGGTAGGGATGAACCTACACACGATTTCGAATCGTGCTCCTTAGGCCACTCGGACACGCCACCGCGGACGAGGTTACCGGAAGCGCCGTCGCAGGCCGAACCCGCACCCTGCGGCATTGGTGGCTGAGCCCGGCACGCGCGAGGATGTGCCGATGGACGCCGACCTGCTTGAGGAGCTGGCTCTTCGGGCAGGCGGGCTGATCCGCGATGGTCGCCGCGGATTGCTGGGCATCACCGGAGCTCCAGGCGCGGGCAAGTCCACGCTGGCGGTGGCGATCGTCGAGAAGCTCGGCCGAGAAGGCATCGCCGCAGCGCACGTGCCGATGGACGGGCTCCACCTCGCCGACGTCGCGCTGCAGGCCCGCGGGCTGCTTGACCGCAAGGGCGCCATCGAGACCTTCGACGCATACGGCTATCTCGCGCAGCTCCAAAGGCTCCGCAGGGAGCTGGACCACGAGGTCCTCGTGCCCGGCTTCGACCGCACCCTGGAGCAGCCGCTGGCCGGCGCGATCACCGTATGGCCGACAGATCGGCTCGTCGTGACGGAGGGCAACTACCTCCTCGACGCGGAAGGGGCATGGCCCGAGGTGCGCGCTGCGCTCGACGAGACATGGTTCGTCGACCTCGACGACAGCGTCCGCACCGAGCGGCTGGTGCGCCGCCACGTCGAGTTCGGCAAGCCCGAGCCGTATGCCCGACAGTGGGTCGAGCAGGTCGACGAGCCCAACGCCCGGCGCGTCATCGCGCGACGAGACCTCGCCGACGTGGTCATCGACGGAAGCCTGCTCTAGCGGGTCACGGCTGCGAGATCGAGAGGAACGTGTCGCTGAACAGGTCGATGTCGTCCGTGCGAGCGCGACCGGTGCTGGCGCCCTTGAGCAGGCTCACCAGCTCGCCGGCAGCGCGGTCGATCCGCTGGCCGAGGCCGTCCTGGCCATCGGTGCCCCAGTCGTAGGGCGACGCGAAAACGCCGGTCGGCACGGTGAGCGCCTGGAGATAGGCAAACAGCGGGCGCAGCGAGTGGTCGATCGCGAGCGAGTGCCGCGCCGTGCCGCCGGTCGCGGCCAGCAGCACCGGCTTGCCGATCAGGGCATCGGACTCGAGCACATCGATGAATGACTTGAACAGGCCCGGGAACGATGCCTTGAAGATCGGCGTGACGGCAATGAGCCCGTCGGCGGCCATGACCTTGTCGATCGCGTCCTGCAGCCGCGGCGGCGCGAACCCCGTGAGCGTCGCGTCGGTGATCTCGTGCGCCAGCTCGCGCAGCGACACGACCTCGACGGCGGCGTCACCGAACTGCCGCTCGACCGACTCGACGAGGCGATCGGCCAGCATACGGGTGGTCGACGGGTCGCTCAGCCCGGCCGAGATCGCCACGATCCTGGTCATACGATCACCCCTTCGCCTGTCTCAACCGCGCCAGCCGCCTTGGCATTCCGCGCAGCGACCCGAGCGGCGTGCGTCGGTGCATCCGGTACGCCCGCCGGCCGGCGAGCGTCGAACTCGGCGCGCAGGGTCGGGAGCACCTCGCCCAGCAGGTCAAGCTGCTCCAGGACGAGCTTGAGCGGCAGGCCGGCGTGGTCGATGAGGAAAAGCTGACGCTGGTAGTCACCGAAGAAGTCGGCGAAGGCCAGGGTCTTGTCGACGAACTGCTCGGGGCTGCCGACCGTCAGGGGCGTCTGGGCAGTGAAGTCTTCGAGCGACGGACCGTGCCCGTAGACCGGCGCATTGTCGAAGTAGGGGCGGAACTCATTGATCGCGTCCTGGCTGTTCTTGCGCATGAAGAACTGTCCGCCGAGGCCGACGATGGCCTGCTCCGGCTCACCGTGCCCGTAATGGGCATAGCGCTGTCGATAGAAGTCGATCAGCCGGATGTAGTGCTCCTTGGGCCAGAAGATGTTGTTGGCGAAGTAGCCGTCGCCATAGAACGCCGCGAGCTCCGCGACCTCGGGCGTGCGGATGTTGCCGTGCCACACGAACGGCGGTACGCCGTCCAGCGGCCGAGGCGTCGCGGTGAAGCCCTGCAGCGGAGTGCGGAACTTGCCTTCCCAGTCGACCACGTCCTCATCCCACAGTCGCCGCAGCAGCTGATAGTGCTCGACGGTCAGCTCGATCGCCTTGCTGCCGTCCTGTCCGAACCAGGGATAGACCGGCGCGGTGTTGCCGCGCCCCAGCATGAGGTCCATCCGGCCGTCGGAGACGTGCTGGAGGGTCGCGTAGTCCTCGGCGATCTTGACCGGGTCGTTGGTCGTGATCAGCGTCGTCGAGGTCGAGACGATGAGCCTCTCGGTCTGTGCCGCGATGTATGCCAGCGTGGTCGTGGGCGACGAGGGCACGAATGGCGGGTTGTGGTGTTCCCCGGTCGCGAAGACGTCGAGGCCGACTTCTTCGGCCTTCTTGGCGATCGTGATGGTGTTCTTGATGCGCTCGTGCTCGGTCTGCACCGTCCCATTGGTCGGGTCGGGGGTGACGTCGCCGACCGAGAACAGTCCGAATTGCATGCTGGTCATCTGCTGCCCCTTCACGAGGCCGTTCAACGAGGGTTGTTGAATCTTAAACTATAATGGCAGGCGAACTATTCCCGCGGGTTCGCCCGGTGCCTCACGCCTGCCGATGACCCGCGAAGAACTCGCGCAGCAGGGCGGATGACCGATCGGCCAGGACACCGCTGACGACCTCGGGACGGTGATTGAGCCGGCGATCGCGCACGACGTCCCACAGCGAGCCCACGGCTCCGGCCTTGTCATCGAATGCCCCGAACACCAGACGCTCCATCCGCGCCGCGACGATCGCTCCGGCGCACATCGTGCACGGCTCGAGCGTCACGACGAGGGTGCACCCCTCAAGTCGCCACTCCCCCCGGGCAGCTGCGGCCTCGCGGATCGCGACGACCTCGGCGTGGCCGGTCGGATCGCCGTCGCGCTCACGGGTGTTGCGGCCGCGGCCGATCACCCGCCCGTCGGCGTCGACGACCAGTGCCCCGACAGGGACATCCGCGTCGGCGAGCGCGGACTCCGCGAGCAGAAGTGCCTGCTCCATCAGCTCTTCGTACCTCACCCGATGACGGCCTCGAATGCAACGCCAAACCCGAGCCGGTCGGCGACATCACGCAAGATGTCCTCGGGATAGAGCTCATCGTCATCGCACAGCACGCCCAAGTCGAGTGCCGGCATACCCAGATCACTCAGGATCTCCAGGTCACCGGCCGGTTGGGGGTCGGCGTCGTCGGCGGGGTCCGCCAGGTCGAGCAAGTCGGCGACACCACCGGCAAGCGGCCAATCGGGCACGGCCGTCAGATCCGACAGCATCGCGCGCACCTGGGTGCCGGAGCGGCGCAAGATCACGAAGAAGTCATCGTTGATCGACACCATGCCCAGCACCCCGACCTCGGAGGGGAACCGGCTCAGCGCCTGGCTCAGCTCCTCGACATCCTCACCCAGGCGCGGGTTGAGCTCGGCGACGTGCCACCGGCCGTCGTCACGATAGGCGGCGACGGCGAAGTCGACATCGTCTTCGGCCACGGCTGTGCCTCCTGTCGGACTGGCTCCACAGCGATGGTGACAGACCTGCCACGCGCAACGCTAGTCTGCTGCCATGCAGGTTCACGTCGCCGACCACCCGCTGATCTCGCACAAGCTGACCGTGCTGCGCGACGAGCGCACCGACTCACCGACGTTCCGCCGGCTTGCCGACGAGCTCGTGACCCTGCTGGCCTACGAGGCCACGCGCGGCGTTCGCGTCGAGCAGGTTGACGTGACGACGCCGGTCGCGGTCGCCAAGGGCGTACGCCTCACGGATCCGCCTCCACTGGTGGTGCCGATCCTGCGGGCCGGACTGGGAATGCTCGAGGGAATGCAGCGGCTACTGCCGACCGCCGAGGTCGGATTCCTCGGCATGGTCCGCAACGAGGAGACATTCGAGGCCGTGACGTATGCCGAGCGACTCCCGGACAACCTGACCAACCGCCAGTGCTACGTGCTCGACCCGATGCTGGCGACCGGCGGGACGCTTGCCGCGGCGATCGACTTCCTCGTCAAGCGCGGCGCCGACCACATCACCGCGATCACGCTCCTCGCGGCGCCCGAGGGCATCGCCCGGCTCGAGCAGGATCTCGCCGGCATCAGCGTTCCGGTCAGCCTCGTCACCGCCGGACTCGATGAAAAGCTCAACGAGCTGGGTTACATCGTCCCAGGCCTGGGCGACGCCGGTGACCGCCTGTATGGCGTGGTCGGCTGACTGGGCGACGCCAACGAATCCGGACGGCTCAGCGGTAGATGCCGAAATAGAAGATCGCGACGACGGCGACAGCCAGGCCGATGAAGATCAGAGCCCTGCTGCCGGCGTTCTCTTTGTCTTCAGGGCGGTCATACTCGGGCTTGTCCACGGGTCCTCCAAGGGGTCGGGGTCGACATGCTCAACGATTCGTCCACGCAGGTGTCACGGACTCACAGCTCGCGCAGGATGTCCTCGACCCGCTCCTTGGCGTCACCGAACAGCATCTGGGCGTTGTCGCGGAAGAACAGCGGGTTCTGCACGCCGGCATAACCGGCGGCCATCGACCGCTTGAACACCACGACGCTGTCGGCCTCCCAGACCCGCAGCACCGGCATGCCGGCGATGGGGCTGCTCGGGTCCTCGGTCGCCGCGGGGTTGACGGTGTCGTTGGCACCGATGACCAGCACGACCGAGGTCCCGTCGAAGTCGTCGTTGATCTCATCCATCTCGAGGGCGATGTCATAGGGCACCTTGGCCTCGGCCAGCAGCACGTTCATGTGGCCCGGCAGTCGGCCGGCGACGGGGTGGATGCCGAAACGCACGTCGATGTCGTGCTCGCGAAGCTTGCGCACGAGATCGGCCACCGGATATTGCGCCTGAGCAACCGCCATGCCATAACCCGGGGTGATGATGACCGAGCTCGCGGCCTTGAGCAGCTCGGCGGTGTCGGCGGCGTTGATCTCGCGGTGGTCGCCGTAGTCGGTGTCGTCGGCGGCCGAAGCCTCGATGCCGAAGCCACCGGCGATGACCGAGATGAACGACCGGTTCATCGCCTGACACATGATGTAGGACAGGTAGGCACCCGATGAGCCGACGAGCGCGCCGGTCACGATCAGCGCGTTGTTGTCGAGCAGGAACCCCGAGGCGGCCGCAGCCCAACCCGAGTAGGAGTTGAGCATCGACACGACGACCGGCATGTCGCCGCCACCGATCGAGGCCACGAGGTGCCAGCCGAGCGCCAGCGCCACGACCGTCACGGCGATCAGCAGGCCAAGACTCGGGTCGATGACGAACCAGATCGTCAGGGCGACGAAAGCCGCGAGCGCGCCGAGGTTGATGTAGTTCTTGCCCGGCAGCATCAAGGGGTTGGACTTGATCCGGGCCGAGAGCTTGAGGAAGGCCACGATCGATCCGGTGAAGGTCACGGCGCCGATGAAGATGCCGATGAACACCTCAGCGTTGTGGATGTCGAGCAGCGCCCCGGAGTAGTGACCCTCGCCGTCCTCCACCTCGAAGTAGCCGTTCCAGCCGACCAGCACCGCGGCGAGGCCGACAAAGCTGTGCAGCAGGGCGATCAGCTCGGGCATCCCGGTCATCTCGACGACGCGGGCGCGCCACAGGCCGATCACGGCACCGATCGACACCGCCACGATCAGCAGGACGACGGGCGTCGCGGACTCTGACACGTCCACGACGACGGCGAAGGTCGCGAGGAGGGCGATCGTCATGCCGGCGATGCCGAACAGGACGCCCTGGCGCGACGTCTCGTGCTTTGAGAGCCCGGCAAGGCTCATGATGAACAGCAGCGCGGCAACGATGTATGCGGCTGTGGCGATGCTCTGCGAATCCATCGGGATCAGCCTTTCGAAAACATGCTGAGCATGCGTCGGGTCACGGCGAATCCACCGAAGACGTTGATGCTTGCGAGCAGGATCGCCACGAACGAGAGCACCTGGATCTTGGTGTCGTCCTGCGCGATCTGCAGCATGGCCCCGACCACGATGATGCCGGAGATCGCATTGGTGACCGACATGAGCGGCGTGTGCAGTGCGTGGTGCACCTTGCCGATCACGTAGTAGCCGACGACGATCGCGAGGACCAGGACCGTGAAGTGCTCGGGCAGCGGCTCGGGCGCGAAGGCATTGACCAGGAACAGCACGAGGATGCCGGCCCCGATCAGCGTCAGCTTGCGCCCGGTGGACATCGGCTGCTTCGCGGGCGCGGGCTCGGCCTTGGGCGCCTCGGCCGCGGCCGGTGCCGCGGAGACCTGCACCGGAGGCGGCGGCCACAACGTCTCGCGATCGCGGACGACCGTGATCGTACGCTGGACGACGTCGTCGAGGTCCAGGACGAGCTGCCCGTCCTTGTCGGGCGTGAGCAGCTTGAGCAGGTTGACCAGGTTGGTGCCGTAGAGCTGCGAGGCCTGCGTCGGCAGACGACCGGCGAGGTCGGTGTAGCCGATGATCGTGACGCCGTTGTCGGTCACGATCGCCTCGCCGGCGACCGAACCGGCGACATTGCCACCATTGGCGGCAGCCATGTCGACGATGACGCTGCCCGGCTTCATCGAACCCACATCGGCTTCGGTGATCAGGCGCGGGGCCGGTCGACCCGGGATCAGTGCCGTCGTGATGATGATGTCAACGTCAGCGGCCTGCTCGGAGTAGATCTCGGCAGCGCGACGGTCATAGTCCTCCGACGTGGCCTTGGCATATCCGTCGGTGCTCTGCTCGGTCTCGACGTCGACCGCGAGATATTCACCACCGAGCGAGGCGACCTGATCGGCCACCTCGGCCCGCGGGTCGGTCGCCTTGACGATCGCGCCCATGCTGTTGGCCGTACCGATAGCGGCGAGGCCCGCCACACCGACACCGGCGACGAGCACCTTGGCCGGCGGCACTTTGCCCGCGGCCGTGATCTGTCCAGTGAAGAAGCGGCCAAACACATGGGCGGCCTCGATGACCGCGCGGTAGCCGGCGATGTTGGCCATCGAGCTCAGCACGTCCATCGACTGGGCACGAGAGATGCGCGGGACAGCATCCATCGCGAGCACCGTGATGGGGCGTTGGGCGAGCGCCTCGACGAGGTCGGGGTTGAGGGCCGGGCTGATCATGCTGATGAGCGTTGCACCATCGGCGATCTTGGCGATCTCCTCGACCGACGGGGCGTTGACCTTGAGCACGATGGCGCTCTGCCACGCCTCGGCCGTTGGCGCGATGGAGGCGCCGGCCTCGACGTATGCCTCGTCGGTGAAGCTCGCACCCTCGCCCGCGCCGGCCTCGACCGCGACGGCATAGCCCAGGCCGATCAGCTTGCCGACCGTCTCAGGCGTGGCTGCCACCCGGGTCTCACCGGGACTGGACTCGGCAACAATGCCGATCACCGCTCCCGACGCGCTCTCCTGCTCTCCGTCGCTCATTCGGCGAACGTTATCTGTTCGTCACGGCGCCGACCACCCTGTGAGACGGGCGTCTCACCCCTTGTCCGCCACTCAGGCGGGAGCTGGTGTGGAAAGTCGACGCGGTCTGCCCGCGTTGCCGGTACCGTCGCGGCATGAGTGACCTCGGGCCATCCTCCCATGCCTCCGCGCCAGAACCCCGCGAACCCACGTCGACGAACGCCAGGACTCCCCGTCAGCGCCGCGCCTTGCGCGTCGTCATCGCCGCGATCGTCGTGCTCGGGCTCGTCGCCGGCACCGGAGCGTTCTTCCTGCGGTCAGACGATGCCACGTCGTACCCGGACCAATGGGACGCGCGCATCAAGCCCTACGTCGACATCGTGGAGGAGGAGCGCGGCCTGACGTTCAAGCACCCCGTCAAGGTGCGATTCCTCGACAAGGACGCTTTCGAGAAGACCGTGCGCACGGACAAGAAGGACCTCGACAAGGACGAGCGCGAAGACATCCGGGAGACGGAGTCGCTGTTCCGTGCGTTCGGCCTGATCTCGGGCGACGTCGACCTGTTCGATGCGTTCAACGACGCCAGCGGCTCCGGGACACTGGCCTACTACTCATTCGACAACCGCAGCATCACGGTGCGGGGCACGAAGCTCGCGCTCGCATCACGGGCCACGCTGGTCCACGAGCTGACCCACGCCCTGCAGGATCAACGGTTCGACATCGCCGACCGGTTGAAGAAGCTCGGCAAGAGGGCCGAGGACGGCGCGCCGACGACCGAGCCCGACGCCCTGCGCGCGATCGTCGAGGGCGACGCCGAGCGAGTGGCCAACCTCTACCGCATGTCGTTGACCAAGAAGAAGCGCAAGGCCATGCAGAAGGCGGAGGCGGCCGACTCCGGCGACTCGCTGGAGGAGATGAAAGGGATCCCCAAGGTCGTCCTGACGCTGCTCGGCGCGCCCTACGCCCTCGGGCAGGCCGTCACCGAGGCCGTCGCCGCGCAGGACGCTGACGACGTCGACGGCCTCTTCGAGAACCCGCCGCCAGACGACTCCGTCCTGCTCGACCCGCTGAAGGCGCTCGGCGACATGGGCGACGCCGTCGACGTCAAGATCCCCACAGTCGGGTCCGGCGAGAAGAAGTTCGACTCGGGTCAGGTCGGCGCGCTCGTCACCTACCTGATCCTCGCCGAGCGGATCCCGTTGAAGGAGGCGTTGACCGCGACCGACACCTGGACCGGCGACGCCTACCTCGGCTTCAAGCGAGACGACGTGGTGTGTGCGCGGGTCTCGTACGCAACCGAGTCCGGCAGCGCAGCACTCCTGACGACCGCGTTCGAGGACTGGATCGACGCCGCGCCGGGATCAACGGCGACGGTGGAGCGCAGCGGCAATCAGGTCATATTCGAGTCGTGCGATCCCGGCAAGGACGCCGAGCTGACCAACGACGCCTCCACCAAGGCGCTCGAGCTCGTCGCCACCCGCGGCTACGTCGGGGCCGGGATCATCCAGGCCGGAGCGCCCGCCCCCGTCGCCCGGTGCTTTGCGCGGCGCATGATCGAGGAGTACTCGGTCGCCGACCTGACCGACCCCCGGTTCGGTGCCGACGACCCCGAATTCGCCAAGCGCATCCAGGGTTTCGCCGCAGACTGCCGCTGACCTCACCCATGTGTCGCTTGACAGGCTAACGACGAGCAGGACGGTCGCGCCGGGCCAGCGCCTCGACCACGATCGGGGCGGCAAGCTCCACGGCGAGCAGCAGATCATGAAAGCGGTGCGGTCGGCCCATCGTGGTGCGAGTCGCGAGCCGCCCGACGCCCCCGAGAGCCATCAGCCCGGCGAGGACGCGCATCCGGCCCAGGTCCGGTTCGGGGGAAGACGCGGCGTCGAGCCAGCCCAATCCGTAGCCTGCGAAGACGGGGCCCATGAAGCGCACGTGTGAGTCCACCGTCGCGTCGCCGGTCATGCCGGGCTCACCGGATACTCCGCCAACGAGCTGGATCCCTCCGATCGCCACGCAGGTCCATCCGGTCACACGTCCCAAAGTGCTGAGTGCCTCCATCAGGCCATGCTAGGAGATGAAGTCGCCGAGGTCGGTGCTGATGGCGACAACGGAGGCGCCGCGGAGCAACCCCGACGGCTACTTCAGTAGTACCAGGGGTAGGGCGTGAAGTCCGGGTCCCGCTTCTCCAGGAAGGCATCGCGGCCCTCCTGCGCCTCGTCCGTCATGTATGCGAGCCGGGTCGTCTCGCCCAGCAGGACCTGTTGGCCGACCAACCCGTCATCTATCAGGTTGAAGGAGTACTTCAGCATCCGCTGCGCGGTCGGCGACTTGGCGTTGATCTTGGCGCCCCACTCAAGGGCGACCAGCTCGAGGTCGGCGTGCGGGACGACCTTGTTGACCATGCCCATCCGGTGCGCGTCGTCCGCGGAGTACTCATCACCCAACAAGAAGATCTCGCGGGCGAACTTCTGACCGACCTGGCGAGCGAGATAGGCCGAGCCGTAGCCACCGTCGAACGAGCCGACGTCGGCATCGGTCTGCTTGAACTTCGCGTGCTCCTGAGAGGCCAGAGTCAGGTCGGCGACGACGTGCAGGCTGTGTCCACCGCCTGCGGCCCAACCCGGCACGACTGCGATGACGATCTTGGGCATGAAGCGGATGAGTCGCTGGCACTCCAGGATGTGCAACCTACCCAGACGTGCAGGATCAACCAGCCCAGTCGTCTCGGAGGTCTTGGACTCCCCAGCGTGCTCGTACTGGTATCCGGCCTTGCCGCGGATGCGCTGATCGCCGCCCGAGCAGAACGCCCAGCCGCCGTCCTTGGGCGAGGGGCCGTTGCCGGTCAGCAGGACGCAGCCGACATCGGAGGACTGCCGCGCATGCTCGAGGACCGCAAGGAGCTCATCGACCGTGCCCGGCCGGAAGGCGTTGCGGACCTCGGGTCGGTCGAATGCGATCCGCACCGTGCCGTGTTCGACCGCCCGGTGATAGGTGATGTCCTCGAGCTGGTCGAAGCCGGGGACGTCCTGCCACGCGGAGGGGTCGAAGATCTCAGAGACGGTCATGTCGGCGAGGGTATCGCGCACACACTGACCCGTTCCCTCGATAGGGTCAGCGCATGGCAGCCGAGCACCTCGTGACGATCCACGGCACACAGGTCATGGTGATGGCTCCCGACGGCATACCTCTGGACACCGAGGGCGCGGCCGTCGACCTGATCGGCGAGGCGCTGGGACAGCGCGCCGAGATCGTGGTGATCCCGGCGGAGCGCCTGACCGACGACTTCTTCGAGCTGGCGACGGGGGTCGCGGGCGAGATCGCCCAGAAGTTCGTCAACTACCGCGTGCAGCTCGCGATCGTCGGGGACATCGAGTCGCGCGTCGACGACAGCGCCTCGCTCCTCGCGTGGGTCACCGAGACCAACCGTGGGCGCCAGCTCTGGTTCGAGCCGACATTCGAGGACTTCGCCGAGCGTCTGGATCGCTGAGTCCTCGCTCACATACGCGCCATCGCGGGTGGCTTATTTCAGATACCGGCGGTATGTTGACGCGCATGGCTGACAACTTCACGGGCAAGGTCGCACTCATCACCGGCGCTGCACGCGGCATCGGTGCCGGCGTCGCGCGCGGCTTCGTCGAGCGCGGCGGCAAGGTGGCTCTCGTGGGACTCGAGCCCGCGCTCCTCACCGAGCTGTCCGACGAGCTGGGCGACTCCGCCGGCTGGTGGGAGGCAGACGTACGCGACTCTGCAGCCGTTGCCGCGGCGATCAACGCCGCCGCGGCCCACTTCGGCCGCATCGACTTCGTCCTCGCCAATGCGGGCATCGCGTCATACGGAACCGTGCGGCAGATCGATGACTCGGCCTTTGAGCGGGTCGTCGACATCAACGTCAACGGGGTCTTTCGCACCCTCAAGCACGCCACGCCGCACCTCGTGGAGACCAAGGGCTATGCCCTCGTCGTCGCCTCGCTCGCGTCATTCACCGCTCTCGCGGGCCTCGGGTCGTACAACGCCAGCAAGGCCGGCGCCGAGTCCTTGGCGCTGGCATACAAGCAGGAAGTCGCCCACCTCGGCGTCGGCGTCGGCGTCTGCCACCCCTCCTGGATCGACACCGACATCGTGCGCAACGCCGAGAAGGACCTCCCGTCGTTCCGAGAGGTGCGCAAGAAGCTGCCCTATCCCGCCAACAGCACGACGAGCGTCGAGGACTGCGTCGAGCTGATCCTGCACGGGTTCGCCAAGCGCAAGGGGCGTGTCTACGTGCCCAAGGGTGTGCTTCTCGCCAACTGGATGAAGGCGCTGACCAACTCGCCGGTCATCTGGCCCGTCGTCAGGCGCATCGCCCGCAAGACCGTCCCGCAGATGGAGCGTGAGGTCGAAGCTCTCGGCCGGTTCCACCACTCCCACGTCCCCGAGACCAAGCCTTCGGAGTAACCGCTGCCGTCGGTTTACCACGGTCCCTGAGCAACTGTCGTCCGCCCGCGGGAGATTGTCCTCGGGAGGACGACAGTTGCCTAGGGAAGATGAACGGTTTGCTTAGGGACCGTGGTAAACCGCCAGACGGTTTGGACGGATGCGGCCAGGGAGACCATGTGGCCGAGCCGGGCCACCTCTGAGGCGAGGAACTCAGGCCCCCCGTGGCGCCCGACGATGACGACGAAGCCATGGCCGCGACGATCGCGGGCCGGTGACGCCGCGAGCACCGTGGAGTCCCACTCCGGCACCTCGCGGAGCACCTTGGCCTTGCGTATGCCGAGCCATGACGACGCCTCATCGACCAGGTCGGGGGCGGTTGCAGACTTTGTCATCACGCTCAAGAGGCCGTCGACGCGGCGCAACGCCATGGCCCAATCGGCGCGGAACGTCGTAGGGATGACCTCGACGAGTCGGGCGATCGCGTGCGCCGCATCCTCGGTGAACCGCTCGACCGCCTCGAGGTCCATGCTGAGGTTGGCGCCGGCGTTGTAGCGCGAGATCCAATCAACCTTGACGCCGTCGAGCTGGTGGCAGGCAGTGATCAACGCATCCGGCATGACCGTCGGCGGCAGCTCGAGCAGGACATCGTCGACGACCCGGCCGTCGGGGCGCCGCTCGACGATCTCGATCGCCTCGATGTCGGCCCCGGCGCCACCCAGTGCCGTGGCGAGCGCACCCAGGGAACCGGGCACGTCGGGCAGCTCGACGCGCAGCAGGAAGGGCATATGACCATTGTCACCGCCAGACATTGCCGCGGCGTTACGCAGGTAGCGTGGCGGGGTGAAACCCTCCACCACCCGCACTGTCTTCAAGCGCGTCGCCGTCGCCGAAGCGATCTCCTATGTCGTCCTGCTCATCGGCAGCGTCCTCAAACGGCTGGACGCCCCGCTGGACGGCGGAGTCCCCGTCCTCGGCAGCATCCACGGATTCCTCTTCGTGGCGTATGTCGTGATGGCCATGGTCGCGTGGCGCCGATTCGGCTGGTCATTGCGGACAGCCCTGGTCGCTCTCGGGTCGAGTCTCGTGCCGGGGCTCGCCTACTGGTTCGAGCGCAAGGCCGACCGCGAGGGTCTGCTCGGAGCGACGTCGGCGCCATAGCGCTCGACGCAGAATTCCCGCAGTCGCGCGGCGAGCTCGCTCAGCGTGCCGGCCGCATGATGGCCCGGATCCCACGCGGCGAACAGCTCGATCCGCAACGGTCCGTCCCGGCCGGTGATCTCCAACGGGTGCAATCCGAAGCGGGCGTCATCGGTCACCACGGCCACGCCGCGACCGGCTGCTGCGAGCGCCTGGGCGACCTGCGGATGGCTGCACTCCACGAGCTCGGCGGCTGACACCCCGGTCCTGCCCATCGCCTGATCGAGGATCTGGCGGGGCTTGAAGGCCGCGGTGAGCACGAGCAATGTCTCGTCGACGAGCTCGGTCAAGCGCACCGACCCACGTTCGCGCCATCGGTGATCGTCCCGAACGTATGCCCAGAGCGGCAGGACCGCGAGCCCGGCACTCGCCAAGGGGCTGCGCGGCAGCTCGGTGACGATCGCGAGATCTGCTCCGTGCTGCAACGCGTCGTAGGCCTCGCGGGGGTCCGACTCGACGACGGTCGGCATCGGATCACGGGGACCGAGGGTCGCCAGGAACGGCGCGATCACATCGGTCAGGGTCGTCGTCGGTGCCGCGATGGTGATCCGCTCGAGCCGGCCGGCCGCATAGGATCGCGCCGCGTCCCGAGCGGCGTCGGACCGGCGGAGGACATCCTGCGCGTGCGGCAGGAACTGTCGGCCCGCCGCGCTGAGCCGCAGCCTCCCCGCCGTACGGGCGAACAGCTCAACGCCGAGCTCGGTCTCGAGCTGACGGATCTGCCTCGAGATCGCCGGCTGGGTCACGTGCACGACCTCGGCCGCCGCACTGACCGAGCCGCACTCGGCGACAGCCACGAAATAGCTCAACGTCCGAAGCTCCATGCCTGTAGAGCATAGTCTCAATCAGAACTGAGTATTGGACGGCATAGGCTGATCCGCGCGAGAATCGACACATGTCTGCCCCGCTCGAACAACGTCGCCATCTCGCCACCGCGATCCCCGGTCCCCGCTCCGTCGAGCTGATGGGCCGCAAGCGAGCCGCGGTTGCGCAAGGGGTCGGCACGACGATGCCGGTGTTCGCCCTCGAGGCTGGCGGCGGCATCGTCCGCGACGTCGACGGCAACTCATTCATCGACCTCGGGTCGGGCATCGCGGTCACGACGATCGGCAACAGCGCCCCTCGAGTTGTCGAGGCCGTGCGCCGGCAGGTCGAGGAGTTCACCCACACCTGCTTCATGGTCACGCCCTACGAGGGGTATGTCGCCGTGGCGGAGTCGCTCAACGAGCTGACCCCCGGCGACCACGACAAGCGGACGGCGCTGTTCAACTCCGGCGCAGAGGCGGTCGAGAATGCTGTCAAGATCGCCCGGGCGCACACCAAGAAGCAGGCCGTCGTGGCGTTCGACCACGCCTATCACGGCCGGACCAACCTGACGATGGCCATGACGGCCAAGTCGATGCCCTACAAGAGCGGCTTCGGGCCGTTCTCACCCGAGGTCTATCGCGCTCCCCTGTCCTATCCCTATCGCGACGCCAAGAGCGTCGACGGACAGGTCGCAGCGCAGCGCGCCATCACGTACATCGAGAAGCAGGTCGGCGCCGACAACCTCGCAGCGGTCGTCATCGAGCCGATCCAGGGCGAGGGCGGGTTCATCGTCCCGGCCGAGGGCTTCTTGTCCGGGCTGGCCACGTGGTGCACCGCCAACAACGTCGTGTTCATCGCCGACGAGGTCCAGAGCGGCTTCGCGCGCACCGGTGAGATGTTCGCCTGCGAACACGACCACGTCGTCCCCGATCTCATCGTGACGGCGAAGGGCATCGCCGGCGGTCTGCCGCTGTCGGCAGTCACCGGCCGCGCCGAGATGATGGACGCCGCCCACGTGTCCGGCCTCGGCGGTACCTACGGTGGTAACCCGATCGCGTGCGCCGCGGCGCTGGCGACGATCGAGACGATCCAGGCCGACGGACTCGTCGAGCGGGCCCGGCAGATCGAGCGGCTCATGCTCGACCGGTTGAGCCGGCTCCAAGCCGACGACGACCGCCTCGGCGACGTCCGCGGCCGGGGCGCCATGATCGCGGTCGAGCTCGTCAAGAGCGGGACCGACGAGCCCGATCCTCAGCTGGCGAGCGCCATCGCGGTGGCCGCGCACCAGGCCGGCGTCATCGTCCTGACCTGTGGAACATACGGCAACGTGCTCCGTTTCCTGCCGCCGCTGTCGATCAGCGACGACCTCCTCATCGACGGGCTTGACGTCGTCGCCGAGGCGATGGGCGCGACCCAGTGACCGACCAGTCCGCTCGTGGCATCTTCATCGGCGGCCAGTGGCTGCCCGGCGCAGCCGGTGAGCTCGACGTCGAGGATCCCGCCGATCGCACGATCATCGGACAGGTCGCCGATGGTGGCCAGGCCGACGCAGCCGCAGCAGTCGATGCCGCAGCTGCCGCGCTGCCGGCGTGGGCTCTGACCCCGCCGCGGCAACGCTCTGAGATCCTGCGTCGCACGTATGAGCTGATGGTCCGCGACACCGAGAAGCTCGCGGCACTGATCTCGGCGGAGAACGGCAAGTCGCTGTCCGACGCACGAGGCGAGGTCACGTATGCCGCGGAGTTCTTCCGCTGGTTCGCCGAGGAGGGTGTACGCACCGGGGGCGACTACGGCGTCTCCCCTGCCGGCGGCACCCGCACCATCGTGACCCACAAGCCCGTCGGCGTCGCGGCACTCGTCACGCCATGGAACTTCCCAGCAGCGATGGCGACGCGCAAGATCGCTCCCGCGCTCGCCGCGGGGTGCACCGTCGTCCTCAAGCCCGCCTCCGAGACACCCCTGACCGCGATCGCGGTGACCGAGCTGCTGGTCGAGGCGGGCGTGCCGGCCGGAGTGGTCAACCTCGTCACGACGACCGACGCATCGACGGTCGTCTCGACCTGGCTGGCCGACGCGCGGGTCCGCAAGATCTCGTTCACCGGCTCGACCGGTATCGGGCGGGTGCTGCTCAAGCAGGCCGCTGACCGGGTCGTCAACTCCTCGATGGAGCTCGGTGGCAATGCTCCGTTCATCGTGACCGATGATGCCGACATCGACGCAGCGGTCGCAGGCGCCATGATCGCGAAGTTCCGCGGCGGGGGCCAGGCCTGCACGGCGGCCAACCGGTTCTATGTCCACGCCGCCATCGCCCCGGCGTTCACCGCCCGACTCGGTGCCGAAGTTGCCCGGCTCGCCGTCGGTCCCGCCTCCGAAGGCTCCCAGATCGGTCCGCTGATCTCCGCCAAGGCTGTCGACGGCATCACCGCCCTCGTCGAGTCCGCGATCGCCGCCGGCGCACGGATCAGCCACCAGGCCGACATACCTGACAGCAAGGGCTACTACTACCCCCCGACCGTCCTCAGTGACGTGCCCGCGGACGCCGACATCGTCACCAACGAGATCTTCGGACCCGTTGCACCGATCATCACCTGGACCGACGAGGCCGAGATGCTGCAACAGGTCAACGCCTCGGAGTTCGGCCTCGCGGCCTATGTCTTCGCGGGCGATCTCCAGCAGGCCCTGCGGATCGGTGAGGCCGTTGACGCCGGCATGGTCGGCATCAACCGCGGCCTCGTCTCCGATCCGTCGGCGCCCTTTGGCGGGATGAAGCAGTCCGGCCTTGGTCGCGAGGGGGCACGTGCCGGGCTGGAGGAGTTCACCGAGACCCAGTACCTCAGCATCGACTGGCCGGCCTAGCGCGCAGCGCTTGCCATGACGCACCATCATGAACGTACGCCGACACCGCCCGCGACAGGAGCATCACCGATGACCAGCCCGACCTACCAAGTGACCAACCCCGCGACCGGCGACGTCGTCGAGACCTTCGACGGTGCGACCGATGCCGACATCGAGGCCGCACTGACGGCCACCCACGAGGCGTATGCGTCGTGGAAGGACGTCCCGATCGCCGAGCGGGCCGAGGTCGTCAAGAAGGTTGCGGCGCTGTTTGCCGAGCGGGCAGACGATCTGGCCGCGATCGCGAGCGAGGAGATGGGCAAGCCCGTCAGCGAGGGTGTGGAAGAGGCCGAGTTCTGTCAGGCGATCTTCGACTACTTCGCCACCGAGGGTCCGTCGCTGGCCGCCGATCAGCCGATCAAGTCGATCACTGGCGGCAAGGCCGTGGTGCAGAAGCTTCCAGTCGGTCCACTGCTGGGCATCATGCCGTGGAACTTCCCCTACTACCAGATCGCCCGTTTCGCGGCGCCCAACCTGATGCTCGGCAACACCATCATCCTCAAGCACGCCGAGTCGGTCCCGCGGTCCGCCCTAGCGGTGGAGCAGATCATGAAGGACGCCGGCGTGCCCACCGGCGCGTACGTCAACGTGTTCGCCTCGCACGAGCAGATCGAGACGATCATCGGCGACCCGCGCATCCAGGGAGTCTCGCTGACCGGCTCGGAGCGGGCCGGAGCGATCGTCGCGTCACTTGCCGGCAAGAACCTCAAGAAGTGCGTCCTCGAGCTCGGCGGGTCCGATCCGATGATCGTGCTCGACACCGATGACCTCGACGATGTCGTCGGCAACGCCTGGGACTTCCGGATGTACAACACCGGTCAGGCCTGCAACTCCAACAAGCGGATGATCGTCATGGACGAGCTGTTCGACGACTTCGTGGGCAAGCTGACCGAGAAGGCGCTGGCGATCGAGCCCGGTTCGTTCTCACCCCTGTCATCGCGCAAGGCCGCGGAGACGCTGGCCGAGCAGGTCGACGAGGCGGTCAGCAAGGGCGCGACCCTGCATGCCGGCGGCGTCCTGAGCGACGGCCCCGACGCGCACTACTCGCCGGCCGTCCTGAGCGGGATCACGAAGGACATGCGGGCCTACGGCGAGGAGCTCTTCGGTCCGGTCGCAGTGGTCTACAAGGTCGGCAGCGATGACGAGGCGCTGGCCTTGGCCAACGACACGACATACGGACTCGGTGGATCGGTCTTCAGCACCGATCCGGCCCGGGCCGAGAAGATCGCCCAGCGGCTCGAGGTGGGCATGGCCAACGTCAACTCGACCGCCGGCGAAGGGGCCGAGATCCCGTTCGGCGGCGTCAAGCGATCGGGCTTCGGTCGCGAGCTCGGCCCGCTCGGCATGGACGAGTTCGTCAACAAGCGGATGTTCTTCATCGCCGACTGATTCGTATGGCGGCCTCGGCGATCAGCACGAAGACCGCGGTCAGCACGACGCACGCGACGCCGACGGCAATGGCGCCGTGCTCCCCGACGTCGAGGAAGCCGTAGGGCACGGGTGCCGTCGTGTCCTTGGTCAGCGCGAACACCGGCTCGACGGCTTCGGCGCGGGTCAGCGTGTAGGCCAACCACACCAGCGGGAACACCAGAAACCACATGGCGCGGCGGTCGAACCGCAGACGTGATGGAGAGGCGAGGAATCCGGCGACAGACATCAACGGCACGACGTAGTGGAAGATCTTGTCGTACCACCACTCGATGCCGGTGAAGCTGCCGTTTCCCGCGAGCAAGGTTGCATAGACGATGCCGGTCACGGTGATGGCGACGAGGCTGCCGAGTCGCAGGATCTGGAACGCCGTGCTCTCACGATCAGGTCGGATCGCGATCAGGACGCAGCTGACCAGCACCAGCAGGTTGGACTCGATCGTGAAATAGCTGAACAGGTTGGTCAGGCTGTTGCCCCGATCAACGGTCTGGACGGTCTGGCCGATGAGGGCGAAGGCCACGAGCGAGGCGACGAGTCCGTGCCAGATCCGAGTCACCCCGAAACGATAGCGCCGAGCCTTGCTACCGGGCCTGCAGTGCGTCGAGCGCCACGGCCATCGCTGCCGCCACGCGCCAGTCCAGCTGCCAGCCGTTGTCGAGCACCGGCACGGTCAGCTCGTAGCGGTCGCGCAGCGAGCGCTGTCGCTCGCTGGTCAGGATGATCTGCCCGTCGGTTGCCGTGAAGTCGAAGTGGAACCGCAAGAAGATCGGCAGTTCGCCGATCAGGCTGATGACCCGCCTCGCGATCGCCACTCCCTGGCTGCGCTCCTGCCCGATCGCCGCGAGCCCGTCGGGGGTCGAGAGGTGCCACGTCGAGCGCAGCAACGACTTGCCGAAGTCCTTGCGGAACTCACCGATCACCGCTCCCTGCGCGTCGGTGACGTCGTAGGTCCCACCGAGATCCATCCGCTGGCGGGCCTTGAACGCGAACACCGGCTGCGTGCGCGCCTCGTCGGAATAGAACGTCACCTGCTCCTTGAACGCCATCCGCTTCTGTTGCGCCATCGCGATGAGCGGGCCCTCGACCCCGTCCTCGCCGAGCGCGCGCAGCTCATAGCGGTTGACCATCATGGTGATCTTCTGGCGCAGGGTGAAGCGCTGCGTGGCATCGGTCATGCGGCCATCCTCTCAGCGCAGCGGGTCGAAGCTCGACAGCAGACCCGACGTCTCGCCGCGGGCGACCTGGCCCGCGATGAGCTTGCCGCTCAGTGGACCAAGCGCGATGCCCCACATGCCATGCCCCCCGGACACGAAGATCCGTGCAGATCTGCTGCGCCCGACGATTGGCAGCCCGTCTGCGGTGCACGGCCTCGACCCGACCCACTCGTCGGTGCGGGCATCCCAGTCCACCCCGGACAACATGGGCCTGGCCGCCTCGACGATCGCGGTGATGCGCCGAGGGTCCATCGCCGCCTCGGGCTTGCGAAACTCCATCATTCCCGCAATCCGGAGCCCGTCCCCCAGTGGCGTGCAGGCGACGCGCTGGGCCGGGAAGTAGATCGGTGCGAGCGGCATCCGGGCCGGCTGCACCGTGAAGCTGTAGCCGCGACCGGCCTGAACGATCGTCGTGACGCCCACCTGACGTGCCAGTCGGCCGAGCCACGCGCCGGTCGCGATGACGACTGCATCGGCGTCGAGAGGCGGGCCGCCGAAGACCTGGAGGTTCACCCCTCGCGACGTGGTCTTCAGGTCGCGGACGTCGACGTCGGTCCTGATCTCGCCGCCACGGCTGCGCACTGCGTCGGCGAGAGCGTGGACGAAGCGTCCGGGGTTGACGAACCGCTGATCCGGCAGTCGAGCGCCACAGACGACGGCATCGCCAAGGGCCGGCAACAGCGCGTGCATCTCCTCGCGATCCAGCAGCTCGACGTCGGTGCGCGGGCCCACCTCGCGTACGTGCTCGAGCTCGTCCAGCAGCCTCTGCCGGGCATCGTGGGAGTCGAACGCCGCGACGAACGGCTCGGCCGGCTTGGTCCGCTCGGCGATCCCGCCCGCCTCGATCTCGTCGAATGCGGCGAGGGCCTGCCGATTCGCCTCGGCGAACACCGTCATGGCCGCGCGCCAGCGAGCCGGCGTGCAATGACGGGTGAAGTCCGCGAGGAACTTCAGGAGCCTGGGGTTCGCCGTGACCGGCACGTAGACCGGCGAGGAAGGACTCAGTGTCGCCCTGATGCCGCCGGCCAGTATCGCCGGATCGGGCAGCGGGTGGGTCAGTGCCGGTGCGAGCCAACCCGCATTGCCCCACGACGACCCGGCAGCCACGCCGGCCCGGTCCACGACCGTGACCCGCACCCCCTCCGACTGCAGGAACCACGCGGCCGAGAGCCCCACCATGCCCGCACCCACCACGATGACGTGCTCATTGCGCTCGCTCATGGGTTCATTGTGCGGTGCTGACCTACGGGTCGATAGCCTGACTCGGGAGCACGAGAGGAGCACCAGTGGACGAGCACATCCGCGGCGCGGGGCACGTGCGCCGCATCGGCACGTCACGCCTGCTCGTCGAGCCACCCGTACGGTTCCTCGGCCAGTTCGTCATCCGGGCTGACACGTACGTCGGCGCGTTCACCGAGTTCGGCCGCCAGGTCGAAGTGCAGTCCGCCAGGATCGGACGCTACTGCGAGATCGGCCCCGGCAGCCTGATCGGCGCGACCGGCCACCCGACGACGTGGCTCAGCGTCTCGGCATTCCAGTACAAGAGGGCGGTATGGGCCTGGCATCCGTCGGCCGACACCGCCGAGGTCATCGAACCCGACGCCGGTGGCCGTCAGTCGTTCCGCAGCGTCTCCGGTGACCCCGCCGTGATCGGCAACGACGTCTGGCTCGGCGCCAACGTGGTGGTCCTGCGCGGCGTCTCGATCGGCGACGGTGCGATAGTCGCCGCCAACGCTGTGGTCACCAGGGACATCCCGCCCTACTCGATCGCCGGCGGCCTCCCGGCCAGGGTCATCCGCCCCCGCGTGGCCAACACGCTCCGCGATGAGCTGCAGGAGCTCCAGTGGTGGCGATATTCCCCCAACCAGCTCAGCGGCATCCCGTATGACGAGCCGGCCGAAGCGCTGCGTCAGCTGCGCCCTCGGATTGATGGCGGCCTGACGGCATACGACCCGGGATTCGTCGAGATCCGCAAGCCGGCCCCACAGGCCGAGCCGCCGCGACGCCGATTCCGTCGCTGAGCCTAGAAGCGGTCCAGAGCCACGAGCATCCCGTCCGTCCCGAACACCCGCACCTCCGCCACCCCGAGCCCCAGCTCAGGGTGCTCGATCAGGTATGACTCGACGGCTCCCACCTGGTCGAGCGTGCCCAGCTGCATGAGAGCCGATCCGCGCTCGGCGAGATGGCGACCGATGAGGGCGAGGCACATGCGAGCCAGGTCGAGGCCGTCCGGGCCGCCGTCGATCGCGATCAGGGGATCCTGCGGGAAACGCGAGGTCTCCTCGCTCGGCACCCACGGCGGATCCGCGATCACGAGGGCGAATCTCTCCGCATCCTCCAGCACCTCGTGCATGAGTCCGCACCGTATGTCCACCGGTCCTGACGAACCGGAGTTCTTCACGTTGACCGCGGCGTGGTCGCACGCGGCCTCGTTGGCATCCATCAGCACGAGCGGGCGGGTCACTCCGGCGACCGCAAGGAGTCCGATGTGACCCACTCCAGCGCACAGCTCGAGCACCGGGCCTTCCGGACCGCGTCGCAGCATCTCCGATGCCCAAGCGGACTGCGCGGTCGTCCATCGCCGTGGCCGCAGAACCCGCTCGTCGAACTGGATCGCCAACGGCCCGAACTCCATCACCTCGGTGTGGACCAGCGCGGCAGGGCCGGTCATCAGTGGTCCCGCAGCGCTGACACGAGCTCTGACTTCTTCTTGCCCGAATAGTTGCGAAGGCCCAGCTCCTTGGCGCGCTTGCGGAGCTCGGAGACGGTCCAGTCGTCGTAAGACCCGGCCTCACCCCCTTTGCGCGCGACCGATGACTTCGACCGGTCTTTCTGAGCGGCGGCGTTGGAGATCCGTGCGGCCTTCTCCTTGGACGCCCCTTCGTCGCGGAGAGCCTCGTACATCTTCGGCTTCTTGATGCTGCCAGCCATGGCTTCCCCTTCCATCGGGATCAGAAGACGGCTTTGCCGCCGGTGACGCCGACCTTCGGCCTCGAGGAGCGCCGACGTCTCGTCGGCGTCGTCCTGCTCTTCGGGCATGTGGGTGAACGCGACATCTGCACCCTCCCGTGCGTAAGCAAGGGCCACCGCGCGGCCGATTCCCGAATCGCCACCTGTGATCAGCGCCCGGCGACCCTGGAGCTTCCCGCTACCGCGATACGAGGCTTCACCATGGTCGGGAAGCGGATCCATCTCGCTCGTCCGACCGGGTGGTTCCTGCTGCTGTGAAGGGAAGGCCTGGGTGTCGTCGTTCATGCGGCGTAGGTGCCCATTTTTCCGTGGCATCAAACAACTGACTGGCGCGAGACGGTGAGACTTGCTTCACTTGAGGATGCGATCCATCTGGAAGGGTGCCATCAGCTTCGGGCTGGTCAATGTGCCGGTCAAGGTCTACAGCGCCACCGAGAGCCACGACGTCTCGCTGCACCAGGTCCACAACAAGGACGGGGGTCGCATCCGCTACCAGCGCAAGTGCGAGGTGTGCAGCAAGGTCGTTCCCTACGAAGACATCGACAAGGCCTACGACGACGGCGAAAAGACCGTCATCCTCACCGATGAGGACTTCGCCTCGCTGCCGGCCGAACGCAGCCACGAGATCGAGGTCGTCGAGTTCGTCCCGGCCGACCAGATCGATGTGCTGCGGCTCGACAAGGCCTACTTCCTCGAGCCCGACGAGCGGGCCCTGAAGCCATACACCCTGCTGCGGCGGGCGCTTGAGGACTCCGATCGCACCGCGATCGTCCAGTTCGCGCTGCGCCAGAAGACCAGGCTCGCGGCGTTGCGTGTGCGGGACAACGTCCTCGTGCTGCAGACCATGCTGTGGGACGACGAGGTACGCAAGCCGTCCTTCGACGTGCTCGACACCACACCGCGCATCAGCCAGAAGGAGCGCGACATGGCCGCCCAGCTGGTCCACTCGCTGTCCGAGGACTTCGATCCTTCAGCGTTCACCGACGACTATCAGGAGCAGCTGCGCACCCTGATCGACGCGAAGCTCGAGAAGGGCGCGGCTCTCGACACTGAGGCCACCTTCGGCGAGCAGGAAGAGCGGGAGAGCGCCGACGTGGTCGACCTGATGGAGGCGCTCAAGCGCAGCGTCGACCGCAAGAACGCGAGCAAGAAGGCGCCCGCGGCAGCCACGAAGAAGGCCGGCAAAAAAAAGGCCGGCAAAAAGGCCGCTTCCTAGGCAGGCTGGCCGACGGCGGGCTCGTCGCTCGGCGCCACGTCGGGCTCAAAATTCGCCGCGGGAGAGCTGCGGTTCTCCACGACCCACGCGGCGACACTCCGCAGCTTGACGTTATGGGCCTGCGACTGCCGGCGGAGGAACTCAAAGGCTCGGTCGGCGTCCAGATCGTATCGTTCCATCAAGATGCCCTGCGCCTGACCGATGAGCTTGCGGGCGTCGATCGCCACCTGCAGGCCCTCCTCGTTGTGCGCATTGGCCAACGCCACTGCAGCATGCCGGACGAAGATCGTACCGACCGCGATGTCGTCAACATCGAACGCGTTACAACGCTCGGCATAGAGGTTGAGCGAGCCATAACGTCGAGTCCGGGTCTCGAGGCGCAGGCTCAGCGCGCTGCGCATGCCGAGCTCAGCCACAGCCGGACCCCACTTGAGCCAACGATCGTCGTTCGCGACGTCTGGCGAGCAATAGATCGGCTCACCCTCGATCGCGTCGAGGCACGGCCCTTGGTCGTGCATGATCTGCAGGTTGTGCGACTCACCGACCCGCTGCGAGGTGGCCGCAGCCGTCTCGACCTGGTTGCGGGCGTGCACGAGCATGATGCCCGCGTCGTCGCAGCTCGTCGCCATCCGGGCATACTCGGCGATCCGCTCGATCGTGCGTTCGGCGGTTGGCTCGTCGTGCAGATCAAGTGCCATCTGCGAAAAGAAGGTCGAGCTGTCCACGTGGCACTCCTCGACGAGGGCAATCCCGGCGATCACCCTGCAGTCAATGTATCGCGTCCGGTGGCTCATGTTTGCCTCACTGAAGACTGGGTATGCCCTCAGATAACACGCGGCAGCTCGTCGCCAGGGCCCATGCGTCGGAGCATCAGGCACTGCTCCCGCCGAGCGGAGAGGGGACGTCCATGACTGACCTCAGTCTCGATGGCACCACTGTGACCTTGTTCGGCGGAGGTGACGCCTTCGACAACCAGCTCAGCGAGGAACTGGAGCGGCGCGGCTGCAACACGCACCAGGTGACCGTCCCCACCGGCTGGCTTCGCTCGGCAACACACGTGGTCATGCGTGTCGACACCGATTCCGGCGCCGATGCACTGCGGGGATTGTCCAGCTGCGACGAGCCCCGCTCCCACGTGATCGCGGTCTGCGCACAGCAGGTGGACGTGTCCGAGTCCACCAGGTTCAGCGATCTGTGTCGCGCGTGCGGGGCCCATCATGACGTCTCGCTCATCTGGCATCCGCCGATGGATCCCGGTTCGTCTCCAGACGACCATCTGTTCCCGACCGACGCCGTGATCGCGCACGACGACCTCGCGGCAGCGATCGCCGATGAGATGGCACAACACTCAGCGTTCGACGGCACGCCGTCGTTCATGGCCCGCCCGTAGCGTCGGCGGCCACCGCATGAGGTGACCGCCGACGCTGGGCTTGCAGCTTCTAGGCAGCGTCCGCCATGGCGGCGGAGCTCCGGAGTCGGGCGAGGAGCTTCGACAGACGCCTGGAGATCTGCATCTGGCTCACGCCGACGATCTCGGCGATCTCCTGCTGCGTCTTGTCCTCGACGAACCTGAGCCGCAGCAACTCGCGCTCGTCATCGTCGAGGTCGCGGCACAGCGGGCCGACCGTGACCCAGTCGTCGATGAATTCATAATCCGAGCCGTCGACCGCAATCGTCTCGCCCAAGGGGCGACCGCTGTCACGTACGGGTTGGTCGAGCGACGTCGGTGAGAAGCAGCTCCGCGCCGCCATCGCCTCACGGATCTCATCAGCGCTCGCGTCGATCTCCCTGGCGATGGTGTCGACGGCCGGTTGATGCGAATCGGCCTGCAAGCAGCGCTCGGTCGCGCTAGAGATGTCGGCCTGCATCTGCTGGATCCGCCGCGGAGGGCGGACGCCCCAGCAGTAGTCACGGAAGTACTTCTTGATCTCACCGAGAATCGTCACCGTGGCGAACGGGACGAACTCCCCACGATCATGGTTGAAGCCTCGGATGGCCTTGACCAGCGCGAAGCACGCGACCTGGATCAGGTCGTCGCGGTCGGCGCCGCGGCCGGAGTAGCGGCCGGCGAGGTGATGGGCGAGCCCAAGGTGCCGTCGGACGATCTCGTCCTCGAGCAACGTGCGCTCGGCAGCCTCGGCCGCGTGTGCGGCTTCGATCAGCTGCTGCGTGTCATCGATCTGGAATGGTGCGGGAGCAATACTCACGGGAACCCCCAGGGGGTCTCGATCCGTGCGCGGCTGCTGCTCAACCGGCCCATCCACCATGGCACTGTGTGGAGTGAAGCGCAAGAGTTTGTGGCCCCAGAGGTCGACTTGGCGTGGTTCTTAAGGACTATCTCAGGTTTCCGCAGCCGGGATTTTCCCGCGTGTTTCGCCCGTGTCCACACGGGTACGACCCGATGAGCGAGAGGAGGGCCATGCCGCGCACCAACGACACCCAGATCGTCTCCGTCGCGGGCCACCGCCTCCGGCTGACGAATCCCGACAAGGTCCTCTACCCGTCGACCGGCACGACCAAGGCGGAAGTGATCTCCTACTACATGCAGATCGCCCCATACCTCCTCCCTCATCTCGCCGGACGCATCACCACCCGCAAGCGATGGGTCAACGGTGTCGGCACCGACAAAGAGCCCGGCGAGGTGTTCTTCGAGAAGAACCTGCCCTCATCAGCGCCGGACTGGATCCGGCGGATCGAGATCCAGCACAGCGATCACGTCAACACCTATCCCGTGTTCGACACCGCCGCTGCCCTCGCGTGGGCCGGCCAGGTCGGCGCGCTCGAGCTGCACGTGCCGCAGTGGCGGGTCGACGGCCGCGGCAAGGCCCAGAACCCCGACCACCTCGTGCTCGACCTCGATCCCGGACCGGGTGCCGGCCTGCCCGAATGCGTCGCGGTGGCCAAGCGCGCACGGACGCTGCTGCAGGAGCTCGACCTCGAGGCATACCCCGTGACGAGCGGCAGCAAGGGCATCCATCTGTACGCCGGCCTCGACGGTGAGCACGATTCGGACTACGTCAATCGGTTCGCCAAGCAGCTGGCGCAGGTACTGGAGTCCGAGCTGCCCGACCTCGTCGTCAGCTCGATGAAGAAGAGCCTGCGCGGCGGCAAGGTGCTGGTCGACTGGAGCCAGAACAATGGCAACAAGACGACGATCGCGCCCTACTCGTTGCGTGGCACCGCGCAGCCGCGTGCCGCTGTGCCCCGCACGTGGCGTGAGCTCAACGACGATCTGCGGCACCTGTCCCTCGACGAGGTGATCGAGCGGATGAAGCGTCGCAAGGACCCGATGGCCGACCTCGCGGGCCCGTCGGCCACCAGCGACAAGCTCGCGACCTACCGGTCCAAGCGCGACGCCCAGAAGACGCCGGAGCCGGTTCCGACGCAGCGTGCCTCGCAGGCTGGGACCGGGAGCCGTGGGGCGTCGTTCGTGATCCAGGAGCACCACGCGAGCAGCCTGCACTGGGACTTCCGCCTCGAGCGCGATGGCGTGCTCGTCTCGTGGGCCCTGCCCAAGGGCGTCCCGACCGATCCGAAGAAGAACCATCTCGCGGTCCAGACCGAGGACCATCCGCTGGAGTACGGCTCGTTCGAGGGCACGATCCCCAAGGGCGAGTACGGCGGCGGGAAGGTCACGATCTGGGACGCCGGAACCTACGAGCTCGAGAAATGGCGCGATGGCAAGGAGGTCATCGCGACGCTCACCGGCGGCAAGAGCGGCGGGCTCGGCGCCCCGCGGAAGTTCGCACTCATCAAGACCGGCAAGAACTGGCTGATCCACCTGATGGAGAAGCCAAGATCCAAGGCCAGTGCGCCTCGCTCGATGAAGAAGGGCTTCGTCGCCCCAATGTTGGCGAAGGTCGGGTCGGCGATCGACATCGACGACGAGGACGACTGGGCATTCGAGATGAAGTGGGATGGCATCCGGGCCGTCGCCGTGGTCGACGGCAAGGAGGTCGGGTTGTTCACCCGCAACGAGAACGACGTGACGGTGACCTATCCCGAGATCGTCGACGCCATCGCCGGGTTGGGACTCGACGATGCGGTTCTCGACGGTGAGATCGTCGCCCGCAACGCTGCTGGAGCACCCGACTTCGGGCGGCTGCAGCAACGGATGGGTCTGACCAAGGAGTCCGATGTCGCGGCCGCCCGCCGAGACGTACCGGTCGAATATCTCGTGTTCGATCTCCCGAGGTCCGAGGGCCGCTCACTTCAGGACAGCACCTATGCCGATCGGCGGCGCGAGCTCCTCGGCCTGCAGATCGCCGGCGACATCATCGATGTGCCGGAGGCCTTCGACGGATCGCTGGCCCGGGCCGTCGAGTCGAGCAAGAAGCTCGGCCTCGAGGGGGTCGTGGCCAAGCGCTTGGAAAGTCGCTACCGCGGCGGCAAGCGCGCGGCGGCGTGGACCAAGATCAAGCATGAGCGCATGCAGGAGGTCGTCGTCGGGGGATGGCGCCCCGGCAAGGGCGCACGCGGCGGCACGATCGGCTCCCTGCTGGTCGGCGTCCCCGGCGAGGGCGGCCTCCACTATGTCGGCCGGGTCGGCACCGGGTTCGGCGAGCGCGCCCTCGGTGACCTGCAGAAGCGGCTGTCGAAGTCGCTCCGCAAGACCAGTCCGTTCGTCGACATTCCCCGGGACGTCGCCCGCGATGCACACTGGGTGACACCCCGCGTCGTCGGCGAGGTGTCGTTCGCGGAGTGGACAGCGGGCGGCCATCTGCGTCAGCCCAGCTGGCGCGGCGTACGTTCTGACAAGCTGCCCCAGGAGGTTGCCCTGGAGTGAGGTTCCGCACCCGGTACGACATCACCAACCACACGAGGAGAAATCCATGACACGACCGTTCACGAAGAACACCTTCCGCCACCGCCTTGAAGCCCGGATCGACGAGCTCACGAGCCAGACCGAGGACCTCCGTCAGCAGGTTGCCGATCGCGCGCCCGGCGTGCGTGACCAGCTCATCGGCATGCTTCCCGACAAGGATCAGCTGCTCGACCTGCGCGACGATCTGTTCGAGCGCCTGCCGGACCCGGTGGCCGAGAAGCTGCCCGAGAAGGTCAAGCCCAAGCACTCGCGGCTCAAGCGGGTCGCGGTCATCGGTGCCGTCACCGGTGCCGGTGCAGCCGCGTTCGCAATGCTGCGTGGGCGGGCCCAGACCCCGCCTCAGCCGCCGACATTCCCGCCGGCGCCCTCGCCGGCAGGAGCCCCCACCGCCAGGCCTCCTGTCGATGTCGTCAACCCCGGAGCGGATCCGGCCAAGAAGGCTCCCGGCAAGAAGCCCTGAGTGCAAGACGCTGCCCCCGAGCCCAGGCTCGGGGGCAGCGTCGCGTTGCGGGTCAGCCGCTAGGCTCGCTTCGTGACGCAACAGAAGAAGAAGCAGCTGCCCGTGTGGCAGGAGTCGATCCTTCTCGTCGCGACCGCCATGGTGATGGCCGTCATCGTCAAGACCTTTTTCCTGCAAGCGTTCTACATCCCGTCGGAGTCGATGGAGCCGACGATGCTCGTCGACGACAAGATCCTCGTGCAGAAGGTCTCCTACTGGGGTGGCGACGTCGAGCGCGGTGACATCGTGGTCTTCGATGATCCGGGTGGCTGGCTCAACGAGCAGGACTCACGACGCGCGTCCAACCCGATCCAGAAGTCCTTGGAAACCATCGGGCTCTTTCCGACCGGCGGCCACCTGATCAAGCGAGTCATCGGTGTCGGCGGCGATGAGATCGCCTGCTGCACCAACGGCAGGCTCACGATCAACGGCAAGGAGATCACCGAGCCATACGTCCTCGACGAGACCGCCACGAAGGACCAGGACTTCAAGGTCAAGGTCCCCAAGGGACATCTGTGGGTCATGGGCGACAATCGTGGCAACTCCAGCGACTCGCGCGCACACCTCGGCGATCCCGGCGGCGGATTCATCTCCGACGACCGAGTCGTCGGCAAGGCCTGGTTCCGGGTCTGGCCCCTGGGTCGCGCCGGGTTCATCAAGGAGCCAGAGACGTTCGACGCCAACCTCGACCGCTGACGGCTAGGCATGGCGCAATCGGTTACCTGCAGGTAACTTGGTGGTGCAGCACATCATGCACGTCACGCAATCGGGGGAGAGCGCAATATGCGTCGGACACTTGTCGCAGCAGCAGTCACCGTCCTGGCGCTGATCAGCAGCCTCACGGCGGCTTCGGCGACCACGCAGCCAGCGCCGCTACGGTATGTCGCCATGGGCGACTCCTACAGCGCCGCCTCGGGCGTCCTCCCGCTGGACCTCACTGCGTTCGCAGGCTGCCTGCGCTCGACTCGCAACTACCCGCACGTCATCGCCGCCCAGTTGAAGGCGACCTTGACCGACGCGACCTGCGGTGCCGCTGACACCACCCACTACTTCTCGTCGCAATACCCCGGCGTCCCACCTCAGCTGGACAAGGTGAAGGCCAACACACAGCTCGTCACCATGACGATCGGTGGGAACGACAGCGGCGTGTTCATCAACTCGATCCTGCAGTGTGGTGCCGCCGGACTGTCGACCCTCGGCCAGGGCAGCCCTTGCAAGGACAAGTACGGCTCCTCATTCGAGACCACGATCAAGCAGACGACGTATCCGTCGCTGGTGAGGGCACTCAAGGCAGTGCGGGCCAAGGCACCGAATGCCAAGGTGGCCATCCTGAGCTATCCGTGGATCCTGCCTGCCAGTGGTGGCTGCTACCCGCAGATGCCGGTAGCGACCGGGGACGTCCCCTACCTTCGCCAGCTGCAGGCCACGCTCAACGACGCCGTTCGACGCGCCGCTGCCGCGACCGGCACGACGTACGTCGACCTCAACACAGTCTCCAACGGCCACGACGCCTGCCAGCCGATCGGCGTGCGCTGGGTCGAGCCTGTATTGGCCGGCACCAACCCAGTGATCGTCCACCCGAACGCCCTGGGTGAGGCCAAGATGGCCGAACAGGCACTCCGAGTCCTCGGCCTGCGCTGATCTCCGGGCCTCATGGGCCCGCGTTCTCTTAGTTCTCGAGCCATCATCGGCTATCGAACCGAGGCGCCCTGCGCAGGTCAAGAACCTGTACTCTGCGCGCCCGGAGAGATTCGAACTCCCAACCTTCTGATCCGTAGTCAGATGCTCTATCCGTTGAGCTACGGGCGCATGCCCCGAAGGGCCTCGCCGATTCTAGCGTGGCGCCGTGCGGAGTGAAAATCCGGCCACTTCATCGACGAGCCCCGCGCGTCAGATTACGTGCCTGGTGTCGTGAGTCACAACCTGTCACCAACCCGTGTTCGCCCGCCGGGCCGTGCCCGACCCGGTCGACACCAGATCCCCGCCTGACCTGCATGTGACCATGTTCACCCGGGGCGACCTGCCGTTGGACCGGCATGTTGCGTAAAGTCGGCTGAATCGTCATCGCCCGTCGGTGACGATTTCACACATCAGCTACCCGCGGCCCACATGCTCCGGGAGTGCGAGTCAATGCGCTTGATTCGCGATGCGCGAGAAGGAAAAGTTCACACATGACTGCAGAGACCATCAGCTCCACCTACCGGACGACCCACCCCAAGCTCCAGGCCTGGGTTGATGAGGTCGCCGCCCTCACGAAGCCGGCCAGCATCCACTGGGTCGAGGGAACGCCGCAGGAGTGGGTCACGCTGACCGACGACCTGGTCGCATCCGGCACCTTCGTCAGGCTCGACGAGACCAAGAAGCCCAACTCCTTCTGGTGCGCATCCGACCCGAGCGATGTCGCTCGGGTCGAGGACCGGACCTACATCTGCAGCGTGGACGAGGCCGACTGCGGCCCGACCAACAACTGGATGGAACCTTCGGACATGAAGGACATCATGCGCGGCCTCTACGAAGGCGCGATGGCCGGCCGCACGATGTACGTCATCCCGTTCGTCATGGGACACCTCGAGTCCGACACCCCGATGTTCGGTGTCGAGATCACCGACTCGGCCTATGTCGTCGCGTCGATGACCGTCATGGCCCGGGTCGGCCGGACCGTCCTCAACCGGATCGAAGAGCTCGAGGCCGAATACGTGCCCGCTCTCCACTCGATCGGCGCGCCGCTCGCCGAGGGTGAGCAGGATGTCGCGTGGCCGTGCAACGCCACCAAGTACATCGTGCAGTTCCCCGAGGAGCGCACGATCTGGTCGTTCGGATCGGGCTACGGCGGCAACGCCCTTCTCGGCAAGAAGTGCTATTCGCTGCGCATCGCCTCGGTGATGGGACGTGACGAGGGCTGGATGGCCGAGCACATGCTGATCCTCAAGCTCACCTCGCCCGACAACGTCGTCAAGTACATCGCCGCCGCATTCCCCAGCGCCTGCGGCAAGACCAACCTCGCGATGGTCGAGCCCACGGTGCCCGGCTGGAAGGTCGAGACGATCGGCGACGACATCGCCTGGATCCGGGTCGGCGCCGATGGTCGCCTGTATGCCGTCAACCCCGAGTTCGGCCTGTTCGGCGTCGCGCCGGGCACGGGCTGGGACACCAACGCCAACGCGATGCGCACGATCGAACAGGGCAACTCGGTCTTCACCAATGTCGCCCTGACCGACGACGGTGACATCTGGTGGGAGGGCATGACCGACGAGCCGCCGGCCCATCTGACGGACTGGAAGGGTCGCGACTGGACCCCGGAGTCCGACGAGGTCTCCTCCCACCCGAACAGCCGCTTCTGCACGCCGATCAAGCAGTGCCCGACGCTCGCTCCGGAGTACGACGATCCCAACGGGGTGCCACTCGACGCGATCCTGTTCGGTGGCCGGCGCAAGACCACGATCCCCCTGGTGACCGAGGCCCGCGACTGGACCCACGGCACATTCATGGGCGCGACGCTCTCGTCGGAGACCACGGCCGCGGCCACGGGGGCGGTCGGCGTCGTCCGCCGCGATCCCATGGCGATGCTGCCGTTCATCGGCTACGACGCGGGCGACTACTTCAGCCACTGGATCAACATGGCCAAGAACAACGACGAGTCGAAGTTCCCCAAGGTCTTCTACGTCAACTGGTTCCGTCGTGATGACGATGGCGGCTTCCTCTGGCCCGGCTTCGGCGAGAACAGCCGCATCCTCAAGTACGTCATCGAGCGGGTCGAGGGCAAGGTCGAGGCGGCTGAGACGCCCATCGGTCTGGTCCCCGCACCGGGTGCGATCGACACCGACGGTCTCGATGTCTCCGAAGACCAGCTCGCCAAGGCGCTGCGCGTCGACGTCGATGAGTGGAGGACCGAGATCCCGCAGATCAACGAGTGGTTCGAGAAGTTCGGCGACAAGCTGCCGACGGTTCTCTGGACCGAGCTCGACGGCCTCAAGGCTCGCCTCGACGCCTGACCACCGACAGCGAAGCGCCCCGGACCTCTGCCGTTCCGGGGCGCTTCGCTGTCGTACTACTGGAACAGTTGCCAGAGCTGCCAGGCCACGACGACCAACCCGAGCAGCCGGCGCCAGGACGCCGCGCCGCGTACGAGCTCGTCGGCCCCCCACACGATCAGCGCACCAGCACCGATCCAGCGCAGCTCGGTGTCACGCTGGTCATAGGGACTCCACCGCAGGACGGCCGCTGCAATGAACACCCAGATCGCCGGGTTGGGGAACTGGAACACCACCAACCGCCCGGTCGACGCGTCACGGAAGAACGCGTCGACGCCGGGCCGCCGTTGAGCCCGGGACGAACTCACTCAGGATCCGGCGAGGTCGGTGAACACGCGCTTGTCATGGGCGTTGAACACCGTGACGCCGTCCTGGTCGTTGAGCTGGGCGAGGGTCGCATGATTTCCGGCGAGCTTCTTGCGATCGGCCGCCATGACCTTCTCGAATCGGCGGAAGGTGCCGATCTTGGTGAGCGGAGTGCCTGACGGCGACGTCGGCGAATAGCAGCTCGCGTCGAACACCGCGTCGCCGGCGTGGATCAGCAGCCCACGGTCCTCGGTCTCGACAGCGACAGCGGCGTGGCCCTTGGTGTGCCCGGCCATCGGCACGAACGTGATGCCCGGCAAGACCTCCATCCCGTTGAGGCCGTAACCCCAGGCCTCCCCTGGTCCGGCGTGCGTCTGGATGTTCGGCCCGTGGGACCACTGCTTTTGCGAGTAGCGCTGCTTGGACGCGAAGTCGGGGTTGACGACCGCCCAGTCGTACTCCTCGGCGGTCGTGTGGATCGTCGCGTCGGGGAAGTCGGCGATGCCACCAATGTGATCGAAGTCCATGTGGGTCAGCACGATGTGCGACACGTCGGCGGCAGTGAATCCTCGCGCCTCGACCTGGCCGATCGCGGTGTTGGCGTCCTTGCGCTCTGGGCGCAGAAGGAATCGCGCGGGGCCCATCCGACTGGGCTCGGCGAAGTCGCGGCGGCCGAGGCCGCTGTCGACCAGGACGAGACCGTCCGGGGTCTCGCAGAGCAGGACGTGGCAGATCACCTCGCCGACAAGTGGGGCACGCAACGATCCGCAGTTGAGGTGATGAACTCGCATAGGGTGATCCTGTCGGAGTTACCGACCGCCGTCGACCCGAACGGGGATATGCGTGGAGACGTCATTTGTCGGCTCCTGGCCGTTCTGGGCCCTCCTGTCAGCGGCGTTCGCGGCCCTGACCGCCATCTTTGCGAAGGTCGGCGTCAAGGACGTCGACTCCGACGTCGCAACATTCATCCGTACCGTCGTCATCATCGTCACGCTCGGCTTCATCCTGCTGGTCATGGGCAAGGCTCATTCACCGGGGCCGCTGACGACCAGGACGTGGGTCTTCCTCGTCCTGTCGGGCCTCGCCACGGGTGCGTCGTGGATCTGCTACTTCCGTGCTCTCAAGCTGGGGCCGGCATCACTCGTGGCACCGGTCGACAAGCTGAGCGTCGTCCTCGTCGCGATCTTCGGGGTCGTGCTGCTCGGCGAGCGGCTCGACCCACGCCAGTGGACCGGCGTCGTGCTCGTCGGCATCGGCGCGATCCTGCTGGCGTTGCCCTGATCGCCACTCCGTGGTCCCGTCGCTCCCGCCGCGTCATCGTGGCTGCGGCGGTCTACGGGCTCGCACTGGGCGCCATCGCATTCTGGCCGACCCATGTCGACCAGGGTGTCAGCGTGTTCGACACTGCGCCCGGCCGGTGGTTGCTGGCCCGCGGGCTGACCTACGAGCCGACCTACGACGCTCTCGAGGTCTCCTCCAATGTCGCGATGTTCGTCCCCCTGGGCGTGCTCGCGATGATGGTTTCGCGCCGGATGACCTGGCCACGTGCCGTCCTGGTGGCTCTCGTGGTCTCCGGCGCCATCGAATTGGTGCAGGCCATCGCCCGACCCGGCCGTACGGCTGACCCGCAGGACGTCATTGCGAATGCCGCCGGCGCTGCGCTGGGGGCCGGGATCGTGCTGCTGGTGCGGCGGGCTCGGCGGTGAGACTGACCTCCTCTCCGCCCCGGCGGTGGCCGGCCATGTCCGTCGGCTTGCGGGCGGAGCGAGCTCCTCTATGGCACAGAAGCAAAATGACCAGCCGCGTGAGCGTCTGGTCATTTTCGCTGCTGCTTGTTGCGTGGCAGCGGAGGTGGCGAGATTTGAACTCGCGAGAGGTTTAAACCTCAACCCGCTTAGCAGGCGGGCGCACTAGGCCACTATGCGACACCTCCCCGCTGCCGATCGAAACCGGCAACCGGATCAGGATACCGACCACCCCTCGGGTCAGACGAATCGGGACCACGACCGGGCCGTCGGCACCGGAGATCAGGTGGGGTCGAAGCGGCGGTAGCCGTTGGCGGAGTTGAGCCGCTCGTAGATCTCGATCAGCAGGTCGTTGGCGCGAACCCCGACATACGCCATCGGGAACGCCAGCACCTCGCCGTTCCCGCGATCGACGAGCAACCGGCCGCCCGCCCTCGTGACGTCCTCGATCGCGAGCCAAGAAACATGCACCGGCTGCACGGTCAAGCGACCCCCGAGACGCAGCTCCACCGCGTTGACTCGCACCACGACTGGCGGCAACGCAACGACTCGCAAGGCGTTGAGCAGCGCCAGCACGGCAAGCACGCCGAACACCCATGACAGCGCGCCAACCGAGGCCAGGAAGAACGCCAGGGCGGCAGCGAACCCGGCGATGATCACGTGGAGTCCGACCGCGGGCAGGACGAACCGGCGGTCGAGTCGATAGTTCGTCAAGCAGAGGGGGCGGGATTCGAACCCGCGGCTGACATTGCTGCCAGCGAGCGCTTTCAAGGCGCTTCCGATCGGCCGCTCCGGCACCCCTCCTGGGTGGCAGCACCAAGGCGCTGCGCCGCGTCGATTATCGCACTACTTGAGTGGGGCGAAGCGGGGAGGTTCGACACGCACGACCGGCGCGATCGCGCGGGAGGCGCGGGAGGACCTCTCCTTCATGAACTGCCTCCGCAAGACCAGACCCACCACGAGACCCAGGACGCTGGAGTAGAGAGCGGACAGTCCGATGTATGTCGGAAAGGCCCCGGGCGTCACGAGCGAGGTGGTCAGCACGGCCGTGCCGATGACGGCGAAGACCAGGATCCACCAGCCCTCGCGTCGTTTGGAGCGCAGGGAGACGCCGACGATCAGCGCAGGGAATCCGATCAACACCTCGACCGGCCGGGGTGCCCCGCCGAATGTCTGTCGGACCCAGATGACCATGTCGCTGAAACCCTGCACGATCGACTGCGAACCGTGCGTGCGGACGAAGCTGCTGTAGGCCAGGACCAGCACCACAAGCGCAGCAACACCGAGCAGGATCGCGAAGTTCTGCCGCCCGAGTCCATGCAGACCGGCGCCCAGGTTCCACACCAACGCGATGGCCAGTCCGAGCGACACCGTCAGCACGATCAGGTTGAATCGTTGATAGTTGACCGGCGCGTTCCAGGCCGCAACTCCCAACGTGCCGCTCGAGGCGACCAGCAGGGCCAGGACGTACTCCCCGATCGCGCCGATGATCGAGGCGGCCGGCCGCGTGACGAGAACTGCCCAAACTGCGGCAAGCACGGCGGTCACCGCGGCCGCAGACGCCAGGAGCAGATTGGTCTCCATCGTGACCGCGAGAGCTCCGAGCGCCGCCGTCATCGGCACCCAGATGCGCATGTGCCCGCCACCCCGGTGGGTCAGGCCGAGCGCGAAGACGACCATCAGCAGCGCGGCCGACGGCCGCTGGATCCACGACGGGGCTCCGATCGCGACCACGGATGTCCCGGCGCCGACCGTCCCGACGACCCAGCTGACGAACACGAGGGTCAGGATCACCCGGGCTGCACGCGGCGAGTCGAGCCGCGGCTCGCGGGTCGGGAGATCGTACTCCGGGGGGACGGAGGCGTCGAGACGGCGACGTCCACCCTTGATGGGGCGACTCATGGCGTGTGCAGAATCCTTCGGTTGGCCAACGACGGGTTGGTCTCCCGCGCGCGTGTCAGGACCTCGGGGTCGAGGGTGGCTCGGATGAGCTGGGGGGCCAAATCCGCCTCGTCCACGATAGAGCCCCACGGATCGACAACCAAGGAGTGCCCGGTGTATCGGTCCCCACCCTGTGCGGCGGCAAGCACGTGGACCGTGTTCTCGATCGCACGCGCTGACAGCAGGGTGCGCCAGTGATCCAGCTTGTGCTCACCGGCCACCCACGCGGCTGGGATCACGATCGCCTCGGCACCAGCATCGATGAGGGAGCGGGCGTGCTCGGGGAATCGCAGGTCGTAGCAGGTCATCAGGCCTACTGGCCGACCCGCGATGTCGACGACCACCGGCGAGATTTCACCTGCTCGAAGGCGATCGGACTCCCGATAGCCGAAGGAGTCATAGAGGTGGATCTTGCGGTAGGTCTGACGCAACGCCCCGTCAGGTCCGACGACGACCAAGGTGTTGAACGGAAGCCCATCGGTGCGCTCGAACATCCCGGCCACGATCGTGGCACTGAGCCGACGGGCCTCCGCCGCGATGAGGTCCACGAATGGCCCGTCGAGCGGCTCGGCGATCGCCGTCAGGTCGAGCTCGGGAGAGCCGAAGTCGTGCATCGCACCCTCGGGCAGGACCACCAGATCCAGCTCATCGGTGGACGTGAGAGCAGACAACTGGTCGCGAATTGTAGCCCGGTTGACCGCCGAGTCGGTCGCCGAGATGAGCTGGGCAAGTGCAACGCGCATAGCCGCCATCCTCGCAGGTACAGCCTGAGGATCGGCTTGAATCGGCCACACTGGTGCGATGCCGGCACCATCGTGGCGGGGCCTGGATAGCCTACGAATTGTGCCCGACTCCCTGAGATCACAACTGCGTTCATTGCCGGTGTTTGCCGGCCCGCTGCCCGACTTCGAGCTCGATTCCGCCCTCGACGATCCCGAAGAGCTGTTCGTCGAATGGCTGGAGTCGGCGATCGCCGCGGGTGTCCCCGAGCCACACGCCATGTCGCTGGCAACAGTCGACGCCGGAGGTCAGCCCTCGTCGCGCGTCCTGGTCCTCAAGGACCTCACGGCCGCAGGGTGGCAGTTCGCGACGGGCCGCACGACTCGCAAAGGCCGAGAGCTGCGGGCAACGCAGGTCGCAGCACTCAACTTCTATTGGCAGCAGCTCGGACGGCAGGTACGTGTGGCAGGCACAGTCATCGAGCTCACTGCCGAAGAGTCGGCGGCTGACTTCCGCGCCAGGCCGGGGTGGAGCGAGGGCGCTCCGATCGACCCCGACTGGCAGCTGTATGCCATCCGGGCCACAGAGGTCGAGTTCTGGCAAGCTGATCGCGACCGCCACCATCGTCGCTTGATCTATCGACGAGCCGCCGATGGCTGGGATCAGCACCGCCCCTGAGGCACGAACTACCCGTCCGGCGCCACGGTGAGGTCATGCACCCTGCCGGAGGCCCGAGCCGGCAGGACCCCGACGACCGCGATCGCGGCGAAGGCGATCAGCAGATACCGGGCAGAGTCGAGCATGGATGGCTCACCCAGGCTGACCAGGACTCCCGCCAGAGCGGCGCTGAAGGCGCTCGCGATGAGGAAGACCATGTTGATGCCGGCTGCCGCCTTGGCGGCCTCCTCCTGGTCATCCACGCTGCGAAAGGCCGCGACCGTCAAATGGGGGAACGCCAGCCCGATCCCGGCGCCCGCCACGAAGAGCGCAGCGAACCACAAGGCGAGCACCGGCGTGGCGGGCAGGCTCTCTTGCAGCGCTGCGTATGCCGCCAGGCCCGCCGCGAGCACAGCCGGGCCGGCGATCGTTAGCGCCTTGACCGATCGGCCGCGTTCGGCGTTGGCGCTGAACATCTGGGTGACCGACCAACCAAGGGACAGCGATGCCCCCAGGAATCCCGCCAGGAGCGGTGAGAACCCGCCGAGCTCCTGGCCGAAGAGGGGGATGAATGCCTCGGTCCCGATGCCGAAGGCCAAGATGCCGACGGTGATGTAGACCCAACGCAGTGACGAGGACCGTGCGAATGTCACGGCCGGCAGGACGCTGGACGTTGCGGTCCTTTCGTACCTGATGAACGACACTCCCAACACGAGACCCGCTCCGATGGCCACGATGGTGCCGACTCCCTCCGGCACCACGCTGGCCAGGCTGACCGCGGCAACGGCTGCCGTCAGGAGCACGAGCGAGACCGTCGGAACCGGCGAGCTTGCTTGAGCCTTGGCGGTGCGCGGGATGACCCGCACGACCAGAGCCGCCAGTGCGACGGCGAGCCCCGCGAGGATCGCGAAGGCCGGGCGCCACACGTCGATCTGACCGAACAGGCCCCCGACCGTCGGACCCAGCAGATTTCCCACCCCCCACATCGCCGAGACGAGTGCAGCGCCCCTGGCCCAGAGCTGCTCCGGGAGCGACCTCTGGATCAGTGCATAGCCGAGACCGGCCAGCAGGCCGCCGCCAAGCCCTTGCACGGCACGTCCGAGCAGGAAGATTCCCATGTCGGGGCTGGCGGCACACAGGAGGGAGCCGGCGCCGAACAGGCTGAACGCCAGGACGTACGCATTGACCGATCCCTTGGTCGTCAGCGTGCGACTGACGAGCATCGCGGAGATCACCGAGGCGACCAGGAATGTCGTCATGGTCCAGGCGTAGTACTGAGCGCCCCCGATGTCGGCCACGATGGTGGGCAGGAGGCTCGTCGTGAGATAGACGTTGCTGGCCTCCAGGAGGACCCCGCCGGCCAGGACCATGGCCACCGGCGCGTGCTCGCGACCCAGCAATGTACGCCAAGAGCCAGGCTCCTGCTCGGCTCGAAGATCCGTCATGCCTGGGGTCCCTCGAGCCAATCGGTGATGAACCGCTCGTTGGCGTGGACATGGGTCGACCGGAATCGTTCGGGCCCGATCACCTCGAACTTGTGAGGGGTGAGCTCCGGCACGATGATGATGAGCCCGCCCTCACCCACGAGCTGGGTGCCGTCCACGGTGAACAGCACCTTGCCGGTGTGGATCACGAAGGTCTCGGAGTAGGGGTGTTGGTGCAGGAACGGTCCGGAGCCTTCCTCCGTGGTGTCTTCCATGATGATCGACACCCCGGCGCCGTAGGCGAAGCCCTGGAGTGCGTCCAACGCCTTGCCGTCCGGCCGCGAGGTGGCCCTCGTGTCGATGATGTGGAACGGCTCAGCCCCCGCGCTCACTGGTCCACCATGGATGCTGCGACGTGCTCGGCATAGACCGATGGCGGGTTTGCCACGTAGACCATCTCGGTGTCCTCCGCGGCCTCGAAGGTGTTGGTTGAGTCCGCCGGCAGATAGATCACGTCGCCGGCCCCGACAGTGAGGGCCTCGCCCTGCTCGGTGCGGACCGTGTAACCCCCGCCCTTGGTCAGGACGAGCACTTCGTCATAGGGGAAGCGACTGGTGAGCGTCTCGCCCTGGCCAACCCGTGCGTAGCCCACCGTCATCTTGGCCTCCGGCACGGTGCCTTGGTCGATGAGGTCACTGACGAAGATCTGTTGATCGCCGACTTTCGACCACGTCTCTGCTGCACCTGCCGTCAGCTTCTGGACGGTTGTGCTGGACTGGGTCATGACTGCTCCTGATCTTCCGGGTGCTCAAGATCAGCAGGTTGCTGACCTTGAGTTCCACAACCTAGGACCTCAAGTTGACTTGAGGTAAAGGGACGAATCGTGCGTACGTCTGCCGCGTCCTGTTGCGCCATCGAGTGAGCCACAAGGCCATCGACAAACTGCTGGGTCGCCTTCTCGATCACACGTCGATACAACCCACCGAGACCAGGGACCTTCGCGGAGAAGGTCGTGCGCCAATGGATGTCGGTCCTAACTGGGTCCGGAGAATCTCGCCGAACGAGATCGACCTGGGCCTGGTAGTTGCGCACCCCGAGTCCAGAGAGGAGTCGGTACGTGAGACGGGTCGGTGCCCGCGCCTCGATGACCTCCTCCCGAAGCCGGAGCCTGCCTGTCGTGAACCTCCTGATCTCCCCCGCGCCTCCCTGCCCTGCGGGTCGCTCCAGCTCGAAGGTCTCGATGGGGGTCCAAGCCGGCCACGTAGAACTGTCTACGAGCAGGTGCCACACTGCGGCAGGATCCGCGTCGGTCGTCCCGCTGATATGTATCTCCTGGCGTGTCATGACCCTCCCTCAAAGTTGTACCATTTGGTACATGTACCAGATGGTACACTCTGCCTTGATGACCGCCAACGAAGTCGCTGCACCCAAGGACCGGGTTCTCGACGACCTCATCGCCCACCTCAGCGAGCACGGGCTCGGCAACACCAGCTTGCGCGGACTCGCTGCGGGTGTCGGCACCAGTCACCGCATGCTGAGCTATCACTTCGGATCTCGTCACAACCTGCTCATCGAGGTCAGCCAGCGGGTGGAGCTGCGGCAACGAGAGGCCTTCATCGCCTTGGTGGCCGACAGTGAGGCGCCGGTGAGTGAGTTGATGTGGGCGATGTACCGGCGTCTGGCCGATCCTGCCCTTCGGAGCCACGAGCGCCTGTTCTTCGAGCTCTACGTCCAGGCGCTGCAAGACGGTGAGGAGGGACAGCGATACCTGCCGGACGTTGTCGAGGCCTGGATCCCGCCGCTTGCCACGCTGTTCACCCGGATGGGACTCGACGATCAGCACGCCATGGTCGAGGCCAGGCTCGCCCTCGCCGTCGCACGCGGGTTGCTCCTCGACCTCCTGGCCACCGAAGACACGGCGGCCGTCGATGCCGCCATGCGCCGCTACGTCAGCCGCTACGTCCCCGCGACATGATCCCCCTCTCAACGGCACTCGCGATCGTGGCCGTCGTGCTCATCGGGGCGATGTCGCCGGGTCCAGACTTCTTCGTCCTGCTGAGTCGGACCCTGTCTTCGGGACGACGACCAGGCCTGATCTGCGCTGCCGGGATGGCGACAGGAATCTCCATCTGGGTATGTGCGGTCGACGTGGGTGCTGCGGCCCTGCTGTCCGTCTCAGCCACGGCATTCACCCTCATCAAGCTGGCCGGAGCCGCCTACCTGATCGCACTCGGCATCCAAGCCTGGCTCTCGGTGCGAGGTGGGAGGGCTGACGCGGCGCCACCCACCACGCGCTCGTCGCCAGCGGCCACGAGGTCGTTTCGAGAAGGACTGCTCTGCAACCTGCTGAACCCGAAGGTCGCCTTGTTCTATCTCGCCTTCCTCCCACAGTTCATCCCCCCGGGCAGGGGTTGGATGGTCACGGTGGAGCTGGGAGTCCTCGCCACAACCACCGTCCTGTGTTGGTACGCGCTCGTGGTGACGCTGACCGCTTCGGTTCGCCGGTTCATCGGGTCCCGACGTGCGCGCAGGGTTCTCGACGCCGCGATGGGTGCGGTGATGATCGGACTGGGTGTCCAAATCGCCGCGGCTCAGCGCGGGTGAACCCTTGTCACCCGTCGCCCACGGGCACGTTGGCGTGCAGGAACTCCACCTGGTCAGCGACGACGCGCTCGAACCACGGCTCGACATAGATGTCGAAGTGTCCGGTCGGATAGCGCTTGATCCGGCCCAACCGGGCCTTGCGCACATGCCAGATCGTCGCGCGGGCCGGCGCCACGCTGTCCTTGGTGCAGACGCAGAACAGGGCCGGGCACTCCAGCTCCGCAGCGGCCCGCCCGGGGTAGTAGAACGGGATGCGCAGGCCCACCCGGGCGGTGACCTTGTCCGGGTGCTCGAAGCCGGAGGGGACCAGGGCGGAGTAGCCGTCGTAGGCGTCCGGGCTGGTCATCAGGGCGGCCTCACCCCGCCGACCCACCAACGAGACACGGACCGGGCGTCGCCCCCTGAGGCTCTGCACCGCATCGCGTATGCCCAGGGCCGTCGCCTTCACCATGCTCTGCACCCCGAGCTTGCGCAGCGAGGCGAAGCCGTCGGTGAACGGACACTGCGAGATGATCGCTGCGACCCGGCCGTCATGGGCCGCGGCCTGGATCACGTGGCCTCCGGCAAATGACGTGCCCCACAGCACGATGCGCTCGGGATCCACCTGCGGCAGCGCACGGACGTGGTGCAGCGCGGCGGCCCAGTCGTCGAGCTGGCGGGAGATGTCGAGCAGCTCGCGGGGATCACCGTCGCTGCCCCCGAAATGGCGATAGTCGAACACCAGCACCCGATAGCCCTCCGCGGCGAACCGTTCGGCATACGGCTGGAGGCCCATCTCCTTCACGGCCCCGAGTCCGTGAGCCATGATGACCACCGGGCCGCGCCCCTCGGCCGGTGAGTCCGTGGTCGCGTTGACCGGTTCGTACCACCAGCCCGCGCACCACCCTGGGCCCGACGCGAAGCGGGTGTCCACACGGCTCATGAGGCACATGTTAGAGCCGCAGGGGTTCTATCAGGCCGCGGACCGCTAGCCTGCGGGCATGCGCGCCGTCATCGCTCCCACACCCGGAGGCATCGAAGCCCTCGAGGTCGTTGACCTGCCCCAGCCCGAGCCCGCCCCCGGTGAGGTCCTGATCCGCGTGACCGCGGCCGGGGTCAACCGGGCGGACCTGATGCAGCGCAAGGGGCTCTATCCGCCACCGGCCGGCATCACCGACATCCTCGGCCTGGAGGTGTCCGGTGACATCGTCTCGGTCGGAGAAGGTGTCACCGACCTGCCGCCGGGAACACACGTCGCGGCGCTCCTGTCGGGCGGAGGCTACGCGGAGTATGTCGCGGTGCCGGCCGGACAGGTCGCCACCGTTCCCCTCGGCATCTCACTGGTCGACGCCGGCGGGATCATGGAGGTTGCCTGCACCGTCTGGTCCAACGTCTTCATGATGGGCAAGCTGCAGCACGGGGACACCCTGTTGGTGCACGGAGGCGGCAGCGGGATCGGCACCATGGCGATCCAGCTCGGCAAGGCTTTCGGTGCGCGCGTCATCGTGACGGTCGGCTCTGCGGAGAAGGCTGCGACGTGTCGCGAGCTGGGTGCCGACCTGACCATTGACTACAAGCAGGAGGACTTCGCCGCCGCGATGTCGGAGGCCGGTGAGAGAGCCGACGTCATCCTGGACATCATCGGCGCGAAGTACCTCGATGCCAACGTCTCTGTGCTCGCCACGGCGGGCCGCCTCATCGTCATTGGCATGCAGGGCGGGGTCAAGGCCGAGCTCAACCTCGGCGCCCTGCTGTCGAAGCGAGCCGCCGTCATGGCCACATCGCTGCGCGCACGACCCTCGCCCGAGAAGTCCGCCATCGTGTCGGCGATGGTCGCCCAGGTGTGGCCACTCATCTCCGATGGCTCGGTCCGCCCGATCATTCACGCGACCTATCCACTCGAGGACGTCGGCCTGGCGCACCAGGTCCTGGAGGACTCCAGCCATACCGGCAAGGTCCTGCTCACGCCCTGACGGGACGGACTCGAAAAACGGCACCCGGATGGCGAACGGTGCCGGGCTGGCTAGGCTGGCGGGATGACTGAGCAACAGCCCGAGATCATCGAACCCGACGCCAACGCCGTCACCCTGCCCCCGCCGGGCTCCTCGCTCGGAGACCTCATCGAACAACCGGCCAAGGTCATGCGGATCGGCGGGATGATCCGCCAGCTCCTCGACGAGGTCAAGGCCGCCCCGCTCGACGAGGCCAGCCGTGCCCGGCTGCGAGACATCCACCTCCAGTCGATCAAGGAGCTGGAGGACGGGCTGGCCCCGGAGCTGATCGATGAGCTCGAACGCCTGAGCCTGCCGTTCGACGGCGAGACACCGAGCGAGGGTGAGCTCCGCATCGCGCAGGCACAGCTGGTGGGGTGGCTCGAGGGGCTCTTCCACGGCATACAGGCGGCCCTCTATGCACAGCAGGTGCAGGCCCAGGCGCAGTTCCAGAACATGCGGCTGGCTCTACCGGGTCCAAACGACACCAAAGGTGAAGATTCGGCTACTTCAGGCGAAAGTGGCGGCTCCGGGGGGATGTACCTCTAGAGTTGACCGCGATGTGAACTGAGGATGGCGCAGGAGTGTCGCCACCTCAGGTCTCGATTGGGAAGAGGGAGCCCATGACCATCGTGGATGACACGACGACGCCTCCGTGCGCCTACGAGCCGGAGGTCTATCACGACGAGCAGCTGCACTCACCACCGGCGCGGACCGACATCACCGCCGCCGAGTGGGAGACGCTGACCGTCAAACGAGCGACCGTGCACCGGCAGTGCGCGGGCTGCCCGCTCATGGTCGACTGCCTCTATCGCGCAGTCGTCGAGGTCGATGTCTCAGGCTTCGTGGCGTGCACGACCGAGAGTGACCGGCAGCTGATCCGCCAACAGCTCGGCATCGAGATCCAGCAGCCCAGCATGACGCCCTACGGCGCCGCCCGGGTCGGTGGAGGACCCATGAGCCACGAGGCGGTCATGACCGTACGTCAGGCGTACCCCAAGGACACGTGCCACCAGCTCGCCGAGCGTCTCGGCTGCTCCACGTCGACGATCAAGCGGCACCTGCGCCGGGCCCGTGAGCAGAAGCGGGACGAGACGCTTCTGTCCAGCTGTGCTGAGGAGAGCCCTCCCAGCATCGACGCCGTGCTCGACTGCTTCGATCTGCTGGAGTCGAGCCGCCTCGTCTGAGGATTCAGAGGTACTTCTCGAGCTCCGTCACGAGGCCGTCGTCGTCGATCGATCCGGTGACGTCATCGGCGGCATCGATGAGCGGCTGAGGGGCTTGGCCCATGGCCACTCCGCGCCCGGCCCATTGGAGCATCTCGAGGTCGTTGTTGCCGTCGCCGACCGCGAGCACGTCCGACTGGGCAACGCCGAGCTTGGCGCACAGTGATTCCAGGCCCGAGGCCTTGGACACACCCTCGGGTGCGAGGTCGAGCCAGGCCGAGTAGCCGATGTAGTAGTTCGTGCCGCTCAGTCCGAGATCCTTGACGATCGCGGTGAACTCATCGCGCGAGTGATCGGCTGAGCGGATCACGACGCGGGCCACCGGCTCAGCGATCAGGGACTCGACGTCCTCGACGACGAACTGACCGGAGATCTCGTTGTCGGGGAACGGCTTGTTGAGCCGGAAGCCGATGCCGACCTCCTCGACCGCGACCAGCGCGTCGGGCATGTGCTCGAGCACACGGCGCACCGCCTCGCTGGGGTCGAACCGGACCACGTCGAGCAGCTCGACCTCGGGGTCATAGCGGAACGTGACCGCACCATTGCTCGCCACGGCGTGGCCCTGGGTGAACCCGATGTTGTCGACTGCGTCCATCACACCGGGCACGCCCCGGCCCGTCGCGATGACGGTCTCGATCCCCGCGTCATGGATCGCGTGCACGACCCGGCGCACGGCGTCGCTCATCACATTGGCGCCGTCGACGAGGGTGCCGTCGACGTCGAGCGCGACCAGCCGGGGCCGAAATGTGGCGCCGTCGTTCGCGCCACTCACGTCGTTCGCTCGCTGACGCTCGCTCACGGCGCCGCCACCCAGAAAAGCGCACGATACGGCGGCAGCGCCGTGAGAGTCCCGTCGTTCGCTCGCTGACGCTCGCTCACGCGATCGGCCTCAGGACCTCACCCAGCAACGGATGCAGGGCGGCCGGAAGGCGTACGGAACCGTCCTCCTGCTGACCGTTCTCCAGCAGCGCGATGATCGTGCGGGTCATCGCGCACAGAGTGCCGTTGAGCGTCGCCGCCGGCGTGATGCCGTCCGCACCGCGCACGCGGATGTCCAGCCGGCGGCTCTGGAACTGCGTGCAGTTGGAGGCCGATGAGACCTCGCGGTACTTGCCCTGGGTCGGGATCCAGGCCTCGCAGTCGAACTTGCGGATCGCCGAAAGCCCCAGGTCACCCGAAGCGACATCGACGACGCGATAGGGGAGCTCGAGGGCATCGAGCCAGTCCCGCTCCCAGCCCAGGATGCGCTGGTGCTCCTCGGCGGCCTGCTCGACCGTCGTGTAGACGAACATCTCGACCTTGTCGAACCAGTGGACGCGAAAGATGCCGCGGGTGTCCTTGCCATATGACCCCGCTTCGCGGCGATAGCAGGGGCTGAACGCGGCATAGCGACGCGGCATCGACTCGGCGTCGAGAATCTCATCGGAGTGGTAGGCCGCCATCGGGACCTCGGACGTGCCGACGAGGTAGAGGCCGTCCTTCTCAAGGTGATAGACGTCGTCTGCGGCCTGGCCGAGGAAGCCGGTGCCCTCCATCGCGCGCTCGTTGACCAGCGCCGGCGGGATCATGGGGGTGAAGCCCCAGGCGGCGGCCTTGCTCATCGCGAGCTGGGTGAGCGCCAGCTCGAGCTGGGCGCCGACTCCGGTGAGGAAGTAGAACCGCGCACCGCTGACCTTGGCGCCGCGCTCGGTGTCTATCGCACCGAGCAGCTGGCCGAGCTCGAGGTGATCGCGCGGCTCGAAGCCCTCGGCCGCGAAGTCACGCGGCGTGCCGACGGTGTCGAGGACCACGAAGTCCTCCTCGCCACCTTGCGGCGCCTCGGGCGAGGCGAGGTTGGGCAGCGCCTTCATGAGCCGGTCGAAGTCCTCGGCGGCATCGACCTGCGCCGCCTCGGCCTCCTTGACCTGCTGGCTCAGCACCTTGGTGCGGGCGAGCAGGTCCTGCTTGTCCGCACCCTGCGCCTGGGCGATGAGCTTGCCGAGACCCTTCTGCTCACCCCGGACCGCCTCGTACGACGAGATGGTGGAGCGCCTCAGCTCGTCGGCTGCGACGAGCTCGTCCACGAGCTCCACGGGTTCGCCTCGCCGCTTCTGGGCAGCGCGTACGGCGTCGGGGTCTTCTCGCAGGATTCGGGCGTCGATCACTGCCTCAGCCTATCGCCCGGCAGGCGAGCAACTGTCAGTCCATTAGGCTGGACCGACCCCTGAGGAGGAAGCTTGTCGTTCGATCTGCGCCGCGCTGCGCCTGCACGACCCGTCATTCTCCTGTGGGCACTCGCCGTCCCGGTGACGATCCTGACGATCCTCGCTGTCTGCATCGGCACGGATGTCAGTGCGGTCATCGACCTGGACCGCGACATCGCCCGTCACGCATACGATTTCGCCGCTCAGCGACCTGGCCTGGTCTCGTTCCTCGATGTCGTCGCGGTCGCTTTCGGCAACCTCGCCGCCGCCATCACGCTGGTGCTGCTGGCCGTCTACTCCCTGTGGCGGCGCGAGCGGCGCGTGGCGATCTGGATCGTGGTCAGCGGGATCATCGCAATCGGTGGCAACGCCCTGCTCAAGCTGGCCTTCGAGCGCGAACGGCCGGTGTTCGACAAGCCGTTGCACGAGATCGGCGGCCACTCGTTCCCGAGTGGTCATTCCGCGGGCGCCGGCATGCTGTTCACCGTGGCGATCCTCATGACGATCGTGCTCACCGGCCGGGGGTTGCGCCGACGCATCGGCATCGCAGTTCTGGTGTTGATGGCCCTGGGGGTCGGCGCGAGCCGCATCTTCCTGGGCGTCCACTACCTCAGCGATGTCATCGCCGGCCTCAGCTTCGGCACGGCGGTCGCCCTGGGCCTGTGGATCCTGATGGTGACCGACGCGACCCGCCTCCCGCACGAGCTCGCGGTCCTGACCGGCTCGGGCCGCAAACGTGTCGCCGTGATCCTCAACCCGGCGAAGGTGGGAGACGTCGAGGAGTTCAAGACCCGTGTCCGCTTCGTCGCAGAGCGTGACGGGTGGAGCGAGCCGATCTGGTACGAGACCACGGTCGAGGATCCCGGCTACGGCCAGGCCACCGCTGCGCTGCACGACGAGGTCGACCTCATCGTGGCTGCCGGCGGTGACGGCACGGTCCGGGCCGTGTGCGAAGAGGTGGCCCGGACCGGCGTCGCGGTCGGCATCCTGCCGCACGGCGCCGGCAACCTGCTGGCGCGCAACCTGTCGATCCCGCTCAACAGTCGCGATGCGCTCGATGTCGTGTTCGGCGGGCAGGACCGCGCCATCGACCTGTCGACGTTGACCACGGACTCGGGCACCAACACGACCTTCCTGGTGATGGCGGGCCTGGGCATGGACGCCGCGATCATGACCGGCGTCAACGATCAGCTCAAGAGCAAGGTCGGCTGGCTGGCCTATTTCGTCAGCGGGGTCAAGGCTGCCCGCTTCCCGGCCATGAAGGTGCAGATCTCGGTCGACGACGGCGAGTTCAGGAAGTTCCGGGCCCGCACGGTCGTGGTCGGCAACGTCGGCTTCCTCCAGGGCGGGATCCCATTGCTGCCCGACGCCCAGATCGATGACGGGATGCTCGATGTCGTGGTGCTCGCACCCAAGCGCTTCATCGGCTGGCTCGCGATCATCGTGCGAGTGATCGGGCGCCAGAAGCGTACTAACGAGCGGCTCGACCGACTCACCGGCCGCAAGGTGCGCATCTTGGCCGAGAAGAAGATGCCGATGCAGCTCGACGGTGACCCGGTGGGCGAGGGCCTGGAGATCACGGCTGAGATTCAGCCCGGTGTCCTGCTCGTACGCGTCCCGCTGGCACCCGCGCCGGCCACCGCGATCTGACCCAAGCACCTGGGTCACGATGTCGCCAGGACCTCGTCGAGCTTGTCGTAGCTCTCGCGGATCCCGTGCTCCATGCCGGACTCCACCATGGCGTCGCGGGCCTCGACGCTCGGCGCGATCGAGACGGCCCGCAGGAGCGTGCGGCCACCACCGAGGTCCTCGAAGCTCAGAGTCTCGAAGGCGACTCCCGGCGCGCCGAGGAACTCGAAGGTCTGGCTGAAGCCGTCAACTGAGGGGTCGCCGTGGAAGACACCCCGGAAGCCGTACTCATCGCCCTCAGGACTGCGGTGTGTGTACGCGTACGCCCCGCCGTGGTGTGGCTCGAACCGGGTGACCTCCATGTCGTAGCCATTCGGGCCACACCACTTCGCGAACAGCTCGGGATCGGTGTGTGCCCTCAGGAGCTGCTCGCGGGTGGCGTTGAACTCCCGGGTCATCTCGATGTTCTGGGTGCCGGGAACGGCGGTGATCTGCAGGGTGTCTGGGCTGTTCATGATGATTCTCCTCCGGGTTGTGGTGGTCCGTCGTCGAGTGAGTCGAGCAGCTCGTCCAGGCGCGCGTAGCTCTCGGTCCAGTACGCCCGGTAGTCCGCCAGCCATCCAGTGGCGTCCTTGAGGGGTGCGGCCTCGAGGTGGCTGAGGCGCATGGTCCCCTGCCGGTTACGAGAGATCAGGCCGGCCTGCTCCAGCACCTTGAGGTGCTTGGAGACCGCCGGCTGGGACATCGTGAACAACGCCGTGAGGTCACCCACGTTGGCGTCCTGTCGTGCGAGCCTGGCCAAGATGGCGCGGCGCGTGCGGTCGGCCAGTGCGCCGAACACGAGGTCGAGCTGATCGTCACTCATTCGATAACCATTTCTTTATGTAACGTGATGGTTATAGAAAACCATGCGTCGATCCGCCCGTCAAGCCCCTGCCACGGTGCCCACCGCCGCGGCGGTGAGTCAGGGAGTGACGTAGGTGTCGATCTCGGTGAGGATCGCGGTCTTGGTGGCTTCGTCGGCAAAGGAGGCGCGAACCGACGCGCGCGCGAGGTCGGCGATGCCATGGTCGTCGAGATCGAGCAGCTCTGCGGCGACCTCGTACTCCTGGTTGAGCGTCGTTGCGAACATCGGCGGGTCGTCGGAGTTGATCGTGACCGGTACGCCTGCCGCCACCAACATGGGCAGCGGGTGCTCAGCCAACGATGGCACCGATCGGGTGCGGACATTGGACGTCGGGCACACCTCGAGGGTGATGCCGTTCTCGGCGAGGTACTCCATCAGCGCCGGGTCCTGCGCAGCGCTGATCCCGTGCCCGATGCGTTCGGCACCCAGCTCGTTGATCGAGTCCCAGATGGTCTGGGGGCCGGTCGACTCACCCGCATGCGGGACGCTCCGCAGCCCGGCCGCGATCGCCTGCTGGAAGTGCGGAGCGAACTGGGGGCGGGGGACGCCGATCTCCGGACCACCCAGGCCGAACCCCACCAGGCCGTCCGGCCGCAGACGCAGCGCCGTGTCAAGCGTGACGTCAGCCGCGGGGACTCCGGACTCACCTGGGATGTCGAAGATCCACTGCATCGTCAGACCGAAGTCGGCCTCGGCCCGCCGCCGCGCATCCTCCAACGTCTCGCAATAGGCCTCGGCGGGTATGCCCACGGCGATCGACGTGTATGGCGTGCAGGTGAGCTCGACGTAGCGGACGTTCTGCGCCGCGAGGTCACGCGCCACGTCGTACGTCAGGGTCCAGAGGTCCTCGGGCGTGCGCAGGAGGTCGACGACGGCGAGGTAGACCTCGATGAAGTGTCCGAAGTCGGTGAACCGAGAAGACCGAGCCCGCGCTTGGGGATCGGTCGGCACGTCGGGGCGGCCGGCGTGCAGGCCGGCCAGCTCGGCGACGGTTCGCATCGACGCCGATCCGACGTGGTGGACATGCAGCTCGGCCTTGGGCAGGCCCTCGACGAAGGTCATGAAACGACCCTATCGAGCGTTCAAGCGTCCGTGGCCTGCTGTCGCTCGACGACACTGCCGCGGTCCTCGAACTCCACGTCGACCGTCAACAGCACTTCGTCGTTGATCGAGAACTCGACCCGGTTCTCTTCGGCCGTGAGGTTGCCCGCGGTGCCCTCCTCGAGCCACGTCGTCGAGCCGATCAGGCTGACCAGCGCGACCTTGGCACCGTTGTCGATCTGGCCACGGAACACGACCGGACCGGGGCCACTGTCGCGAATCACCAGAGCTGTACGGCTGACGGCCGGGTCGTCGACAGTGACGGTGAGCTCCTCGACCCCGCCGGCACGCCCGAAGGTCCACTTGTCGTCGCCGGCCAGCACCACTTCACCGGTCACGCCGGTTGCGGTCTTCCACGTCACGGTGATCACTACATTTGCCTCTCGATCGCCTTGATCTCGTCTCAGAATATGCGTTTGCCTTGAGATAGACGCCGGAACGGATGATTTATGACTCGAAAGAGTCAATGATCTCGATGGTCGTCTCAGGTGCCAGGAACGATCGCCGAGATGACCGTGCCGTCGGCGCGCCGGCGACCCGGCACGGGCGAGGGCGCGCCCTCGATACGCGGGCCTTGACCGTCGAGCGGGACCGAGACGGGGTCGCCGGGCAGCACCGTGATCTCCTGACCACGGACCACCATCGTGGCTTCCTTGCCCTCCTCGATACACAGCTCGACGCTTTCGGGAAGGATCGTCACCCGCACGCGCGTGCCGCGCAGTGTCACGCGGAAGATCAGTGACTCCCATGCCTCTGGCAACCGTGGGTCCAGGGTGAAGACTCCGCGATAGTCGCGGAAACCACCGAATCCGTTGACCAGCGCACTCCACACGCCGCCTGTCGAGGCGACGTGCACGCCGTCCGCGGTGTTGTGGTGCCGGTCGGCAAGGTCGACGAACAGCGCGGAAAGGAAGTAGCGCAGCGCCAGATCGTGATAGCCGACCTCGGCGGCGATGATCGACTGCACGACCGCCGACAACGTCGAGTCACCCGTGGTGATCGGGTCGTAGTACTCGAAATCGGCACGCTTCTCCTCGGGATCGAACTGATCGCCCTGCAGGAACAGCGCCAGCACGACATCGGCCTGCTTGAGCACCTGGAATCGGTAGATCACCAGTGGGTGGTAGTGCAGGAGCAGCGGCCGCTTGTCCAGCGGAGTGTTCGGCAGGTCCCACACCTCCCGCTCCAGGAAGTGCTGGTCCTGCGGGTGCACACCCATGTGCTCGTCGTAGGGGATCGCCATGTCGTCGGCGGCCCGCTCCCAGTCCTCGACCTCACGCTCCTCGAGGTTGAGCCTCCTGACGACCTGGTCGTACGCCATGCCGTCGCGGATCGCGAGCTCGCGCACGGCCTCGGCCGCACGCCGCAGGTTGAAACGCGCCATGACATTGGTGAACAGGTTGTCGTTGACGACGGTCGTGTACTCGTCGGGACCGGTCACGCCGTGGATGTGGAACGTGCCATCGTCCTCGTTGCGCCAGAAGCCGAGGTCGACCCACATCCGGGCCGTCTCGACCAACACGTCGATGCCTTCACGGGTCAGGAAGTCCAGGTCCCCCGTCGCCGCGAGGTACTGGCTCAGGGCATACGCGACGTCGGCGTCGATGTGATACTGCGCGGTGCCGGCGGCGTAGTAGGCCGATGCCTCCTCGCCGTTGATCGTCCGCCAGGGGAACAGCGCTCCGTGCTGCGCCAGCTGCTTGGCGCGGCTGCGCGCGGCGTCCAGAAGCGTGTAACGGAATCGCAGGGCGTTGCGCGCCGATCGCGGGGTCGTGTAGGTCAAGAACGGCAGGACGTAGACCTCGGTGTCCCAGAAGTAGTGGCCGCCATAGCCCGAGCCGGTGACCCCCTTGGCCGGGATTCCGGTGCCCTCCGCACGGGCCGAGGCCTGGGCAATCTGGAAGAGGTTCCAACGGACTGCCTGCTGCACCTCGGGCTGCGACGGGACCTCGACGTCCGAGCGCTCCCAGAAGTCGGCGAGCCAGCGCTGCTGGTCCTCGAACTGACGCTCGAGGCCCTCCTCGTCGGCGCGATCGAGCGTACGGCGACAGCGGTCGAGCAGCTCGCGGGACGGCACGCCGCGCGAGGTGTGATAGCTGACGATCTTGGTCAGCGTGATCGGCTGACCCGGCTCGGCGTCGATCCGGTAGGTCATCTTGGCCAGGTCGTCGTCGGTCTGGATTCGCGTGCTGTAGGTGTTGGCGGTCTCCAGCAGGTGATCGGCGGCGACTGCAACGGTCATGCCGCTCTCGGTGCACTGATAGCTGAGGGCGACCCGCCCGTCGGCGATGCTGCCCGAGTTGCTCTGCGGGATCAGCACCCGGTGCCGCATGCTGCTGGCCCTGCGCGGGTCGACGCCCTCGCCCATCGACTTGGAGCGGACGTGATATTCGTCCTCGCCGTCCTGACGATTGAGGATCTGGGACGAGATCGCCACCGGCGCGGAGTCGTCGAGCATCGTGACCTCGAAGGTCAGCACCGCGAGGTGCCGCTGCGTGAACGACACCATGCGGCGCGAACGGATCCGCACGCGCTTGCCGCCCGGCGTTCGCCAGAGGATGTCGCGGGACATCACGCCGGTCCGGAAGTCGAGGCGACGCTCGTACCCCATCAGGTCCGCGATCGGCAGCAGCAACGGCTCGTCATCGACGTAGAGGCGGATGACCTTGGCGTCGGGAGCGTTGACGATGGTCTGGCCGACGCGCGCGAAGCCGAAAGCCTCCTCGGCATGCTGGATCGGCCAGGTCTCGTGGAAGCCATTGACGAATGTGCCGTGCGAGAAGGAATCGCGGCCCTCGTCGACGTTGCCACGTAGTCCGAGGTAGCCGTTGGCGACCGTGAACAGGGTCTCGGTCGTGCCGAGGTCGTCGTTGTCGATGTGGCTCTCGATCAGCGCCCACTCGTCGACGGGATAGCGGGCCCGATCAAGGAAGTCCATGATCTCCGGCGCAACATGCGACGGCCCTGTCATGCGAAACTCTTCGTTGGCTGGCGCTCGCTCATGACACCAGCTCCTCGAGGTCATTGACCACGACGTCGGCGCCGTTGGCCAGCAGCTTGTCGGGCCCGACGCCGCGATCGACGCCGATTACGAGGCCGAAGTCACCCGCGCGGCCGGCCGCGACACCCGACAGGGCGTCCTCGAAGACCACGGCCCGCTCCTTGGGGACACCGAGCTGCTCGGCCGCGTCAAGGAACGTGTCGGGCGCAGGCTTGCCCGCCAGGCCGCGTTCGCCGGCCACCGTGCCGTCGACGATGACGGGGAAGTAGTCGATCATCTTCGCTGCCCGCAGCACGGCAGGTGCGTTGCGGGAGCTCGAGACGATCGCCATCTTGGTGCCGCGCTCCACCAACGCCTCGACGAGCGCGACCGAGCCGGGGTATGGCTCAACCCCCTCGTCCTGGAGGATCCGCTCGAAGTCGACATTCTTGCGATTGCCGAGGCCAGAGACGGTCTCATCGGTCGGCTCGTCGGCAGGGGTGCCATCCGGCAGCTCGATGCCGCGACTGGCCAGGAACGACCTGACGCCGTCATAACGGGGCTTGCCGTCGACGTACGCGTAGTAGTCGTCGTCGGTGTATGGCTCGCTGATCCCGCGCCCGCGCAGGAAGTCACCGAACATCTGGGCCCATGCGCGCATGTGCACCTCGGCCGTCGGCGTGATCACACCGTCGAGATCGAAGAGTGCAGCGTCGTAGTCATTCCAATCCACACCGACGAGAGTATGCCCGCAGAGGCCTCGACCGTGACGTATTCGGGTGCGTCTCTGAACACAAAGGGAACACTGCCTTGATCTAGGGTGGCTGCATGGGGCTCGGAGCAGACAGTGAAGTCGGTCGTTTGCGCACGGTCATGCTGCACCGTCCTGGCGCGGAGCTCGGTCGCCTGACGCCGCGCAACAACGACCAGCTGCTGTTCGACGGCATCCCATGGCTCGGTCGCGCGCAGGACGAGCACGACGCCTTCGCGCAGGCGTTGCGCGACCGGGACGTCGAGGTGCTCTACCTCGTCGAGCTCCTTGCCGAGGCGCTCGAGGTCGAGCCGGCCCGCGCCTCGATCATCGAGAGCACGACCTCGAGCCTGCGCCTGGGTGACGGGCTGCGGGGACACCTCGCCAGCGTGATGGCCGACCTCGCGCCCGATGAGCTGGCGCTGACCCTGACTGCCGGTCTACGCAACGACGAGGTCACCAAGTTCCGCAGCATCGTCACGAGCCTGCTGCCACCCGAGGACTTCCTCATCGAACCGCTGCCCAACCTGCTGTTCACCCGCGACTCCTCGGTATGGCTGCCGGGTCAGGTCGCCGTCACGAGCCTCGCGATGCCGGCCCGCGTACGGGAGACTCAGCTGACCGGACTGATCTATGAGCACCATCCCCGATTCGCCGATGCATCCCGGGTGCACGGGCCACACCTCGAGCACGTCGAGGGTGGAGACGTGCTCCTCCTCGCACCCGGCGTGATCGCGGTGGGAGTTGGCGAGCGTACGACTCCGGCCGGGTTCGAGAGATTCGCCCGACAAGTCCTCACCGATGGCCTCGCGCACACCGTGCTGGCCGTGCCGATCGCGCAGGAGCGCGCCACGATGCACCTCGACACGATCGTGACGATGGTCGATGTCGACACCGTCGTGATCTACCCCAACATGGCCCACCTGCTGCGGGCCCACGCCGTGACCCTTGCCCCTCCTGCCGGTCCAGGACAGACCGGCGAGCTGCTGGTCGAGGCCGAGCAGTCGTTCTTCGCAGCAGCGGCCGAGGCGATGGGCATCGAGACCCTGCACCAGATCGACACGGGCCTCGACCCGGTGACCGCCGAGCGCGAGCAGTGGGACGACGGCAACAACACGCTTGCGATCGGGCCGCGACTCGCGGTGGCTTATGAACGGAACGAGCAGACCAACGAGCGTCTGGAGGAGCACGGCATCGAGGTCGTCGCGATCAGCGGATCCGAGCTCGGTTCCGGCCGTGGGGGCCCGCGCTGCATGTCGTGCCCGGTGGATCGCGACTGAGCGGTGAGCCTGACCGATGCTTTCGAGGCCGAGCGCCCTCGCCTGCTCAACGTCGGTTATCGGCTCACCGGCAGCGTCGCGGACGCTGAGGACGCCGTCCAGGAAGCGTGGCTGAGGCTCGACCGCACCGATGGGGAGATCGCCAACCTGCAGGCCTGGCTCACGACGGTCGTCAGCCGCCTCTGCCTCGACCGCTTGACCTCGGCCGCCGCGCGCCGCGAGACGTATGTCGGACAGTGGCTGCCCGAGCCCATCGTGACGCCTTTGGAACCCTCGAGCTCGTGGGTCGATCCGCTCGAGGCAGTGGTGCGCGACGAGGACAACCGATTCGCCGCACTCGTCGTGCTCGACGCACTCCCGCCCGACCAGCGGGTCTCGTTCGTGCTGCACGACGCCTTCGGCGTGCCATTCGACGAGATCGCCGATGTCTTGGCGATCGAGCCTGCCAACGCCCGCCAGCTCGCCTCACGTGCGCGCAAGACCGTCGCCGACCCACCGGCTCCGGTCCTCGACGACGAGCACAACGACGCGGTCGGCCGCTTCCTCATGGCGATGGCGACCGGCGATCTCGACGCCGTGCTTGCCACGCTCCACCCCGACGCGCTGGTGATGGGCGACGCCAACGGCACGACGAGCACCGCTGTCAACGTGATCCACGGCGCGGACAAGTTCGCCCGATTCTTCCTCGGGTTGCTCCGCCGCTATGGCGACGACACCCTCACGTCGATGCGACCCGTCCTGGTCAACGGGCAGCTCGGAGTCGCAACTCCGGGCTGGAACGGCGACTCGCCCAGACTCAGCTCGCCGGCCCGTGTCGCCGCCTTCACGGTCCGCGACGGGCTGGTCTGGGCGACGTACGACGTGGCCAACCCCGACAAGCTCGCCGGAGTCAGGGTGCCGTGGTGGCCGACTCGCTGACCGGATCGACCGACCACGGCACCCGGCACTGATCGCCGGAGCTGAAGCCCTGGTCGGTGATGCCCAGGGCGTGATTCATCCGGGCGCGCTGGTTCTCGTGCGAGATCTGATACGTCAGCTCGAGCACACCCTCGTGCCCATAGGTCTGGACGAGGGCCGCGACCTGCTCATCGGTCACGGTCATCGGGGTCTGGGTCATGGCATCGGCATACCGGATGACCTCGCGCTCGGCGTCACTGAACTGCGGTGATGTCTCGAACTCCGCGATCGCCTTGAGCCGGTCGACGTCGAGGCCTTCGAGCCGCTGCAGCATCGCGCCGAAGTCGACGCACCACGAGCAACCGACAGTCCACGCGGTGCGATATACCGCGAGCTCGAAGAGCCCTTGCGGCATGGCGTGCATCGCCTTCTGCAGTGCCAGCTCGTGCCGGGCCGAGGCCACGAACAGCTTGCGGTGGTGCGCCAGGACCGCGAACGGCTCTGGAACCTCACCGACCTGCTTGCGAGCCATCCGGTAGCCGATCTTGATGATCGGTCCGGCGTCCTTGGGGTTCAGTGCGGGAATGCGGGGCATCAGGGGGCTCCAGTCCTGCGGCACCTGTGCGCCGCTCACCCACCAGACGACGCAGCCCCCGCATGTGTGACAGCTCGCTCAGATCGTGACCTGGCGGCTGACCAGGGCGCTGCGGGCCGACCGCTGCTCGGAGGTCAGCGGGGCGTCCTCGGCGAGCGCGTCGTCAAGCCGGGCACGGAAGGCCACAGCCGGCTCTTCCAGATCGGCTGCGTCGGCGGCGAACTCCCACACCGGCACGAGCCGTCCGTGCGCACGGAAATGGCCGATCAGCTTGGTGCCCTCACCCAGGGTGTCCTCGCCGAGGACCCTCAGCCGCGCCAACGCGTCGAGCAACCGGGGTTCGTCGTCGGTCATGACCCAGCGGAGGAATCGCTGCGAGCCCATCTCGGTCCAGTAGGCCGAGGCGACCGACTCGAGCTGAACGGTCGGCGCGATCGTCTCATTGGCCTCAGCCAGGAGCTCGGCGGTCTCCGGGCGATCATCGGTGCCCTCGATCCAGTAGTCGAAGCCGTCGTGGACCGTCACGTCGAACCCGCTCGCCGGATCGATGAGGTCCTGGAGTCGCGCGCCCATGCCGGGCTCACCCATCGGGACGGGTTGGCCCGGCTCCATCTCGAGCGCGGTCTCCACGACGTACGCCAGATCGCGGCTGATGTCACCGAAGTTGTGCGCCACCTGCAGGCCGATCCAGATCTCGCCATCAGGACGCACGATGCCAGCGCCGTTGCCGGGCAGCAGTGAGCAGACGCGGACTGTCTGACCGGAGGTGAGCTGGACCGTGCCGGTCGCTGAGGGGACGAACTCCCGCAAGGCAATCCAGTCGGCCTCGTGGGGGAGTCCTTCGAAGGTGCGCGCCACGAACGGCATGCGTTCCTTCTTGGCGGCCTTGTTCTTGAGTCGCGACTTCTTGCCCATGACGGGCCACTCTATGTCCCGGTGGGCCGGGGGATCAGTGTGGGCTGAGGCCGAGCTCGGCGTTGACCCGCGTGCCCCTGGACATGTCGACCCACCAGCGGTCGGCAACCCGGTTGATGATCGAGAGACCTCGTCCGCTGAGCGAGTCCTCGTCGAAGTCCACCGGCTTGAGCGACCCGCCCACGCCGGCGTCGTGGACGCTGAGCTCGAGCAGGGTGCCATTGATGGCCCAGGAGATCTCGATCGTCCCGTCCGAGGTCGGCACGCCGTGGCTGACTGCGTTGGCGATCATCTCACTGATCACGATCAGGGCGTCGTCGATGACCGCGTTGGAAGCGCGGTTGACGGTCAGGAACGCCGCGAGACGGGTCCGCGCGATGCCCGGCGTCGAGGCGACGAAGGGCAGGCGGATCGAGTCATGCGCCTTCATGACTGACCACCGATCTGCAGATTTCGCGGCGTGCACGGCCGTCACAACACGAGCGGCAGCGCACCTTCTAGTTCAAAGTAACTACTTTCGGTGGCTCATCGCTACTCCTTCTGCCCAGAAACACCCCCTACGTGTCTGATCACACTCCGCGGGGGAACATGGATCCATGAGCGAATCCAGCATTCCCAGCACCGATATCCATGGCATCCCCGAAGTGATCCCGGCCGATCTCGTGGTGCTCGACGTCCGCGAGGACAACGAATGGTCGGCTGGTCACATTGCCGGCGCGGTCCACATCCCGCTGGGTGATCTGCCCGCCCGGGTCGGTGAGCTCGACCCCTCGACCCGGACCCTCGTGGTGTGCCACCTGGATGGCCGCTCGGCGCGCGCCACGGCTTGGCTGCACGCGCAGGGTCACGACGTGACCAACGTGGAGGGCGGGATGGAGGCCTGGGAGCAGGCCTCACGGCCCGTCATCACCTAATGGGAGCGCACCGGTCTCCATTTGCGGCAGTCTGGTGTCCGAGCCGCCATCGGGTGAGCACTGCAGGTTCCAGGCCCATTGAGGTCTAGGTCTAGATCGTGTCCCTGTTGGTTGGTGAGGAGGTCGCAGGGCTGGTGGGATGTCGTGCCCGTCACTGCGCGTGAGCACTGATCCATTAGGTTGCCTTGATCTTCTCCGCAGGCTCAGTCGGATTCGGCGGAAGGAGAAGGATGATGTTGTTCATCGGTGATGACTGGGCCGAGGCCCATCACGACATCGAGATCGAGGACGAGCAAGGCAAGGTTTTGGCCAGGAGACGTCTGCCCGAGGGGGTCGCTGGGATCGCGAAGCTGCACGAACTGGTCGCCGATCAACTCGACGATCGTGACGAACCGGACCGGGTGTTGGTCGGGATCGAGACCGACCGTGGTCCGTGGGTCCAGGCGTTGATCGCGGCTGGCTATGTGGTTTATCCGATCAACCCTCTGCAGGCAGCCCGCTATCGCGAACGCCATGGCACTTCGGGAGCAAAGTCGGACCCTGGTGATGCCCACGTTCTTGCTGAGCTCGTCCGGCTGGATCGTGACCATCACCGCCCTGTTGCCGGTGACACCGCGATCGCGGAGCAGGTCAAGATTGCCGCCCGGGCGCACCAGACAATGATCTGGACCAGGCAACGCACGGTGAACACGCTGCGCTCGATGCTGCGCGAGTTCTACCCAGCCGCACTGGTCACGTTTGAGAATCTCGCCGACAGGGACGCCCTGGCGGTTCTGGCGGCGGCACCGAGCCCGGAGCAAGGTGCCCGGCTCTCCGCGGCGAAGATCCAGACTCTGCTGCGCAAGGCGGGCCGGCAACGCAACCTGGCCACCCGGGCCGACCAGATCGTCACCGCGCTGCGTTCTGAGCAATTGCCTGCCCGGCCCGGCGTGGGTGACGCCTATGCGGCGAGCGTGTCGGCTTTGGTTGCGGTGATCACCGAAATGGTCACCCAAACGGCAGTTCTGGAGGAACAGGTGAAGGCGGGTTTTGGCCAGCACCCGGACGCTGAGATCTACCTGAGCCAACCCGGCCTCGGAGTGACCCTCGGAGCCCGGGTGCTCGCCGAGTTCGGTGACGATCCCGGCCGCTATGTCGATGCCCGGGGACGGAAAAACTACTCTGGCATGTCGCCGATCACCCGAGCATCGGGAACCAAACGCGTCGTGCTGGCCCGCTACGCCCGCAACAAACGACTGGCCGACGCGCTTTATCAGCAAGCCTTCTCAGCCTTAGGCTCATCGCCCGGGGCCCGCGCGCTCTACGACCGACATCGCGACCGCGGAGCAACCCACCACCAAGCGCTCCGCGCCCTCGCGAACCGCCTCGTCGGCATCCTCCACGGCTGCCTGACCCACCACACCAGCTACGACGAGACCATCGCCTGGCCCACCGCCGAACCAATCGCCGCTTGACGTCTTCCACCCGTGGGATGTCTAGACCGGATCTCGCGCTTCCCATCCCGATGGCAGCTCGCCCGGGTAGTCGGGGGCGTTGGGGTGGACGGCCGGTGCTGGCGCCGGTGCTGGTGGCTGGGGTGCCCATTGGCTCCACTGCGCCGGTGGCGGCGTGTATGCCGGCGGGGGCGCCCACTGAATCGGTACCGGGGCTGCCGGCGGCGGGACCGGGATCGGGTCCCGTGTGCGGGCGAGACCGCGCCGGCGTGCCGCCCACTCGACCCACAGCAGGAGCACGACGCTCGAGACCGCTGTCGGCACCAGGTCGACCGGGCCCGCGCCGCTGTCGTCGGTGGCGGAGATCATGCCGAGGGCGTCGAGAACGAACAGCACGACGTTGTTGGCGGTGTGCGCCGCGATTGCGGCCTCGAGGCCACCCGTGCGGATCGTGAGCACGGCCGCGGTCAGCCCGAAGATGCCGACATCCACGAGTCCCCACAGGTCGTAGGTGTGCCCGACGACGAACAGCGGTACCGAGACGATGACCGGGATCGCGGCGAACCTGGTCCATGAGCCCACAAGCTGCAGGACATAACCCCGAAAGACATACTCCTCGGCGGCGGCCTGGAACGGGGTCAAAAGCAGGATGAGCCCGATCGTCAGCAGCACTCGGAGACCGATGTTCGACGGCGCCTCGACATCACCTGGATCGGTGGCCTCCGTGACGGCGAGCGCTGCGCCGATCGTCACGATGAACACCACGAAGGACATCACTGCGGTGCGGCCGAGCCAACCCCACCGCAATCGGCCAGTGACCGAGGAGAGATAGCCGATCGGGCGTGCACCGGCGATGAAGACGGCGAGCAGCAGGGCCGGGATCAACGCCACCAGGCTGAGCATGTCGAGCGCGAAGTGGTCCAGCCGCTGCAGGTTGAGCTCGCCGGCCGCGCTGAGCCAGTCCTCCAACCCATCACTGCCCGAGCGCACCGCGTAGATCGCAAGGGCGATCGCGACCAGCACGATGATCGCCATGAAGTAGAGAACCAGTGCCAGCAGCCCCGCCGCCGGCAGCCTCCACCACGCGTAGGCCGGGGTCTCCCGCGCGAGGCGGTGATATCGGGTGGCCATGGCCGAATCCTCACATCTGGACATACGACAGCGCCACCGGGAGACCCCCGATGGCGCTGCTGGGTGGTGCTGTCCTACTTGGCTGCGGCCTTGAGGCGCGAGCCGACGCTGACCTTGACGCCGAAGCCGGCGGGGATGTCGATCGTCTCGCCCGTTGAGGGGTTGCGACCCGTGCGGGCAGCACGCTTGACGCGCTCGACGGACAGGATGCCGGGGATCGAGACCTTTTCGCCATTGCTGACGGAGTCGAGCAGGATCTCGCTGAAGGACGAGAGAACTGCGTCGGCCTCGGCCTTGCTGGTGCCGGCCTTCGAAGCGAGGGCAGCGACGAGGTCGTTGCGTGAGATAGCCACAAAAGCTCCCTTGTGAGTGATGGTGTGTGCGCCGCCCAGTCTATGAACCCAGGACACGGTTTGTTCTTCACCCCCTCCGGCGAGGCGAACTTTCCGCCTGCTATCAGGCCCAGATCGCGGGGGGTTCGGCCTCGACGAGCCCGCCGATCGCGGCCAGATAGCGATCGCGCGTCCACTCCTCCACACCCAAGGAGGCAAGGTGCTCGGTGCGCCACTGGGTGTCGATCAGACCGTCATCGCCCACGACCTCGGAGAGCGAGGCCAGCGCGACCTTCGAGGCATCCGTGACGCGGTGGAACATCGACTCTCCGGCGAACAGCCGGCCGATGCTCAGTCCATACAGGCCGCCGACCAGCAGGCCTTCGTCATCGCGCGTCTCGACCGAGTGCGCCCAACCGAGCCGGTGAAGTCGCACGTACGCCTCACGGATCGGCCCGTCGATCCACGCGCCGGGGCGAGTCGGGTCGGCACATGCATCGATGACCTCCTCGAACGATTGGTCGATCGTCACCGTGAACCGCCGCCGCGACCTGGCCAGTGAGCGGCTGACGTGCATCCCGGACGCCTCGAGCACGCCCCGCCGCATCGGTGACCACCACAGCAACAGGCCGTCGTGCGGCATCGGAAAGGCGCCTCGACGGTAGGCCTCGACGATGGTGCCGGGCTCCAGGTCGGCTCCGGCGGCGACGCAGTCCTCCGGCGGCCAGGTGCCTGGATCGAAGACCCACGGCGACGGCGACAACTTCTGCCGGCTCATGGGTCGAGGACGCGGGTCAGGTGGTGCAGCGGCGCGTCACCCCACGTCTCCCACTCGGCCGCGGTCGCCTCACCGAGGCACGCCCACCAGGTCATCGCGCGGTTGACCGGCTGGGTCAGTCCGGTTGCGATCCACTGTGACTCGAGCTCGGCCGGTTCGACCCGCCACGCCGTGCCGTAGGCCTCGAGCACGTCGGGCCAGGCCAGCGTGCTCCGCTCCCTGATCCAGCCGAACGGGACGCTGAGCAGCTCGGCCGCGTGGGCCCACTGCCCGTCGCCGAAGTCGAACAGCCGCAGCGAGCCGGGCCCGACCGCGAAGACGTTCCACGGATGGAGGTCGCCGTGCTGCCAGGTCGACGGGAGCGACGACTCGGCCAGCTCGTGCGCTGCATCCACGATCGCCGGTCGCGCCTGATGGAGCAGTGACCCGACGTCGGCGTCTATGCGCGACGGGTGGTCTTCCGGCAGGGCCGCCAGGATCGCAACGAGTCGGTCGAACCGGTCGACCACGGTCGCGGGCGAGCAGTCCGGCAGACCCGTCGCCCGCATGCCGTCGGCCCGGCCGGCCAGGGTGACCTGCAGCGCGGCCGTCTCCGCCAGGACCAGGCGCCAGTCATCGGCGGTGGGTTCATGGGAGTCACCGAGGGGCGTGCCGCGATCACGAGTCAGCATCCACCCCTGGTCCGGCTCGATCCCGTAGGGCGCGTCGACGGTGCCCGGTGCGAGGCGGGCGAGCTCGGCGTGGAGACGCGGCTCAAACGCCTGGGCCGCGCAGTTGGCCTTGAACCACAGCCGTCCGGCATCCGTCGGGACGGTGATGTGTGTCGACCACGGGCGTACGCGGGGCTGCAGGATCGGCCCCGTGATCGTATGACCGTGCCGGTGCAGCCGATCGCCGATCCAGGTCTCGACGTCCCGTCGCCAGTCCTCGCCCACCACGCGCTCGGAGAAGGGGCGTCCCATGGCCTCAGCGTAGGGCCAGCCGCTGGACGCCACCCGAGATGCCGCTGTGCCGTGCCCACCTATGCTGGACGGATGGGAGTTCGTCGCAACGTCGCTGTCATTGCTGGTGCCAAGCTCGCTCCCGCCTTCGCCTCGAACTATGTGCGCACGATCCTCGACCACGCGATCGACGGTCTCGGCCCGCTGAACTCGGCGGCGGCGTCGGCCGACACCAAGCTCGTCGACCACAAGGGTGACGTCGAGGAGGCGATCCGCGGACTCGTGCGGTTGCACTCAAGCCTGGCCGGCGTGCAAGGATTCGTCACCAACCTCGGGGGCTTTTCAACAGTTGCGGTGTCGATCCCGGCCAATGTCGTCGGCGTGACCCTCGTGCAGTGTCGCCTCGTCGCCGGCATTGCGCACCTGCGCGGCTACGACCTCGAGGATCCGCGCGTGCGCAACGCGATCCTGGCGTGCATGCTCGGCGAGGACGCGGTCAAGGCGCTCGTCAAGGGCCGCCGCCTGCCCTCGTCGCCGATGGCCCTGGCGACCTCACCGGTTCACGACCCGGTGCTCGACGAGACGTTGTCGCGCGAGGTGACATCCGAGCTCGTGGGGCGTACCGCGGGCCGCCGCGCCGTGACCCTGATCGGCCGACGGGTTCCCCTGCTGGGTGGCGCTGTCGGCGCATCCAGCGACGCCTACGCGACGTGGCAGATCGGGAAGTTCGCCGCCGAAGAGCTCCGCGACCGCCGGCTCTCACCCCGCTGACGGTTTACCACGGTCCCTAGGCAACCGTCGTCCGCCCGCGGGAGATTGTCCTAGGGCGGACGACCCTTGCCGCGGGGGGACCTAGCGGGCGAACGGTTTGCCTAGGGACCGTGGTAAACCATCGGGTCAGCTCAGGGCGCGTACGACGGCGCTGGCCGGTTGCTTGCCGAGCACTCCGGACATCCAGACACTGGTTCGCACCAAGGCATCCAGGTCGACGCCGTGCTGGATGCCGAGCCCGGTCAACATCCAGACGAGGTCCTCGGTCGCCAGGTTGCCGGTGGCGCTCACCGCATACGGGCACCCGCCGAGTCCGCCGGCCGATGCGTCGAATGTCGTGATGCCAAGGCGCAGGGCCGCGTAAGCGTTTGCCAGCGCCTGGCCGTAGGTGTCGTGGAAGTGCATCGCGAGCCGCTCGACCCCGACACCGGCAGTGGCGAATGCGCCGATGAGCTCGGCGACGTGCGCTGCCGTGCCGACCCCGATCGTGTCGCCGATCGAGAGCTGGGACGCACCCAGGTCGAGAAGCCGGGTGCCGACGGAGACGACCTGGTCGATCGGCACGGGACCCTCCCACGGGTCGCCGAAACACATCGAGACGTAGGCCCGCACGTCGACACCCGCCTCGCGAGCGCGGCCGACGACCGGCTCGAACATCGCGAACTGCGAATCGAGCGAAGCATGGAGGTTCTTCTGCGCGAAGGACTCCGTGGCGCTGCCGAAGATGGCGACATGCCGGCACCCGGCGTCGAGCGCCCGATCGAGACCTCGCTCGTTCGGCACCAGCACCGGGAGCGGGGTCGCTCCCGAGAGCGGCAGCAGCGCGACCAGGTCGGCCGCGTCGGCGAGCTGTGGGACCCACGTCGGATGGACGAAGCTCGTCGCCTCGACGATCGGCAGCCCGGCTCCGATCAGCCGCGTGATGAATTCGACCTTGGCGGCCAGCGGCACGATCGCCGCCTCGTTCTGCAGCCCGTCCCGCGGCCCGACCTCATAGATCGTGACGGTTTCGGGCAACGACGGATCGCCGACGATCATCGGCGCGGTCATGCCGGGTCCACCGTGAAGAGCAGATGCTTGATCGGCACCTGGTCGCCGGCGCCGGCGCCGACATATGACACGACGCCGTCGTAGGGGGCCAGCAGGGCTAGCTCCATCTTCATCGCCTCGACGACTCCAAGCTGCTGCCCGACCGTCACCGACTCGCCTTCGGAGACGTCGACCCGCAGCACCGTCCCGGGCATGGGCGACACCACATCTGCATCGGTGGAGACGCCCCGCTGATGACCGCCGCGCATCGGGTCGAGGGTGTCGAACCGCCAGTTCTGACCCTGCCACGCGATCGTCAGCCCGTCGCCGTCTGCGATGGCCAATCCGCCGGCATGGGCGGATTCGGTGGCGGCGAACGCGTGCTCCCACGTCAGGTCCGCCTCGTCGACGAGCACGATGCGCACCGGGGCCGGGTCGCCACCGGCGCGCCAGCCGTCGTCGAGCGACATCGGTGACCCGCCAGTGGACCTCTCGAGGCGAGCCCAGAGCAGTGCCGCCGCGCGGGCCGCCTCATCGGGCGTGACCGGGGGAGTCAGCAGGTCAACCGACGCATCGCTGTCGAGCCAGCCGGTATGTATGTCGCCGGTCGCGAACTCATCGCTCGCGACCAGACGGCGGACGAAGCCCACATTGGTCGTCACGCCGAAGATGCCGGTGTCATCGAGCGCGGCGACCATACGCCGACGGGCGTCCTCACGATCGGCGCCGAGGACCACGATCTTGCCGAGCATCGGGTCGTACGCCGTCGACACCTCCTGGTCGGGACCGAGATCGGTCTCGACCCGGACGCCGTCTGGCCAAGCCGCGTCAAGCACGAGGCCTGCCTGGGGGAGGAAGCCCGTGTAGGGGTCCTCGGCGTAGATGCGTGCCTCCATCGCATGGCCCGAGGCGATGATGTCGTCCTGCGCCACGGGGAGGGGCCGGCCGGCGGCGACCTGCAGCTGCCACTGCACGAGGTCGAGTCCGGTGATCTCCTCGGTGACGCAGTGCTCCACCTGCAGGCGCGTGTTCATCTCCAGGAAGTAGGCCTGCCCGTCTGCGACGAGGAACTCGACCGTCCCCGCGCCGGTGTAGCCGACCTCGCGACACAGCGCCGTCGAGGAGTCGTGCAACGTCTGACGCAGCTCGTCGCTGAGACCGAACGACGGTGCCTCCTCGATGACCTTCTGGTGCCGGCGTTGCACCGAGCAGTCGCGCTCGAAGAGGTGGACGACATTGCCTGCGGTGTCGCCGAAGACCTGCACCTCCACGTGGCGGCCGGCCTCGATGTACTTCTCCACCAGCACTGTGTCATCACCGAATGCTGCCGCGGCTTCCCGTCGCGCCGCATCGATCGCGGCCTCGAGGTCGCCTGCCTCGCGCACGATCCGCATGCCCTTGCCCCCGCCGCCGGCAGCGGCCTTGACCAGGATCGGATAGGCGTCGGGGGGCACCGCCGCGGCATCGAACTGCGGTGTGACCGGCACGCCCGCCTTCGCGGCGATCGCTCGCGCACGATCCTTGCGGCCCATGGCATCCATCACGTCGGGGGTCGGGCCGATGAAGACGAGCCCGGCATCGACGACCGCCCTGGCGAACTCGGCCCGTTCGGACAAGAAGCCGTAGCCGGGATGGACGGCCTCCGCGCCCGAGGACTTGGCGGCCGCGATGATCCGTTCGATCGAGAGATAGGACTCGGTCGCCCGGGTCGGGCCGAGGTGGACCGCCTCGTCAGCGAGGCCAACGTAGGGAGCCTCCGCGTCGGCGTCCGAATAGACCGCGATGCTCTTCAGGCCCGACGCACGACAGGCCCGGATCACCCGGCGGGCGATCTCGCCCCTGTTCGCCACCAGAACGCTCGAGAAATTCATGTGCTCATCACTGCTTCGCATGGCCGACTACATCCTGAAGACGCCGAACTGCGGCGTCGGTGTCGGTGTGGCCGAGGCCAGCTGGAGCCCCATGCCGAGGACGCGCCGGGTGTCGACCGGATCGATGATTCCGTCGTCCCACAGTCGCGCCGTGGAGTAGTAGGGCGAGCCCTGTTGGTCATACTGCTCACGGATCGGGGCGCGGAACGCCTCCTCGTCCTCGGCCGACCACTCGCCGCCCTTGGCCTCGATGCCGTCCCGCCGCACTGTCGCCAGCACCGCCGAGGCCTGCTCGCCGCCCATGACCGAGATCCGCGCATTGGGCCACATCCAGAGGAACCGCGGGTCGTATGCCCGCCCGCACATCCCGTAGTTGCCGGCACCGAACGAGCCACCGATCACGACGGTGAACTTCGGCACGACCGACGACGCGACCGCCGTGACGAGCTTGGCGCCGTCCTTGGCGATGCCCTTGTTCTCATACTCCTGCCCGACCATGAAGCCCGTGATGTTCTGGAGGAACACCAGCGGGATGCCGCGCTGGTTGGCGAGCTCGATGAAGTGCGCTCCCTTGAGGGCCGACTCGCTGAACAGGATGCCGTTGTTGGCGATGATCGCGACCGGATAGCCCCAGATGCGGGCGAAGCCGCACACCAACGTGTCACCGTAGAGCGGCTTGAACTCGTGCAGACGCGAGTCGTCGACGACCCGGCGGATGACCTCGCGGACGTCGTAGGGCGTGCGTCCGTCGACGGGGACGACGTCGTAGAGGGTCTCGGGATCCTCGGCGGGCTCGACCGGCTCGTGCGGTGGCTCAGCACTCGTCGGGCGTTCGATCGTGCCCACGATCGAACGTACGATCTGCAGCGCGTGCTCGTCATCGTCGGCGAGGTGATCGACGACACCGGAAACCCGGGCGTGAACGTCGCCGCCGCCGAGGTCCTCGGCCGTCACGACCTCGCCGGTCGCCGCCTTCACCAGAGGAGGCCCACCGAGGAAGATCGTGCCCTGCTCCTTGACGATGACGCTCTCGTCACTCATCGCCGGGACGTATGCGCCACCGGCCGTGCAGGACCCCATGACGGCGGCGATCTGCGGGATCTGTTGCGCCGACATCTGGGCCTGGTTGAAGAAGATGCGCCCGAAGTGCTCACGATCGGGGAACACCTCGTCCTGCATCGGCAGGAATGCCCCTCCGGAGTCGACGAGATAGATGCACGGCAATCGGTTCTGTTGCGCAATTGTCTGCGCCCGTAGGTGCTTCTTGACCGTGAGCGGATAGTAGGTGCCGCCCTTGACGGTCGCGTCGTTGGCGACTATGACGCAGTCCCGGCCACTGACCCGGCCGATGCCGGTGATGATGCCGGCGCTCGGCACGCCGTACTCCTCACCAGGGCCGCCATACATTCCGTATGCCGCCAAGGGACCGATCTCGAGGAATGGCGAGCCCGGATCCAGCAGGTGGTCGATGCGATCGCGAGGGAGCAGCTTGCCGCGGCCGACGTGGCGCTGGCGGGAAGCCTCGCCACCGCCCTCGCGCACCGTGGCCAGCTTGCTCCGCAGCTCCTCGACGAGTTCACGCATGCCCACAGGTTAACAGCCGTTAACCTCGTACGGCTACAGTGGAGCGGTGACCACGACCCGTCGCCAGCAGATCCTCGACACGGCCGCGACGCTGTTCGCCGAGCGCGGCTTCCACGGGGTGTCGGTGCACGACATCGGGGGCGCCTGCGGAATCTCCGGACCGGCGCTCTACAAGCACTTCGCCGGCAAGGACGACATCCTCACGCAGTCGCTGACCGCGATCAGCGAGCAGCTCCTCGCCGAGGGACGGCGGCGCGCGACGGCGGCGGCCGATGGCGATGCCGGCCTCGATGCGCTCATCGCCTGGCACATCGACTTCGCTCTCGGGCACCGAGCCTTCATCGTGATCCAGGAACGTGAGTGGACCAACCTCGATGCCGCGGGACGCAAGCGGGTGCGCACGCTGCAGCTCGCCTACGTCGACATCTGGGTCGATGCCGTGCGCCGGCTGCGCGACGACCTCGACCCGACCGAGACCCGGGCCGTCGTCCAGGCGACGTTCGGCCTGCTCAACTCCACGCCGCACAGCGCCCGCATCAGCGAGTCGGCGATGCGTCGACGTCTCGCGACGATGGCACGGTCGGCGCTTCTCGCCTAGTTTGAGGTCCCGTGCCCGGCCTGGTCCTGATGGTTGCGGCGGCGACCCCGCCCAGCATGATCAACGCTCCGATCAGCTCCAGCACCGTCGGCACCTCCTGCTGGATCACCCAGGCGGCCGCGATGCCGATGATCGGGACAAGCAGCACGAACGGGACCACCGCGCTGGCGGGGTAGCGGGCGAGTAGCGAGTTCCAGATGCCATAGCCCAGCAGCGAGGCACCGAACGCGGTGTAGGCCGTGCTCGCGATCGCCGTGCCCGACAGGTGCGTCAGGGCACGACCCACCTCCTCGCTCCCATCCACGAGCAGCGACAGCCCGAGCGCCGGCAGCGGCACGACAAGGGCCGACCACACGACCAGCGAGAAGCCCGAGGCGACGCCGGCCTGCCGGGCGATCACGTTGCCGATCGCCCACGACATCGCCGCACCCAGCATCACCACGACCGGAAGGACCGGAGCGGCGACCCCGTGGGCGATCACGACGAGCACCAGACCGGCCGTCCCGATCACCGCGCCGATGATCTGGCGGCGGCTGGGCGGCTCCTTGATGACAACAGCCGCGATGACGATCGTGAAGATGACCTGGGCCTGCAGCACGAGCGATGCGAGACCGGCCGGCATACCGAGGTGGAGCGCGAGATAGAGCAGGCTGAACTGGCCGAGACTCATGAACGACCCGACCGCCACCACGTTGCGCCAGCTGGCCCGGGGCAGTGGCACGAAGAAGACCAGGGGCAAGGCGACGCAGGTGAACCTCATAGCCAAGAACAGCAGCGGCGGCACATCGGCCAAGCCTTCGTCGATGACCACGAAGTTGGCGCCCCAGACCACCATCACGAGAATGGCAAGCAGGCTGTGCTTAAGCGACATGATCCCAGTGTCCTTCGACAGACGATGAAGGACCAGCGACGGTTTATGGACTGAACAACGTACTGTTGCTTCATGATTGATCTGGCAGCGCTGCGATCGCTCATCGCGGTGCGCGATCACGGCAGCATCGTCTCAGCGGCCGCAGCCTTGGACTTCACCCCTTCAGCGGTGTCGCAGCAGATCAAGAAGCTCGAACGGCAGAGCCATTCGCCGATGCTCGAGCGGGTCGGCCGCGGTGTCATCCTGACCGAGCGGGGACGACTCCTTGCCGAGCGAGGCGCAGTCCTGCTCGCAGATCTCGAGCAGGTCGAAAACCTCGCAGTCGGCGGGGCCGAAGAGCTGCGCGGCGCGTTCCGGGTGGCGTCATTCTCCACGGCGTCACGCGGCATCGTCGCGCCGCTGCTTGCCCGACTGCGGTCCACCGCCCCAGGGCTGGAGGTCACGGTCGTGGAGACCGACCCCCGTGAGGCCGTGACCCTCATCGAGCGCGGGGGCGCGGACTTCGCGATCGTGCACGACTGGAACACGCTCCCGCTCGAGCTGCCGACGACGCTGCAGCGTCATCCGGTGCATCTCGACCGCGCCGATGTCCTGCTGCCGCGGGACCACCGCCTGGCCTCTCGAGATTCGGTCAGCCCGACGGACCTGCTCGGTGAGCACTGGATCACGACCCCGTCCGGCACGATCTGTCACGACTGGCTCGTGCACATGTTCGCGATGCACGGCGCACGCCCCGACATGCGCTACTTCGACGGTTCATACTCGACCCACGCCGCAATGGTCGAGCATGGTGTCGCCGTGGCGCTGGTGCCCCGACTCGGCCGCGAGTCCCTCTCCCCCCGTCTACGTGCCGTCCCCGTGGTCGACCCCACGCCACAGCGTCAGGTCAGCTCGCTGTGGCGGGGGTCCAGTCGGGACAATCCAGCTCGTCTGCACGTGCAAGCAGAGCTCGAGGGGATGTTCGCGCCAGCGCCGTAAGCTTCTCAGGCACCCTTGAGCGTCCGCCACGAGACGACCGCCGCAGCCAGTGCCACGACGATCGCAGTCGCAGACGTCAGCTGCATGCCGAGGTCGAACGCCGCGTATGCCGAGCGGATGAGGTTGTCGCCCACCTCGTTGGGGTAGTTGCCGGCGAACTCGACCGTGCTGCCGAGCGTCTCGAACGATGAGTCGTTGTCGCCCCACTGGACAACCGCCGGCACCGTCAGGTGCGAACGGTAGGTCGAGGTCAGGATGCTGCCCAGCACCGCCGTGCCGAGCACCGCGCCGACCTCGTAGGCCGTCTCCGAGATCGCCGACGCAGCCCCTGCCTTGTTGGGCGGCACGCTCGACAGCATGAGGTCGTTGGTCAGCGTCTCCGCCAGCCCGATCCCCAGGCCGAGCACCGCGAACGCGACCATGATCGACCACATCGTGGGCGTGCCGAGGAATGCGGCGATCGCATACCCCGACGCCGACAGTCCGAAGCTGCCCGCGACCAGAGCGCGTGCCGGGATGTGGCGCACGAGTCGTACCGCGGCGAACCCCCCGATCACGGTGAGCGCAAGACCGGGCAGCAACACCGTGGCAGCCGACATGGGGGACAGGCCGACCACGATCTGCAGGAACTGTGCCCCGAAGAAGACGAAGCCCGCGTAGCCCATCAGGCTCAGCAGGTTCGCGACGATCGCGCCGCTGAAGACCCGGTCGGAGAACATCGTCATGTCGATCATCGGATCGACGAGTCGGTGCTGGCGACGGACGAAAACCACGCCGCTCGTGATGCCGACGGCAAATCCGGCGAGGGCCAGATCGCTGAATCCGTGCTCGGCGACCTGCTTGATGCCGACCACGAACGGCAGCATCGAGGTCAACGACAAGACGATGCTGATGAGGTCGACGCGTCCCGGCCGGGGATCACGGGACTCCGGCAGCAGGAAGATCGCCGCCGCAAGGAACACGATGATGATCGGCACGTTGATGAAGAAGACCGACCCCCACCAGAAGTGCTCGAGCAACCAGCCGCCCACGACCGGACCGAGAGCAGCGCCGCCGGCGAACGCCGAGGCCCACGTGGCGATCGCGAGCCGGCGGTCGTCACGGTGCGTGAAGAGGTTGCGGATCAGCGACAGGGTCGATGGCATGAGCGTCGCACCGAAGACGCCGAGCAGGGCACGCGAGGCGAACAATGCCTCTGCGGTCGGGCTGAAGGCGGCAAACACCGAGGCGATGCCGAATCCGACTGCACCGATCAGGAGCAACCGGCGTCGTCCGATGCGGTCGCCGAGACTGCCCATCGCGACGAGCAAGCCGGCGAGCATCAGCGGATAGATGTCGACGAGCCAGAGCAGCTGCTCGCCCGTCGGATGCAGCGCCGTGCTGACCTGCGGCAGGGCGAAGCTGAGCACCGTGTTGTCGATCGAGGTCAGGAGGACCGGGAGCATGAGGACGCCAAGCGCGACCCACTCGCGAAGTCCTGCGCGGTGGGTGTCGAGTGGATCGGCGCGGAAGCGCGGCTCGGTCGTGGTCATGGGTCCTCCTCGTGTAGTGTCGGATCAACTGTACCGTCCAGACGGTATAGTCAACGACCCGTGAGCGGGTGATATTCCTCTCGGTAGGGTGATCGCATGGCAGCCGGCGAACGCACGACGAGAGATCGCCTGCTCGATGCCTTCGAGACTCTGCTCGTCACGGTCGGCAGACGCGCCGCAACACTGGACGCGGTTGCCGCTCAGGCCGAGGTCTCCAAGGGCGGGCTGCTCTACCACTTCCACAGCAAGGACGAGCTCGTCGACGGGATGCTCGCCCGGCTGCGCGAGCAGGGTGCCGCCGACGCCGCCAAGATGCGCACCGCCAAGAAGGGGCCGGTGGAGTTCTACCTCGCCACCTCGGTCAACACCGGCAGCGACTTCGACCGCGCACTCGTGGCCGCCGCGCGCATAGCCCAGGAGAACGACTCACGTGCTGCGGCAGCGCTCGCCGACCTCCGCGAGGGCTGGTTCGTCGTGCTGCGTGAGCACCTCGGCGACGAGCCGCTCGCGCGCACGATCCAGCTGATCGGTGACGGTCTCTACTTCGACGACACGACCGGTCTCACCGAGAAGAACGCGCTGAAGCACGTCCGTGACGTGCTCAGGCGCCTCGACGTCATCTAGTCGCCCGACGCCTGAGCACGAGCCCGCGCAATGGGGGACGGACAACCGCTGTTCACCCAGCGTGCTGCTCGCGTGCACGCCCCCGTCACTCATCACCCGTGCACTCGAGTCATGAGCATCCTTCTCCCGTATGCCCGACGCACGGCGCACGTCATCGGCGCCGCCGCCCTCGCCACCGGGGTGGCGGCCGCACCTGCGACCTCCGCCGAACCGACGCCCACGATCAACAAGACGCGGGTCAACAACAGCCACAAGGTCCGCCATCACCAACCCATCACGGTCTTCGCCCACCGTGGCGCCTCGGGGCACCGCCCCGAGCACACCCTCGCTGCCTACGAGCTGGCGATCCGGCTCGGCGCCGACTACATCGAACCCGACCTCGTCAGCACCAAGGACGGCGTGCTCGTCGCCAGGCACGAGAACGAGATCAGCGGCACGACCGATGTCGCGGATCGTGCCGAGTTCGCTCAGCGCAAGACCACCAAGAATGTCGACGGCACACCCATCTCGGGCTGGTTCACCGAGGACTTCACCCTCCTCGAGCTCAGGACCCTCCGGGCCAAGGAGCGCCTCCCGGGCGTGCGACCGGGCAACACCCGCTATGACGGCCGTTACTCGATCCCGACGTTCGACGAGGTCCTCGCACTGGCCAACCGGGAGGGACGCAAGCGTGGTCGCACGATCGGGGTTGCCCCGGAGACCAAGCACCCGACCTACTTCCAGTCGATCGGCCTGCCCCTGGAGCAGCCGCTGCTGCGCTCGCTGGGACGTGCCGGGCGGGACTCGGCGCGCTCCAAGGTCATGATCCAGTCATTCGAGACCACCAACCTGCGTCAGCTGGCCCAGCAGACTCGAGTCCCGTTGGTCCAGCTGACCTCGGCGAAGGGCGCGCCTTACGATCTCGTCGTCGCGGGGGATCCGCGCACCTACGCCGACCTCATGAAGCCCGCCGGGCTGAAGGTGGTCGCCCGCTATGCGCGCTGGCTGGGTCCGGAGAAGAACAGCATCATCCCCCGCGATGCCCAGGGATTCCTCACGACTCCCACTCCGGTCGTGAAGGAGGCTCACCGCGCCGGTCTCAAGGTCGTCACCTACACCTTCCGTGACGAGAACCAGTTCCTCCCGGCAGACTTCCGCGACGGGACCGATCCCAACGCCAAGGGTGACATCTTCGGCGAGCTCAATGCCTTCTTCGAGACCGGGCTGGACGGCGTGTTCGCGGACTATCCCGACAGCGCGGACGCCGCCCGCGACTGGTGGGAAGAGCGCTAGGACGATCCACAACGGCCCCGCCGCTCGCCCTTCCGCGAGCGGTGGGGCTGTTCTAGCCTGCAACCATGTGCCGAAATATCCGAACCCTTCACAACTTCGAACCGTCCGCCACTCATGACGAGGTTCACGCAGCTGCGCTGCAGTACGTACGCAAGATCAGCGGGGCGTCCAAGCCGTCCAAGGCCAACGAGGAGGTCTTCAACGCAGCAGTCGCCGAGATCGCCCACATCACGGGCCACCTGCTGGACGATCTCGTGACGACGGCCCCGCCCAAGGACCGTGAGGTCGAGGCCGCCAAGGCAAAGGCCCGTTCCGCTGCCCGATTCGCCTCGGCCTAGCTTTCGCGCTGCGAGTCAAGGGCTGGGGTGAGCGTGGGGTGGTTGCCGCGCACGGGTGAGCGTTCGGCTGTGATCGCGATGAGTTTGGTCGTGTCGTGAGGGGGGTGCCAGCGTGGGCCGCAGGTTAGCAGGCTGATCAGGCGCCGGCAGCGTGGCAGGTTTTCGTGTGCGCCATGAGAAGCGGCCCAGCGCGAGCGGGCGGCAAGCTAATCGGCGTCACTCACTGACTGCATACTCCTCGATGATGACCCCCGACTGGAACGAGCGCGCACCTGTCAGTGTGAACGCCCGCGGTTCGTAGGATGCTTTCCCGAAGAGCGAAATGCCTGAGCCGAAGACCAAAGGGTTCCGTTTCAGCACGAGACGGTCGATCTCTGGCAGCAGCGCGCCCGCGAGTTCTCCACCCCCGCAGAGCCAGATGTCCAGGCCGTCTTCTCTTTTCAGATCACGAACGGTGTCCAGCGGATCATGGGTCAACGTGATCGTCCGATCGAGGTCACGGGCGCGTCGACTCGCGACGAATTGACGCAGATGCGAGTAGGGGCTGGCTATACCAATATCGAGTGCAGGGGCGAGGGTTTTCCAGCCCATGATCACCGTGTCGAATCTTGTTCTCGGTGGTTCGATGCCGAGGCCGGAAAGCGCGTGGGTGGGAAGCGCATCAGCGTACTCACCAAAGACGACGAAGGTGTGATCTCCTTCGACCGGGAATGCGTCGAATCCGCCGTTCGGGTCTGCAATATAGCCGTCGAGGCTGACGGCTACGTAGTAGACGAGTTCCCGCATGATGACTCCAATCACGACACCTGTCGTGGTTAGACTACAACAGGTGTCGTGGTGTGCCTAACATGGTCATCATGGCTCGCAACGACGATCGGCGTTCCGCGCTCGCCGACGCGGGAATCCGCGTTCTTGCGGAGGAGGGTGCCCGCGGCCTGACTCACCGCGCTGTCGACGCCGCGGCCGGCACCCCGAGAGGCACCGCATCCAACTACTTCCCGACTCGCGTCGACCTCGTTGCTGCGCTGGTCGATCGAATCGAAGAGAGACTGGCTCCCGACCCCGAAACCCTCGCGCAGCTCAAACAGCGCACTCCGGATCGTGCTGTGTTCGCCGAGCACCTGCGCAACGTCGTTCGACGACTCAGCGCGAACCCGCATGTTTCCCTCGCGCTGTTCGAGCTACGACTCGAGGCATCGCGACGACCGAGCGTCGCAAAAGCGCTCGGGGCTTGGAGGCGGCGCGCATTCGAAGACGATGTCGCTTTCAACGCAAGCGCGGGACTCCCCGGAGGGCGAATCGAGCTGGCCCTGTTCCACTACGCGATCGACGGACTCATGCTCGACCACCTGACAGCACCGATCGAAGACAACCTGTCGATCGACTTTGTCGTGGACGAGCTCGTCGACCGCATCCTCCGTTGACTCAGGGCAAGCTCGCGCCCTCCGGCGCCGGCGACCTTCTGGCCAGCACTTAGGGACCACAGAGCCGCGGGCGCGGTGCAGCTAGGGCTTGCGAAGCTTCAGGAAGATGCTGGGTCCGAAGTTGTTCTTGGCCAGGCGCTGCTGGGTGGCGCGCTCGGCAGCCAGCATCGCGCTGGTGGGGAGAGCGCGCTTGAGCTTCTGGCTGCGCAGGTTTGATACCGAGAGCTTGTTCTCGAGCTTCAGGCCGGCCGCCTCCAGCTGACCCACCACGGTGTCGATGTTGTGGTTGACGAACGCGATGGCATCGGGCTCCTCGGCCTGGGTCTTGCGGATGCTGACCGGCTCGACGGGGAGGGGGGTGCCCTCCTTCTTGTGCCGGCGCCGGTTCTTGAAGTGACCGTAGTTGGCGACCTCGATGATGGCGGTGCCGCCAGGTGCCAGGACCCTCGCGATCTCGGCGAACTCCGTCGAGGGCTCCGGGATGTGGTGCATGACCCGGATCATCGTGATGAGATCCAGCTCCCCATCGGCGAACTTCAGGTCGTCTGCCTGCATCTGCCTCTGCTCGATGTCGGTGCCCGCGAGGACGCTCTTGGCCGCCTCCAGCTGTGAGGCCGCCGGCTCGGCGAGGGTGACCTTGTCCGAAAACGTGCGCAACAGGATGCACAGCCTGCCGAAGCCACCGCCGATGTCGGCGGCGCTGCTGTAGTGGTTGCCCTTCAACAGTCGCCGGATCGCGATGTGCTCAGCCGCGTTCTCGTAGTCGCGGTTGTCCCAGTACTTCGTGTAGTCATAACCACGCTCGTACTGGTTGGCGACCTTCTTGGACTTGGGGGCGCCCGGGGCCTGCACGGGATTGTCGTCAGTCACGCCGAACACAGTAACAACCGCGGGCGGACACGCATCAATCGAAGGTTCGGGGCCCGAAGACCGGTGTCTCCTTGGCCGACCCGGCCTTGCGCGCGATCGTGGTGTTCTTGGACTTGAACATCGCGGCCTGCAACCGGCGCTCGAGCCGATAGGCGCCACGGATGCTGCGGTGGCGATTGCCGTAGATCAGCTGTTTCGTCGCGGCGACCGAGTCCGGAGATCGCTCGATGATCTGGTCGACGAGGGCCAAGGCAGCCTTGAGCGGGTCGGGACTGACCTCGGTGGCCAGGCCCAGCTCGCCGGCCCGCTCCCCGGTGAACGACTCACCCGTCATCGACAGACGCATCACGACATCAGCCGGGAGCAGCTCGTTGAAGGGCACGGTGCCGGCCATGTCGGGCACGAGCCCCCACATGGCCTCGAGGATCGACCACGTCGCGTCGGGGGTCGTGAAACGGAAGTCCGCGCCGGCGGCGAGCTGCACACCGGCGCCGTAACAGTGCCCGTGGACCACCGCGATGACCGGGACGGGCAGGCTCCGCCAGATCGCGGTGACCCGCTGGAAGGTGTTGACGGTGCGTGGCCCGGCGAAGAAGAAGCGGGCAACCTTGCGCTTGTCCTTGAACGCCGCGGCGAAGTCGAGTCCCGCGCAGAAGGATCGGCCCTTGCCTTGCAACACCACCGCACGGATGTTGCGGTTGGCCTTGAGCGATTCGGCCGCCGCTATCAGCTCGGTGATCAGCTCGAGATCGACACCATTGAGCTTGTCCGGCCGATTGAGCCAGACATACGCGATCGGACCGTCGATCTCGGTGAGGACGCGCGGTTCAGTCATGCCCCCAAGGCTATCCGTCCCGCACCGATGGGCGTCATCCACAGATGTTTGAAAATGCAACCGGGGGGAACTACAGCACCATGGTCAACGTCAAGAGACTCCCTGTGCCGCTCATCGAGAAGTACGAGTGGCAATACCAAGGCGCCTGCATGGGCGTTGACAGCGAGGTCTTCTTCTCTCCCGAGTCAGAACGTGGCGCCAAGCGTGAGCGCCGCGAGGAGAACGCCAAGCGGCTCTGCTCCAGCTGCCCGGTCATCGACCGCTGCCGCGAGCACGCGCTCTCGGTCCAGGAACCCTATGGCGTATGGGGTGGCCTGAGTGAGGGCGAACGCGCCGAGCTCGCCCGCCACCGCGTCGCCAGTTGACCTCTCAGCAAGGATCAGGAACCCCATGACTGCAGCCAAGACACCCAGCACGTCCGCCAAGATCCTCTATCGCCCGGTGGGCATCGTCAGCTCGATCGCCGGCGGGCTCATCGCGTCACTTCTGTTCAAGCAGGTGTGGAAGCGGGTCAGCGCCGGAGAGGATGCCGATCCTCCAGGACCACTCCAGTCCGAGTACTCGTTCAAGGAGATCCTGATCGCCGCGGTGTTCCAAGGTGCGATCTTTGCGGTCGTCAAAGCCGTGATCCAGCGTCAGGGAGCCAAGGGTTTCGAGCGGGTCACGGGTGAGTGGCCCGGATCCTGAGCGTCTCCGCGGGGCCGATCAGTCGAGACATACGCCATATGTGAGGCACTGGGCAGTGCGTTCTTCGGGCGAAGAGGGCATGATCGAGCGATGGCCGACGTTGATGCAGCACTGGACGAAGCAGGAATCAAGAACCCGCAGGTACGCGAGTACGTGCACTACTGGGCCGATCTGACCGGCGCCGACCGCGTGGAGGTGGTCAGCGCCTCCGACGACGCGCGGCTCATCGCCGAGGCCGTAGAGGCCGGCGAGCTCGAGCCCGCCGGCGATGGTCTCTACTACTCGCGGAGCTACGTCAAGGACACCGCGCGCTCCGAGGAACGCACGATCGTCGCGACCAACAATCCCACCGACAAGGGTGTCTACAACAACTGGCGCCCGGCCTCGGAGATGCGTCCGATGCTCGAGGACCGCATGCGCGGCGCCTCGCAGGGCAAGACGATGTACGTCATCCCCTATCTGATGGCTCCTCCCGGCAACGCGCTCGCGCCGTGGGCCGCCGGCGTCCAGGTCACCGACACCCGCACCGTCGTGCTGCACATGATCCGCATGGCACGCGTGGGCGCGGAGCATCTCGAGGACCTCCCGGACCCCGACCAGTTCGTCCGCGCGGTCCACGTGACCGGCGACCTGGAAAACCTCGGGCAGGGCACCCCCGACGACCAGCGCTACTTCGTGACGGTCGCCGACGAGCGCACCATCTTGCACTTCGGCTCGTCTTACGGCGGAAACGCCCTGCTCGGCAAGATCGCGCACGGGTTGCGCCAGGCGGCATACGACGGCTGGGCCTCACGCAAGTTCCTGGCCGAGCAGTACATGTTGATCGGCATCAGGGACAAGGAGCTCGGCAAGACCTATCACATCTGCGGTGGCTTCCCGAGCGCGTCTGGCAAGACCAACCTCGCGATGATGTTGGCCCCCGATGTGCTCGGCGACCGCTATCACGTCTCGTTCTATGGCGACGACATCGCGTGGCTGTGGGTCGACGAGGCCAGCGGCAAGCTCTACGGAATGAACCCCGAGTACGGCGTCTTCGGCGTGGCCAAGGACACCAACGAGGGCACCAACCCGACCGCGCTCGCCTCGATCGCCGAGGGCACCGACGCGATCTTCACCAACATTGCCTACAACCCGACGACCAAGGAGGTCTGGTGGGAGGGCCGTACGCCCCAGCCGCCGGTCGATCCGTCCGGCTGGCTGGACTGGACCGGGGCTCCGGTCGCCGATCGCGAGGCAGGCGACGACAGCCCTTGGGCGCACCCCAACAGCCGCTTCACCACGACGCTGGACAACGTCCCCAACATCGCCGACGACTACAACGCTGCCACCGGCGTGCCGATCGACGCCATCATCTTCGGTGGCCGCACCCGTGATCGCGAGCCGCTCATCCGGGCCATCACGGATCTGGCCGAAGGCGTCTATGACGGTTTGACGCTTGGCGCCGAGGCCACCTCGGCAGCCGAGGGTGTCGAAGGCATGCTCCGCTACGACCCGATGTCGAACCGGCCGTTCATGGCATACGGCGAGGGCGACTATGCCGAGCACTACCTCAAGATCGTCGGGGCGGCCAAGGACCTGCCGATCTTCGCGCACGTCAATTGGTTCCAGCGGGATCCCGAGGACGGTCACTTCCTGTGGCCCGGCTACCGCGACAACCTTCGCCCGCTCCTGTGGCTCCTGCAGCTCAAGAACGGCGAGGTCTCGGGCCGCCAGACGCCGGTCGGCATCATTCCGACCGCCGATGAGCTCAATCTCGACGGCGTCGACATCACGCCGAAGGATCTCGAGACGATCCTGTCGATCGACAACGAGCGCTGGCGCCAAGAGATGGGCTTCCGCGAGGAGCACCTCCGGCAGTTCGACAACCTGCCCGAAGAGATCTGGGTCGCGCACCGGCGGGTTGCCGCAGCCCTCGATGCCGAGGCCTGAGCCGCACGCCGGCCAGTCCGGGTGAATAGTCTGCGGGCGGCGGGGTACTCCCCATCCGCCTGTCGATGACCTGTCGCCCGGTGATGGACTCGGGACCATCAAGATTCGAAGCCTTGAGGGGTCCGGGATGCACCAAACGAGCGTCGAGGTCATCATCAGGGCTCAACGCATGCTGATGCACGAGCATGACGTGAGTTCTGAGACAGCCCTCGGGCTGCTCGTGTGGGCGGCTACCGATCGCGGAGTCACCGTGCTCGAGGTCGCCGACAACATCTGCGGAACCGCATCACACGAACACCCCAACCTGGGCGAGGTGGGTTCCTACGCCACCGCGTAGGAACCGTCGCCCCAGGCCAGCCCGTCGAAAGGAAACGCCATGTATCTCGGTGGATCTATCGCACTCATTGCCCTCGGCGCCATCTTGGCGTTCGCCGTCCAGGACGCCATTTCCGGTGTCGACCTCGTAGCAGTCGGCTACATCTGCATGGCCGCTGGCGCATTGGGCATCGTCCTGAGCCTTGTGCTCAACAGCCAGCGCGAACGCAGCGTCCGCGACGTACGTCGCGACGACCTGCCGCCCCGCTGACCTCACTCCAACCGATAAGGAACCACTATGGGAATCCTCCTCTGGCTCGTCGCCGTCGCTCTTGTGATCTACGGCATCATCACGCTCATCAACGGAAGCGTGCTCCTCGGCATCGTGCTGATCGTCGTCGGCCTCGCCGTCGGCCCTGGTGGTTGGAGCATCTTCAACCGGCGCGGAAGCCGCGCCTGAGTCGCGCCCCTCACACCGCGGAAGCACAGGTCAGGATGTTCTGACCTGTGCTTTTGTGTTTTCACGGGGAGGCCCGTTGCGACTGGGCTTCCAGGGCTGCCCCCACAGAGACGTTTTGACCTTCAGCTCGCGCTCGGTGGACGCGGACGGACATCGACTTCATGGCCAAGGATTCTTGGTACAGCCGTTGAGTCCAAGGGTTTGTTGGTGCATGACCGGCGCCAGGCTGCCTGGGCCTGGGCAGGGCTCGTGAATGCGGCCGAGGCTGTGCCCGACTTCGTGGTTGATGACGTAGGTGCGGTATCCGTCGAGATCTTTGCGGTAGGACTCGGCGCCTTTCGCCCAACGCACGGCGTTGATGACCACGATGTTGCCGTTGCGGCAGGACACTTGTCCTCGGGTCAGCAAGGGCGCGCAGAGTCGGTCGACGGTGCTGGGGCTGGCAAGCACGATGCGCTGAGTTGCGCGCGTTCTGCGGTTGAACGAGTAGCCATTACGGATCCAGCCGCGCCGATCAGTGAGAGTCCGGTCAACTCGTGCAGCGAACTTTCGAGCGTCAAAGGGGAGTCCGTTCTCGACTTCAACCTGATAGGTGATGACCTGCCCGACTGCTTCTTGGGTGGAAGTCCCGGTTGCGACAGTGAAAGTTCCCTCACCCGACGTGGGAACCGTCACCGAAGCAGGTTCTGATGCTGGCTTGTGCGCAGCGGTAGTGGGTGCCGGCGTGACGGTAGGCAATGCTGCGGTGGACAGCGCGGCCGGTCCAGAATCGGTCACTTGGGTGGCCCGGTTCTGGTTGGCGGCTGCGACTGTTGCTCCTCCAGCGCCAACGAGGATGATCAGCACGGTTGCGAAGGTGGCCTTGCTGGTCCGGTTCAGTGACCTTTTGCGACGCCGTTTTCCTGCTACGTGCTTCATGGGGACGCCTGGTACACCGGTGTCCAGGTGGCACCGTCGTCAACAGACTTGTAGATGCCGGTGCTGGTGGCCGCGTGCCACAGTCCGGGGTTGGCATCGACGGCTTGGGACTCGCCGGACAGATCGGCCTGCTTGGTCCACGTGCTGCCGTTGTTGCGACTGACGTACACCTGACCGGTTGGCCCCAGACCTGCGACCACGTGGGTGTCGGCATAGTCGACGGCCCCGATGGGAGGCGCATCGGGCACCCGGGAAGACGCTCGGCCGGGCTTGATGACTTCCAGCTGTCCTTGCACGGAGGAGGCGAGTACGCGGTCGGAGTCGCTGGGGTCCACAGCGATGTCGATCAGCGGTCGATCGGTGACCTTCGACCAAGCGACCTTGTCCTCAGACCGGACCAGACCTAGGTCAGCGGCGTAGGCATAGGTCCACGGTCCGCCCGTTTCAATGGCATGGAAGTCGGCTTCCCCTTCGAACGCGACTGGCTTCCAGGAGCGCGCCCGGTCGGTGCTGGCGATCAGTCCCAGGTTGGCGGGACCTGTCGTGGTCGCGGGGTGTCCACTGGCGAGGAACGCGTTGGGGCCTGAAACGGTGAACCCCATGGTGTCCTGTCGAGGACCGACCTGCTCAATGCTTTCCCCGAGGGTGAAAACCCCGAGGTGTGTGGCCACGTACAAGGTGCCGTCGGCGGGGTTCACACCCAATCCGTGCACGTGGGTGATGGTGGGGTCGGCAGCCGTGTCGCTGTCCGATGTTCCGCCGCAGGCGCTCAGCAGCAAGAGCGCTGCGGCAGCGATGGGTGTGCGCCTTATGGGGGACCGCAAGGTCGGGGGCATGGAAGTTCCTTAGAAATGGGGGCGAAGAAGGACACCCGGCCGCTGGGGAAGAGTGCTGGCGACCGGGTGCCCGGTCTCAAGACTGGAGCAGGCTCTCCATGGTCGAGATCTCTGCGGCCTGATCCTTCTGGATCTCCTTCGCCAGCGCGACAGCCTTGGCGTACTTGCCGTCGGCCTCCTCGGTCTTGGCCATCTCGATTGCGCCCTCGTGATGCGCCGTCATCATGGTCAGGAACTGACGGTCGAACTCGGAGCCGGACGCATCTTCGAGCGCGGCCATCTCGTCGTCGCTCATCATGCCGGGCATGTCCGAGGATGAGGACGATCCGTGATCCATGCCTTCCATCCCGTCCCCGTCCGACGGCACCTTCTTGTCCCAGGACTTCAACCAGCCGGACATCATGTCGATCTCAGGTCCTTGGGCTGCGGTGATCTGCTCTGCCAGCGTGAGCACGTCTGCGTTCTCTGTGCGCTCTGCCGCGAGTCCAGCCATCTCGGTGGCCTGACGGTGGTGCGGGATCATGTCCTGCGCGAACGTCACATCGGCATCGTTGAATGAAGCCGAAGCATCATCAGACCCTGAGCATGCCGTCAGGACGGTCAGGGTGGTGGCGGCGACGAGAGTCGCCAGAACGGTTTTGATACGCATGATTCTCCTTGAGATGTGTCGCATGACTGATCGGCGGCTGGCCGGTGTGAACCGGCACCGCTGTCAGCACCTCAGGACGGAACTGCGTTGTAACGGACTTCGACAGTTGAACGGGGGGATGGGGGCGAATGCTCGCACCGCTGTCGGCGGGGGGAGCTGCCACAACACCCGGTCGCGAGAGACTTGGCGGACGACAAGAAGGGCGCTGACGGTGACGACCATCGCCAGGCAAAGCGCCATCAGTCCACCGCAGTCGGACATCGCCCCGCCGGTGTCGGGCAGTTCAGCTGCGTGCACGACGCTAGCGACGACGACCGCGCTCATGTGGGCGGTCTCCTCAGCGGCGTCACCGATCTGCGACATGCTCATGCTGTCATGGTGGCTCTGGGTCTGACCGTCGGCGCCAACCAGCACGTTGTGCATGGCGAACACGCCGAGGATGATCAGCCAGTTCAGAACCGCTCGCAGCCCACGAGGCAACGCCTCAGCTGGGACCAGGCAGCGGGTGGACACGGTAAACATCCTATCGGGGCACCCCACCTGTGGCTTGACCTGAAGTTTCGTACCGATTCTCGTACCCTGAGATACCTCAGGAGGTTCCCGTGATCTACGTTCTTGCTGCTTTTGCATTGATCGTGCTCGTCCTGACCGTCGTCCTCGCTGTCACCGGTCGGATCAAGCCCACGAACTGCTGCTCGGTTGCTGACCCGTCAAAGGACCTGCGAATGCGTGCAGCGTTCGAGGACCAGACCGACTGAGCCGGCCGCCGGCTCGGCTCAGCGGGTCGACGCAGCCGTCGTGGACTGAGCCGTCGTGGACTGGGCCGTCTTGGATTGGGCAGTCGTGAATGCGGAGTTTGCCCTGAATCCGCGCAACCGCAGACTGTTGGACACCACGAACACGCTCGAGAATGCCATCGCGGCTCCGGCGAGCATCGGATTCAGCAGACCTGCGGCCGCGAGCGGCAGTGCGGCCACGTTGTAGGCAAACGCCCAGAACAGGTTGCCCTTGATCGTCGCCAGGGTGCGGCGCGAGAGCCTGATGGCATCGACTGCCACCCGCAGGTCGCCGCGCACGAGGGTGATGTCGCTGGCTTCGATCGCCACGTCGGTCCCGGTGCCCATGGCAAGGCCAAGGTCAGCCTGTGCCAGGGCCGCCGCGTCATTGACTCCGTCGCCGACCATCGCCACAACTCTGCCCTCACCCTGCAAGCGTTTGACGACGTCCACCTTGTCCGCCGGCATGACATCAGCGATGACATCTGCCATGTCGATGCCGACCTCGGCGGCCACGGTCCGTGCGACCTTGGCGTTGTCGCCCGTCAGGAGAATCGGTTGAAGGCCAAGTTCGCGCAGCTCGGCGATTGCGGTCGCCGAAGTTGGCTTGATCGCATCAGCCACGACCACGATCCCGCGCGCTTCGCCGTCCCACCCGACCGCGACCGCCGTGCCGCCGGTCGCTCGGGCATCCTCGAGCGCGGTCAACAAGTCGTCGCTCAAGTGCTGGGACCAGTCTGCGAGCAGCTCCGGCCGTCCCACCAGGACCGCGTGGCTCGTTCCGCTTTCGACAAGTAGGCCCTGCACACCGAGTCCTTCGACGTTCGCGAAGTCCTCGACCGCCGGCAGCGTGCCGTGCTCGGCTCGGGCCCCGTCGGCGATCGCGCGTGCGATGGGGTGCTCGGACGCGTCCTCCAGGGCGCCGGCGTAGCGCAGAACCTCGGCGGGGTCCTCGCCCTCTGCGGCGATGACGTCGCGAAGCGTCATTCGCCCGGTGGTGACCGTGCCGGTCTTGTCGAGCACGACCGTGTCAACCGATCGAGTGGATTCGAGCACTTCAGGGCCCTTGATCAGGATGCCCAGCTGTGCGCCACGACCCGTTCCGACCATCAGGGCGGTCGGGGTGGCCAGGCCCAGAGCGCAGGGGCAGGCGATGATCAGGACCGCAACGGCGGCGGTGAAAGCTGCCGCGAGCCCGTTGCCGGTGCCGAGCCAGAACCCGAGGGTGCCTGCGGCGAGCAGTATGACGATCGGAACGAAGATGCCCGAGATCCGGTCGGCCAGACGCTGAGCCTGCGCCTTGCCGTTCTGTGCGTCTTCGACGAGCCTGGCCATCTGGGCCAGTTGGGTGTCGGCGCCGACTCGGATCGCCCGGACGACCAGGCGGCCGCCCGAGTTGACTGTCGCCCCCGCGACCAGGTCCCCGGCACCAACCTCGACGGGTACTGATTCGCCGGTGAGCATCGAGGCATCAATGGCCGAAGTGCCACGTTCGATCATGCCGTCGGTGGCAATCTTTTCACCTGGCCGTACGACGAAGAGGTCATCCACCGCGAGCTGGTCGACGGGCATTTTGGTCTCGGTGCCGTCAGGCCCGAGGACCGCGACCTCCTTCGCGCCGAGCTCGAGCAGCGCGCGCAGTGCGGCGCCGGCGCGGCGCTTGGATCGTTGCTCGAAATAGCGCCCCGCGAGGATGAATGTCGTCACTCCAGCCGCAGCCTCGAGGTAGATGTTTCCGCTGCCGTCGCCGCGTTGGATCGTGAGCTCAAACGGATGGGTCATCCCGGGCGTGCCGGCCGTACCCCAAAACAGTGCATAGAGAGACCAGCCGAGCGCGGCGAGCGTGCCCAAAGAGATGAGCGTGTCCATCGTGGATGTGCCGTGCCGCAGGTTGGTCCACGCCGCCTTGTGGAAGGGCAAAGCACCCCAGACCACTACGGGTGCGGCGAGGGTCAACGAGAGCCACTGCCAGTTGGTGAACTGCAGCGCGGGGGCCATCGCCATGGCGATCACGGGCATGGTCAGCAGCGCAGAGACGAGCAACCGCTGTCGTATCGGATCGATCGGATCGGCTTCGCTGATCTCACCAGGCGTACCTGGGTCAGCGCCGGTTCTCGGGGCTCGTGGAAGGGAGGCACCGTATCCGGCCTGCTCCACCGCCGAGATCAGCGTCTCTGGCGACAGGTTGGCGTCGAAGGTGACCTTTGCCTTCTCCGTGGCGTAGTTGACTGTGGCCGTGACACCTTCGAGCTTGTTGAGCTTGCGTTCGATGCGGTTGGCGCAAGAGGCGCAGGTCATTCCCGTGATGGCCAGGTCGAGCGAGTTGACCGCGGCGTCTGCTGAACTTTGCGTACTCATGGTCTTCTCCTGAATGGGGTCGCGGTCAGTGACCGGAGTGGCCACTGTCATCGGCGGGTGTCTGGGTGTCGGACGGACTGCTGCTCGCGTCGACGGTGACAGTGAACGCCGCGGTGCGGACCTCGCCGTCGTGCTTGAAGTCCAGATACAGGTGGTAGGTCCCGGGGCTGGGGACGGCGGTGTGGAAGACGACGTCGGGGCCAGGTCGCGTCGTGCCGTCTCCGGGAGTCCCGTCGGGGTGAACGTGCAGGTAGGCGAGGTCCCCGTCGCGGAGTGCGACCAGGTGGCCGTATGAACCGAGGTAGGGCTGCAGATCCTCGACCGGCTTGCCCTCCTTGGTCACGCTCAGGGTGAGCTTTGCGTCCCTTCCTGCGGTCAAAGCGCCGTCCAGCGCAACCTCGAAACCCCCGACAGTCGCGGTGCGGTTGTCCTCGGCAGGGGCGGCGGGCTGATACTGGCCGTCGACGGCCAGATCGGTGCCGAGGGTGAGCGCATCTGCACCGGCAGCCTTGAAGTCTGCGTAGATCCGCCAGGCGCCTGGGGTGAGGTCCACGTCGGTTGACCAGACGCCGGTACCCGTGTCGAGGACTGGGTGGACATGTTGAAAGCCGGTGAAGTCACGCCGCACGGCGATGAGGTGCAGGTCCTTCTCGTGCTCGACGTCATAAGCGATGACCGGGGCGCCGTCGCGGTCGGTGATGATGAATTTGACCGGTCGGTCCTGCCCGGACCGGGAGCGAGGTTCGGTCAGATCGAGGGTGTACCCGTTCTGGGAGACCATGAGTCCTCCTGGCACGTCTTGTGCTCTGGATGAGGCCGGTTCAGCGTCTTGGCCCGATCCGGTGCCGTGCGAGGTGTCGTGCTCGCCGGCGACAGCTTCGTCGACTGGGCCGAGAGTTCGTCCGACCATCAGCGCGAGGCCAAAGATCGCGGCAGCAGCCGCAGCGAAGCCGGCGAGCTTGAGTGAGGTGCTCATGCGAACTGGTAGCCGGCTTCCTCGACCGCGGCTTTGACAGCGGCGTCGTCGAGGGGCTCGATGCTGGTGACGTTCACGGCGCCAGTCGGCAGATCGATCGCGACGTCTTGCACGCCGGGGATCTCCTGGATCTCCTCGGTGACCGAAGCGACGCAGTGGCTGCAGGTCATTCCGATGACAGTGAAAGTTTGTGTCTGGCTCATAACTGATTCCTTTTCAAATATGTGTTGCATGAAAACGTGACGATCAGGACCGGACGAGACGCGCGATGGCGTCGGAGGCTTCCCGTAGCTTGATCTGTGCCTCATCGCCGCCGGCAGCGACGGCGTTGACGACGCAATGCGCCATGTGTTCGTCCAGCAGTCCGAGGGCAACGGCCTCGAGCGCCTTCGTCATCGCGGAGATCTGGGTGAGGATGTCGATGCAGTACTTCTCCTCCTCGACCATCCGCTGCAGCCCTCGCGATTGCCCCTCAATGCGGCGCAACCGCTTGAGGTAGTCGGCCTTCGTGTTGTTGGCGATGTAGCTGTGCTCGTGCCCTGCATCAGCGTCCGGCATCTCGCGGCCCTTCTGGATAAGCGTCGTGGTCATCTTCAGGGTACCCCCCCCGGTATTTGATGATAGCGTCTCGCTACAGGAATACTTTACCCCCCTAGGGTATTAAGCACAAGTACAAGATCTCGGAAGCCCGATACACATTCAAGGAGTAGAGATGTCAACAACAACAACGAGTCCGGCCGCAGACCGCCGCTGGCTCGGGCTCGCGGTAATCGCCGCAGCGCAGTTCATGGTCATCATGGACACCTCGATCATCGGGGTGGCCCTCCCACCCATGCAGGCCGACCTCGGATTCACCCAGGAGAACCTGTCATGGGTGTTCAACGCCTACGTCGTTGCCCTCGGTGGACTTCTTCTGCTCGGCGGAAAGCTTTCTGACGTGCTCGGCGCGCGCCCGATGTTCTCCGCGGGCTGGCTCGTCTTGCTGGTCGGATCCCTGGTGGCGGGGCTGGCGGGCAATGTGACGATTGAGCTGGTGGGCCGCGCCGTTCAAGGCGCTGGGGCGGCGCTGATCGCTCCCTCGGCATTGACCCTTCTGTTCATGATCTTCGGAGCCAATCCGAAGGAGCTGCCGAAGGCCCTGGCACTTTATGGTGCCGCTGCCCCAGCCGGGGGCACGGCAGGGGTGTTCCTTGGGGGCGTGATCACCGAGTACCTGTCTTGGCCGTGGGTGTTCTACATCAACATCCCGATCGCCATCGTCGTTCTCACGCTTGTCCCACGCGTCATGCCTGCCGGTACAAGCAGCACGAGTCGACGCGTCGACGTGCTCGGAGCTGCAACCGTCACCGCAGGCCTTGGCGCTGCGGTGTACGGAGTAGTGCAGGCGCCAGAGGTCGGCTGGGATACGCGCCAGACCTGGGGCACGCTGGCGATCGCTGCTGTTCTGCTGACCGGATTCGTTGTCGTGCAGGCCAAGCGCAGCGAGCCGCTGCTGCGGCTCGGCATCTTCCGGGCGCCGAACCTTGCTGCGGCGAACCTCGCCCAGCTACTCCTCGGCGCGGCATGGATCCCGATGTGGTTCTTCTTGAACCTCTACCTGCAGCAGGTTCTGGGCTACACCGCGTTCCCCAGCGGCGCGGCCCTGCTGCCGATGACGCTTCTGATCATGATCGGCATGATCGTGCTCGCCCCGCGAGTGCTCGCATCGATCGGTCCGAAGGCGTCGACCGTGGCGGGCATGACGCTGCTGACAGCAGGCCTGGCTTGGCTGGCCTTCATCGATCCCGATGGGTCTTACACGGTCGATGTCCTGCCGGCCTCACTCGTGGCTGCGCTGGGCATGTCGCTGGCGTTCATCCCGACGTTGGGCACCGCGATCTCGGCGGCGCGCCCCGAAGAGGGCGGCCTCGCATCGGGCATCGTCAACACCAGCTACCAGATTGGTTCCGCCCTGGGGCTGGCGATCATGACCGCGGTCGCCGCCGCCAACCGTGCGGACCAGCTCGGTGACAAGGGCGCCCTCACCGACGGCTTCTCGGCCGCTTTCATCGGCGCCGCCATCGTCGCCGGCGCAGGCGCCCTTGCGGCCGCAGCCCTCCTCCGTCGCCCCACCGGCACCCCGGAAGGAGTCGACTCGGACGCCGCCTACCAAGTCCCCTGACCGCACCACACCCTCGACAGCGTCGCCACAAGACACAGTGGCGACGCTGTCGCTCCCTTTCCGTTCCCTGCCTTGTCTGTTGGACAGTCACCGTATACGGTGGGGGGGTATCCAACGAGAGGAAGAACCAGATGAACTCGCGCAACTCCATGGCCGCAAGCGCAACCTTGCACTGCCTCACCGGCTGCGCCATTGGTGAGATCGCAGGCCTGATGATCGGCACCGCCGTCGGTCTCAGCACAGGTGCCACCTTGGTCCTGGCGGTCGGACTCGCGTTCTTGTTCGGCTACGCCCTTTCCACGCTTCCGCTGATCAAGGCGGGCCTCGGTTTTGGCGCCGCACTCAGCGTTGTCTTCGTCGCCGACACACTCTCGATCGCCGTGATGGAGCTGGTCGACAATGTCGTCATGGCGCTCATCCCGGGCGCGATGGACGACGGCCTGGTCAATCCCATCTTCTGGCTGGGCATGATGATCGCCCTCACCGCAGCGTTCGTCGCAGCTTTCCCGGTCAACCGGTACCTCATCGACAAGGGCAAGGGTCATGCCCTGACCCATCAGTATCACCACGGCGCGGACCACCAAGCCCACCAAGTTTCAAAAGACCGCCCGGACTCAGATGGTGGTCACCACCATCGTGAAACCTCGGACCCTTCGGCCTCCTCCGAGGCCGATCACACCAACCACCGCTAAACCAACGGAGGGCACCATGAACACCAGTACGCTCGCAGCAGCTGTCATCGGCTTCCTCTTGGGCGGCCTCACCGTTTCCGTAGCCGCTGAAATTGACGACGACACACCGCCAACTCACGGGTCCAGCAATCACCAGACCACCCAGCGCTGAGATGCAGACTGCGCCCGAGTCGGGTGTGGCACGTGGACCTGGTCGCAGTTGAGGAATGACCCCAACAGAGGGACTGTTGGGGTCATTCGTCATTCTGTGGGGCGTTTGCGAAAGTGTCTGAACTGCGACGATGCGGGCAATTCGAGCGGCCGATCCCACGACTGTTGGCCGAAAATCCCATAGGCCTTTTGTCACCCAGTTTCCCCGCATCACGGATGCGAAAACTCATCCGTCAGTAGCGCCGTGCCACCTACGAGGCCGATAAGCACTGCAAGACCTCTTCGTGATGATTGGATTGGCTCATGCCTGACACCGCACCCCAGTGGCTGAGCGATCTGGTGTCGGAGTTTGGGGCACGAGCCAAGACGCTCCTTGCGGGTCCTGGTGAGCGTGAAGCGACGATTCGTCCTCCGCTTGACCACATGGTTACGAAGATCGGTGAACACTTCGGGCTGACAGTGGTCATGCACTCTGAGGTGCCGGACACCGAACGGCACGTCCGCCCCGACTACGGTGTCCAGGTCAACGGCGCGATCACCGGATACGTCGAGGTCAAAGCACCCCGTGTGTCGGTCGACCCTGACAGTTTCCGTGGACGGAACCTTGAGCAGTGGGAACGCCTCAGCGACCTTCCGAACCTGATCTACACAAACGGCACACAGTGGCGGCTGTTCCGTGACGCTGAACCCGTGGGCGACCCAGTGATCCTGTCCGGTGGGCCGTTGGAGAGTGCGGGAGCGTCCCTCACCGTGGGACCGGACTTCGAGCCGTTGCTGCGGCAGTTTTTTGATTGGGAACCGGCACCGATCAGGACCGTGCCGAAACTAGTGACGGCCGTTGCGCCGCTCACCAGGCTCCTGCGTGGCGACGTGGTGGAACGGCTCGAAGCCGAACGGAAGGCCGTTGCGGGTGGCGCTCGCGTCGAGGACCAACAGTTCTCAGGGTTGGCGAACGACTGGCGTCGTCTGCTGTTCCCCGAAGCGACCGACGAAAAGTTCGCTGATGGTTACGCCCAGACCGTGACGTTCGCGTTGCTCCTCGCGACCAGCGATGGTGTGAGCCTCGCCGACACCAACCTTCACGGTGTCGGTGACGCCATGAAGGCACGCCACTCACTGATGGGTCGCGCACTGCAACTGCTGACCGATGAGATGGCCGAAGACTTCCGCATCTCACTGGAACTGCTGACCAGAGTTGTCGGGGCAATCGACTGGGACCGCATCCGTTCGTCCCCGCGTGACACCTACCTGTACCTGTACGAACAGTTCCTTGAGGCGTACGACCCGAAACTGCGTCAACAGTCCGGTTCGTACTACACGCCGCTGCCAGTGGTGGAGCAGATGGTGCGGCTCACCGGCGACGTGTTGGCGCAGGTACTCGGCCGGGTCTCCGGGTTCTCCGACCCGAACGTCACGGTGGTCGACCCGGCAATGGGAACAGGGACATATTTACACGCGATCATCGAGCAGGCATCTGAGCAGGTCCGCCTCAACGACGGCCAAGGTGCTGTCGCTGGACGGGTCACCGACCTCGCGAAACGTCTCATCGGGTTCGAGTTGCAGACCGGCCCGTACGCGGTGGCTGAACTTCGGACCAGTGACATGCTTCGCCGGATCGGTGCGACCCCGCCGCCGGGTGGCATGCGCACATACGTCACGAACACCCTGGACGACCCACACACCGATGTCGACCAACTCAGTTATCAGTACCGGGCGATTTCGGATTCACGACGACTCGCGAACGAGGTCAAGGCCAACACTCCGGTCACCGTGGTCATCGGCAACCCGCCCTACCGGGAAAGGGCGTGTTCGGCCCCGAAGTTCTGGTCCAGTGCCTGTGAGAGTTGTTGGTTGATTCGATCCGGTTGGGGCACCGCGATCGGGTGGTCGCGACTGGTCCAGGCGCAGCGTTGGTAGCCACTCTCATTTGCTACCACCACCCTGGTCGTACGGTGTCGCTTCCTTGAGCATTCTTGCGTATGCCGCTGGGGTCTGTCCGCGCAAGCTGCGATGGGAGCGCAGCGTGTTGTACTTCTCCAGCCACGCGTCGATGACGAACTGGACCTCCAGGATCGAGTGATAGACCTCGTGCCCAAACAGTTCGCGTTCCATCGTGCCGTTGAACCGTTCGTTGATGCCGTTCTGCCACGGGCTGGCCTTCGCGATGAAGACACCACGTACTTGCTGCTCACCGAGCCAGTCCAGCAGGCTGTCGGCGATGAACTCCCGGCCGTTGTCGGCACGGATCAGAGTCGGTTTCCCATGGATCTCGAACAGCTTTTCCATGTGGTCGCGCACACCTTTGGCGCCGATGCCGCGGGCCGCGCGCGAGCCGACCCCGACCCGGGTGAACTCATCGATCACATTCAGCACCCGAACCGGGCGCCCGTCACTGGTCCGACGCTTGATGAAGTCATAGGACCAGATGTGGTTCCGGTACCGCGCCGGCAACCGCCGGGTGCTGTTCGAATCATCACCACGCGCCTTCTGACCTGAGGCTTTACTCTTCTGCGGGGGCACTTGCAGCCCTTCGCGACGCCACAAACGTTCGATCCGTTTCTTGTTGACCGGCCAGCCCTCCGCGACCAGCAGCCCGTGGATCATCCGGTAGCCCCACTTCGGATGCTCAAGGCTCAGCGCGTACATCCGCTCGACCAGCTTCGCCTCCAGATCCGTGGGCCTGGACTCGTATCGATTCGACGATCGGTGCTGCCCGACCAGCCGACAGGCACGGCGCTCGCTGACCTTGTGCTTCCTGGTCAGCATCGCCACCGCATCCCGTCGCCGGGCCGGGCTCAGAAGTTTCCCTTCGCAACGTCCTTGAGCATCGAGATGTCCAACGCCTGCTCAGCCACGATGCGTTTCAGCCGGGAATTCTCCTGCTCCAGCGTCTTCAACCGGATCGCCTCGTCCTCCTTCAACGCCCCATACTTGGTGCGCCACCGGTAGAACGTCTGCTCACTGACCCCGAGCTTCTTACACACCTGCGGGATCGTCGCACCGTGGGCTTGCATCTTCTCCGCATCCCGCAACCTCGCCACGATCTGCTCCGCACTCAACCTCTTCGCGGCAGCCATCGATCACTCACACCGGCCCTCTCACTTGTTGAACAATTCTCACAAGATCTGGACCGAAATACGGGGGGCCGCACAGGCGGAAGGCGAAGGCGGGTGGGTTGAGTCTGGTGACTCGGCGTACGGCGACCGGAGTCGCCCCATCCTTGATGACTTCAAGGCCGACGGGAACGGCCGGTTCGAGTACGTCCTGAAGAACCTCTACGTGTACTTCTGGCGGTGGGCCACCTGGAAGGTGTTCGACGCCGCCCCAGAAGACGGCGAAGGTGTCGTGTGCTTCATCAGCACCAATGGCTACCAGCGGGGCCCTGGATTCCGGGGGATGCGCGAATACCTCCGCCGGACCTGCACCGCCGGGTGGATCATCGACGTTTCCCCCGAAGGGCACCAACCTGACGTTCCTACGCGAGTGTTCCCCGGTGTCCAGCAGACCCTTTCCATTGGCATCTTCGTCCGAGGTGTTGATGTATCTGAAGACACCCCGGCCGACATCTCCTACGTGGCGCTCTCAGGCCGCCGCGAAGACAAGTACCGTGCCCTCGAAGCGCTCACCCTTGACTCCCCGTCATGGCGCAAGGCCCGCACAGGGTGGCAGGCCCCGTTCACCCCAGCAGCGGACTCCTCCTGGGACGACTACCCGGCGCTGAATGACCTCATGCCATGGACAGCGCCGGGCGTGAAGGCAAACCGCACTTGGGTGTACGCGCCGCTCGCGGAGACACTGGTCGAGCGGTGGCGCCTCCTCACCTCGGAGGACGACCGGAGTGAACAGGTGCGGCTCTTCAAGGCGTCTCGCGACTCCGCTCCGGATCGCGGCAAGCAACCCCTTCCAGGGCATGGAGACCGCCCAAGTGACTCCATAGCCACCGACCCCGGACCTGTGCCCCTCCCTGTCCGTGTCGGATACCGTAGTTTCGACCGGCAGTGGTTGATCCCCGACATTCGCGCGATTGACCATCCACGCCCACCCCTGTGGGCCGCGATCCATGCTGGGCAGGTGTACGTCGTCGAACAGCACTCGAAGATCGTCACCTCGGGACCCGGCATCGTGCTGAGTGGTCTGATCCCGGACATGGATCACTTCAAGGGCAGCGAGGGCGGTCGTACACTCCCGTTCCTTCACCCCAACGGTGCCCCAAACATCGCCCCCGGCCTGACCGAAGCACTGGCAAGCATCCTCGACATTCCGGTGACCGCTGAAGACGTACTGGCGTACATGACGGCGATCGTGTCCAGTCCGGCTTTCACAGCCACATTCGCTGACGAACTGACCACACCAGGAATTCGTGTGCCGATCACGGCCGACGCCGACACCTGGGTTACAGCCGTCGCCGTGGGCAAGCAGATCGTGTGGGCCCAGACCTACGGCACAGCATGCGCGGCGCCGTCTGACGGCCGCCCCAAGGATAACGTCCGAATCCAGTCGGGATCGGAACTCCAGCAGCCGTTGTGCACCGTGGGCGTCACCCAGATGCCCACCACGATGTCCTACGACGAAGAAGGCCGCACGCTGCACATCGGTGACGGGGTGTGGTCGCCTGTAGACCCTCGCGTCGTCGAATACGCGGTTGGTGGGAAGAACGTCCTCAAGTCCTGGTTCGGGTACCGGAAGAAGGAGCCAGGTGGACGGAAGTCCAGCCCGCTCGACTACATTCACCCGCAGTCATGGCCCAGCGAGTGGACCACCGACCTGACCGACCTCCTCGCTGTCCTGACCCGACTTGTGTCCACGGAGGCGGAACAAGAAGACCTCCTCACACGGGTGGTCACGGGACGTGTTCTTGAGCGGCCCGAGTTGGAAGCCAACGGGGTCAGATGGCCGCGCACAGCGGCAGACCGCAACCCCCGCTACAGCAACGACGAATCCAGTGTCGTCGGCGAGCAACTATCGTTTTAGACCGACACCCGGCGGTGTGCAGGAACTCTGAGATTCCGTGTCTCGCCGATGCGGACGGTTCGTACCCGATAGCCTCCAGCAGTGCCAGACAGCAATCAGGTTCATCCGCTCGACGCCTTGAACGACCTCAGTTCGTTAATACCGCGATGGGTGGTGTCGATCGTGATGCTCGCCCTCCCGGTTGGCGCTACGGCGCTGATCACCCTGGGCCAGAACTTCAAGAACGACTTGGACTACTGGCAGTTCTGGGGTGGCATCGGGCTGCTCTTCGCGGCAGTGGCGATCCAGGCTTTGCGCGAGACCCTTCAGCGCCGAAACGAGAAGTCCGGTGGCACCGAAGCGGTTCGCTTGCGGGTCGCAATGAAGGACGCACTTCAGCCGGTGGCAGAACTGACCGCTGCGATGACGGAACTTCCTCAGCCGGAACGCATGGCACACAAGCAACAGATCGCTCAACAGGCTGTCGGTTCGCTGTGTCTGCTGCTGAAGGACGTGAACCGCCTGCGTGCTGTTGTCTACGAGATCACTGATAAAGGTTTGGAGTGTCTCGCGTACCAAGGGCGCGGAACCCACCCGAAGATGTTCAAGATGGGAAGCGAGCGCGGCGACAAGGCCCTCAAGATGGTAGATGAAGGCGGGCAAATATTCGCCAGCAACCTCGACACCGATGAACTCGGTCCCGCGTATCAGGGCAGCGGCGCGGACTACAAGACGTTCATCTCCGTGGCCATCTCCACCCAGCGGCACTCGTACGGGATGGTCACCGTGGATGCGCCGAGTGCGGGCGATCTTGTCGACACTGACGCCCAGATCGTCATGTTCATGGCCGACCTGCTGGCGATCGCGTTCGCCGTGGCGAACGATGCTTGACACGGTTCTGTCACATCGTCGTGTCACACTTTGGGGCATAGGAACGATCGAGGAGGCACACCATGGCTAGGCGTGAACGAACTGTGAGCCCTCAGAACTCGTCCTTCCGAGATTTCTCATCCAAGAAGGTCCAAGAGCGTGTGTGGCGTGAAGCATCACGCGAAGTCCGCTCAGAGTCGCGGACCATCAGCCGCCGCTCCGTCGGCCGCTAACCGCTGCCCTCTGAGCGGCACAGGAACGGCGTGTCGTAGATGGGCTGGTCCTGCTGGACGCCTAGCCTGCTATTCCTGACGATGCAGGGACAGCATGGTTGCTAACGATCAGTTCTTTCAGAGGCCGAAACCTGCGGCCGTGCTGAAGCACGCCGTGTTGCGGGAGTATTTGACCGTGTTCACCGCGATGGTGGGGTCAACCGCGAATGGTCCCGTGTGGCTGTTGGACGGTTACGCCGGGCCGGGCTACTACGAAGCCGAAGCAGGCGATGATCCGATGCCCGGTTCGCCGGTCGTCGCTTTGGAAGTAGCGCAGAAATGGGGCCACAAGCGGGACCTGCGGTGCGTCTTCATCGAGAAGAGCCCGAAGCATGCGCTCAGTCTCGAAGCCAACGTGAGGCCGTTCGTCGAGGAGGGTTTGACCGCTGAGGTGCTTCAGGGGCAAGTCCAAGACAAGTTCGCCAATGCGTGGTCTCTCATCGACGGAGGGCCGGTTTTGACGTTCCTGGACCCGTTCGGTGTCGGGATGGACCGGTCGATCATGACCGACAATCTCCTTGAGCAGAAGCGACCCGAGCCTTCGGAGGTGCTCCTCAACATCAACGTGGAGGCAGTGAGCCGCCTTGGCGGGTGGCTCGAATCCGTTGACGGTGTGGTCTGCCCCAAGTCGGACATCCATTCCGCTGCTGGGGTCGAACGAGTCGACAGGTTCCTGGGTGGTGAGGAGTGGCGTACCGAGTTCTTCCACGCACGCGCCAATGGCAACGCCGCAGAGGCCGCGGAGTCCGTGGTGCGCGCCTACTGCGCACGCATCGAGGAAGAGACGGGCTTCAAGTCGATCTCTATCCCTGTCGTTCGTCGACCGAACAACCCTGTCCTATTCCTGCTGACGTTGTTCTTCACGTCCCCGGCCGCTGGCTACAAGTTCGCTGATGCGGCCGCCCGAGCGACCCGGAAATGGCGTGACGTATACCGACAGGTCGAGTTGGAGGATCGGCTCACGAACGTCGCCACCAGGATGCGCTGTTCGATGTTGAGGAGATGACAAAGGTTGATGCTGCGAGGTCCGCCGACGAGCAGGAGAAGGAACTCGCCGAGTGGTTCGTTGAACTTGTCGCGGCCAACATCCGTTCAGCGCTCGTGACGAGAAGCGCGCTGAATCTCGGAGCGGACATCAAGTTGATCCTTGGTTCGACACTCTCATTGGCCGGAGAGCCGACGATCCGCAAGGCGTGGGACCTTCTCGCGAAGGAAGGGCTCGTCGATGCCCGTGACAAGTCTGAGCAGTCCTTGTGGAAGGCGCAGATCAGGAAGCGGTGACCGACCGTGGCATCTCGCTCCACAACAGACCGTCCAACAACCGGCCGCCTTCTTTGGGTGTCCGACCGCCCCACTGCTTGTGGAAGAACGGGACCTCAACTTCTAGGCAGGTGTCCCTGATCTCCCGGACCCATTCAGGGTCCAGTGGTCGTGCTTTCGGGCCGGACTCGCCGCCGGTGATAACCCAGCCGATGCCGTCAAGGTTGAGTCCAGGCAGTGGCCCGATGAGAGGTTCGCAGGACAGGAACCTGACGGCGGCGGGGACCTCACGTAGGTGATCAACCCGGTACATGTGGTCTTCGTTCTCGACACTGACACCGAGCCAGAGGTTGTCCGGCCAGCGGAGTTGGTCAGCAATCTTCGGTAGGCGGGCTGAACGCTTCGTCAGGACCTGGTAAGTGTGTTGCGGTGTCTTCTCCATGACTTCGAAGACCTGACGTACGAAGTCGAGCGGCACCTTTGCGTGGAACAAGTCACTCATAGAGTTGACGAAAACCAGCCGTCTGCCAGTCCATCGCAATGGCTGGTCGAGCGCATCCGGGTGGATCGACAACGCGAATCCAGGCCCGGATGTTCGCGGGTCGCCGTCCTGTTGGTAGCGCTCCGAGCCCATGGCCTTGAGCCGTTTCGCCATGGCGAGGGCGTAACAGTTGTCGCATCCCTCGCTGATGCGGTCACAACCCGTGGTGGGGTTCCAGGTGATTTCAGTCCACTCGATCCCGGACTTCCTGCGCATGGAACCCTCCTACGGAATCCTTGTTACGTCATCTTCGTAACGTATATCCCGTAACGTAGCACTCATGGACGACAGCAAGCCCGAACTACGACGCCTGTCGCGGGACGCGTTCGGGCAGCAATATCGCCTCGAAATTATGCTCGCCGTGGCAGCGTCCGAGGACGGAATCGTCTGCCTGAGTGACCTCGCGCAGGAACTGTCACTCACGCCCAGCAACGTCCAGTCGGCACTACGGAGCATGATCGACACAGGTCTTCTGACCGAACTTCCTCGCGGTGACAGCAGGCGAAAGTTCCTGCTCCGCAACCCGAGCGCCGCGTGGGAATGGGCCAACGAATTGCAGGCCTCTGCGACCCAAACCACGACAGACATGCCTGGCAGTATCAGGGATATTTGAGCCCTGTGACGAGTTCACCGGGGTCCACCCCGAGCACCACAGCGATCTTCAGGATGTTGTGAAGCGTGAGGTTGGTTTGGCCGCGCTCGACCTGCCCGATGTACGACCAGTGGAGTGCCGTGCCTTCAGCGAGGGCTTCTTGGCTGAGGCCTAGGTGGTGCCGTCGTTCTCTGACCCGATTGCCGAACTCGCCGGTGGCTTCAGACAGGGGTGGCTTCGGCGCAGAGGTGGGCATGCCACAACTCCACTCGTCTCAACGGCTTACATCCAGAGAGTATTCGTTTGAGACGTATTGACCTGAGATGTCTACGTACTGCTATTCTCCGGTTCCGCCGCTCCCTACACGCGGCATCGAAAGGCTCACCCCTCATGAGGATCACTTCACGTCGCTCGCGCCTGCTCCAAGGCTGTCTTTTCGTCATACTTGCCAGTCTGGTCGGGTCAGCATGCAACGCGAAGACCACCGAAACGAACACAGGTGCGAAGGAACCACCGGCGCAGGCTCAGTGGAAGCAGTACGCCGAGATCGCCGACCGGCCTGCGGTGAAACTCAACTGGCGTGACCGCCCTTCTCCGCCGAAGGGGTTCACCGAGGCGGAAATGGACACGTTCGCCAAACTTGAGGTCGGCCTCATCGAGAAGTCTATTTCGACGAAGGTTGCGTCCATGGGACCCGGCGACGCCGTGGACTACGTGACGGATGACCTGCTGACGACAACAAAGGACACATACGTCAGGGAAGCGGCGGGCGTTCTGGAGGGTGAGAATGCTTGGCAGTGGTTCCTCGCGTCACTCTTCGACGGAGCCAGAGTTGAGCCAGCGAAAATCGTCCGAGTCGACTGGGATGCGACACGATTGATCGCCGAACTTGACGATGGGACCCCCGCACCCGTACTGAAACTGACCCTCCAGGTGTTCGTAGTTCATACGTTCGGACCCAAGGCCCATCCGCGCAACATCGTGGTGCGCCGGGCGGTCGCACTCAGAGGTTTCCGACCTAACGGGGGCCCAGCATGGTGGCCTGTGCTCTCAACGTTTACCGAGCCGTTCGGTAATGACGGTTGCGCGCTGAAGGAGAGCGTCCTTCGGCCACTCCGGGCAGCCAAATACGTCAAGAAGGACCTAGGCGCCCTGAAGAAGGCTTGGGCGGCAGAAGGCGTCGCACCGATCGGTGAAACCACCAAACTCGACGCCAAGGCCGCCAGAGAATATGAGGCCTTCTGCGCCGCGCACCCGAACGGAGCCTGAAGCAACAACCCGTCGCCCCGACTCGGCATCCGTCGCGCGCTCACTTGTCGGTGGAGTCGCTTCCGCCTGCTCCGGCAGGCCGGACGAGGCTCGTCCGTAGTGCGACTTCGATCGCTGTGAGCGTGTTGAACGTCATCGCTGATTGGCCTCGTAGGACACGACCTATCTGTGAGACAGACAGACCTGTGGGTGCCGCGAGATCGGCGTCGTTGGTCATCCCGCGTTCGTGCATGACGTGCCTAATTTGCATGACGACCTGGTGTTGAAGGACGGCAGCCCGCAGGTCGGCCTGCTGCCCTTCGTGGACAACCGGTTTCCACTCGATGTCTCGGCGCTTGCCGAACATGAACGGGGACGTGGCCCAGGTACGTGGGCCGCTGGTGCGTGGCACATGAGCAAGGTTGGTGGACGGTTCCGTCCAGATGGTGTTGACACGCGCTCTACTGAGCGTGGAAGGCACCGAAGTAGCACCGCGTGCTACCGGAAGTTGCACGCGGTGCTACTTCCGGTAGCACAGATCGTATTTAGGACACGTATAGAGCCGACGGTCGTCAGAAACCGTCCATGTCAAAGAGAACTGCGCACCTGTCCGGTCAGGGTGGGTTACGCCTTGTGCGGCCAGAGACCAACGTCGAGCCCGTCTTCGAGCCGGGCGATGGTATGGAGGTCGGGCCAGACGTTGCCGTTGATGATGTCGGCGATGGTGGTGTGGTCGACACCGGTCTTGCCCTTGGCTGCTCTAAGGCTGATCCCCTTGAGGGCGGCATCGAGGTTGAGGGCCAGTTGGCGGGCGACCTCAGTGGGGTAGTCATCACTGGGGATGGTGGGCCAGTCGGCAGCAACCTCGGAGGGCTTGAGTCTGGACGGTCGGGCCATGACGACAGCGTATGGCCGGACGAAGAGCGTGGTGTAGCGGCGCCGACCACAGGCGAGTTGCTTGACGGTCACTATACCCCTATTGTTGGTAGTTACCGCCACCATGAGCACTCGGTCGCTGAGCAAGTGAGGCACTGCATCGACACGTACACGCCTACCATCGCCCCGGAGCACTGGGCTGTCATTGGCCAGTTCGTCCGCGACGTAGTGAGCGACTGTGAGAACAAGACCGTGTACGCCGCCCACACCCTCATCGTCGCCACCACCTATCACGTGCTGTGGTGCTGGCAGACCGCCGGACTTCCGCTCGAACGAGACGTAATCTTCCGCCGCGATGTCATCGCCGAATACACCGATCGCGGGTTTGCTGATGCCACCGACGCCTACCGGACCAACCGGAGGTCCATGCTCCTGCGGGTCTCCGAACAGGTCGTCTCGCCTCACCTGCGACCCGAACGGCTCACGACCCTCGCCTCGTCCACCCCGACGACACCCTTCACGCGAACAGAGGTGGCCCTGCTCCGGTCGTGGGCGAACGGACAGAACACCCTCCACCGGCGGATCAACTGCAACCTCCTCCTCTCGCTCTCCTTGGGCGCGGGACTCTCCAACACCGAAATACTCGACGTTCGCTGCCAAGACATCACCGTCGACGCCGACGGAATACTCATCACCGTCACCGGCACACGAGCCAGGGTCGTCCCAGTCCTCCAGCCATGGGAAGGTCCGATCGCTGAAGTCAGCCAGGCAGCGATGCGCGGCTCCATGTGGCTGTTCTGCCCGAACCGGGTCGCAAAAAACAAGAACATCATTTCTAACCTGATCGACCGCGCCCGTCCACCACAGGTGAGGCCGTCACCGCAGCGGCTGCGCGCCACCTGGATCACCACCCATCTGACCGCCAACACCCCCATGAAGACACTCATGATCGCGGCGGGGGTCGACTCCTTCGAGGCGTTCACCCGCTACATCCAGTTCGTGCCGAATCAAGACCCCGCCGCCGCCCGCCGCGCCCTGACCCGACCTGTGGCCGTAGACCATGCCTAGCCCCCACGTCCCGGACGACTCGATCCTCGCCGACATCCTCTGCCTCCCCGTCGAGGGTCAACCCCGACGATCCAACCGAGGCACTCTTCAACCCAGCGTCGTCAAAGGCGCTGCCCGGTACATCGACAGTTCAGGCATTGTCGAGAAAATCCAGGAGTGGCGCGACGAGGACGACCCAGACCGCGCCCTTCGTGGTGGGCGGCCGTCTCTATTCGCTGACCGCCTCGTGCTGATCCTGCTCATGTCGCTCCTGTTCTCCGGCGAGGCGCCCCTAGTGACGAGGATGGCTGAGGTCCTCACCAGCCGCCTCGACACCCGCTCCCGTGACCTCCTGCGCCTTCCGCGACTTCAGGACGGGACCGATACAGCCGTCTATCACCGTCTCTACCGCGCGCTGCGCAGATTCATCGCCGTCGTTGACTCGGCACCCGGCACCACCGGCAAACGACTCACCCGCGCAGAGGTCGACGCGATCAAAGCCAACCGGAACCCCGACGAGTGCGCCAAGAAGCAAGCCAGGTTGATCTGGTTGTCGAACACGCTCCTGGAAGCCACGTTCCAGATGCTCCCCGCAGAAACGCGCGAACGGTGGCAAGGGAACCTCTGTGTCGACGCAACCCTCATTCGAGCCTGGGGTAAAAACGGTTCACCCAAGGCCGACAACGACAACCGCGACATCAGCCAAGACCTCATGAGCCCGGACATCGACGCCGGTTGGTACTACCGCGACGCCGACCACCGCGAGCCCCCACACAGGCCCGGTCGCAGTCAGCCCAAAAAGGCATGGGGCAACGAAGCGCACCTCGCCGTCATGACAGCCAACGACCCCGCCGACACCCCCAACTACCCCCTCCTCGTCCTCGGAATCTCCTTCGACAAACCCGCAGGACGAGTCGCCGAGAACGCCATGACCACCATCGGCTCCATCATCGAACGAGGACACCCAGCCGGATTCTTCGTCGCCGACCGCGCCTACTTGTTCAACTCCATCCCGTCCAAACTGCAACTACCTGCGCGGGCGCTCGGATACCAGTTGTGCGGCGACTACCGAGACGACCAACTCGGACTCCAAGGCAGCCACAACGGCGCCAACCTCGTCGAAGGCAACTGGTACTCACCATCCATGCCCGAACCCCTCATCGAAGCCACCCGCCAGTTCCGGGCCAAACAGATCGACGAAACCACCTACCGCCAACGCATCAGCCAACGCACCCAGTACCTCTTCCGCAACAAGCAGGCACCCTCCGACAACGGCGCCAACGTCATGTTCTGCCCCGCCAGAGGCCCCGGAGCAACCGCTTCATGCCCACTCGCAGGACCCGGACCCGGACCCGTCAACCTCGGGATACCCACCGCGCGCACTCGAATCCTGACGCCCCCAGCACACCCCGCAACGTGCTGCACCAACCAGAACTCCGTAACCTTCCCTGCCGAAGCCGGAGCCAAGTACCGGCAAGAACTTCAGTACGCGACCCCCGAATGGCACGCGCTCTACTCAACGCTCCGCAACACCATCGAGGGCTTCAACGGGTATGTGAAGTCACCCACCGACGAAGACCTCGAACAGGCCGCCCGCCGACGCATGCGCGGCTACACGATCCAGTTCATCCTCACCACGGCAATGATCGCCGCCAGCAACGTCCGCAAGATCAAATCCTTCGTGATCCGAGAGAACCGCCCCGCACGACCAACCCGCGTACGCGTCAATCGAAGGCGGCGCGGCCCATCCCTACGCGACTACCGACCAGACCCGAACGCACCACCGCGAGTCATCCCCGGAACAACCGCCGCATGAACGCCCCAGCACCAACCCCGCATCGGCGGCAGCCTGCCCAGATCAGCCAGAGAACACCCCGCGAAACCCACATGCCTCCGGCTACACGCGACATCCGCTAGTCCAGAGCCGCCTCAGACACGAACAAGGCCGGGCATCCAGTCGATGGATGCCCGGCTTTCTGTTCTCATGAGGTTTCGCAAACCTGATCACTCAAATTCACAAACGCCCCTCTGTGCGCGAGGGGGGATTTGAACCCCCACGCCCTTGCGGACACTGGCACCTGAAGCCAGCGCGTCTACCATTCCGCCACCCGCGCGTGATCCCCGCGGCAATGCTCAGGGACCGGTTATCGAGTCTAACAGGCCGAAACAGGGGCGAATCCTCGCGCCTACCCCCATGGAGGCGCAACGCCGGTGACCCCTCCCGATACGATCGCAGGGGACAACCGAGGAAACAGGAAGGCGGAAGCTGATGGCGGGGGTGTTGCAGCGATTCGAACAACGGCTCGAGGGAGCGGTCACCGGCGCGTTCGCCCGGGCGTTCCGCAGCGCCGTACAGCCTGTCGAGATCGCCGCCGCTCTGCAGCGTGAGATCGACAACTCGGCCCACATCTTGTCGCGCGAACGGATGTTGGTCCCCAATGTCTTCACGGTCGAGCTGTCGCCATCGGACTTCGAGCGGCTCAACCCGTTCAGCAGCACGCTGGCCGACGAGCTCGCGACGCTCATCAAGGAGCACGCGGCCGAGCAGCGCTACACCATGACCGGCCCGCTGGAGATCTCGTTCGTGCAGAGCGGCGATCTCAGCACAGGACGCTTTCGCGTACGCAGCAAGACCAATGCCGCCGTCCGTCCGGTGGCCGGCCAGCGCATGACCGACACCGCGATCCGTGGGTCCAACGTGCTGCTCGAGGTCAACGGGATGAAGCATCCGCTGAGCCCTCCCGGCGTCGTCATCGGCCGCGGCAACGAGGCCGACCTCAAGATCGACGATCCGGGCATCTCGCGGCGCCACGCACAGATCAAGATCCACCAGAGCGGGAGCGAGACGACCGTGACAGTCATCGACCTGGAATCGACCAACGGGGTCGTGCTCAACGGTCACAAGGTCACGACGGGCGTCGTCAGCGACGGCTCGGAGATCCGACTCGGCAATACCGTGATCGTGATCCGGATGACCGAGGTCGATCAGTAGATGTCAGAGCTCACTCTCACGCTGATCAAGCTCGGCTTCCTCGCCGTGCTGTGGCTGTTCGTGCTGTCCGCCGTCTCGGTCATCCGCTCGGACATCTTCGGCACCAAGGCCCCCGCCGCGCCTCGACCGGCCAAGAGCAAGCAGAAGGCGCCGGCGAAGACCAAGAACCGCAAGCCACCCCGAGGCGTACCCACCAAGCTGCAGGTCGTGTCGGGGCCCAACTCGGGCCAGAGCGTTCCGCTCGGCGACACGCCGATCCTGCTGGGCCGCGGCACGGACGCCGCGATCCGCCTCGACGACGACTACGTGTCGACCCGCCACGCACGATTCGCGACCAATGGTGAGCAATGGTTCGTCGAGGACCTCGGCTCGACCAACGGGACCTACCTGGGGAGCCAGCGCATCACATCACCCATTCCGATCGGCATCGGCATTGCGGTCCGTCTCGGCAAGACCATCGTCGAGCTGCAGAAGTAGCCCCATGACTGCCCTGACCTATCGCTACGTCGCGCTGACCGACACCGGTCTGCGCCGCTCAGCCAACCAGGACTCCGGCTATGCCAGCGACCGGCTGCTGGTGATCGCCGACGGGATGGGTGGCGCCGCCGCCGGCGACCTGGCCTCCTCCGAGGCGATGCACATCATCCGCCAGCTGGATCGCGATCTCGACGTCGATGCGCTGTCCGCACTCGAGGACTCCGTGACCAGGGCCAACGCCCGGCTCGGTGAGCTCATCGCCGCCGACCCAGCGGTCGAGGGCATGGGAACGACCCTCGAGGCGATGCTGTGGGACGGCGAGAAGTTCGCCGTCGCCCATCTCGGTGACTCCCGGGCATACCGGCTGCGGGCCGGCGAGCTCAAGCAGATCAGCACGGACCACACCTTCGTGCAGAGCCTCGTCGACGAGGGCAAGATCTCTCCGGCCGAGGCCCGGGTGCACCCGCACCGGTCGCTCCTGCTGCGCGCGATGCTCGGGCGTGATGACAACGCTGCCGATCTCAACTGGCTCCAGCCGATGCTCGGCGACCGCTATCTGCTCTGCAGCGACGGGCTCACCGACATGGTGCCCGACGACATCATCCGCAGCTCCATGACGTCCGAGACGATCGACCTGGCGGCGACCGAGCTCGTACGCCTCGCGCTCGAGGCCGGCGGCTATGACAACGTCACGGTGGTCATCGCGGAATTCGTCGAGCAAGGGACCGAACCGGACGACAACCTGTCGTCGGCCGACGGACAGCCACAGCTCGTCGGAGCGGCCGCCAGCCAGGCCCGGCCCCGCACGGGCGACGGCGCGAGTGGCAGCGACCCGGCGATGTCCTCGTCGACGTACGACCCCGAGGAGCTGCGCTACGCGCCGCGCCCGCCCAGCCGCCTGCGTTGGCTCCGTTGGGCAGCCGTGGTCGCCGTCCTCGTCATGATCCTGGCAGCCGGCGGCGCCTGGGCCTACAGCTGGTCGCAGAAGCAATACTTCGTGGCGGCCCAAGACGGCAAGGTCGCGATCTTCAAGGGTGTGCAAGCGGACATCCCCGGCATCACGCTCCAGCATGTCGAGCAGATGACAGATCTTGAGCTCGACACCCTGCCGGACTTCCGCCGCCAGCAGGTCGAGGCCGGCATCGAGGCAACCAGCAAGGCCGATGCGCTGGAGACCGTCGACGAGCTTGACCAGTTCGCGATCAAGCCCACACCGACCCCGACGCCCACCAAGAAGCCGACCCCGACCAAGACGTCGACGGCGAGCAACGCGCTGTGGCGTCCATGACCACCCCAGCCTGGGTTCCCCGCAAGCGGCGCGGGGCCGAGTTCCTCCTGACCGTGCTCGCGGTCTTCATCGGCATCGCCGCCTACGCGTCGGTCGGTCTCGGTGCCGAGGGCACGATCCCGGCCGACACCTACAAGCTCGGTGGCGCGCTGATCGTCGTCGCGATCGCGACCCACCTGATCGTGCGCAAGGTCGCGCCCTACGCCGACCCGGTCCTCCTGCCGCTGGTCATCGCCCTCAACGGGCTCGGCCTCGCCATGATCTATCGCCTCGACCTCGGGCGACAGCAGATCGACCCCGAACGTGCGGCGTTCGCCAACTCCCAGCTCGTATGGACCGCGGTCGGCGTCGCCGCGTTCGCCGCGATCCTGATGCTGGTGCGTGACCACCGCCGACTGCAGAGCCTGACCTACACCTTCGGCTTCGTGGCCATCGGCCTGCTGATCCTCCCGCTGATACCGGGCCTCGGACAGACCATCAACGGCGCCCGTATCTGGGTCGTCTTCCTCGGCTTCAGCTTCCAGCCCGGCGAGGCCGCCAAGGTGTGCCTGGCGATCTTCTTCGCGGGCTATCTCGTGGTCAAGCGCGACGCCCTGGCCCTGGCCGGGCGCCGGTTCCTCGGCATCGACCTGCCCCGCGGCCGCGATCTCGGCCCGATCCTCGCCGGTTGGCTGATCAGCGTCGGCATCCTGGTCTTCCAGCGTGACCTCGGGTCGTCGCTGCTGTTCTTCGGCCTGTTCGTCGTGATGCTCTACGTTGCGACCGAGCGCCCGGGCTGGCTGGTCGTCGGTGCGGGCCTGTTCGGTGCCGGCGCCTACTTCGGCTACGCCGCCTTCGGCCACGTCCGCGTGCGCTTCGACGCCTGGCTCGACCCGTTCGCGGACCCCGACCAGAACGGCCAGATCATCAACGGCTTGTTCGGCCTGGCCCACGGGGGCGTCCTCGGCAAGGGCCTGGGGCAGGGCAGCCCTCAGCTGACGCCCTACTCGTTCTCCGACTTCATCGCAGTGTCGATGGGCGAGGAGCTCGGGCTGACCGGGCTCATGGCGATCCTGGTGATCTACGGGCTCATCGCCGAGCGGGGACTCCGCATCGCGCTGACGTGTCGAGACGCCTTCGGCAAGCTGCTCGCTGCGGGTCTCGCGTTCTCCTTCGCACTTCAGGTGTTCGTCGTGGTCGGCGGCGTGACCCGACTCATCCCGCTGACCGGCCTCACGACCCCGTTCATGGCCCAGGGGGGCTCGTCCGTCGTGATGAACTGGGCGATCATCGGCCTGCTCCTGCGCATCAGCGACCAGACCCGCCGCCCCGCTCCCGAGATCTCCACGTTCGAGAGCGACGAGGAGACCCAGGTGGTGAAGCGGCCGTGAACCGCCCCATCCGCAACATCGCCATCGCCTGCCTCGTTCTCTTCTTTGCCCTGCTGGTCAACATCAACTTCGTGCAGGTCTTTCAGGCCGACGGCCTCAACGCCAAGAACGGCAACCGCCGGGTCATCGACGAGCAGTTCTCCCGCGACCGCGGAGCGATCCTCGTCGATGCCAAACCCGTCGCGGAAAGCGTCAAGGTCAAGGACGAGTACAAGTACCAGCGGCGCTATCCCGAAGGCAGCCTCTACGCCTCGCTGACCGGCTCGTTCTCCTACATCTACGGCCCCACCGCACTGGAGAACACGCAGAACAGCGTCTTGTCCGGCAGCGACAACCGCCTGTTCGTCAACCGGGTCGTCGACCTGGTGGCCAACAAACGACCCAAGGGCGGCAGTGTCGAGCTGACGATCGACCCGCTCGCACAGAAGGCCGCGGCCGAAGGGCTCGAGCGGCTCGGCAAGGACACCAAGGGCGCTGTCGTCGCGATGGACCCGCAGTCCGGTGCCGTCCAGGCGATGGTGAGCCAGCCGTCATACAACCCCAACCGGCTGGCGAGCCACGACTTCGCCGCCGTGCAGAAGGCCTATCAGGCATACAGCGCCGACAAGGATCAGCCGCTGATCAACCGGACAACCCAGCAGACCCTCCCGCCCGGTTCGACGTTCAAGCTCGTCACGGCCGCCGCGGCGCTCGAGAACGGCGTCGTCGATGACATCGACGACCGGATCAAGGCCGGTGCGCGCCTGACCTTCCCCGGCATCCAGTACTCCCTGCCCAACGAGAATGGCGGCAACTGCGGTGGCGACCGCATCACCTTCGAGCGAGCACTCAACGTCTCGTGCAATGTCGCCTTCGGAGCGCTCGCCGGCAAGATCGGACAGGAAAAGCTCAACGACCAGGCCGCCAAGTTCGGTTTCGGAACCGACCCGATCGAGGGGCTGGCCGCCAATCCGAGCCGCTACACCGCCGGCGAAGGAGACCTCGAGGCACCACAGCTCGCGCAGTCGGGCATCGGCCAGTTCGAGGTCGCCTCGACCCCCCTGCAGATGGCGATGGTCGCATCGGGCATCGCCAACGACGGCGACGTCATGAAGCCGTACGTCGTCAAGACCGTCCGCTCGCCCAACCTGCGGGTGCTCGAGCAGGCCCAGTCCGAGCGCTTCAGCCAAGCGATGAGCGCCTCCAACTCCGCCAAGCTCCGCGAGATGATGGTCAGCACCGTGACGCAGGGAACTGCGACCTCGGCACAGATCGCCGGCGTCGATGTCGGGGCCAAGACCGGCACAGCACAGTCGACTCCGGACCGACCCCCCTACGCCTGGTTCGTGTCATTCGCCCCCGCGGATGACCCCAAGGTCGCGGTCGCGGTGCTGGTCGAGTCGAGCGACACGGCACGAGACGAGATTGCCGGCGGACGTCTGGCCGGACCCATCGCACGCTCCGTCATGGAAGCCGTGCTGGGCAAATGAACTGCACCACCGAGTCTGGGAGACTGACATCATGACCGAATCCGGCGACGAGACCATCCGCCTGGGCGACCGCTACGAGCTCGGTGGCCTGCTCGGACGTGGCGGCATGGCCGATGTGCGTGTCGGCCGCGACCTTCGCCTCGGCCGCACGGTGGCGGTCAAGCAGCTGCGCGGTGACCTGTCGGCCGACGACACGTTCCAGGCCCGCTTCCGCCGCGAGGCCCAGTCGTCCGCAGCACTCAATCACCCCTCGATCGTCGCCGTCTATGACACCGGTGACTCGATCGACAAGCACGGCAGCCACGTGCCCTACATCGTGATGGAGTACGTCGAGGGCCAGACCCTCCGTGACATCCTGCGCGGCGCCGAGAACGGCCGCAAGATCCTGCCCGAGCGGGCCCTCTCGATCACCGCCGATGTGCTGAGCGCCCTGGACTACAGTCACCGCTCCGGCATCATCCACCGCGACATCAAGCCTGCCAACGTCATGCTGACCCCGTCGGGCCAGGTCAAGGTCATGGACTTCGGCATCGCCCGTGCGATTGCGGACACCTCGTCGGCCATGACGCAGACGGCCGCGGTCATCGGGACGGCCCAATACCTCTCGCCGGAGCAGGCACGCGGCGAGACCGTCGATGCCCGCAGCGACATCTACTCGACCGGTTGCCTGCTCTACGAGCTGCTCACGGGTCGGCCGCCCTTCGTCGGGGACAGCCCGGTCTCGGTGGCCTACCAACACGTACGCGAAGAGGCCCGGCCTCCTTCGCAGCTCAACCCCGACGTCAGCGACGCCATCGACAACCTGGTTGCCAAGTCGCTCGCCAAACGGGTCGAGGACCGCTATCAGAGCGCGGCCGACATGCGTAAGGACATCGAGCGCATCCTCGCCGGCCTCGGGGTCGACGCGCCGACTGCTGCCACGGCGGTCGTCGGTGGCACCGCCGTTGCCGCAGCGGCTCCGATCCTGCCGGTCGCCGGTGGCACACGCCGCGATGAGCCCGATCCGGGCGAGGATGAAGACGAATCGGGCAACCGCGCCATGTGGTGGTTGGCCGGCATCATCGCGGTGCTGCTGCTGGCCGCTCTCGCCTTCGGGATCTACAAGGCGACCGAGGCCCCTCCGGAGACCAAGCAGGTGACGATCGAGGATGTCTCCGGCAAGGAGGTCGGCGCAGCGACCCGGGTCCTTGAGCAACAGGGGTTCGTCGTCAGCTCGGAGACCCAGCAGGAGTCCAGCGCCGATGTCGACAAGGACCTGGTCATCGAGACCGACCCACCGGCCGGCGAGTCGATCGACGAGGGCAGCACCATCACGTTGATCGTCAGCGCGGGCCCCGAGCAGGTGACGATTCCTGATCTGCAGGGGCTCTCCTTCGGTGAGGCCAAGTCCAACCTGGAGAGCAAGGACCTCAAGGTCAAGAAGGTCCTGCAGGACAGCGACGAGCCTCGCAACCAGGTCATCAACAGCAACCCTCCGCCCGGCGATCAGGTCGACGTCGGCTCCACGGTCGACTTGATCGTGTCGAAGGGTCAGGTGACGGTCCCCAATGTGCTCGGCATGTCGGTCAAGGACGCCCGGGACGTACTCGACGAGGCCGGCCTGAAGTCCGAAGTCACCGACGACCCAGCGGCCGCAGAGCCGAAGGGCGAGGTGATCTCACAAGCAGGCACCGAGAACTCCAAGGTCTCTCCCGGAACGACGATCGACCTCACGGTCTCGGCCAACCCGGGTGAGGAAGACCCCGACCCGGGGGCTGACGCCGCGGGTGACGTCGACGGCGGCGCCGATGTCGACGGCCTGCTGGCGGACTAGCTCATCGCGTCGGCGTAGCGCAGGCTGACCGTGCCCGCGTAGGCCTCGGCCTTCAGCTGCTCGGCTGTCTCGATCTTGAGCCCCAGGCCGTCCCGCTTGGCGTAGTCGGCGTAGGTCACGGTCTCAGGGGACGACGCCAGCGATGAGTTCATGCCTGCAGCGTCACCGATCGCCTCGATGACATAGGGCGGCGAGTAGGGCACGCCGTCGAGGACCACGGTCGACCCCACGCACTTGATGCCGGTAGTCGCGATGAGTCGCTGTCCCTGCAGAGTGACGGCTTCTGCACCACCGGCCCACAGCGCGTTGACGAACGCCTGGATGTCCTGTTGGTGCACGACGAGCAAGTTGGGGTCCGTGTCGTCCGGCGGGTCGGTCGCTGTCGGGGCGTCGGTCAGCGTCACTCGCACGCCGGGTCCCTCGACGGTGGTGAAGCCACTGGGCTCCTCCAGGTCCTTGACCCGATCAAGCAGTTTGTCGAGCTCGACGCCCGAGACCTGCGACGACCGCTGGTCGATGTCGGCGCGGAGGGCGCGAGCGTCTGCCCGCCGTTCACCGATCCGGTCGGCGCGCTCCTGAAGCAACGAGGCGAGATCGCCACCAGCCGGGCGGAGGTCATCACCATCAGCACTGACCGCTGCGGCAACGAACAGGAATCCGGTGAACCCGAAGATGCCGAGCACGGCCAGCGGCCAACGCTGCCGCGCGTGCATTCCGGCCTTTGCCACGCCGAACTCCTCCCGGTAGATGGCTTAGGCTATCGGAGAGCACCCACCGATCGCGGCCTGCGCCGCAGCAACCCTCCGGAGACGTCGTGGCGAAAGACAAGACCCCCCAGGCACCGAAGCCTCAAATGATCGGCAACCGCTGGGCCGGTCCCGCGATGGTGACCTCCGGCATCATCGGCCTGGTCTGGATCGTGGTCTTCTACACCGTGAGCAACCAGGTCATCGACTATCCGTCGTTCTTGCAGTGGTACAGCGACCTGGGCAACTGGAATCTCGCGATCGGCATGGGCTTCATCGTCGCCGCCTTCGGCTTCGCGATGAAGTGGGAGTGACCCGAACTACATGGGTGTAGTTATCCACACCTGTGTGCACAGCTGTTGATAATCACACCGGTGTAGTTAGCTCGACGGTCCGCAGGACGATCGCGCCGATCATGACGAGCCACATCGCTGAGAAGGCCACCACCTGCACCAGGGTGCGGCGGTCGCGCGGGGCATACGCGAACACCAGCCCGAGGATCAGCCCCCCGACGAACCCGCCGAGGTGGCCCTCCCAGCTGATGTTGCCCTGCGTGCTGATCAAGGCATTGATGGCGAGGAGCACCAACAGGCTGCGAACGTCCTGCTTGGCCTTCAGCAGCAGCACCAACGCCAGCGCGAAGAGGCCGAACACGGCGCCCGAGGCACCGATCGTCAGGGTTCGCGGATCCGCCAGGAAGTAGACGAAGAGCGAGCCGACCATCGCCGCAGTCAGATAGGCAGCGATGAATCGCCACGTGCCAAGGGCCTTCTCGACAAACGGGCCAAAGAGGAACAGGGCATACATGTTGAAGAGCAGGTGCAGCACGCCACCGTGGAGGAAGGCCGAGGTCAGCAGTCGCCAGTAGTCGCCATCGGCGACCCCGTACGGCCACAGCGCACCGTCCTCGAAGAACGAGCCGCCGGTGCCTCCCGTCGCGAGCGTCAGGACAAAGGCGATCCCGTTGATCGCGATGAGGCCCATCGAGACGACGCCTTCGCGACTCGAGACCTTGCCACCGGCGATCGTCCGCGGCAGGCGTACGGACTTGGCACCCTCCGCGATGCACGACGGGCACTGAAACCCGACCGACGCGTCGTTCATGCACTCCGGACAGATCAGCCGCTCACAGCGCTGGCACGAGATGTAGGCCTCGCGGTCAGCGTGTCGGTAGCAGCGATAGTCCGAAGCCGGGAGATTCACGCCTCGCGTCGCTCGATCGTCAGCTTCTCGATGATGACCGGCCGGGTCGGACGATCAAACCCGTCCGTCGCCGTGCCGCCGATCGCATCCACGACTCCCTTGCTGTCCGCGTCGGTGACCTCACCGAAGATCGTGTGCTTGCGGTTGAGCCAGTCGGTCGGGATCAGCGTGATGAAGAACTGCGAGCCGTTGGTGCCCGGGCCGGCGTTGGCCATCGCGAGCAGATGGGGCCGGTTGAACTGCAGATCGGGATGGAACTCGTCCTCGAACTCGTAGCCGGGGCCGCCCGTGCCGGTGCCCAGCGGGTCGCCGCCCTGCAGCATGAAGTTGGGGATGATCCGATGGAATCCAAGACCGTCATAGAACGGCTTGTTCGAGATCTGGCCGGTGGCCGGGTCGATCCAATCTTTGGTGCCCTCGGCGAGGCCGACGAAGTTCTCGACGGTCTTGGGGGCGTGGTCGGGGAAGAGTTCGACGACGATGTCGCCGTGGTTCGTCTTGAAGGTCGCGATCAGCTGCGAAGCCACAGGGGGATTCCTTTCGGGTTGCTGCCACCATCTTTTCATGACTTGCCAACCGCAGCCGGTCGGCGGGCGGGTGTGATGGCGCCCGATCTGATCGCTATCGTGACCCGCATGTCGAAGTCCGAAAAGAGACATCCCGTCCGCAACTTCGTGCTCGTCGCGCTCGTCATCGGAGCCGCCGTGGCGATCCGCAACGCGGTCGCCGACAAGGGCGGCTCCTACGACCCCACCCAGGCGGGGGTCCGCTGATGCCGGTAGTGGTCGAGCGTACTGACGGGGACATCGCTGTGCTGACGTTCGGCGCGCCGCCGGTCAATCTCTACTCCCTCCAGATGCATGCCGATCTGGACCGCGCCCTCGACGAGGTGGAGGCCGCCCCGCCCCGCGCGCTGCTGATCCGCGCCGAGGGCAAGGTCGTCTCCGGCGGAGTCGACGTCTCGCAGTTCCACGAGCAGAAGACCAAGGCCGACACCCTGGCGCTCTACGACCGCATGCTCGAGCTGCCCAATCGCATCGACGCGCTGCCGTTCCCGACGATCTTCGCGGCGCACGCGTTGACGCTGACCTGGGCCTTCGAGGTCGCGGTGGCGTGCGACATCATCCTTGCCTCCGACAAGGCGAAGTTCGGACTCGTCGAGCGGGTCATCGGGTTGACCCCGACGATGGGCGGCACGCAGCGGCTCGCGGCCCGCGCCGGAGTGGGTCGTGCCAAGGAGTTCGTCTTCACCGGCGATCTCTACGATGCCGCCACGCTGGAGCGGTGGAACGTCGTCAACCGAGTGCTCCCGGTCGAGGAGTTCGACGAGGCGGTGCTGGCATACGTCCAGGCCATCGCATCCGGGCCGACCAAGGCGTTCGGAGCGGCCAAGGACATCCTGCGTCACTTCGAGGCCGGCGGTGTCCCCGAGGCCAACGCACACGTCACGGCAATCGCCGCCGAGCTGTTCGACACCGAGGACCTGCAGGGCGGCATGGAGTCATTCCTCCGCGACGGCCCCGGCAAGGCGACCTTCAACGGCCGCTAACCGTTAGCGGTTTACCACGGTCCCTAGGCAAACCGTTCATCTTCCCTAGGCAACCGTCGTCCGCCCGAGGACAATCTCCCCCGGGCGGACGGCGTTTGCGTAGGGACCGTGGTAAACCGTCAGGCGGGGTGAGGGCTACCGGCCTTGACCGCGTGCGTGGCTCGGCGCTCGGCCCAGAAGCTCACGAGAGGGATCGTGGCCAACAGCATCGTCGAGATCGTGAACCAGGGCTTCCAACGGTTGCGCTGGGCGAGGATCGCGATGAGCACCAGCAGCGCCATGAAGAGGACCCCGTGCACCTGGTCGATCACCGTGATCAGGCCGTCGTTGCGGTTCCACCACGACTGGTCACCCGTGGTGCGCTGAGCGATCGCAGCGGTGACGACGAACAGCAGGTTGAGCCCGACGACCGTCGCGATGACCTGGTAGGGGCGGAGCGGACCGGCAGGATTCTTCACGGCGTCAGGCTACCTTCGGCCGCGCAGCGGCCACGCTCTCGGTCGACATCCGCCACCACATGAAGGCCGCGAAGGCCCCGAACACCCACCACTGGAACGCATAGGCGAGGTTGCGCAGCCCAACTGTCCACGACACGTCACCGGGCTTCGGCGGTGGCACGAGGTCGAGGCCGCCAGCAACGGCCGTGCTCGTGCTGATCGCGAAGCCGGAGTAGAGGTCATAGGGCAGCTCATTGGTCAACGCCGGGATGCGCACCGAGCCGATCTCGCGGCGATCGGTGTCGAATGCCGTCCCGATGGCCTCGCCAGGCTCGAGCACGGCGGCGACCGTGACGGTCCCCGCGGGGACCGGCGGGAACTCGGTCACCGACGGAGCCCAGCCGCGTACGACCAACAATGCCTGGTCACCGCCGACGATCAGCGGCGCGAGCAACCACGCGCCCGTGCGGCCGCCCTGCTGCTTGCCGGTCACCCACACCTGATCCGTGGCCGAGGCGAACTCGCCCTCCACCGCGACTGGTCGATGGTTGAGCCTAGCCTCGAAGGGCTCATCTTCGCCCCACAGCCCGGCGAACGCGACCCGCGGAACGTCCTGCTTGTCGGCCCGCTCATGCTCCTGACGCGAGTCGTATGCCCCGAGCTGCCACATCCCCATGAAGACGCAGAACGCCACGGCGACGATCGCGAAGAGGTGGAGTCCGACGAGGCCGGGCCGCAGCCAGAGCCGCGCCGATGCGGGGGCTCCGCGGTTCACTCGCTCACGCCGAGAACGGCGCGACGTCCGGATAGAGCGGGTAGCGCTCGGCGAGCACCGTCGCGCGCTTGCGGAGCCCTTCGACGTCGACATCGCCGGGCAGCAACGCGGACGCGATGATGTCAGCCACCTCGGTGAACTCCCCGGCGCCGAATCCGCGGGTCGCAAGCGCCGGCGTGCCGATCCGCAGGCCGGATGTCACCATCGGCGGGCGCGGGTCATTGGGCACCGCGTTGCGGTTGACCGTGATGCCGACGGAGTCGAGCCGGTCCTCGGCCTGCTGGCCGTCGAGCTCGGACTCCCGCAGGTCGACCAGGACGAGGTGCACATCGGTGCCACCGGACAGCACGTTGACGCCCGCCGCCCGGGTGTCCGCGGCCATGAGGCGCTCCGCGAGGATCCTGGCGCCCTCGATCGTACGCTCCTGGCGCTCCTTGAACTCCGGCTCCAGCGCCATCTTGAAGGCCACGGCCTTGGCAGCGATGACGTGCTCGAGCGGACCGCCCTGCTGACCCGGGAAGACCGCGGAGCGCATCTTCTTGGAGATGGCCTCGTCATTGGTGAGGATCGCACCACCGCGTGGGCCGCCCAGGGTCTTGTGCGTCGTCGTCGTCACGATGTGCGCGTGCGGCAGCGGGCTGGGGTGCAGGCCAGCCGCGACGAGTCCGGCGAAGTGCGCCATGTCGACCCACAGCTTGGCACCGACCTCGTCGGCGATCTCACGGAACAGTGCGAAGTCGAGCTGACGGGGGTATGCCGACCAGCCGGCGATGATGACGGTGGGGTTGTGCTCGTGGGCCAGGGACCGGACCTCGTCCATGTCGACGAGGCCGGTCTCGGGGACGACGTGATAGGCGATGGGGTTGTAGAGCTTGCCGGAGAAGTTGAGCTTCATGCCGTGCGTCAGGTGGCCGCCGTTGGCGAGGTCGAGTCCGAGGATCGTGTCACCGGCGGTCGCGATGGCGTGCAGCGCGGCGGCGTTGGCGGTCGCACCGGAATGCGGCTGCACGTTGACGAAGGCCGCGTCGAAGAGCTGCTTGAGCCGGTCGATCGCGATCGTCTCGACCTGGTCCACGAACTCACAGCCGCCGTAGTAACGCTTGCCCGGATAGCCCTCGGCGTACTTGTTGGTGAGCACACTGCCCTGCGCCTCCAGCGAGGCGACAGGGGCGAAGTTCTCCGACGCGATCATCTCGAGCGTCGACTGCTGACGGTGCAGCTCGGCGTCCAGGAGCGCAGCGATGTCAGGGTCGAACTCGGACAGATGCTGGTTGTGACTCATGGCCCCAGACTAACGGTCGACCCTCGGCGACGACACGGGTCCCGGCCCGCCCGACCAGGCCATCGGTAACCAAAATGCAATCTCGCAGGTCGGCACAGCCACCGCGGGCGCGTGTAGCGTGCGGAAAGGCTCAGTCCCATCATGTGGACAACTCGCCGCCACGTCGTGAGCGGCTCGACCGTAGGAGAGCAATGAAGAACTTCCGTCGGGGAACCGCGATCATCGCGGCCTCCACGCTCGCTGGCATCACGCTGGCGTCCTGTGGGCAAAGCAAGGACTCAGGTGGGGACTCAGGTTCTGGCCTCATCGTGGGCACCACGGACAAGGTCGTGTCGATCGACCCAGCCGGCTCTTATGACAACGGCTCGCTCAACGTCCAGACGCAGGTCTATCAGTACCTGCTGAACTTCCCGGCCGGAAGCACCGAGCTGACGCCGGATGCTGCCGAGAAGTGCGACTTCGACACCCCGACGACCTACGTCTGCACCATGAAGGACGGCCTGAAGTTTGCCAACGGCAACGACCTGACGGCATCCGACGTGGCCTTCTCGTTCACTCGTATCGGCAAGATCGAGGACCCCAACGGCCCGGCGTCGCTGCTCGGCGCGATGAAGTCGGTCGAGGCGACTGACGACAAGACCGTGACGTTCACGCTCAACGCACCCAACGACCAGACGTTCCCCCAGATCCTCGTGACGTCGGCCGGTCCGATCGTCGACGAGGAGACCTATCCCGCCGACAAGGTCATGGACGACGAGGCTGCAGTCAAGGCCAACGGCTTCTCGGGTCCCTACACGATCTCGAAGTACTCCAAGAACCAGCTCGCGGAGTTCAAGGCCAACCCGGACTACGACGGCACGTATGGCAAGGCCCAGACCAAGACGGTCACGATGAAGTACGAGGCCAAGCCGGAGAACCTCAAGCTCGACATCCAGAACAAGGACGTCGACGTCGCCTACCGGTCGCTGACCCCGACCGACATCGCCGATCTCGAGAAGGCCGACGGTCTGACGGTCCATACCGGCGCCGGTGGCGAGCTCCGCTACATCACCTTCAACCTCAAGACCATGCCCGGTGACGACCCCGAGCAGAAGCTCGCGATCCGTCAGGCGATGGCCTCGTCGGTCGACCGCGCTGAGCTCGCGAGCCAGGTCTACAAGGACACGTTCACCCCGGCCTACTCCATGGTGCCGGACGGACAGGTCGGCGCGACCGAGGCGTTCAAGGAGGCCTATGGTGAGGCCCCGGACAAGGCTGCTGCCAAGAAGATCCTCGATGACGCCGGCGTGAAGACCCCGGTCAACATCAAGCTGCAGTACAACCCGGACCACTACGGCTCCAGCTCCGCCGAGGAGTATGCCGCGGTCAAGCGCCAGCTCGACGCGACCGGCCTGTTCAAGGTCGACCTCCAGTCGACCGAGTGGGTCACCTACTCCGAGGAGTACCCGGCTGACGCCTACCCGGTGTTCCAGCTCGGGTGGTTCCCGGACTTCCCGGACGCTGACAACTACCTGTCGCCGTTCCTGTCGCCCTACAGCAAGGACAAGAGCGGCAACTTCACCAACTCGCACTACAACGAGGAGGGCACGGACTTCGAGGACACCACGATGTCCAAGCTCCTCGACGACGAGCGCACGGATGCCGACGAGGCGTCACGCACCGCGACGCTCAAGGAGATCCAGGACCGCTTGGCCGACCAGGTCCCCTACCTGCCGTTGCTGACCGGATCCCAGGTCGCGATCGCGACCGACGAGGTCAAGGGTGTCGAGAAGACCTTGGACCCGTCGTTCAAGTTCCGCTTCACGTCACTGTCGAAGTGACTCCGTGAAAGGGGGCGAGCCCACGGCGGGCTCGCCCCCTTTCCGCATGTTGTCGTGCACCGCCGCTGAGCAAGGAAGAGGGATCCCATGTCCACCGCCGAAGTGATCGCGCCCAGCGGCCCTCCCGTCGGGACAGCACCGTCCAGACGGCGTGGCCCGTTGAGTCCGCTGGCCCGCTACCTGCTGGTCCGCCTCGCTCTGCTGATCCCGATGATCTGGGTGCTCGTGACACTCGTGTTCGTCATGATGCGGGTCATCGGTGATCCGATCCAGGCTGCCCTCGGCGGGCGCCTGACTCCCGCGCAGATCGCCGAGCGCAAGGCTGAGGCAGGCCTCGACCGCCCGATCCTGACACAGTACTGGGAGTACATCGGCGGCTTGTTCCGCGGCGACTTCGGTACGACCCTGACCGACAACCGCAAGGTCTCGGACATCCTGATCACCAACGGCGCCGCGACGCTCGAGCTGGCGTTCTGGTCGCTGCTCGTTGCGTTCGCGGTCGGCATCCCACTCGGCCGCATCGCCGCACGCTACCGAGACCGTACGCCCGACGTCGCGCTGCGACTGTTCGCGATCCTCGTCTATGCGGCGCCGGTGTTCTTCGTCGGACTGCTGCTCAAGCTCGCGTTCAGCCCGTTCGGATGGCCTGCGTCAGGACGGGCCGACGTCTCCAACGAGCTGACCCTCCTGGACGTCAACCCACACACCAACATCATGATCGTGGACGCGCTGCTGTGGGGCGATCCGGCGATCATCGGCGACGTGCTGCAGCACGCGTTGCTCCCGGCCATCGCCCTCGGCCTGCTGACCGGCGGCGTGTTCCTGCGGCTCGTGCGGGTCAACCTCCTGCAGACCATGCGGATGGACTACGTGACTGCCGCTCGTGCCCGCGGTGTGTCCGAGCGGCGGGTCTTGAACAAGCACGCCTTCCGCAACGCCTTGATCCCCGTCGTCACGGTGATGGGCATGCAGGTCGCCCTGTTGCTCGGTGGCGCGATCCTCACCGAGACGACATTCGAGTGGAAGGGCCTCGGCTACAGCCTCTCGGAGTACCTCATCAAGCGGGACTTCCTCGCGGTGCAGGGCATCGTCACCGTCATCGCGCTGATCGTGGGAGCCATGAGCTTCCTGATTGATGTCATCATCGCGTTCGTCGACCCCCGAGTGAGGTTCTGACATGAGCCGCTTCGTCCCCTCCGTGGTCCGTCAGTCGCACGGCCTGCAGCGCTTCATGCTGCTGCTGGGCTTCAGCCTGGTCGTCTTCTTCGTCTTCGTCGCGATCTTCGCGCCGTGGCTCGCGCCCTACGACTTCAACGCCGACCGCGCCAACGGTGTCGTGTTCGGCACCCAGCAGCCGCCCTCCGCCGACCACCTGTTCGGCACGACCGTCGGCGGCACCGATGTGTTGTCGCGAGTCATCTATGGCACGCGCACCGCGGTCGAGGTCATCATCTTGGCGGTAGCCCTGTCCGCCGTGATCGGCGTGCCCCTCGGCCTGGTCTCGGGCTATCTCGGTGGCTGGCTCGATCGAGCCCTGGTCCTCGTGATGGACGCGCTGTATGCCTTCCCGTCGCTGCTGCTCGCGATCGTCGTCTCGATCGTCGTGTCGGGCGGCAGCAGCGGTGCCGTCGGCGGCATCATCGCGGCAGCCCTGTCGATCACGGTCGTGTTCGTGCCGCAGTACTACCGCGTCATCCGCAACGCCACGCTGTCGGTCAAGGCCGAGCCCTACGTCGATGCAGCCAAGGTCGTCGGCGTACGCACGCCGCGCATCCTCAAGAAGCACATCTTCTCCAACGTGTCCCAGTCACTGCCGGTCATCGGCACGCTCAACGCCTCCGAGGCGATCCTCACGCTGGCCGGTCTCGGCTTCCTCGGCTTCGGCATCGAGCCGACGGCGGCAGCCGAATGGGGATACGACCTCAACAAGGCGCTGCCGGATGCCTCATCCGGCATCTGGTGGACCGGCACGTTCCCGGGCGTCGCGATCGTGCTGATCGTGCTCGGTGCCACGTTGGTCGGTGAGAGCCTCAACGACATCCTCAACCCGCTGCTCCGCACGCGCAGCGGGAGCAACGCCGAGGCCGACGAGGCCGAGATCCAGCACGAGTTCGAAGAGGCCGTGGCCCCCCCGGACACCGCCCGCGACACCGCCCGCGACACCGCCCGGCCCGCAGGGAAGCCGTCCTCCCACGAGCGCGGCGAAGGGACATCAGCCGGCACCAAGCGGGTGGCTTCGCTGTCGCTGTCCAACCTCGCCGTCACCTTCCGCACCGACGCCGCTCCGGTCCATGCGGTCAACGGCATCAGCTTCGACGTCGCTCCCGGCGAGGTCGTGGCGGTGGTCGGTGAGTCCGGCTCCGGCAAGTCGGTCAGCTCACGGGCCGTGCTCGGTCTGTTGCCGTCGACCGCCGAGGTCACGGGCTCGGCAACGCTGGGCGACCGTGAGCTTCTCGGCATGTCGGCGCGCTCGCTGCGTCCCATCCGCGGCGACCAGGTCTCGATGGTGTTCCAGGAGCCTTCGACGGCACTCAACCCCGTCTACACCGTCGGCTGGCAGATCATCGAGGGTCTCCAGGCCCACAAGAAGATCTCCAAGAAGGACGCCCGCAAGCGCGCGGTCGAGCTGCTCGATCTCGTCGGCATGCCCGATCCCGAGGATCGGGTCGACTACTACCCGCACCAGCTCTCCGGCGGTCAGAAGCAGCGCGTCGTCATCGCGATGGCGATCGCGTGTGAGCCCGACGTCATCATCGCCGACGAACCGACCACGGCACTCGACGTCACGGTGCAGGCGGCGATCCTCGAGCTGCTGCTGTCACTGCGCGACCGGCTCGGAACCGCCATCGTCCTGATCACGCACAACATGGGTGTCGTCGCCGACATGGCCGATCGCGTCGTGGTGATGTATCGGGGCAACATCGTCGAGCAGGCGCCCGCGCGCCAGCTCTTCGCCGCCCCCGAGCACCCCTACACGCGGGCGCTGCTCGATGCGGTGCCGCACCTGGGACGGGCGAACGGCCCCGGACTGGTCGACGACAACGAGCTCGTGCTCAAGGTCGACGACCTCGTGGTGGAGTTCGCCGGCGGTTTCGGTCAGCCGACGTTCCGCGCGGTCGACCACGTGTCGCTCGAGGTCCGCAAGGGTGAGGTCCTCGGTCTGGTCGGTGAGTCCGGATCGGGCAAGTCGACCATCGGGCGTACGACCGTGGGTCTCCAGCAACCGACGAGTGGCACCATCAACGTGTCGGGCAACCAGGTCTCGGGCCTGACCGATCGCCAGCTGCGGCCACTGCGCTCGCGCTTCGGCTTCGTGTTCCAGGACCCGGCGTCCTCGCTCAACCCCCGCATGTCGATCGGTCAGTGCATCGCTGAGCCGCTTCACGTCCAGACCGAGCTGAAGCAGGAGCAGATCGACGCCAAGGTCAAGTCGCTGCTCGAGAGCGTCGAGCTCGGCGGCTCGTATGTCGAGCGGTTCCCGCACGAGCTGTCCGGCGGCCAGCGCCAGCGGGTCAGCCTGGCCCGCGCCCTGTCGCTCGACCCGGACCTGCTGATCGCGGACGAGCCCACCTCGGCGCTCGATGTGTCGGTTCAGGCACGCGTGCTCGAGCTGTTCACCGAGCTGCAGCAGCGACTGCAGTTCGCCTGCCTGTTCATCAGTCACGATCTCGCGGTCGTCGACACCCTCGCCAACCGCGTTGCGGTCATGCAGCACGGCAAGCTCGTCGAGATCGGGCCGCGCGACCAGGTGCTGGGCAACCCGCAGGAGGACTACACCAAACGGCTCATCGCCGCGGTCCCGGTGCCGGATCCCGACGAGCAGCGCCGCCGCCGCGAGACGCGCGGGAACATGCTCACCGACATCTCCTGACGGCAGTGTGAGATGACCGTCGACGGCCGAACTGAACGAGCCGCTCGCCCGTAGCGAGCGTACGGTCGAGCCATGAACCCGCTCGAGTCCGTGCGCAAGCGTGCCGGCGCGACGATCTTCGCTCGCGTCGCCGGCGATGAAGGTCCGGCCCGCCGCGACCGCATTCATCTCGCGGAGGGTCCGCGGCGCTTCGCCCCCGGATCGTCGATCCACGTCGTGCACTCCGATGCCTCGATGTTCGTGGGCGGGATCCGCGCACTGCTGCTCCAGTCGATGCATCCCCTCGCCATGGCCGCCGTCGATGCGCACTCGGGCTTTCGCGGTGACCCGTGGGGCCGGCTCCAGCGGACGAGCACATTTCTCGCCGAGACGACCTTCGGCACGATCGAGGATGCCGACCGGGCCGTGGCAGTCGTCCGAGCCGTCCACGAGCGCGTGCGCGGAACCGCTCCCGACGGGCGGCCCTATGTCGCTTCTGATCCCCACCTGATCCGTTGGGTGCACGTCGCCGAGATCGACAGCTTCCTGCGGGCGCACGACCGCTACGGCGCCAAGCCGCTGGACCCCGGCGGTCGGGATGCGTATGTGGCCGAGGCTGCGCACGTCGCACGAGCCCTCGGGGCCGTCGATGTCCCCGAGACCGTCACCGAGCTCGACGAGGTGCTGGCCGGCTATCGGCCGGAGCTCGAGGCCACTTCGGCAGCTCGCCGCGCGGCCCGATTCATCCTGGTCCACCCGCCGGTGCCCTTGGCCCTGCGGGCACCTTACGGGCTGCTGTCAGCCGCAGCCGTGGCAATGATGCCGCGTTGGACCCGCTGGCCCTTGCGACTGCCCTATCTGCCGCTGACCGAAGCCACCGCGGTGCGTACGAGCGGAGTCGCCATCACCGGGGCCATACGCTGGGCGATGGGTTCCTCTCCATCCGAGCCCCAGCACTCGAGCTGAGGCCCTCCCTCAGCGTGTGACGGAGATACTTCGGGGTAACCCGAATCAAAAGGAGTGATCAACATGAAGAAGCTGACAGTGCTCGTGATCGGTGCCGCCGGATATGTCCTCGGGGCCCGCGCCGGACGTGAGCGGTACGAGCAGATCAAGCAGCAGGCGACCAAGACGTGGAACAACCCCACCGTCCAGAGCGCGGTCGATGACGTCCAGACCCAGGCCAAGCAGACCGGTGCCGACGTCGGCAACAAGGTCGGCGCGAAGGTTGCCGATGTGGCTGGCGACGCCAAGGCGAAGGTCAGCGACAAGCTCAAGGGCAGCGACACCGATCCCGCGTCGGACGCCTACAGCCCGACGAAGGCCGACGTCAGCCACAACGGCACGTCATGACCGACCGGCGGCCGCCGACCTCACAGGCGTCGACCGGCCAGCTCATCGCTCAGGCCACAGACGACATCTCGACGCTCATCCGCGACGAGCTGCGGCTGGCCAAGCTGGATCTGGCCGAGAGCGGCAAGCGCCTCGGGGTCGGAGTCGGCATGTTCGGCGTCGCTGGCACCTTGGCCCTCGGTGGGCTCGGCGCCCTGATCGCGACTGCGATCCTGGCGCTGGCCCAGACACTCGATCCGTGGCTGTCAGCGCTGATCGTGGCGGCGGCGCTGTTCGTCGTCGCCGGGCTCGCGGCCCTGATCGGCAAGGTGCGGGTCAGCAAGGTGGCGGAGCCTCCGCACGACCGGGTCGAGAGCGTCAAGGCAGATGTGGCGGCCGCCAAGCACGGCACCCAAGGAGCCTCCACATGAGCGAGGACCTGCAGCGGGAGATCGACCAGACCCGCGAGCACCTGGGTGTGACAGTCGATGCCCTGGCCGCCAAGCTCGACGTCAAGACGCGGGCGCAGGAGTCGTTCCAGGAGTCCGACAAGCGCAAGCTCGGCCTGGCTGCCGCAATGGGGGTTGCGGCGATCGTCGCGCTCGTGCTGTGGCGGCGGCGCTGAGCTTCAACACCTCAAGCCGCCGGCCTGGTCCATTCGTCGACGTGCGATGACTCGGCCCCGATCGTGGTGTCGTCCCCGTGGCCGGTATGCACGACAGTCTCATCGGGCAGCGTCAGCAGTCGTTCGCGGATGGACTCGATGATGGTGTCGAAGTCCGAATAGGAACGACCGGTCGCGCCCGGGCCCCCGGCGAAGAGCGTGTCGCCCGTGAAGACCGCGCCGAGCTCCTCGGCATACAGGCACATGCTGCCCGGAGTGTGTCCCGGCGTCGGGATGGCGCGTAGGACCGTGCCGGCGACCGTGAAGGTCGCACCGGTGTGCAGCTCCTTGTCCGGCGGTGAGTCGTGCTCGACGTCCCACAGCATCCGATCCGCCGGCGGGAACCACACCGCCGCGCCGGTCATGCGGCCGAGCTCGACCGCCGCGTTGATGTGATCGTTGTGCCCGTGGGTCAGGACGATCGCGAGGACCGTCCGCCCACCGATCGCGGCCAGGATCGCATCACTGTCGTGCGGCGCGTCGATCACGAGCACCTCGGCGTCGTCGCCGATCAGCCAGACATTGTTGTCGACGTCCCAGCTGCCGCCGTCGAGGGCGAACCGTCCCGAGGTCACGATCTTGTCGACGCGTGCGGTCATCACAGGGTCACCACCGATCGCAGGACTCCACCCTCGTGCATCTTGTCGAACGCCGCCTCGACATCCTCGATCCCGATCGTCTCGGTGACGAAGGCGTCCAGATCGAGCCGGCCCTGCTGATAGAGGTCGACGAGCATCGGGAAGTCGCGACTCGGGAGGCAGTCGCCATACCAGGACGACTTGAGTGAGCCGCCCCGCCCGAACACGTCGAGCAGTGGGATCTCGAGCCGCATCTCCGGTGTCGGCACACCGACCAGCACGACAGTGCCGGCGAGGTCGCGTCCGTAGAACGCCTGCTTCCACGTCTCGGGCCGACCGACCGCGTCGATCACGACGTCCGCGCCATTGCCGTCGGTGAGCGCCTGGATCGCCTCGACCACATCCCCGGCATTCGGATTGATCGTATGGGTGGCGCCCATGCCCTTGGCCCACTCGAGCTTGCGGTCATCGAGGTCGACCGCGATGATCTTGGCTGCGCCCGCCAATCGCGCGCCTGCGATCGCCGCGCTTCCGACGCCGCCGCATCCGATCACGGCGACGGAATCGCCCCGCTGCACGTTGCCGGTGTTGATGGCCGCCCCCAACCCGGCCATGACGCCGCACCCGAGCAGGCCCACCGCCGCCGGCGAGGCGGACGGGTCGACCTTGGTGCACTGTCCCGCGGCGACCAGGGTCTTGTCGGCGAAGGCACCGATCCCCAGGGCCGGTGACAGCTCGGTGCCGTCCTCGAGCGTCATCTTCTGTGTCGCATTGTGGGTGTCGAAGCAGTACCAGGGTCGTCCCCGCAGGCACGCCCGGCACTGGCCGCACACGGCTCGCCAGTTGAGGATCACGAAGTCGCCGGGCTCCACCTCGCTGACACCCTCGCCGATCGTCTCCACGACCCCCGCCGCCTCGTGCCCCAGCAGGAACGGGAAGTCGTCGTTGATGCCACCCTCGCGGTAGTGGAGATCGGTGTGGCACACACCACAAGCCGAGATGTCGACCACGACCTCGCCGGGTCCCGGATCCGGCACCACGATGTTCTCCACGGTGACGGGTGCACCCTTCGTACGGGCAATGACTCCACGGACGGTCTGCGGCATGGGGCTCCCTCAAGGTGTGGGCTGATTCACGATGACGCTATCGGGCCTCTGGTTGCCGTACCACTTGGAACCCGGCCGATATGGTTCGGACATGTCCACGCTGCCGGTGTCCGCTCGTGCCTTGACTTCAAGCGAAGAGGAGCTGGTCGAGGCTGCCCGACAGACCATTGAGGCAACCACCGACGCAGGACCAGACGCTGATGGCATCCACACCATGGGTGCCGCGGTCCGCAGCGACGACGGCCGCATCTTCGTCGGCGTGAATCTCTACCACTTCACCGGTGGACCATGCGCTGAGCTTGTGGCCCTCGGGGCCGCGCGCGCGGGTGGGGCGAAGGGAGCAACTCACATCGTGGCGGTTGGAAACCACGGGCGAGGACCTATCGGGCCGTGCGGTCGGGATCGGCAGATCCTGCTCGACTACTACCCCGGGATTCGGGTGATCCTTCCGACCCACGGAGGAGTGCGAAGCGTGCCCATCAGCGACCTCATGCCTCTGGCAACCTCTTGGTCATTCGGGGACGGCTCGCAGATGGCTTAGAGGTCCGGATCCGAGCCGAGGGGATCCCTTCCTGACACCTGTGGCGGGCGGCTTCGCCGCGAGGGCGCAGGCGGGTTGATGGGGCCCGACTCGAGTGCTCGCGTGGAATCACCAAAGATCAAGGCCCCCCACCCAAAACCGGGGTGGGGGGCCTTGATCTTTGGTGGAGCCGAGGGGACTCGAACCCCTAACCCCCTGCTTGCAAAGCAGGTGCGCTACCAATTGCGCCACGGCCCCGTGATGGTGCTGGTCCCGGGTCAGACCTTGTCGCTGGCAGCCGCCCAGGTGTCGGCCGGCTTCTGCTCCTTCGACTTCGCGAGGGCCCAGAAGACGCCTGCGGCAGCGAGCCCCAGGGTGATGATCTTCTTCATGTGACCTCCTCGTTGAGTGGGCGTACGAGGACTTGAACCTCGGACCTCTTCCTTATCAGGGAAGCGCTCTAACCAAGCTGAGCTATACGCCCGCAACAGCGGTGAACTTTACCGCACGCACTTCGTGAGCGACGAATTGGGCCAACCTGCCCACAAGCCGAGCGAAGCGAGGCCAAGCGCCCGGGCGAAGTCCGGCGGGGACGAAGTCACCGGAACGGTGAGGCACGAGCCGCGCGCCCTACTTTTCCTCGGCGAACGTGAGCTCGACACCACCGAGCAGCTGAGCAGCGAGGTTGTAAAGATGCGCCGCGATGGTGGCGAGCGCCGTCATCAGGATGACGTTGATCGCTGAGAGCACGAGGGCCAGTCCGACCAGGCGGCTGAAGCCCAGATAGTCCGTGATGCTGAAGCTCGAGGCGTCATCGCTCAGCACCGAGGTCACGCTGCCGTTGATCTGGTCCCACACGCCCGTCGCCTCGAGGACGACCCAGAAGATCATCACCGCGACGACCGAGACGATCATCATCGCGACCGAGACGGCGAAGGCCAGACGAGTGACCGACCAGGGCTCGACCCGGGTCAGCCGCAGACTCGCCCGCCGGCCCGACCCGGCGTCGGGACCCGGCGTCAACGTCGTGGTGGATCCGGACTTCTTCTTGTCGCGGTCCTTGAACTTCTCGATCCTGTCCTTGACCGCTGGGATCACGGCCGTGGTCGACGGTGAGCCCTTGGTGGTACGCGAATAGTCCGCCGCCGTCAGTGGACGGCCAGTAGGACCGGTGCCCGGCTTGACCTGGGGCTTGGACTCGGATCGGTCAGCGCCCGACCCCGACGTGTCATCGCGTTTGATCGGCGAACCAGGGCGGGTACGGCCCTTGTCCGTCTGCATGCTGGTCACCGGTGCTGCCTTGGCAGTCGGAGCGTTCTTGCCCGGCACCTTCTTGGCAGGACCCTTGGCCGGTTTGGGGATTCGGGGAATCGCCTGGGTCGGCGCTGCGTCCGCGGCGCTGGAACCCGGCGCTGAGGGCGAACCCTGGTTGTCGTCTTCGGTCACTGATCTGGATCCTCGTCGGTCGACGTCACTTCGGCCTGGGCCTCGTCTTGGGGGAGCTCGGTGTTGCGCGCGATGGTCACGACCCGGTCATCCCCCTTGAACTTCACGAAACTGACCCCCATCGTGCCACGCCCAGTCGGATTGACTCCCGAAACCAGGCTCCGAGTGACCTGGCCGGCCGCTGTGACAGAGATGACGTCGTCGGTGTCGACGAGCACGAGGCCACCCACGAGCTCGCCGCGGTTCTCGGTGATCTGCATCGCCTTGATGCCCAGACCACCCCGGCCCTGCAGGCGATACTGCTCGACAGGGGTCTTCTTGGCGAACCCACCCCCGGTGACGGTGAAGACGAACAGCTGGTCCTCCTCGGGCACCTCCGTGGTCTCCAGCGCAGCCGCCGACCGGCGGATGACCGACATCGACAGCATGGCGTCCTCGCCGCGGAACTTCATGCCCGTGACACCCGATGTCGCTCGTCCCATCGGCCGCAGCTGCTCGTCGTCGGCGCGGAACCGGATCGCCTGCGCCTTGCGCGAGATCAGGATCAGGTCGTCTTCGGGCGTCACCAGCTCGGCACCGATGAGCTCGTCGTCCTCGTCCCGGAAGTTGATCGCGATCACGCCGGCCTGGCGCGGGCTGTTGTAGTCCCCGAGCCGGGTCTTCTTGACCAAGCCCTTCTTGGTGGCAAGCACGAGGTAGGGCGCCTGCTCGTAGTCGCGGATCGCCAACACCTGGGCGATGTCCTCGTCGGGCTGGAACGACAGCAGACCTGCGACGTGGCCGCCCTTGGCATCCCTGCCGGCCTCGGGCAGGTGGTAGGCCTTGATGCGGTAGACGCGGCCGGCGGTCGTGAAGAACAGGATCCAGTGGTGCGCCGTGGTCGGGAACATGTGCTCAACGAGATCGTCGCCGCGCAGCGCGGCCCCCCGTACGCCTTTGCCGCCGCGGTTCTGCACGCGGTAGAGATCGGTCTTGGTGCGCTTGGCGTAACCACCCTTGGTGATCGTGACGACGACCTCCTCATCGGGGATGAGGTCCTCGTCGGACAGATCACCATCTGAGGGGATGATGACCGCGCGGCGGTCGGTGCCGAACTTGTCGACGATCTCCTGAAGCTCTTCTGAGACGATTCTGCGCTGCCGCTCGGGACTGCCCAGGATGTCGCGGTAGTCGGCGATCTTGAGCTCGAGCTCGGCGAGGTTGTCGATGATCTTCTGGCGCTCGAGGGCCGCGAGGCGGCGCAGCTGCATGTCGAGGATCGCGGTGGCCTGCATCTCATCGATCGACAGCAGGCTGATGAGGCCGTCGCGGGCTTGCTCGGTCGTGGGGCTGCGGCGGATCAGGGCAATGACATCGTCGAGGGCGTCGAGCGCCTTGACGAGTCCACGTTGGATGTGGGCCCGGGCCTCGGCCTCGTCGAGCAGGTACTGCGTCCGACGCTGGATGACCTCGATCTGGTGGTTGATCCAGTTGCTGATGAAACCGTCGAGCGTCAGGGTGCGCGGAACCTCGTCGACGAGAGCCAGCATGTTGGCGCTGAAGTTGGTCTGCAGCTCGGTGTGCTTGAAGAGGTTGTTGAGCACGACCCGGGCGATCGCATCGCGCCGGATCTCCACGACGATGCGCCGGCCCACGCGCGAGGACGACTCATCACGCAGGTCGGAGATGCCGTTGATGCGGCCGGCGTTGACGAGGTCGGCGATCTTGCGCATCAGATTGTCGGGGTTGACCTGATAGGGCAGCCCCGTGATCACGAGCTGGATCTTGCCCTTGTTGTCCTCCTCGATCGAGACGATCGCGCGCATCATGATCGAGCCGCGACCCGTGCGGTACATGTCATCGATGCCCTTGGTGCCGACGATCAGTGCGTCCGAGGGGAAGTCGGGGCCCTTGACCCGCTCGATCAGGGCTTCGAGGAGCTCTTCCCTCGAGGCCTCGGGGTGAGCCAGCGCCCACTGCGCTCCCTCAGCCACCTCACGAAGGTTGTGCGGCGGAATGTTGGTCGCCATGCCGACCGCGATGCCGGCCGACCCGTTGACCAGGAGGTTGGGGATGCGGGCCGGCAGGACCGTCGGCTCCTGCGAACGTCCGTCGTAGTTGGGACGGAAGTCGACCGTGTTCTTGTCGATGTCTCGCACCATCTCCATCGCGATCGGCGCGAGCCGGCACTCGGTGTAGCGCATCGCGGCGGCACCGTCATCGCCCGGGGAGCCGAAGTTGCCCTGCCCGTCGATCATCGGGGCGCGCATGACCCACGGCTGCGCGAGGCGTACGAGGGTGTCGTAGATCGCGGTGTCACCGTGGGGGTGGTACTGCCCCATGACGTCACCGACGATGCGCGAACACTTGGAGAAGCCGCGGTCGGGCCGGTAGCCGCCGTCGAACATCGCGTAGAGGACTCTGCGGTGGACCGGCTTGAGCCCGTCACGGACGTCCGGGAGAGCGCGCGACACGATGACGCTCATCGCGTAGTCGATGTAGGAGCGCTGCATCTCATCCTGCAGCTCGACGGGTTCGATCCGGTCGTGCTCGGGAGGTGTGGTGTCGGTCATCTAGGAGTCCTGCCCTGGGTTGTGATCGAGATCAGATGTCGAGGAAGCGGACGTCTTTGGCGTTGCGCTGGATGAACGAGCGCCGCTGCTCGACGTCCTCGCCCATCAGGATCGTGAACATCTCGTCGGCCATCGCGGCGTCCTCGAGCGTCACCTGCCGCAGGATTCGATTGGCTGGGTCCATCGTGGTGTCCCAGAGCTCGCTGTCGTTCATCTCGCCCAGACCCTTGTAGCGCTGGATCTGCTGGCCGACCTCCTTGGGCAGGCGCTTGCCGTCGGCGCTGCCGGCCTTGAGCATCGCGTCTCGCTCGGCATCGGAGTAGGCGAGCTCGTCGGTCGAGTTGCTCCACTTGATCTTGTAGAGCGGCGGTTGCGCGAGATAGACGTGACCGCCGTCAATCAGCGGCTTCATGAAGCGGAACAACAGCGTCAGCAGAAGGGTCGAGATGTGCTGACCGTCGACGTCGGCATCGGCCATCAGCACGATCTTGTGATAGCGCAGCTTGTCGCTGTCGAAGTCCTCATGGACACCGGTGCCCAGCGCCGAGATGATCGCCTGGACCTCGGCGTTCTGGAGGATCTTGTCGATGCGGGCCTTCTCGACGTTGAGGATCTTGCCGCGCAGCGGGAGGATCGCCTGCGTACGGGGATCGCGTCCGCCCTTGGCCGATCCGCCGGCGGAGTTGCCCTCGACGATGAAGACCTCGCACTCCTCGGGATTGCGCGACGAGCAGTCGGCAAGCTTGCCCGGCAGGCCACCCCCACCCAGGAAGCCCTTGCGGTTGCGGGCCAGGTCGCGGGCCTTGCGGGCGGCCATACGGGCGGTCGCCGCATCGATCGACTTGCGCACGATGGTCTTGCCCTCGGCCGGGTGCTGCTCGAACCACGCGCCGAGCTCGTCGTAGAGGACGGTCTGGACGTATGACTTGGCCTCGCTGTTGCCGAGCTTGGTCTTGGTCTGGCCCTCGAACTGGGGCTCCTCGAGCTTGATCGAGACGATCGCGGTCAGGCCCTCTCGGATGTCCTCACCCGAGAGGTTGTCAGCAGCCTTCTTGATCAGACCCTGCGCCGAGGCGAACTTGTTGACCGTCGACGTCAGTGCCGCACGGAAGCCCTCCTCGTGGGTGCCACCCTCGTGGGTGTTGATCGTGTTGGCGAAGGTGTGGACGGACTCGATGAAGCTGTCGTTCCATTGCATCGCGATCTCGAGCGACAAACCCTTGGATTCGTCGTCTGACTCGATCGAGATGATCTCGCGGTGGATCGGTGACTTGCTGCCGACATTGACGTGCTCGACATAGTCGACCAGGCCCTTGTCGTAACGGAACCTGGCATCGCGCTCGACCTCGTCCACCGGAGTGTCACTCTCGGCCGCGTCCTGCGCCGCCTCGCGGTCGTCGCGCAGCACGAGCTCCAGACCCTTGTTGAGGAAAGCCATCTCGCGGAACCGGGACTTCAGCGTCTCGTAGCTGTAGACCGTGCTCTCGAAGATGTCTTCACTGGCGTAGAAGGTCGTGGTGGTGCCGGTCTCATCGGTCTCTTCGTGGCGCGCGAGCGGTGCATCGGGGACGCCATAGGTGAAGGACTGGGTCCAGCGGTAGCCGGCGCGCCTGATCTCGACGTCTAGCCTGGTCGACAGTGCGTTGACGACCGAGACACCAACACCGTGCAGGCCGCCGGAGACCTTGTAGCCTCCGCCGCCGAACTTGCCACCAGCGTGGAGCGACGTCAGGACCAATGTCACGGCCGGGATCTTCTCGGTCGGGTGCTCATCGACCGGGATGCCGCGACCGTCATCGACCACCCGGACCCCACCGTCGGGCTGGAGGGTCACGGCGATGTGGGAGGCATATCCCGCGAGGGCCTCGTCGACCGAGTTGTCGACGACCTCATAGACCAGGTGGTGCAACCCGCGCTCGCCCGTCGATCCGATGTACATGCCGGGGCGCTTGCGTACGGCCTCCAAACCCTCGAGGACCTGAATGTGGCTGGCGTCGTACGAGGCTTCAGGATCTGGAGTTTGGCTCACTTGTCCAGTATACGGGCGGTTGTGTGCGTCTCAGCGCTTAGCCGCCATTCTGGAGCGGCGAGTCCTGGTCATCGAATGCCCTTGAGAGCCACAGAACGGCGGGTGTGAGGTCGCCGGAGGCCCCGGGCCGACCACGGGTATGGACTTGGCGCTCCTGATTCGCCCACTTCGCCCATCCACCTTGCGGGGATTGGGCCTGTTGGGCCGCGTCGGGCATCGTAGAGGTATGTCCACTCTCACCGCGCGTCGCGACACCGTGCTCCCGGCGTGCGCCGCTGCGATCGCGGGTCTGCTCTCGCTGATCCTGTTGTGGCGGGTGGCGCTGCAATCGGGTCGGGGCCAGGACTGGGACGACTCCGCGATGCGGACCGTGGTTGCCGGCGGCGATGCCCAGCACACGCTGCTGAGCGTTCTGGGCAACGTGTCGATCGGGGCAATCGTGGTGGTGGCGGTGGGCTGCGTCGTGGTGGCCATGATGCGCGGGCAGGCGCGACTCGCCCTGGCGGCCGGGTTGATCATTGCCGGGGCCAATCTCACGACTCAGCTGCTCAAGCACTCGCTCCTCGACCGGCCGGACTTCGGCCTGGGCACCCTCAACAGCCTGCCGAGCGGTCACACCACGGTGGTGGCGAGCGCCGCCGGAGCCGTGCTCCTGGTCGCACCGATCGGCCTACGTCCGCTGATCGCCGCGGCCGGCGGATTCGCCACGACCCTCACGGGGGCGTCGACCATCGTGGCCGGCTGGCACCGACCTGCCGACGTCATCGCGGCCCTGGCCGTGTGTCTGCTGTGGACCGGCCTCGTCGCCGTATTGATCCACGGTCCCCGCCGTCGCGCGACCGATACGTTCCTCAGCACGGTGCTCGGCTGCGGTGCCGCGCTCGCGGTCCTCGTCGTCATCGGGGTCCGACCGGCATACGGCTGGGTCGGCTTCACCCAGGCATCGCTGGTCCTCGGAGCGGTCACCGCGATCACGGCGCTGTTCGTCGTCGCCGCGGCAGCTGTCGCACCCGCGGACTGACGTCATCCGTAGGTGTCGCGAGGACCACGTGCACCGCGGATCGACCTCGGGCCGTTCTTCCATGACGGAGCCTGAGGTCCACGCACCACGATGCGCAGGACGGATCCGTCTCCGAGGAGCACGTTGAGTTTGGCCACGATACGGGGGGCCAGGAGTCTCAGCTGCGTGGCCCAGGCCGTCGAGTCCGTACGCACCTCGACCTCGCCGTCGTCGAACGAGATCACCTCGGAGTGCTGCGCGACCTCTGGCCCCACGATGCCGGCCCAGTCGGTGAAGACTCTTTGCGCGGCCAACCGCTCGTCCCAGCCCTGGTCGTTGACGACCTGGCCGAGCAGGTCGGCGAGGGGGCTCGGCTCATCGCGATCGGCCCGTGACGGCCTGGCGGGGCGTACTCGCCGTTTCGCTCCGGGCGGCGCGGGCGTTGCCTTGCCGCGGTAGGACTTGGCGATGTCCCGAGCCAGGCCGAGTCCGTCCTCCGGTGCTGGGGTTGGTTCTTCGGGATCAGTCACGGACGACCTCCCCTGATGCGACGTTGAAGCGGTGCCCCTTGAGCGCTTCGGGCACATCGTCGGCGACTGCGGCGGTGACGAGCACCTGCTCAGCGTCGCCCACCAGCTCGGCGAGCTGTTGGCGTCGACCCTGGTCGAGCTCGGCGAACACATCGTCCAGGATCAGCACCGGATCGTCGTCATCCTCACGCAGCAGCTCGAATGACGCGAGTCTCAGCGCCAACGCCAACGACCAGGACTCACCGTGACTCGCATAGCCCTTGGCCGGCAGGTCGCCGATCGTCAGGGTCACCTCGTCGCGATGCGGGCCGACCAGGCTGATGCCGCGATCCATCTCATCGTTGCGCCGGCGAGCAATCTCCTCCAACAGCGCTTCACGGATCGCATCCTGATCACGTACGTCTGGGTCGAGCTCGAGGGACGGCTTGTAGGCCGCGGTGACGTCGCGGCGCTCGGGTGCTGACTCGGCGGCGACGCGGACGTAGGCCTCGGCCAGGTGCGGAGCCAGCGCGTCGATCAGCAACAACCTCGTCGAGACGAGCTCTGCTCCCGTCCTCGCAAGGTTCTCGTCCCAGATGTCGAGCGTGGCTATCTCGACATTGCGCCTGCCCCTGGCCGACTTGAGCAGCGTGTTGCGTTGCCTGAGGACCCGCTCGTAGTCGGCCCGCACCCCGGCCAGCCGTGGAGTCCGCAGCACCAGCAGCGAGTCAAGGAACCTCCGCCGGTCGGAGGGGTCGCCCTTGACCAGCGCGAGGTCCTCAGGTGAGAACATCACGGTGCGAAGCACGCCGATGATGTCGCGAGTCCGGGGCAGGGCTCCACGGTTGATACGGGCCCGGTTGGACTTGCCCGGCGTGATCTCGAGCTCGAGCAGAGCCGTGCGGTCGCCGCGGACGACCTCAGCGCGTACGACCGCCTGGTCCGCGCCCGCACGAACCAGTGGGGTGTCACCGGAGACGCGGTGCGAGTCGAGCCGCGAGAGATAGTCGACGGCCTCGACGAGATTGGTCTTGCCCTGGCCGTTCGCGCCGATGAAGGCCGTGGCGCCCGGCTCGAGAACCACCTCGATGCGGCGGTAGGACCGGAAGTCGTGCAGGGTCAGGCGGCTGACGTGCACAACGACCTAGACGGGATCAGCCGGATCGGCATCGGCGGGGTCGATCCCCTTCTCCTCGGCGGCCCGGACGGCGTGTCCACCGAACTGCTGACGCATCGCGGCGACGGCCTGCATCGCGGGCGATTCATCCTGTCGCGAGCTGAACCGGGCGAACAACGAGGCGGCGATCGTGTGCATCGGGACGGCGTTGTCGATGGCGGCCTCGACCGTCCATCGGCCCTCACCGGAGTCCTCGGCGTAGCCGCGGACCTTCGAAAGTCCCGGGTCCTCCTGGAGAGCGTTGACCAGCAGGTCGAGCAGCCATGAGCGCACGACCGTTCCGGTGCGCCACGAGTCGAAGACATCGGTGACGTTGTCGACCATGTCGACCTTCTCGAGCAGCTCGAAACCTTCGGCGTAGGCCTGCATCATGGCGTACTCGATGCCGTTGTGAACCATCTTGGAGAAGTGCCCGGCGCCCACGCGGCCCGCGTGGACGAATCCGGACTCACCCTCCGGCTTGAGCGCGTCGAACGCGAACTGCACCTTGGCGATGTCCTCGCTGGTGCCGCCGGCCATCAGCGCGTAGCCGTTGTCGAGCCCCCACACTCCGCCACTCACACCACAGTCGACGTAACCGATGTTCTTCTTGGCGGCGAGCTCGGCGTGCAGCTCGTCGTCGGTCCAGCGGGAGTTGCCGCCGTCGACGATCACGTCACCTTCGCTGAGCAGCCCGAGCAGCTCCTCGACCGTGGACCGGGTGATGTCCCCGGCCGGCACCATGACCCAGACGATCTTGGGGCTCGGGAGTTTGTCGACCATCTCGGCCAGCGTTGAGACGTCGCTGACCTCGGGGTTGTGGTCGTATCCGACGACAGTGACTCCGGCGTTGCGCATGCGCGTACGCATGTTCCCGCCCATCTTGCCGAGTCCGACGAGTCCGATGTCCATGTCGAGGGTCCCTCCTGGGATCAGTTCTGCAGGCGCACGGGCATGATCAGGTAACGGAACGCGACGTCTGGGTCGGCCCCGATCTCCTGGACCCCTGAGATGGCTGCCGGTTTGGTGTGCTGCGTGAAGGACAGGTGCACGACGGGATCGGACATGACCGCAAGCCCTTCCAGCAGATATGTCGGGTTGAACCCGATCGAGATGTCGGCGCCGTTGATCGTGGCCTCGATCGACTCGGACGCCTGGGCCTCGTCGCCGCTTCCGGCCTCGAGCAGAAGCTGCCCGTCGGAGAAGCTCAGGCGTACGGGCGTGTTGCGCTCGGCGACCAGGGCGACGCGCTTGACCGAGTCGACGAAGGCCTGGGTCTCGACGTAGGCGACCGTCTCGGCCTGCGCCTGGAACAGCTGTCGTACGCGGGGGAAGTCGCCCTCGAGGAGACGGGTCGTGGTGCGCCTCGTGCCGTTGCCGACGACGCCCTCGAATCCGATGAGCCCGTCACCGGCCTCTCCTGAGGACACCGCAATCGTGACGTCGCCGCCCGAGGTCAGCGCGCGAGCGGTCTCATTGAGGACCCGTGCCGGGACCAGGGCCTGGGCCGAGAGGTCGCTGGCCTCGGGATACCACTGCAGATCTCGAAGGCTTGCACGGAATCGGTCGGTGGCCATGAGGGAGATCTTCGATCCCTCGAGCTCGAGCCGGACACCGGTGAGGAGCGGGAGCATCTCGTCACGACCAGCAGCGGCGCTGGCCTGGGAAACCGCGGTGGCGAAGTCGTCGGCCTTGATCGTGCCGGACGCGGTGGGCATGTCCGGAAGCTGGGGATATTCCTCGACCGGCATGGTCTGCAGGCTGAATCGGGCGTTGCCGCAGATGACCTGGACCTTGGTCCCGTCGAGTGACACATCGACCGGTTTGGCTGGTAACGACTTGACGATCTCGGCAAGCAGGCGACCGGAGACAAGCGCACGACCGTCGCCACTGACCTCGGCCGGGAGCGTTGCTCGCGTCGAGGTCTCGTAGTCGAAGCCCGAGAGGGTGAGGCCATCGGCCGCGGTCTCGATGAGCAGGCCGGCCAGGACGGGAACGCTCGGGCGGTTGGGCAGGCTGCGCGCTGTCCACGCGACGGCGTCGGCAAGCGTGTCGCGGTCGATACGGAACTTCACGTGATGGGGCCTTTCCGAGGACGGGAGCCGTCGAGGTGAATCCTGCCATGGGATGCGGCGCTGGAGATACTCAGGGGAACTCCAGAATGTGTCATCCACACAGAGGGCTTGTGGTGACTTCTGCGGGGGTTGCCGAGATAAAGAAGAGTAGTAGTCGTAGTAGCCTCTGTGGATTCGGTGGACAACCCGTGTTTGCGCTGGTGGGACAGCGTGGAGGCCGGTGGACAACCTGTGGCCGACGGTTCGCCGAAACTACAGCTCCCTGTGGATGTCGGCGTCCCGTTCACACGGTGTTCACATGGGGGCCGAAGATGTCCACGTGACTGGTGGGTTTTCCCACAACCCCATCCCCAGGTGTGTATGTCCCGGGTATGAATGGTCCGTTCGGGCCATTCATGGCTCATGACTGGCGAGCCTGCTGCTTGATGCGGGCGGTGAGCTCGGTGACCTGGTTGTAGACCGCATGCTTCTCGGCCATCAGCTTGCGGATCTTGCGATCGGCGTGCATCACGGTGGTGTGGTCGCGGTTGCCGAACTCCTGGCCGATCTTGGGCAGCGACATCTCGGTGAGCTCGCGGCACAGATACATCGCGATCTGCCTGGCGAGCACGAGGTTGCGGCTGCGGTTGGTGCTGCACAGGTCGTCGATCGAGAACTCGGAGTACGCCGCGGTCTGGGCCATGATCATGCCGACCGTGATGTCGGGCTCCTCACCTTCGGCGATGAGATCCTTCAGCACGATCTGGGCGAGCTGCAGGTCGACCGTCGTGCCGTTGAGGTTGGCGAAGGCCGTCGCACGGATCAGGGCGCCCTCGAGCTCACGGATGTTGGTCTGCACCTTGCTGGCGATGAACTCCAGCACGTCGGCCGGGGCCGTGAGCTTCTCGTTGGCGGCCTTCTTGCGAAGGATCGCGATGCGGGTCTCGAGATCGGGCGGCTGCACATCGGTCGTCAATCCCCACTCGAACCGGTTGCGGAGCCGGTCCTCCAGTGTCGTGAGGTTCTTGGGCGGCCGGTCGGACGTCATGACGATCTGCTTGTTCTCGTTGTGCAGAGCGTTGAAGGTGTGGAAGAACTCGGTCTGGGTGGACTCCTTGCCCTCCAGGAACTGGATGTCGTCGACCAGGAGCACGTCGATCTCGCGGTACTTGCGCTTGAGGGCCGCCGTGCGGTTCTCGCGGATCGCGTTGATGACGTCGTTGGTGAATTCTTCGCTGTTGACGTAGCGCACCCGCGAGGAGGGATAGAGGTTGAGGACGTAGTGACCAATGGCGTGCAGGAGGTGGGTCTTGCCAAGTCCGGACTCCCCGTGGATCACGAGTGGGTTGTACGCCTTGCCCGGTGCTTCGGCGACGGCGACGGCCGCGGCATGAGCGAAGCGGTTGGATGATCCGATGACGAAGTTCTCGAACAGATAACGCGGATTGAGCCGAGCCTCGGCGATGCTGCCGATCCGTGGCGGTGTCGTCCTGCGCTCCGCCCAGCTCGGGACGAACTCATCCTGGTCGTCGTCGTCCTCGTCGTCGAGATCGTTGTCCTGAACCCGGTAGCCGGCCTGTCGATTTGTCGACATGTCGTCTTGTGTATTTTGATAGGTATCGATCAGGGTCGGCTCGATCGTGACGACGAGGCGGGTCTCCTGCTGCAGGGTCGTGCTGATCGCGTGCTCGAGCGCGGGTCGAACCCGGGACTCGAGCTGGGCGCGGGTGAGGTCGTCCTGGACTGCCACGATGAGGATGTTGTTGTGCAGCGTGAGGGGCTTGGCGGAGTAGACCCAGACCTTGGCGCCAGGTGAGAGAGTGTCGACGGCTCGCTGCCAGACTCGGTTGAGATGCTCTTCCGGGCTGGTTTCCTGGCCGTCACTCATCCAATGCCTCCCGACACGTCCACATGGTTTTCCACAGTGTGTGAATGCAAACTCGAGGGTTGAGGCAGCCCTGTGGAAAAGTCGCTACCGCGGTGACGCTAGCAGCGTATGGGGGGTGCTTACAAGCGGAATTCCCCAGCTTGTCCGGGGCCTGCGGCGTGTCGGGTGGACGCCGGTCTGGTTGGCGCGTATGGCTATCAGTTTGACCGGGGTCCGGGGCGCCCGTACCGTTGTCTAGTCGTCCTGAAACGACAACTGCCGCATGCCCATCATGGCTTCACATTTTGGTGGTGGGCGAGCGGTGGCCGTCGATCGGCCCAGTCCGAAATCCGTGAGGAACACATCGTGAGCAAGCGTACTTTCCAGCCGAACACCCGTCGTCGCTCCAAGAAGCACGGCTTCCGCCTCCGCATGCGCACCCGCGCCGGCCGTGCGATCCTCGCGGACCGCCGCCGCAAGGGCCGCGCCAAGCTGTCTGCCTGATCTCCTTGCTCGCACGCGTGCAACGCATGCGCAGCGGGGATCAATTCCGGCACACGATTCGTCGTGGTGCCAAAGGCGCTCAGCCAACCCTCGTCACCCATGTCGTCCCGGGAACCGGCGGACCCACGTCCGTCGGTTTCGTGGTGAGCAAGGCTGTGGGTTCTGCCGTCGATCGCAATCGGGTCAAGCGTCAGCTTCGACACCTGATGCGAGAGCGGGTCGCAGAACTGCCTGAGGGCAGCCGGGTCGTCGTGCGGGCGCTTCCCGCTGCGAGTGGGGTTCGCTCGGCAACCCTTGCTGAGCACCTGGACGCCGCCCTCTCGCGGGCAGGTGCCCGATGAAGCACCCCTTGATCTGGTTGCTGAAGGCATACCGCTTCGCCATCAGCCCGCTCTATGGTCAGGTCTGTCGCTATCACCCGACCTGCTCGGCCTACGCTTTGCAGGCCGTGGAGACTCATGGTGCGCTGCGCGGGACCTGGCTCGCCGTTCGTCGTGTCGGGCGCTGCCACCCGTGGAGCGCCGGCGGCTACGACCCGGTGCCACTGTCACACAGAGGAGAACAATGTTCGACTTCCTAGGCGAGATCGGCGGCGCCATCATGACGCCGCTGTACTACGCCGTGTCCGGGGTCCTGTTGGTCTGGCACCGGATCTTTGAGTTTCTCGGTCTGTCGGCCGACTCCGGCTGGACCTGGGCGCTGTCGATCATCGGGCTGACCCTCACGATCCGCACGCTGCTGATCCCGCTTTTCGTCAAGCAGATCAAGTCGAGCCGCAACATGCAGTTGCTGCAGCCGCAGATCAAGGCGCTTCAGCAGAAGTACAAGCACGACCGCGAGCGCCTGACCCAAGAGCAGATGAAGCTGTGGAAGGAGACGGGCACCAACCCGTTCGCCTCCTGCCTCCCACTGATCCTGCAGATGCCGATCTTTTTCGCGTTGTTCCGCGTCATCGACCAGGCGGCCAAGAATGGCGCGGAAGGCGCGCGTGGATTCCTCAGCGGCTCCGACGCAGATTCGCTGCAGAGCGCGGCATTTGCCGGTGCCAGGATCGCCGACACGTTGATGTCGTTCGGTCCTTTCGAGCTGGCGGAGTCGTGGAACGTGCGGCTGCTGGCGAGCTTCTTCGTCATCGCGATGTGCGTCACCCAGTTCACGACACAGCGTCAGCTGATGTCCAAGAACATGCCGGCCGACGCCATGACCGGCCAGTATGCCCAGCAGCAGAAGTTGCTCCTGTACGTCCTTCCGGTTGTCTTCGCGGTTGGCGGTGTGGCGTTCCCGCTCGGTGTGCTGATCTACTGGACCACATCGAACCTCTGGACGATGGGCCAGCAGTTCTATGTCATCCGTAACAACCCCGCGCCCGGAACTCCGGCTTTCAAGGCCAAGCAGGATCGCGATGCCAAGCACGGCAAGACCGTGGCCGAGGATCCGCTCAAGCCCGTGGTCGAAGAGGCACCCAGGCCCGCGCCTCGGCAGCAGCCCAAGAATCAGGCGCGAAGCCAGCGAAAGAAGAAGCCGGTCGGCCCGCCCAAGAAGAAGCCTGACATCACGAGCAAGACCCACGACACGGACAAGGACGGCCTCAAGTGACTGAAGCGGCTAAGAAGTTGGAGAAGGAAGGCGACATCGCGGCTGACTTCCTCGAGGAGCTGCTCGACATCGCCGACCTGGACGGGGACATCGACATGGACGTCGATGGTGACCGTGCCGCGGTCGAGATCGTCGGCGGGAACCTGGATCACCTGGTCGGCCGGGACGGCGATGTGCTTGATGCGTTGCAGGAGCTCACCCGACTCGCGGTCTATCGCGAGACTGGCGAGCGCAGCCGGCTGATGCTGGATGTCGCTGGTTTCCGCGCTGCCCGCCGGACCGAGCTCGTGGCGATTGCCGAGAGCGCTATCGAGAAGGTCAGGGCAGGCGAACCCTCCGTTGCCCTCGACGTGATGACGCCCTTCGAGCGCAAGGTCGTGCACGACGCCGTTGCTGAGGGCGGTCTGATGAGCTCGTCGGACGGCACCGAGCCTCACCGCTATGTCGTCATCCACGCTGCGGTCCAGTAAGGGCTTCGATGCAAGACGATGTTTCACGTGAAACACCCCCGTCGCACGCGGCGGGGGTGTTCTCGTCCCGCCTCCCCTTGGCGGTGGAGTATGCCCGCATCCTGGCCACCGATGGCGTGGTGAAGGGCCTGATCGGACCTCGCGAGGTGCCGCGGATCTGGGACCGGCACATCATGAACTCCGCAGTGGTTGCTCCCCGCGTCCCGGAGAACTCGTCAGTTGCCGACATCGGCACCGGTGCAGGGCTGCCGGGACTCGTCTGGGCGATAGCCCGTCCGGATCTGCGGGTCTCTCTGGTCGAGCCTTTGCTGCGCCGGACCACTTTCCTCGATGAGACCGTCGAGGCTCTGGGACTCGACAACGTCTCGGTCGTGCGCGCCCGGGCCGAAGATGTCGACGAGACTTACGACGTGGTGACCGCTCGGGCGGTGGCGGCACTCGACAAGCTAGGCCGCTGGTGCCTGCCGCTGGTCAGTCGCGGCGGGGTTCTGCTTGCGCTGAAGGGCCGGACGGCACAGGCCGAGGTGGACACGGCCACAGCGACACTCCACCGGCTCGGCGCGAAGACTATCGTGGTGGCAACGTACGCGAATGGCGACGTTCCGACGACTGTTGTGGAGGTCACCAAGTGAGCTTCCGGCCCCGGTCCCCTCACCCAGGATTCACCGAACAGTCCGATGTTTCACGTGAAACCAATCAGGAGGACTCATGAGCAACTCATCCTCCACACCAGGCCCCACGACCGCCTCCAGCTATCGGGTCTCGGTGCCGTCGAGGGATGATTCGACCCCCCTGGCCTCAGAGGTCGAGGAGCACATCGCTCTGGTGCAGCGGACATCGGCAACGCTGCGGTTTGAGCCGCCGGCGCGAACGCGAGTCTTCGTGGTGGCCAACCAGAAGGGCGGGGTCGGCAAGACCACGACGACCGTCAACATCGCAGCGGCGCTGGCGCTCAAGGGCCTACGGGTCCTGGTCGTCGATCTGGATCCCCAGGGCAACGCCTCCACCGCGCTCAACATCCCGCACGCGGAAGGCACGCCGGGTGTGTACGAGGCCATCGTCGACGGAGTCGACCTCGACGAGCTGATCAAGCCATGTCCCGATATCGACGGGCTCACGGTGCTCCCGGCGTCGATCGACCTGGCCGGCGCCGAGATCGAGCTGGTGTCGCTGGTCGCTCGTGAGTCGCGCCTCGACCGCGCGCTGCAGAGCTATCTCTCCGACTGCGAGGGCGCCGGCGACCGGATCGACTACGTCCTGATTGACTGCCCGCCATCGCTGGGTCTGCTCACGGTCAACGCGATGGTCGCGGGGCGTGAGGTGCTGATCCCGATCCAGTGCGAGTACTACGCACTCGAGGGCCTCGGTCAGCTGGTCCGCAACATCGACCTGATCCGTGCACACCTCAACCCGCAGCTGGAGGTGTCGACGATCCTGCTGACGATGTACGACGCGCGTACTCGCCTGTCCGCGGGAGTCGCCGAAGAGGTGCGCAGTCATTTCGCCGAGAAGGTCCTCAGGACGGCGATCCCCCGCTCCGTACGCATCTCCGAGGCGCCGAGCTATCAACAGTCCGTCATCACCTACGACGGCTCGTCCTCCGGCGCGCTGTCCTACCTCGAAGCCGCCCGCGAGATCGCGGCGGCCGGTCGACAGGAGCCACAGCGATGAGCACACGACGCGGACTGGGGCGTGGGCTCGAGTCCCTGATCCCCTCGAGCCCGGCTGAGGCGAAGGCCTCGGGTCTTGAGGAGATCGCGGGAGCCCGCTTTGCCGAGATCCCCCTCGACCAGATCGTGGCCAACCCGCGGCAGCCACGCCAGGTGTTCGACGAGGACCACATGTCGGAGCTGGTCCACTCCATCAAGGAGGTCGGGCTGCTGCAGCCAGTCGTGGTCCGTGAGGTTGCCAAGGACCGCTACGAGCTCATCATGGGTGAGCGCCGTTGGCGGGCGAGCGACAAGGCCGGACTCGACACGATCGGAGCGATCGTCCGGGACACCTCGGATGAGGATCTGCTCCGGGACGCCCTGCTGGAGAATCTCCACCGGTCACAGCTCAACCCGCTTGAAGAGGCGTCCGCCTATCAGCAGCTGCTCGAGGACTTCGGCTGCACGCACGAGGAGCTGGCCGACCGGATCGGGCGCTCACGTCCGCAGATCAGCAACACTTTGCGGCTCCTCAAGCTGACGCCGGCAGTCCAGCGACGGGTTGCCGCTGGCGTGCTCTCGGCCGGTCATGCCCGTGCGCTGGTGAGTGTTGGCAACGCCGAGATTCAGGAGCGGCTCGCGACTCGCGTCGTGGCCGAGGGACTCTCGGTTCGTGCGCTCGAGGAGATCGTCACGGTTGGTCCTGATGCGGCCCCGCGACCTTCGGTACGACAGTCCGCCAGAGTGTCCGCGCCACGCCTGGCCGATCTCGCTGCACGACTGTCGGAGCGCTATGACACCCGGGTCAAGGTTGACCTGGGGCGCTCCAAGGGCAAGGTCACGGTGGAGTTCGCCACGCTGGAGGATCTTGAGCGAATCGTCGAGCTGATGGATCCGAAGAAGCGGTAAATCGATAAGTCGATAAGTCGATAAATAGACTAACCGACATAAGTAAGCCCGGCCGCTCATCGAGTGGCCGGGCTTGCTCGTTGTCTCAGCAGTGCTGCGCGCGATTGGCCTAGGAGGTGTGCTCTTCGAGCTCGCTGAGGATCGCGCTCTTGGGACGGACGCCCACGATCGAGCGGACGACCTCGCCCTTGTAGTAGAGGTTCATGGTCGGCAGGCCCGTGACGCGATATTGGGCTGGGGTCACGGGGTTGGCATCCGCGTCCATCTTGACGATCGTGAGCTTCTCGCCCTTCTCCTTGGCGATCTCCTCCAGGATCGGTGCGAGCTGGCGGCACGGTCCGCACCAGCTGGCCCAGAAGTCGACGAGCACGGGCCCGTCAGCCTTCAGCACCGTTGCATCGAAGTCGGCGTCGGTGACGGCGGTGATGTCTGCCATGAGTTTCTCCTTCAGGTCTGTGGTGATGTCAACATCGGGGCCTCGTGGTTATTCCACGAGGGCAGCCGACGGCGCCGGCGCTCCCGCGGCCTCCTGGTCGGCGAGGTAGCGCTCAGCGTCAAGCGATGCCGCGCAGCCGGTGCCGGCCGCGGTGATGGCTTGGCGGTAGGTGTGGTCGACGAGGTCGCCCGCGGCGAACACCCCGGGCAGATTGGTCGCAGTTGTGCCGGTCTCGACCAGGACATAGCCCTCGTCGTCCAGCTGGACCTGGCCCTTGAGCAGCTCGGACCTCGGATCGTGACCGATCGCAATGAACAGCCCGGTTGCGTCGATGCGGCGCAGGTCGCCGGTCTCGGTGTCCCGCAGTGTGATGCCCTCGAGCTTGTCGTCGCCGTGGATCTCGGCGACCTCAGAATTCCAGGCGAAATCGATCTTGTCGTTGGCAAAGGCGCGGTCCTGCATGATCTTGGATCCACGCAGCTCGCCGCGGCGGTGCACCATCGTGACCTTGCTGGCGAAACGGGTCAGGAAAGTGGCCTCCTCGAGAGCGGAGTCGCCCCCGCCGACGACCACGATGTTCTGCTCCCGGAAGAAGAACCCGTCGCAGGTGGCGCACCAGGACACGCCGTGGCCGGACAGCCGGTCCTCGCCCTCGACGTCGAGCTTGCGGTAGCCAGATCCCATCGCGAGCACGACGGCCTTGGCCCGATAGGTCGAGCCGTCCGCGAGGCTGACGGTCTTGATGTCGCCCTCGAGCTGCACGGCGGTCACATCGTCGGAGACCAGCTCGGCCCCGAATCGCTCGGCCTGCGCCCGAAGCTTGTCCATCAGGTCGGGCCCCATGATGCCATCGGGGTAGCCGGGGAAGTTCTCCACGTCGGTGGTGTTCATCAATGCACCACCAGCGGTGACGGACCCCTCGAACACCAAGGGTTCCAGGTTGGCGCGGGCCGCATAGATCGCCGCTGTGTAGCCCGACGGGCCCGAGCCGATGATGATGAGATTACGAACGTCGTCGCTCATGAACTACCTTCTGATCGTCGTACCGGTGACAACGAATACTAGGCGTTGGGCATTCCCGCGCCGGAATGGACCGCTGGCGCGTCAGGACCTGCCACTGACAACGACCTCGCGGATCTCGCCACGGAATCGACCCTCGTCGACCTCGGGAACCGAGCGGAGCCACACCACGACGTAGCGGGTGAGAATTCCCGATTGCAGCGACACCGTGGCGTCGGTCCCGGCCCGGTCGAGCACGGCAACCCGGCGGAGGCCCTGGAGGGTGCGAGGCACCTTGTTGCGAGCGGGTTGCGAGGCATAGATCGAGAAGCTCGTCGGCGCACCCTCGAGCCGCACCCGCAGGGAGTCGACCTCGCGCGGGCCACCGAGGTCCAGCACGATCCCGACGCCATCCTTGAGATTGCCCAGCTCTGCGGCGCCGAGATAGGTCGCGGTCTGCCAACCGGTCGCAAGCTTGCCGTCGATCGCTCGTCGGGCCTGCTCAGAGTTCTCCCTGCGGTCTTCGCCCTGGGGGTCGAAATCGCCGACCCGCTGCACCGGGAGGACTCTCACAGGAGAGGACTTGCCGATCGGTTCTGCACTGTCATCGGTCGATCGCCCCACCAAGAACGCCAGCACCGTCAGGATCACCAGGGCGCCGACAATGCCGAGCAGCACCAGCCCACGATCGCCCTTGGCCGCCCTCCTCGCCCGCAGCTTGCCTCGCTCGAGGGGCGTTGGAGGAGCCGGTTCGTACGCCTTGGGACGGCGTCGAGGCGGCTTGAGTCCTGGAGGGGGCCCACCAGGGACGATCACCGGGTCAAGGCGGAGGAGGTCGGGCGATGACAGCCCGGCAAGGCTCGGCTGGTCGTCGATCAGGTCGTCGTCCTCGCCGGACAGGTGGAGGGCGCGACCGATGTCGCCGGCCTTGCGCAACGGCGCGGCATGGTTGCGGGGTGGGGTGCCGAGGATGCGGTCGCACGCGGTGTCGACATCACGGGAGACCCCGGCCCGGACCTGGCGGGGGCGCAGCAACCGGCCGTGCTCGGTGGGCGCGGCACGCAGGCCATCGACGTGCGCGCCTGGCCAGCGACTGGTCAGGCATGCGTAGAGCAGCTTGCCGAGGGCCTGGACGTCGAGCTGTTCGTAGGCCTGCAGGTCCGACAGGGAGTCCTGGCGACCCACCGGTGACAGCGCTGTCGTGACGCCGAGGCCCACGACGCGTACGGCACCGGACTGCTTGAGCAGCACCTGGTGAGGAGTCAATCGGCGATGGTAGACACCGTGCTCGTGTGCGTGCGACAGCGCCTCCGCCACCTCGGCGACGACCGTGGCGGCGCGGCGATTGGGCAACGGCGACTGGGCCAGCAGCTGATCCAGTGGGAAGGCGCGGGCCCACTCGCGGATCACGAGGTGATGGTCATGCTCGTCCTCGATCAGGTCGAGCACCCGCAGGAAGCGGGGATCGGTCACGGCAGTCGAGCCGCGCGCGGCGGTCAGGAAGTGATCGGCGCGAGGGTCGGCGCTGGAGAGCATCTCGATGCCGACATTGCGGTTGAGCACCTGGTCGTGGGCCCGCCACGTCGTGGATCCGAGCTTCTCGGTGACCAGGTCCTGGAGTTCGTAGCGGTGCGCGAGCACATCACCGGAGGCCATCGGCCGCCTCTCGCTCATCAACACCCTTTCTCGGACCCACCCCTCATCCTAGTCCGCACGCGAAGACCTGGAGGCCGATCAGCTCCGGCGCCTCAAGGTGTTGACGACGTACGTCAGCTGGTCCATCCCGACGACGCGGGCACCGGCGACATACGTGAGCGCGCCCGCCAGCCCGGCGACGGCCGTCGTGATGAGGCCACCCACGGCCCGTGTCGGCTCGACACCGGTGCTCTCGAGGCCGTTGGCGACGCCGAGCATCACAAATGCCATGAGTACAGCCGCGACGGTGAGTCGGCCAAGGAATGCGAGCATCTCTCGGTCAAAGACGTTGCCCACGGCTCGCGCGAGCAGCGAGGCGGACAGGATCGAGCCCACCACGTAGGCCAGGCCGTAGGAAAGAGCGACCATCATCGCGACCCGGTCAGGCTCGACCCGCGAGGCCAGCACGACCGCGAGCCCGATGTTGGCTCCGGCGATGACGACCTGGATCAGGAAGGGCGTGCGGTTGTCCTCGTTGGCATAGAAGCCGCGCAACATCAGGTAGTGCACCGTGAAGGCCACCATCGACAGCGAGAAGGCCTGGATCGTGTGGCCGATCGACTCGGTGCTCCCACCGAGAGCGCCGATGCCACCGGCGATCGCCGCGGCAGGTTGGCCGAGGCACAGCAGCGCCACGGCGATCGGGACCACGATCACCAGGGCGATGCGGACCGTGCGCCCGAGCTCGAGCCTGAACCGGTCATACCGTCCATCCGCCGCCAGTCCCGCGAGGGTCGGGATGATCGCCGTCGCCAGGGAGACCGTGATGACGCCGTGGGGCAGCTGGCTGATCAGGAAGCCGAGGCTGTAGACCGCGAGGCCTGCCGCGACCTTGCCGTCGCCCGCGCCCTCCAGGGTGGCGCCGGTCAAGATCTTGATGATCGCGATGTAGGCGATCTGGTTGGCCAGGATGAATGCCAGTGTCCACGCGCCGAGCCGCAGCGTGTGCCCGAGGCCGACCCCGCGAAAGTCAAAACGCGCCCGGAAGTGGAATCCGGCTCGGCGCAGGTAGGGCAGGAGCACCAGGGCCTGCAGGGCGATTGCGGCGGTCGATCCGGCCCCCAGGAGGAGCGCCTCGGACCGGGTGAACCCGTCGATACCGTTGGAGGCGCCGAAGGTGACCGCGTAGGTCAGGATCACCCCGCAGGCGACGACGTTGTTGATGATCGGTGCCCACATCATCGGCCCGAAACGCCCACGCGCGTTGAGGATCTGGCCGACGAGGACGAACGCCCCGTAGAAGAACACCTGGGGCAGGCACAGGAGCATCAGCAGCTCGGCCGACTCGCGCTGGGCGGAGAACTGTGAGGTGAAGAGCCGGTCCGCGAAGACCACCCGCAGCAGAACCGGCGTCGCCAGCATCAGCAGGACCGTGGCGGTCGCGAGGACGAGCAGGCCCAGGGTGATGACGCGGTTGGCGTAGGCGTCTCCGCCGTCCTCGTCGATCTTCATCGCCCGAACGAGCTGCGGCACGAGCACGACGTTGAAGATGCCGCCGGCGACCAGGATGTAGAGCGTGTTGGGGATCGAGTTGGCGCTGTCGAAGATGTCGGCATTGAGCGATGCGCCGATCACCGCGAGGAGCAGTCCCATCCGGAGGAAGCCGGTGAACCGCGAGACGATCGTGCCGAGGGCCATCCAGGCACTGGCCCGGGCGATCGTCCGGTCATTCATCGTCGTCCGCCGGTCGCTCGGACGGGGTTCGGGTCTGCGTGCGGTGGCGACTGAACCGACGTACGAGGGCGGCGAGGACCAGCAGGCCGGCGAGTCCCATCGCGACCCAGAGGACCATCCCGATCTTGCTGGACCGCACGTTGAACTCGGCCGGCTGGCCGATCGCCTTGCCGTCGGTCGACTTGAGTGTCGCGGTGAGGGAGGTCGTCTTCTGACGGCCGAGATCGATGTCGACGGTGAGGGTCCGGCGCTCGCCCGCCCCGATGTCGAACGGCTTGACCTCGGGGATCGTCAGCGCGGGATTGCTCGAGTCGAGTGACACTCCGACCCGGATGGCCTCGTCCGTGCCATTGCGGATCGTGACCGGAAATCCGCCCTTGGAGCTCGACAGGGTCACCGATGGTGGCCCGCTGATCGTGATCCTGCGGAGCTGGGCACCCGCCCGCCGCGCAAGAGCCTGGGCGACCATGCGAGCCGCACCGGGTTCTGACCGCCAACGAACGCTGAGCACCCCCGCAACGTCCTGGGCCAGCGAGTCGTCGACCGCATCGCTCTGGGGGATCACCGAACTCAGCTCGTTGCCCTTGGACAAGATGTCGGTCGCCACCTTGAGCTGGGTTCTGCCGAGGGGACGACCCTTCGAAGTCGCAGGCACCGTGCCGCGATAGGCGACGAGGGGTCGGGTCAGGATCGAGTCGAGGCTCACGCCGGTGACGAAGGGGGCACTGAACGCCGATGACAGGATGCCGGTCGACCACGTCGTGCCAGGGTCCCAGCGCGGATCGACCATCGTCACGGCGTCGGCGCGAGAATTGGGGTCGATCGACCGCTGGAGCGTTGCGAGGGCGGCCTCGCTGAGGATGCGCTGGCGCAGGGTGAGGACCGAGTCCTGACCCGGCACGCCGGCATCCAGGACATCGTTGACGAGCAGCGGCATCGGCCCGCGAGAGGTCGAGTAGCGGACCAGCGATCCTTGCCGACGATCCCAGTCCGGGACATCGGCGGGCCCGACGATGACCGGGGCGTCCCCAGCACCGCGCAGGCTCCGAATCAGGTCGGCGGTCACTCCGCCGCTGGTCGGCCACGACACCTTGCGCCCGCTGAGCTGGAAGGTCGTGAGGGCCGAGGCCGTGGCCCGTTCGATCACCGCCGTCAACCGAGCCGCCAGATCTCCATTGTTGGACAGGGCCAGGGTGTCCGGGCGGTCGAAGCCGAGGACCCAGCATCGCTGGGCACGAGCGAACGCGACCAGGTCGTCGACGAATCGCGAGGCCTCGACCCGTTGCTCCCGCGTGATCTCGACGTCCTCGGGGAGATTGCGCCCCCGTGCGAGATCGTTGACTCCCACGAGAAGTGCTGGGTCGACCAGGACCGTGGGGGCACCGCCGGTCGTGTCGGTGGCGAGGTCGAGCAGGTTGCGCAGGCGTCCCCCGGACGAGACCGCGGTCAACAGCCTGAGGGGCTCGGTGTCCTCGCCGGACCCGCCGCGCTCGGGCATGAGGAAGGGCCAGACGATCGAGGCCGGGACGGGCGCTCGCGTCGACGAGACGAGCGGGAGGAATGTCGTCGCCCTGGCGATCGCGTCGACACTGCGCTCACCGTCGGTGTCGGTGCCCAGGATCTGGACGCCCACGGGATAGACGCCCTCCGCGCCCGAGACCCCGAGCTTGCCGTAGGGGACCTTGATCCGGAAGCGGCGGGTCTCCTTGGGGGCGAGGTCGCCGATGTCGTCGAACCTGCCGGTGTCGATGACTCGGGCACCGGTGTAGGCGTCGCCGTTGTCGACCGCCTCCTGGATCTGTGCACGAGTCGTGAATGGGACTGTCGGGATGACCAGATAGGCCTGCACCGTTGTCCATGCGTGAGGGTCGTTGTTGGTCACGGTGCCGGTCATCGTGATGGTGTCGCCGGCCCGGAGCCGGCTCGGCGACAGGGACTGGATGCTGACCGTGAGATCGGGATCCTTGTCGGCTGCATGGACCGGGACTGCGGGCACGAGCGCGATCGCGAGGATCGTCACGAGCAGCGCGACGAGAATGGTTCTGCTGCGGCTGCTCACCCGAACATGCTAGACGTACGTGCCCCGCTCCCTGGGCTTGTCGAGCCGTCGTCGGCTCGCTGGACCAGGAGCCACGCGCAGCCCGATAGAGTATGTCCCCGTGCCCACGTCCGCTCTGACCACTGATCGCCGGGCCAGGATCGACGCCACGCTTGCCGCGAACCCGTTCCTGGTCGAGGTCGGCGCGCTCTTCGAGGCCGCAGGTCACGAGCTCGCGATCGTGGGTGGCCCCGTGCGCGACGCCGTCCTCGATCGACCGGGCAGTGACTGGGACTTCGCCACCTCTGCCCGGCCGGAGGAGATCGAGCGGATCACGGGCTCGTGGGCCGATGCGATGTGGGACGTGGGGCGTGAGTTCGGCACGATCGGGCTCCGCAAGGGCCATCACGACCTGGAGATCACGACCTACCGCAGCGATGCCTATGACTCGGCCTCCCGCAGGCCCGCGGTCGAGTTCGGCGAGACCCTCGACGGCGATCTCTCGCGGCGCGACTTCGCGGTCAATGCGATGGCGATCCGGCTCCCGTCACGAGAGTTCGTCGACCTTTACGGCGGGCTCGCCGATCTCGACGACCGGCTCCTGCGGACCCCGGTGACGCCCGAGCAGTCCTTCAGCGACGATCCGCTCCGGATGATGCGGGCGGCCCGGTTCGTGTCACAGCTCGGTTTCCGCGCATCGGCCGACGTCGTCACAGCAATGACAGAGATGTCCGGCCGGCTCAAGATCGTCTCGGCGGAGCGGGTCCGTGATGAGCTCAACAAGCTGCTGATCGGCGCAGGTCCGGTCGCGGGCCTGCGACTGCTGGTCGACACCGGCCTTGCGGAGCAGATGCTGCCCGAGCTGCCCGCATTGATCCTCGAGCGCGACGAGCACCACCGGCACAAGGACGTCTACGAGCACTCACTGACGGTGCTCGAGCAGGCGATCGCCCTGGAGGGACGGCTGGAGTCACAGCCGGACCTGGTGATCCGCCTCGCGTCGCTGCTGCATGACATCGGCAAGCCCAAGACGAGGCGGTTCGTCGAGGGCGGGACTGTCACGTTCCACCACCACGACGTTGTCGGGGCCAAGCTGACCCGCAAGCGGATGCGGGCGTTGCGCTACAGCAACGATGTGATCGACCAGGTGGCGAAGCTTGTCGAGCTGCACCTGCGTTTCCACGGCTACGGCTCCGGCGAGTGGACCGATTCGGCCGTACGCCGCTATGTCCGCGACGCCGGGGACCAGCTCGAGCGCCTGCACATCCTGACCCGCGCGGACAGCACGACCCGCAACCAGAAGAAGGCCCAGCGTCTCCAGCGAACGTACGACGAGCTCGAGCAGCGGATCGCGGTGCTGGCGGAGCAGGAGGAGCTCGGCTCGATCAGGCCCGATCTCGACGGGGCTCAGATCATGCAGATCCTGGGGATCTCACCGGGCCCCGAGGTCGGCGAGGCCTACCGGTTCTTGTTGGACCTGCGGATGGATCGCGGGCCTCTCAGCGAGGCCGACGCGACCGAAGCCCTCAAGGCGTTCTGGGCCGCCCGCTCATAATCGGGCGGTGACGGTCTCACTGGCATACGGGGCGAACGAAGGGCCGGCCCCGAGACCGGCCCAACGTGTGCTCCCTATTCGGTGGGGATGCCGTCAGCTGGTGGCTGCGTGGGCTCCTCGGTGTATTCCTCGACGGGTGTGTCGCCGTCGTCGGTGGAGTAGGTCGGGCCGAAGTAGTCCTGCGACGTGCCGGTCACCTTGGCCATGCGCACACCCCCGTATCCCGCATGGTCATCCTTGGCGTAGCGCAGCTTGCCGAGACCCGAACCGTCCAGGCCACCCTTCTCGACCGTCTCCATGAGCGACTCCCGAGTGAGGTCCTTGCCGTTCTGCTGGAGCGCCTGGACGAACAGATATCCGACTGTCATGCCGTAGACCGTGTTGCCGGTGAAGGGCGCGTCGTCGTTGAACTCGGCGTTGATCTTCTTGAACTGCTTGACCCACGGATCCTCGGCGTCGAATGCCGACGGCAGGTAGTTGGAGCTCAGGAATCCCTCGAGCAGCGGTGCCGCCTTGCCCAGCGCGCCTCCGACCGTGTTGAGGTCGGCACCGACCGAGGTGCTGATCCACTGGGGCTGGAACTTCAGGCGAGCGGCGGTGCCGACAGCCAGGGCCGTGAATCCAGGGACCGTCGCCAGGGAGACGACCTCGCACCCGGCCGACTTGAGCTTGCCGATCTGTGGCGCGACGTTGGTGTTGCTCGTGACGTACTTCTGCCGCTCCGCCACGCCGTCCTCGCCGAGGACCTGGGTCAGGCCCAGGAGGGCGTCGCGGCCGAAGTCGTCGTCCTGCCCCAGGAAGCACACCTTCTTGCCGGCGAGGTTCGCCTTGATGTAGGTCGCCTGCACCTTGGCCTCGGTGGTGTAGTCGGCCTGGAAGCCGAAGGTGGTCGGATACTTCTTGACCTGGTTCCAGTTGCGGCTGCCCGACGCAACGAACAGGTCGGGGACCTTGTTGGTCTTGAGGAAGTCCAGGACACCGGTATGCGTCGGGGTGCCGAGACCGTTGACGATGGCGAAGACCTTGTCCTTGAGGACGAGCTCGCGCACGACCTTCTGGGTGTTGGCCGGGTTGTAGCCGTCGTCCTTCACCTTGTAGGTGATCTTGCGGCCGTGCACCCCGCCCTTGCTGTTGACGTAGTCGAAGTACGCCTTGGTCGCCGGCGAGATGGAGGAGTAGCCCGCGGCGGCAGGACCGGTCAAGGGCTGGTGGGTGCCGACGACGATCGTGTCCTTCGTGACGCCGGGCGAGGACGCGGCGTCCCCGCCACCGCCACCACCGCCGCAGGCCGCGAGGGCGCCGATCAGGCCGAGCGAGGCGACGGTCGCGACCGGTCGCCGGAAGCGGTGGGTGTGTTCATGCATCGATGGACTCCGAACTTGTTGTGGTGGGTGGGTCTTCGGTGGTGGTCGTGCCGGGTCGGGACGAGGGTGGGCGCCCGGAGCGCCGTGTCCGCTGGGACACCGCGGAGACGAGTCCCTGGATGCCACGCGGGAAGACGATCGTGACGAGGATCAGGACCAGGCCGAAGACCGCCAGCGACAGGTTGCCGTCGAGGCGCTCGGCGAGCTGGGGAGACGAGCCGATGTTGTCGGCGAGCGAGTCGGTGATCTCTGGCAGCGCGACCAGCAGCAGGGCACCCCATACCGCGCCGGCAAGGCTTCCGATGCCGCCGATCACGACCGCCATCAGCAGGAAGAGTGAGAACGCGAGCGAGAAGGCCCCCGGCGACACCGACTGGGTCAGGATCGCGAGGATGCCTCCGCCGAGGCCGGCTGTCGCGGCGCTGACGACGAAGACGATGACCTTGGTGCGTTGCACGTTGATGCCCGACAGCCGGGCGGCGACCTCGTCGTCCCGGACCGCCCGCATCTCGCGCCCGAATCGGCTGTGCACGAGGTTGGCGAGCAGCAGCATCGTCAGCAGCGCGGCGGCGCAGGCGATCCATGCCTGCCAGCGCTCGAGTGGGAAGGTGATGCCGAGGCTGGCCGGTGCGGGCTCGACCAGCACGGAGAGCCCCTGGTCCCCTCCGAGCTGGTCGGCGAATGTGGTCGTGATCGCCGGCACGACGATCGTGAGGGTGAGGGTCAGCCCGGCGAGGTAGGGGCCGAACAGTCGTGCCCCGGCCAGCCCCACGATGCCGCCCACGATCGCGGTGGCGACGACGGCGGCGACCAGGGGCAGGAGCAGCAGCATCGGTCCGGTGGTGCCCCGGTCGCCGACCTCGGCGGACATCAGGGCGTACGTGTAGGCGCCGACGGCCATCAGCGCCCCGTGTCCCAGCGACAGCTGACCGGACAGCCCGACCAGCACCGTCAGCCCGGCGGTTGCGCAGAGATAGGCGGCCATCGTGGCGAGCTGATAGTTGCGGTAGGGCGACAGTGTGTAGGTCAGCGCGAGCAAGGCCACACCTGCCGCGAGCGTGACCAGCAGGTGCCTCAGGAGCGTGTGACGCGCGAGGAGTTCGATCATGATCAGACCTGCCTTGCCGTGGCGTGGCTGAACAGGCCGGACGGTCGCAGCAGCAGCACACCGATCAGCAGTCCGAGGATCACAACTGCCGACAGGTCGTTGTCGGAGTAGCCGCTGACGTACGACAGGACGAGACCGACCCCGAGACCGCCGACGACGGCGCCGATCGGGCTGTCGAGACCGCCGATCACCGCAGCGGTGAACGCGTAGACGAACACGAGGTCGGTCGCGTGGGGGTGGGCCCCCAGCTCGGTGGGCACGACCAGGAGGGCGGCGAGGCCGCCGACCGCGCCGGCGAGCGCCCAGCTCAACGTCAGCATGCGCCCGACGTTGACGCCCAGCAGGCGGGCCATGTCGGGGGCGAAGGCCGCGGCGCGCATCTTGAGGCCGATGTCGGTGCGGGTGAAGGCAAAGCCGAGGCCGGCCATCACGGCGAGCACCGTGACGAAGACGAAGATGTCGTAGGGCGAGAGGAGCGGTTGGTCGCCGATGCTGAGTGGACTACGGCTGAACGGCACGTCCATGGGGCGGTACTGGCTGCCGTAGATGATGCCGAGAATCGCCTGGATGACCAGGACCAACCCGAGGGCGACGATGACGGCATTGAGGTGCTGGGTCGGGTCGACGAACCGCATGACGTACCGCTCGGTGATGGCGCCGATGACCAGGCCCGACACGACGGCCGCGACGAGCCCGAGCCAGTAGGAGCCCGAGGCGTTGGTCACGCTGTAGGCGATGAAGGTCGTGGCGGCTGCCATGGCGCCCTGCGAGAAGTTGACCAGGCGGGCGCCTCGCCAGATCAACACCAGGGCAAGGGCGAACGCCGCGAAGACGGCACCACGGGCCAACCCGTCGACGGTGAGGAAGATGAAGGGGTCCATGTGGTCAGAACCCCAGATAGGCGTGTCGGAGGTCGTCGTCCTCGGCGATGCGGGCAGCGTCGTCGGTGACGACCACCTCACCCAACGAGAGCACGACGCCGCGGTCGGCGATGGACATGGCACTGCGGACGTTCTGTTCCACGAGCAGCACCGAGAGCCCCGTGTCGTCGCGCAGGTTCTTCAGGAGGGTCATGATCTGGCTCGTGACCTTGGGCGCGAGCCCCAGCGACGGTTCGTCGAGCAGCAGGAGGCGCGGACGAGCGACCAGGGCCCGACCGATCGCGAGCATCTGCCGCTCACCGCCCGACAACTGGTGGCCGGGGCTCCTGCGCCGCCGGGCCAGCGGTTCGAAGAACTCGAAGACCTCCGCGGTGGCCCTTCGGGCGTCGTCCTTGTCCTTGCGCCACACGTGGCCGAGCCTGAGGTTCTCCTCGACCGTCAGCTCGGTGATGACGCCGCGTCCCTCGGGCACGTGCGCGATGCCGCGGCGGACCAAGTCGTGCACGCGCGTCCCACGCAGCTCGTCGCCCTCCCACGTCATGGAGCCCTCGGTCGGCTCCACCAGTCCCGACAGGGTCCGCAGCAAGGTGGTCTTGCCGGCTCCGTTGGCTCCGACAACGGCGACGATCTGGCCCGGGTCGATGTCGAGGTCGATGCCACGGAGGACCGGTGCCGCGCCATAACCCGCGGTCAGCCCCCGGACCCGCAGCTGCGAGCCGGCCGGATCGCCCATCAGGACGCCACCTCGGCGCCGAGATAGGCCTCGGCGACCGCAGGGTCGTTGCGCACCTCGGCCGGCGTCCCGTGGGCGATGACCTTGCCGAAGTCGAGCACGACGATGCGGTCGCAGACCTCCATCACGAGATCGACATGGTGCTCGACGAGCATGACCGAGCACCCCGAACCGCGAGACGGAAGGCTCGTGATCAGGCGGCCGAGCTCGAGGATGTCGTCGTGGCCGAGGCCGCCGGCCGGCTCGTCGAGCAACACGAGGCGCGGCTCGCTGATCAACGTACGGGCGAGCGCGACACGCTTGCTGACGGCGTAGGGCAGCGTCGACGGGTGGGCGCCGGCGTGGGCGCCCAGACCCAGGTCGTCGATGAGTGCCTCAGCCCGCTCGCGCAGCTCGCGTTCGTCGCGGTCACCGCGTGGCAGCGCGAAGAGGTGCGACGCGAATCCCGCGCGGGTCGAGTGGGTTGCGCCGGCGACGATGTTCTCCAGCACGCTGAGGCCGGGGAACAGCCCGAGTCCTTGCAGGCTCCGCGAGATGCCGCGCCGGGTCAGCTGGTGCGGCACCGGTCGCAGCGGCGAGCCGTCGAGCAGCAACCGTCCCGCTTGGGGGCGGGTGAATCCGCAGACGACGTTGAACAGCGTCGTCTTGCCGGCGCCGTTCGGACCGATGACGCCGACGACCTGGCCGGGTGGGACCTCGAACGAGACCGAGTCGAGCGCTGTGAGGCCACCGAAGCGAACCGCCACCCCGTCGACCACGAGGTGCGCCCCGGACCTGGCGTCGTCCCGGGAGGTGGGGCGTGTGACCGGCGTCTCAACATTCATGCACAAAGAGTGTATGTTTTTCTGGCGGGCGTCAACCGGTGGAGCCCGCAAGCGGGACGCTGACCCGCGCGGACATACTGATGCCGTGGGGACAAAGGAGAGACGGCCCATGCCGACAGAGCGGCAGCGCAACACCGATGGACGGATCGCCCGGGGTGAGCGCACCCGCGACGCGATCGTCGAGGCGCACGCCGAGCTGTTGCGCGCCGGGGTGCTCAAGCCCACCGGCAAGATCATCGCCGAGAAGGCCGGGATCTCGCTGCGGACCCTGTGGCTCAATTTCAAGGATCTCGAGGCTCTGCTCGAGGCGACCACGGGCTACTGGCTCGAGGCCGACGCAGCGCAGTGGGACCCGATCGCTCAGAGCCTGCCGCTCCAGCAGCGGATCGACATCTTCTGCCGCCAGCGAGCGCGGCGCATGGAGCACTTGGCGCCGGCGGCCAAGTCCGCGTTGCTGGGCGAGCCCTTCTCTGCAGCTCTCGCCGCCAGCAGGGCCAAGCACGTCGAACGGCTGCAGGGGGACCTGCTGGCGGTCTTCCCCGATCGGCTCGAAGACGGCACTGGACCGCACCGCACCATGGCTCTCGCCCTGTTCGTCGCTGCCAGTGTCACGACCTGGACCGTGCTGCGCGACGACTTCAGTCTTGGCATCAGCGATGCGACCGCGGTCATGCGTGACACGTTCACGGCCCTGCTGGAGCCTCGGACATGACGAAGGGCCGGACCCCGCGGGGGACCGGCCCTTCGTCTGGGCGCGAGGACTGGTGTCAGCGTTCCAGTTCACCCGAGCGAGCTCGTTTGCAGCCAGACTTGGGCGTCAGCGTTCCAGTTCACCCGAGATGTACTTCTCGAGCATCTCGCGACCGAGGTCGTCGGGACGCTGCTCCGGAGGAGACTTCATCAGGTAGGACGAGGCCGAAAACAGTGCGCCGCCGATCCCACGGTCCTTGGCGATCTTGGCCGCACGGATCGCGTCGATGATGATGCCGGCGGAGTTGGGCGAGTCCCAGACCTCGAGCTTGTACTCCAGGTTCAGGGGGACGTCGCCGAACGCGCGACCCTCGAGGCGGACGTAGGCCCACTTGCGGTCGTCGAGCCACTGGACATAGTCCGACGGGCCGATGTGCACGTTCTTGGCGCCGAGGTCATGGTCGATGTTGGACGTCACGGCCTGCGTCTTGGAGATCTTCTTGGACTCGAGGCGGTCACGCTCGAGCATGTTCTTGAAGTCCATGTTGCCGCCGACGTTGAGCTGGTAGGTCCGATCGAGCACGACGCCTCGGTCCTGGAACAGCTTGGCCATGACGCGGTGCGTGATGGTCGCGCCGACCTGGCTCTTGATGTCGTCGCCGATGATCGCGACGCCGGCGTCCTCGAACTTGCGGGCCCACTCCGGGTCCGACGCGATGAAGACCGGCAGCGCGTTGACGAACGCGACCTTCGCATCGATGGCGCACTGGGCATAGAACTTGTCAGCCTCTTCGGAGCCCACCGGGAGGTAGGAGACGAGGACATCGGCCTGGGTGTCCTTGAGGACCTGCACGACGTCGACCGCAGCGGCGTCGGACTCCTCGATGGTCTCGCGGTAGTACTTGCCGAGTCCGTCGAGCGTGTTGCCCTTCTGGACGATGACACCTGTCGGCGCGACGTCGGCGATCTTGATGGTGTTGTTCTCGCTGGCCTGCGTCGCCTCGGAGAGGTCGAAGCCGACCTTCTTGGCATCGACGTCGAACGCCGCGACGAACTCGATGTCGTTGACGTGGTATTCGCCGAACTTGACGTGCATCAGCCCGGGGACGTTGCCCTCGGGGTCGGCGTCCTTGTAGTACTCGACGCCCTGGATCAGGGACGTGGCGCAGTTGCCCACACCCACAATTGCTACGCGTACCGAACCCATGGGTTCTCCTTCATTGAGGTGTTCACTTCTTGGTCGGGGTGATGTCTGTGCTGGTCGTGCCGTCTTCGTCGGGATAGCCGCCTGAGCGTTCGCGGTCGATCAGCTCGGTCAACCACTTGACCTCACGCTCGACCGACTCCAGGCCGTGCCTCTGCAGTTCCAATGTGTAGGAGTCGACCCGGTCCCGCTTGCGCTGCCCGGCCTTGCGGACGTTGTCGAGCCGCTCTTCGAGCCGGCTCCTTCGTCCCTCGAGGATGCGAACGCGGGAGGCGGCATCGGTGCGCGCGAAGAACGCGAAGCGTACGCCGAAGGTCTCGTCGTCCCACGTTGAAGGGCCGGAGTCCTCCAGAGCCTGGGCGAAGTGCTCCTTGCCCTCCGCAGTGAGCTTGTAGACGATCTTGGCGCGTCGCCCCCTCGCCTCGGGCAGCACGGCTTCGTCGGCCACGATGTAGCCGTCCTTGCCGAGTGCCTTCAGTGCGGGATAGAGCGTGCCGTAGGACAGGATGCGACCCCAGCCCAGCAGGGCGTTGACCTGCTTGCGCAGCTCGTAGCCGTGCATCGGGGCATCGTGGAGCAGTCCGAGGACTGCCACCTCGAGTGCCGCGCCGCGTCGTGTCATCGTCCACCCTGACAAAGTGTGCTGTTTGTATGTATATCGGTACGATACATCTATTTGGTGTATCGACAACACTGTGGGGCCCGTCACTTACGCCGCCACGGCGCCTGCCGATTAACCAATCCTCAGGTACGTTCGGCACACTTGGTCGTTGACGGACCCGAACCCCGGGATCCCGATGGAGGTAGACAGACCCTTGGCAACACAGCGAAAGACAGCACCGCGCTCGAAAGCCGGCAGCGGCAGGCTCAAGCGCCTGAACCGCAGGATCGGCGGGCGCGGACCGTGGTGGCTTGCCACGATCAGATGGGTCGCCTTGTTGGGCGTGTTCGGCATCCTGGTCGCCGCCGCTTCGTTCTTCATCCTCTATCGCGCGATCTCGATCCCCACCGCCAACGCCGCTTTCGAGACGCAGACGACGAAGGTCTTCTACTCCGACGGCAAGCACAAGCTCGGCGAGTTCGCGACGCAGGACCGCGAGAGCGTGCCGCTCGATGACATCCCGGCCTCGATGCAGGCCGCTGCGATCGCCGCCGAGGACCGCACCTTCTACTCCAACAACGGCATCGACCTCAAAGGCATCATCCGCGCGGCCCGCAACAATGCCACGAGCGGTGAGATCCAGGGTGGCGGCTCGACGATCACCCAGCAATACGTCAAGATCCTCTACCTGACGCAGGAGCAGTCCTACAAGCGCAAGGTCAGGGAAGCCGTCCTCTCGGTCAAGATCCACAACCAGCGGAGCAAGAAGGAGATCCTCGAGGGCTACCTCAACACGATCTACTTCGGCAACGGCGCCTACGGAGTCGAGGTCGCTGCCAAGACATACTTCGACAAGCCGGCCTCCGAGCTCAACTATGCGCAGTCGGCGATTCTCGCGACGGTCATCAACAGCCCGAGCTTCTACGACCCCTACACCGATGGTGCCGCCGATCGAATCGGCCCGCGATTCCGCTATGTGCTCGACGGCATGGTCAAGTCCGGGGCCATCACGGCAGACGAGGCCGCGAAGTTCGATGACCGGATACCCAAGTTCGCCAAGAAGAAGGACATCAACCGCTTCAGCGGCTCGAAGGGACACCTGCTCCGGCTCGTGCAGCTGAAGATGGACGAGCTCGACTTCAGCTCCCAGGAGATCGAGGGTGGCGGGCTGAAGATCGTGACGACGTTCAACTACGAGCGGCAGATGGCCGCGATCAACGCGATCAAGACGAACCGGCCGCCCGGAGCCAAGCAGCTGCACCAGTCGCTGGTGTCGATCAAGCCCGGGACGGGTGCCGTGCAGGCGATGTATGCGGGTCGCGACTACCTCAAGAATCAGGTCAACTGGGCGACGTCCGGCACGCAACCGGGCTCGACGTTCAAGGTGTTCTCGGTCGTGGCGGCGCTCGAGGACGGCTACAGCCTCAAGACCCGGCTCAACGGCTCGTCACCCCTGCTGATCAATGGCAAGGTGGCGACCGAGAACCAGGGCGACAGTGGTGGAGATTCGTTCGGCACCATCCCGCTGGAGTTCGCAACGCAGAAGTCGGTCAACACCGCCTTCGTCGACCTGATGGATCAAATGGACGACGGACCGGAAAAGACCCTCGACGCGGCGGAGCAGGCAGGCATACCGACCTCGGTCATCGACAAGGTCAAGAATGCCGAGGACGGCCCGCCTCTGGTGACCCCGCTCGGCTTCTTCCCGGTCGCCCCGGTCGACATGGCCAACGCCTACGCGACGCTCGCGGCGGACGGCAAGCGGGCGGACTGGTTCATCATCAAGTCGGTCGAGGACGCCAACGGCACCAAGATGCACGAGCACAAGGTGCGAACCAAGCAGATGATCCCCAAGGACGTCGCCGCCGACACCATCGCGGCCATGGGCAAGGTCGTCAACTCCGGGGCTGCCGGCACCGGTTCGAACGCCCGGACGATCTGCCCCACCGCTGGCAAGACCGGCACCGCAACTGCGGGTCCGGACGACGATCAGCGCGTCTCCTCGTCGTGGTTCGCGGGCTACAGCCCCAGGCTGGCGACCGCGGTGATGTACAACCGCGGCAAGTTCGGCAACGGCGACCTCGAGGGCTACATGGTGCCGTTCTTCGGCGGCCAGATCCCGGCGCGGACGTTCCAGACATACATGAATGCCGCGCTGGAGGGCACCGAGTGCGGCACGTTCCCGCCCCCAGCCAACATCCAGGGCAAGAAAGGCGAGGTGTTTGTCAAGCCCACGCCGAGGCCCACGCGGAAGCCTGAGCCTAAGCCTGAGAAAACCACACCGGAGCCGCCCGAACCGACCAAGACCACTCCCGGTCCGAAACCGACGACGTCGGAGCCCTCGGTGCCGGCACCGCGCCTTACCAAGAAGCCTGACTAGCCGAAGGTGATGGCGTCGAACGTCGCGGTGGTGAACCTCACCGCGACGTCGACGCCGTCGCCGACCCGGGGCGCCTGCGCCGTCGAGGGCAGGAAGATCATGCTCGCCTGCATGTGCGGCGGCTCGGCGAACCAGCGCTGCTTGCCGTCGATCGTGAACGGCGAGAGGGAGAATCCGGCCGCCTCGAGTCCGCCCTTGGCCAGTGACTTGCCGCGCTGCACGACACCGGCAGAGGACTTGGGCGCCTCCAGGCCGATGCCGTGGCTCGTGCCGCCTGCGACGATCAGCAAGAATCCGTCGCGGGGCATGGGCCGCTGGCGATAGCCGATCCGCTCGCCGCGGGCGACGTGGTGGCTGTCCAGGACTGTCGCGCGTACGGACAGCGCACCGAGGTCGCCGAGCCACAATGCGGTGCCGACGCGCGGCCGGATGTCGAGCTGCGGCCGCCGCTCGCGCAGCACGGCCAGCTCCGTCGAGGTGAGGTGCGAGGCGTAGAACGTCGTGGTCTCGACCTGTGACGCCTCGAGCGCCGCCGCCCAGCTCTGCGCCTCACCGAAGTTGTTCCCGGCCATCGGCAGGTGCACTGCGAAGCCCTCGACGCGCAGGTCACCCATCGCCGCGACCGCCGAGGCCAGCTCGTGACGGTCGAGGCCGTGTCGGGCCATCGAGGTCTCGCCCTCGACCAGGACCCTGGCGGCGGAGTCGGATCCGGCGGCGAGGGCCGCGATGTCCTCGACCCGGCCGACGGTGTGGATGACTCGGTCATCGTGGACGACGTCGGTGAAGAACGGGCGCCACGGGGTCAACACCATGACGTCGCCGGCGAATGCCGCGAGCGCGGCAGGCACCTCGGCATACGTGCCGACGGCGATCATGTCGAGACCCAGAGCCGTCGCCTCGGCGGCGAGCAGGTCGCGACCGAAACCGTAGCCGTTGCCCTTGATGACCGGGACGATGCCCGGAGTCCGGTCGACGACGTCGCGGAGGCCACGTCGCCAGCGAACGGCGTCGACATGCAGATCGAAGCTCACGCTCATCGCCTCTTCAAATATGTGGTGAAGCCGAGATGGAGCGCGCGGTTGAGCGGCAGGTCCCACTCGCCGAGATACTCGACCGCCTCGCCGCCGGTTCCGACCTTGAACTGGATCAATCCGACGTGCGAGTCGTCGGGGTCCAGCGTCTCGGTGATGCCACGCATGTCGTAGACCGTGGCGCCGGCGGCCATCGCGTCGCGGATCATCTGCCACTGGATCGCGTTGGAGCCACGGACGTCCCGCTTGGCCGTGGTCGAGGCGCCGTAGGAGTACCACGCATGTGCACCGACCCGGACCATCGTGGTGGCGGCCACGAGGTCGCCCTCATGACGAGCCAGATAGAGCACCAGCCGGTCGGGCTCCTCGGCGGTGAGTGCGTCCCACATACGCTCGAAGTAGGACAGGGGTCGAGGCGTGAAGTGATCACGATCGGCCGTCTCGGCGTAGACGCGATGGAACTCGGCGAGATCGCCACGCTCGCCCCGGGTGACCTCGACGCCGGACTTGGCGGCCTTCTTGATGTTGCGCCGCCACTGCTGGTTCATGCCGGCGAGGACGTCCTGCTCGTCGCGGCCGCCGAGCGGGATCTGGAAGTTGAACTTCGGCTGCCCGGCGGAGAAGCCGTCGTCGATCGGGATCTCCTTCCAACCGAGGCCGGACAGTGCGGTGGTCACGGTGAGGGCCGTGGCGTCACTGTCATCGGCGGGTACGTCCGAGAGCCTCTGGAGCACGGGGTCGGCGATGGCCTGCTTGATCGTTGCCGCGTGCCAGCGGCGGGCCACGACCTGCGGCCCCATGCGGATGCCGAATGCGCCCTGGCTCTTGAGGTGTGCCGCGAGCGGAGTCAGCCAGCGACCGAGGTCGGGGTCGGTCCAGTCGATGTCGGGCCCCTCGGGAAGGTAGGCGAGGAAGCGCTTGACCCGCGGCAACTGTCGGTAGAGAACCAGAGCTGCCCCGACGAGGGTGCTGCCGTCGAACCAGCCGATCGACTCGCCGCGCCACTCGCTCTTGACCGCCGCCCACGCCGGGGTCTGCAGGAAGCTCACGGAGGCTCGACTCCGGATGAAGTCGAGGTGCTCCGACGCGCTGATGGGCCGAACGCCAAGTGGTCCGGGAGGGGGAGCTGACATCACCCGCACACGCTATCAACCGAAGTAAGTTAGGCTGTCCTAAGTTCTCGACTTCGGAGGTCATGACAGTGAAGACGTACGCCGCCACAGTGATCGGCAGACGCCGGCTCTCCGCGCACCTGGTCACGGTGACACTCGGCGGGTTGGTTGACTTCCCGACGACCGGCATACCCGATGAGTACCTGCGGGTCATGATCCCGCCGGCCGGCGCCGAGCTCGTGCTCCCGGAGATCGACGAGAGCTGGAAGGTCACCTATCCCGACGGCACCGTCCCGCCGGACCACCGGGTCTACACCGTCTCGGACCACCGGGTCGTGGATGGGGAGACCCGGATCGACCTCGATATCGCCCTGCACGACGAGGGCGTTGGGTCGGACTGGGCGCGCAGGTGTGAGCCGGGGGACCGAGTCGGGCTGGTCGAGCCGCACGGGCTGTATGCCGCGCCGGACGGAGTGGGCTGGCAGCTCCTGGTCGCCGACATCACCGGCGTGCCGGCGGCGGCCCGCATCCTGCGGGGCCTCGAGGCAGGGCAGAAGGCCGAGGTCGTCATCGTGTTGACCGACTCCGGCGACGAGATCGCGTTGCCGAGTGCCGCAGACGTCGATGTGACCTGGCAGGTCGTGGCCCAGGAGACCGACATCTGCGACGGCCTTGCTGATGCCGTCACCTCGCGGCGGCTGCCCGACTCGGATCGCTACGTCTGGCTGGCAGGGGAGGCGCGCGCGAGTCGGGCCGTTCGCCGGCACCTGCGCCGCGAGCTGGGCTGGCCGCAGTCCGACTTCTACACCTGCGGCTACTGGCAGATCGAGGCCGAGAAGTGGAACGCACGCTACGAGCAGGTCGAGGCCGAGGTGCTCGCCAAGGCCGAAGAGGTCCAGAAGACGGTCGGCGGGGATGAAGGCGCCTACCTCGACGCCCTTGACGACATCTACGAGAGCGTCGGCCTCTGACGCTGACCCCCCCCCGCTGACGGGTCAGTTGTTGCCCATCGAGGGGTCAGTTATGGAGCCGGAAACTGACCCGTCCCTGGACGAATACTGTCCCCGCCGCGGGGGTGGGGGGGGGTGCGCCCTAGGGGTTCTGGCCACGGACGTTAGGCACGGCGTGCCGGGTGGACATGAGT
>NZ_JBBJMJ010000005.1:0-177964 GCF_037719875.1 Aeromicrobium sp. | reverse complement strand
GGTTAGACGCTCACTCGCTGCGCTCGTTCGGTCTCCGCGACTACGGTTGGGGGCATGATCGATTGGAAGCTCGCGCTCTCGACCGCGACGATGCTGTCGAAGCCAGGCCCTGACGTGTCGGCGACCGAGGTCGCCGAGGCCGTTGCCGAGCTGCGCGATGGGGCGGCCAGGTCCGAGCAGCCGGTCCGCGAGTTCAGCGACCTGCACGCGACTTCTGCCACGGCACCGGTCCTCGTGGTCGACCGTCCGCGCTGGATCGAGGCCAACCTCGACACGTTCAAGCTGGTCATGGATCCGGTCATGACCAAGCTCGCCGAGTCCAACAAGATGCCGACCGGCCTCGGCCGAACCGTCGGCGAGAAGATCAGCGGTGCCGAGCTCGGGGCCCTCATGTCGTTCATGTCGACCAAGGTGCTGGGCCAGTTCGACCCGTTCTGGAGCGGCCCGAACGGCGAGGCCGGACGGCTCCTGCTCGTGGCCCCCAACATCGTGCAGGCAGAGCGTGAGCTCGGTGTCGATCCCCACGACTTCCGGCTCTGGGTGTGCCTCCACGAAGAGACGCATCGTGTGCAGTTCACCGCTGTCGACTGGATGCGCGACCATCTGCGCACCCTGCTTGATGAGTTCGTCGACGCCACGGACCTCGACGCGTCGGCGTTGTCGTCGCTCCTCACCGACGGTCTGGGCGAGGCGATCCGCATCGCCCGCGGCACGTCTGAGGCGTCCCTGGCCGAGCTGTTCCAGAACGACAAGCAGCGCGAGATCGTCGACCGCATGACCGGCATGATGTCGCTGCTGGAGGGCCATGCCGACGTCGTGATGGATGGTGTGGGCCCTGAGGTCATTCCGAGCGTGGCCGAGATCCGGCGCAAGTTCACCGAGCGGCGAAAGGGTGCCAGCGGTCTCGACCGGCTCCTGCGCCGGCTGCTGGGGCTCGACGCCAAGATGCGCCAATATCGCGACGGGGCTGAGTTCGTCCGCGAGGTCAACGATCGGGTCGGGCTCTCGGGTTTCAACGCGGTGTGGGCCGAGCCGGCCAATCTGCCCACGAAGTCCGAGATCCTCGACCCGCCGTCGTGGGTCGCCCGCGTGCACGGCTAGGGCATGGGCGGCGCACTGGATCCTGCGGTCGCGACGGGCCGCAACCTCGTACGCGCAGCGCTCCAGGACCTCGGACCCGGGAGCCGTCTGGTCGTCGGTGTCTCCGGTGGCGCGGACTCCCTCGCCCTCGCCGCGGTGACCGCCTTCGTGGCCGGCCGCGAGGCATACGACGTGTCTGCGGTCGTCGTGGACCATCAGCTGCAGGCCGGCTCTGCTGAGGTTGCCGCCCGGGCCGCGGACCAGCTCGCCACCCTCGGCGTCGAGGCGCAAGTCGTGCGCGTCGAGGTCGGCACGGACGGAGGGCCGGAGGCGGCGGCCCGCCGAGCCCGCTATCAGGCGCTCCAAGGCGCCCGCGCCGATGCCGTCCTGCTGGCCCACACGCTCGATGACCAGGCCGAGACGGTCCTGCTGGGTCTCGGCCGGGGCGCCGGCCCGCGCTCGCTCGCCGGTCTGTCTGCCGGTGACGGTGTGATGCGGCGCCCATTCCTTTCGCTCCGCAGAGCCCAGACGGAGCAGATCTGTCGAGCGCATCAGCTCACGTGGTGGGTCGACCCGCACAACTGCGACCCGGCCTTTCGGCGGGCCCGCATCCGGGCGGAGGCCATGCCGCTGCTCGAGGATGTGCTCGGTGGCGGGGTGGCCGAGGCCTTGGCGCGCACCGCCGACCAGGTGCGCGCCGACAGCGCACACCTCGACGAGATCGCCGCGGCCGTGAGCGAGCCTCTCGATGTGCCGACTTTGCTCGACCTGCCCCCCGCGGTCCGATCGCGGACTCTCCGCCGGACTGCCCTGGCCGCGGGCGTCGACGGCTCCGCGCTGACCTCGGCGCACCTGGGGGAGCTCGATCGCCTGGTCACCGGCTGGCACGGACAGGTCCGGATCGAGCTGCCCGGAGGCATCGCCTGCACCCGGGTGGGGGATTCGTTGTCCTACCTGCCGACCCCTGTGGGAAGGTGAACCCGTGGAGATGACGCATGTCGAAGACGACCTCGAGCTCGATCAGACCCTGTTCACCGAGGAGCAGATCGTTGCCCGGTTGAAGGAGATGGCGGCGCAGATCGAGGCGGACTACGAGGGCCAGGACGTCCTGCTGGTCGGCGTGCTCAAGGGCGCCGTGATGGTCATGGCCGACCTGGCCCGCAGCCTGGACCGCCACGTCGAGATGGACTGGATGGCGGTGTCGTCCTACGGGTCGGGCACCAAGTCGTCCGGCGTGGTCCGCATCCTCAAGGATCTGGACACCGATCTCAAGGACCGCCACGTCCTGATCGTCGAGGACATCATCGACACCGGACTCACGCTGTCCTGGCTCATCACCAACCTCCGCTCGCGCGGTCCGGCGTCGGTCGAGATCGCAACGCTGCTGCGCAAGCCCGATGCCCAGCAGATGGACGTCCCGGTCAAGTACGTCGGGTTCGACATCCCCAATGCATTCGTCGTCGGCTACGGCCTGGACTACAACGAGAAGTACCGCAATCTTCGGTGCATCGGCACGCTGTCACCCCACGTCTATTCCTAGGAACCGCAGGGCCTGGTTCGCTGCGGGCGAACGCTGACGGGGAACGTTGAGCGACCGGATGCACGTTCAACTGGTGGACGGCGCTCCGTGTACCGTCTGACTACCGACCAGCACTGAGGAGGAGTGGACCCGCTCCACGCCGTACATGAATTTCAAACGCCTCTTCAAGGGCCCCTGGCTCATTGTTGCCGTGATCGTGATCGCTGTGATCGCCATCTTGCAGTACTCCTCGAGCGCCGACGGCTACAAGACCGTCAAGACCGCCACGATGGTCAGCTATCTGGAGGACGCCAAGGTCAAGGAGGTCACCTTCATCGAGGGTGACCAGCAGATCCAGGCGACCCTCGACGACGGCAAGAAGGTCAAGGCCAAGTGGCTCGGTGACCAGGGATCGGCACTGGTCGAGAAGGCCCAGACGGCGTACGAGGCCAAGAAGCTCAAGGTCTACGACGTCGAGGTTCCCAAAGCCGGCCTGTTGAGCACGTTCGTCGGCGCGATCCTGCCGCTGCTGCTGTTCGTCGGCATCTTCTTGTTCATCATGAGCCGCATGCAAGGTGGCGGCAGCGGCGTCATGAAGTTCGCCAAGTCCAAGGCCAAGCTCATGACCAAGGACACCCCCAAGACGACGTTCTCCGACGTTGCGGGATGTGATGAGGCGATCGAGGAGCTAGGCGAGATCAAGGAGTTCCTGCAGGAGCCGGCCAAGTTCCAGGCCGTCGGCGCCAAGATCCCCAAGGGCGTCCTGCTGTATGGCCCTCCCGGCACCGGCAAGACCCTGCTCGCCCGCGCTGTCGCAGGTGAGGCCGGCGTCCCGTTCTACTCGATCTCGGGCTCGGACTTCGTCGAGATGTTCGTCGGTGTCGGCGCGAGCCGCGTGCGCGACCTGTTCGAGCAGGCCAAGGAAAATGCTCCGGCCATCGTCTTCATCGATGAGATCGACGCCGTCGGGCGCCACCGCGGCACCGGCATGGGCGGCGGCCACGACGAGCGTGAGCAGACCCTCAACCAGCTCCTCGTCGAGATGGACGGCTTCGACGTACGCGGTGGGGTCATCCTGATCGCAGCCACCAACCGGCCCGATGTGCTCGACCCGGCACTCCTTCGCCCCGGCCGCTTCGACCGGCAGATCGGCGTCGAGGCACCCGACCTCGCCGGCCGTACGCAGATCCTCAAGGTCCACTCACGCGGCAAGCCCCTCGCCCCCGGTGTGGATCTGGGCGCCATCGGCCGGCGTACGCCCGGCTTCAGCGGCGCCGACCTGGCCAATGTGCTCAACGAGGCCGCGCTGCTCACGGCCCGCAACGGCGCCAAGACGATCGACAACGCCGCGCTCGACGAGGCGATCGACCGGGTCATCTCCGGCCCGCAGAAGCGCAGCCGGCTGATGAATGAGAACGAGCGGCGCATCACGGCGTATCACGAGGGCGGCCATGCGCTCGTGGCCGCGGCGCTCCCGCAGAGCGACCCGGTGCACAAGATCACGATCCTCCCGCGTGGCCGAGCTCTCGGCTACACCATGGTGCTGCCGGATGAGGACAAGTACTCCCAGACCCGGGCCGAGCTGCTCGACAAGCTCGCCTACATGATGGGTGGCCGGGCGGCCGAGGAGCTCGTCTTCCACGACCCGACCACGGGCGCCGGCAACGACATCGAGAAGGCCACCGGCCTGGCCCGCGCGATGGTGACGCAGTACGGCATGACCGAGCGCCTCGGCGCCGTCCGGCTCGGCGAGAACGAAGGTCAGCCGTTCCTGGGTCGCGACATCGGCCACGCCCGCAACTACTCCGAGGCCGTCGCCGCGGTGGTTGACGAGGAGATCAACAAGCTGATCTCCTTCGCCCATCAGGAGGCGTTCGACATCTTGACGGAGAACCGCGACATCCTCGACGCGCTCGTCACCGAGCTGCTCGAGAAGGAGACCCTCGACAAGGCCCAGGTCGCCGAGATCTTCGTGCCGCTGCGTCGTCGTGACGTACGTCCCGCGTGGACCGGGTCGGACACTCGCGTCCCGTCGACGCTGCCGCCGGTCGACACGATCGCCGGCCAGTCCTACAGCGGCCAGAACGGCACCAACGGCACGCCGATCGTGATCGGCCCCGGCGCCGGAGTCGACGCCCCGCCGCCGGCCGGCCCTGACGTCCACGGCAGCCCGGACCTGCCGTGACGGTGGACCGTCCACGCGCGGAGGCGGCGATTCGCGAGCTGCTGCTGGCGATCGGCGAGGATCCGGACCGCGACGGCCTCAGGGACACGCCTGCGCGGGTCGCCAAGTCCTACGAAGAGCTGCTGGCGGGCATGGACCAGAACCCCGACGAGGTCCTCACCGCGGTGTTCGAGGTCGGGCACGACGAGCTCGTGCTGGTCAAGGACATCGAGATGTGGTCGATGTGCGAGCACCACCTCGTCCCGTTCTTCGGTGTCGCCCATGTCGGATACATCCCGACAGACGGAGGGCGGGTCACCGGATTGTCCAAGCTCGCCCGCGTCGTCGACGTGTTTGCCCGCCGCCCGCAGGTCCAGGAGCGGCTCACGACTCAGATCGCCGACGCCCTCATCGAGCACCTCAACCCGCGGGGCGTCATAGTCGTGATCGAGGCCGAGCACCTCTGCATGACGATGCGGGGAGTTCGCAAGGGCGGGGCCAAGACCGTGACCAGCGCCGTGCGCGGACAGCTGCGTGATCCGGCGACCCGAGCCGAGGCCATGGGCCTCATCACGGCACGCTAGGTCGCTGTGCTGCCTGGGCTGCCCGAGGGCCGATGCCTCGTGATGGGCGTCGTGAACGTCACTCCTGACTCGTTCTCCGACGGGGGTCGATGGCTCGATGCCCCCGATGCGATCCAGCACGGTGTCGACCTGGTCGCGCAGGGTGCCGATCTGGTCGACATCGGCGGCGAGTCGACCCGGCCAGGCGCGACGCGCATCGACGGCGACGAGGAGCTGCGCCGGGTCATCCCGGTCATCCGTGGCCTGGTCGCCGAGGGGATCACGGTCTCGGTCGACACGATGCGTGCCTCGACGGCTCGCCAGGCGATCGACGCAGGCGCACTGCTCGTCAACGACGTGTCCGGCGGTCGGTCCGACCCGGACATGATGGCGATCGCCGCGCGGGCCGGCACACCGATCGTCCTGATGCACTGGCGAGAGCACTCCGCGGCGATGCAGAACCACACGCACTACGACGACCTCGTCGAGGACATCACCCGGGAGCTGACGGTGCAGGTCGATGCGGCCGTAGGTGCCGGCGTCGATCCCGGGCAGATCATCCTCGACCCAGGCCTGGGGTTCTCCAAGACCGGCGAGCAGAACTGGACGGTCCTCGCGCACCTCGAGACATTCGTGGGGCTGGGACATCGGCTCCTGGTCGCGGCGTCGCGCAAGCGCTTCCTCGGTGAGCTGCTGGCCGGCACGTCGCCCGACGGGGAGGAGCAGCTGCGGCCCCCTGACCGGCGCGAGGATGCGACGGCGGCGATCACGACGATCGCGGCAGCGGCGGGCGCCTGGTGCGTACGCGTGCACGAGCCCTCGGCCTCGGCGGACGCCGTCCGCGTCGTCGCGCGGCTGGAACGTGAGCTGACTCCACAGGTCTGGAAGGAGGCCGAGTGAGCGACTACTTGACGACTCATCGGGCGTTCTACGACGCTGTCGAGACCGGCGACGTCGACCTCATGGCCTCCCTGTGGGTCGATGATCCCGAGACGTCGTGTGTCCACCCCGGCGCACTCCCGCTGCGGGGCACGGCGCAGGTCCTGCGGTCGTGGACCGTGCTGATGGCCAATGTCGGCTACATCCAGTTCTTCCTCACCGACGTCGAGGTGACGGCGTTCCCGCGTGGTGACGCCGAGCCGACGACGGTGGCCGTGAGCTGCACCGAGAACATCTTGTCCGGCGATGGGGGATCCGTCGACGCGTTCACGGGTGGCAAGGCGGTGTGCACCAGTATCTTGGTCAAGCAACCGGGGGGTTGGAAGTTCTGGTCACGCCACGCCTCCCCGATCGCCGAGCTGCACATCGAGGACGAGGACACGGCATGACATTCCCGGACGGGCTCGACCGTATCGACCTGCGGGGCATCTCGGCTCGCGGCTTCCATGGGGTCTTCGCCGAGGAGCGGCAGAACGGACAGACGTTCACCGCCGACGTCAGTCTGGGGCTGGATCTGGGTCCTGCGGCGCGTGATCACGATCTGTCCAAGACCGTGCACTACGGCGTGCTCGCGCAGCAGGTACACGATGCGATCGTCGGCGACCCGGTCGACCTGATTGAGACGCTCGCGCTTCGTGTGGTGGACTTGTGCCTGGCCGAAGAGTCGGTCCAATGGGTTAGCGTGACGGTGCACAAGCCGGAAGCGCCCATCGAGGTGACGTTCGAAGATGTCGCCGTCACGATAGAGCGGAGCAAACTGTGACCGAAGCGCCCACACCGTACGTCCTGGACGCCGACACGATGACCGGCGGGATGCGGCCCATCCGTCAGGCCGTCCTGTCGCTCGGGTCCAACTTGGGCGATCGGCACGGAAAGCTTCAGGGTGGCGTATCCACGTTGGAGGACACCCCGGAGGTCACGGTCGTCGCGATCTCCTCGGTCTACGAGACCGACCCCGTCGACGCCCCTGATGGCTCGGGCAAGTTCCTCAATGCCGTGGTGCTGATCGACACGACGCTCACGGTGCACACGCTGCTCGACCGCGCTCTGGCGATCGAGGATGCATTCGGTCGTGAGCGTAATGAGCCCGGAGCGCCCCGCACACTCGACGTCGACCTGATCGTGGTCGGACCCCGGGTCGCTGACGACGAGTCGCTCAAGCTGCCGCATCCTCGCGCGCACGAGCGCGGCTTCGTCCTGGTGCCATGGCTCGAGATCGACCCCGAGGGCGAGATCCCGGGCAAGGGCTTCGTCGCCGACCTGCTCGAGGGAGTCGATACCTCGGGCGTGCACAAGCGCGAGGACCTCGAGATCATTCTGTGATCTCGTCTCACGCATGAATCGGGTCCGGCCCACATCTGCGGTGCTGATCGCTGCGTTGATCGGGTCGGGACTTGTCGCAGGCCGGCTCCTGCCTCCACTGATCGTGCGGCTGGACGGCACAGTGCCGCGGCTCACCTGGGCAGCGCCGCTCACGCTGGCGTTCGCCGCAGCGGTGGTGGGCGCCTTCGCCTGGAGCACGTGGAAGAGCCTCCACAAGGAGCACGAACGGATGACGGCCGACCACGGCATCAAGATGCTCTCGCTGGCCAAGTCGTGTGCGGTCGTCGGGGCGCTCGTGGCGGGTGTCTACGGCGGTTTCGCCCTGGCCTTCATCGATGCGCTCGACTCCCCGCTTGGCACGGAGCGGGTCACCCGCGCTGGCGCCGCTGCGATCGCCAGCCTCCTGCTGCTGATCGCGGCACTGCTGCTTGAGAGAGCCTGCCGCGTGCCCGGCGACGACGACGAGGGCACGGACGGCAAGGCGGCCAAGGGTCGTCCCGACCCGACGCCTGCGTGACCCCCGCCTCAGCGGGAGTCTGACAGGAGGGTCTGGCGCAGGGTGCCGAGGCCGACACTGCCGACCGCGAGTGCCCGGCGGTGGAACTCCTTGAGATCGGGGCCGTTCGCTTCGACATACTCATCTCTCAGCTGCTCCCACATGCGTTGCCCGACCTTGTAGGACGGTGCCTGACCAGGCCAACCCAGATAGCGATTGACCTCGAAGCGTACGAACGGTTCGTTCATGTTGACGTGCTGGGCCATGAACCCGAAGGCGTCATCGCCAGTCCACGTGCCGCTGCCGTCAGGCTTCGGCTTGCCCAGGTGGACGCCGATGTCGACCACGACCCGGGCGGCCCGCATGCGCTGCCCGTCGAGCATCCCCAGCCGGTCGGCCGGGTCGTCGAGATAGCCGAGATCGGACATCAGCCGCTCGGCGTAGAGCGCCCAGCCCTCACCGTGGCCAGAGTTCCAGTTCATCCGGCGCCACGAGTTGAGCTCGGCGCTGTTGTGGATGGCGAGCCCGCACTGGAGGTGGTGGCCCGGCACCCCCTCGTGATAGACCGTCGTCAGCTCGCGCCACGTGTCGAACTCGGTGATCCCCTCGGGCACGCTCCACCACATGCGGCCAGCGCGCTCGAAGTCCTCGCTGGGCGGGGTGTAGTAGATGCCGCCCTCCTGCGTCGGCGCGATCATGCACTCGAGCCGCCGCATCGGCTCGGGGATGTCGAAATGCGTACGCCCGAGGTCCGCCACGGCACGATCGCTCGTCTCCTGCATCCAGGCCCGCAGGGCTTCGGTGCCGTGGAGCTTGTGCGCCGGATCTGTGTCGAGCTTCTCGATGGCTTGCGCCACGGTGGCGCCGGGCAGGATGCGGTCGGCGATCGCCTCCTGCTCCGCGACCATGCGGGCCAGCTCCTCCAGACCCCATTCGTAGGTCTCGTCGAGGTCGATCTCGGCACCGACGAAGTAGCGCGATGCGATGGCATAGTGCTCGCGCCCGACGCCGTCGGGCTCCGGTGCCTGGGGCGCGAGCTCGCGCTCCAGGAAGTCCGCCATGGTCGCGTATGCCTCACTGGCCGCTCTCGCCCCTGCCTCGAGGTCACGCTTGAGCGAGTCCGGCACGTCTGCACTCGCGGCGAAGGTCCTGAAGAAGTTGTCGGGCCCGGTCAGCTTGCGCGCCTGGTCGGCGACCTCGCGCACCTGGCGGATCGCGGGCATGTTGCCGGCGGCGATCCCGATCCGCAGGGAGTCGAGGTAGCCCGTCATCGCGCCGGGCACATTCTGCATGCGGGTGGCGATATGGGCCCAGTGCTCCGGGGTGTCGGTGGACATCAGGTCGAAGACGTCGCGCAGGTCCTGCCCGGGGGAGGCGATGACGTTGAGGTCGCGCTGCCAGAAGCCGGCCTCGACCCGCTCGATGTCGAGCCCGAGTGTCCGGATCAGCTCGGCCTGCGTGATCGCGTCGACCGCGTCGACCGGGTCGGTCGCTCGTACGCGCGCCAGCATCGCCCGAGTTGCATCGGCTGCCGCAGCAACGCCGTCAGGTGACCGGTCCGCATAGTCGGACTCACGGCCCTCGCGGCCGAGGTGGATGCGCAGCTCGGGCTCGAGGTCGAGCATGATGTCGAGCCATTCTTCGGCGAGGGTGTCGAGGTCGGTCGGGGTGCGGGGTGTCTGCGCGGCCATCCTCCGACCCTAGCCACAGGTGGTGGGACTGGGTGCTCGGCTGCTCCCGCATCGGCCCGTCGCGCGTCTCTGTGTGGGCTGTCGCGAGTGATCGACGCACGAGGCGTCCTCAAGGCGAAGCTGATCGCTACTTGTCGATGTCGCCCACGACGAAGAACATCGAACCGAGGATCGCGACGAGGTCGGCGACGACCGTGCCGCCGACGATCTCGGGCAGCACCGCCACATTGTTGAACGACGCCGATCGCAGCTTGAGCCGCCACGGCGTCTTCTCGCCGCGCGAGACGAGGTAGTAGCCGTTGAGCCCGAGCGGGTTCTCGGTCCACACGTATGTCGAACCCTCCGGCGCCTTGAGAATCTTGGGCAGCCGTACGTTCACGGGCCCGGGCGCCAGGTCGGAGAGCCGGGCCAGGCAGGCGTCGGCGAGGTCGAGCGACACCTTGGTCTGCTCGAGGAGGACCGCGAACCGCGCGTAACAGTCGCCGTCGGTCATGACCGGCACCCGGAGCACGTCCTGCAGCTCGCCGTAGGCCAGATAGGGCTCGTCCCGGCGCAGATCCAGGTCGAGGCCCGAGGCGCGCGCGATGGGCCCCGAGACACCGTAGGCATGCACGAGCTCGGGCGACAGCACCCCGATCCCGCGGGTGCGTGCCCGGAAGATCTCGTTGCCGAAGATCAGGTCCTCGAGCTCGGTCAGGCGAGCACGGACCGTCGCGATGGCGGCCGTGGCCCGACCCGTCCAGCCCGCAGGGATGTCCTCCTTGAGGCCACCGACCCGGTTGAACATGTAGTGCATCCGGCCGCCGGACACCTCTTCCATGACCTCCTGGATCGTCTCCCGCTCGCGGAACGCATAGAAGATCGGCGTGATCGCGCCCAGCTCGAGGGGGTAGGAGCCGAGGAACATCAGATGGTTGAGCACCCGGTTGAGCTCGGCGAGGAGCGTACGGATCCAGGTCGCTCGCTCGGGGACCTCCATGCCGAGCATGTCCTCGACCGCGAGGACGACGCCGAGCTCGGAGGAGAACGCACTGAGCCAGTCGTGTCGGTTGGCAAGCACGATGATCTGGCGGTAGTCGCGCACCTCGAAGAGCTTCTCGACGCCACGGTGCATGTAGCCGATGATCGGCTCGCACGCCATGACCCGCTCGCCGTCGAGCGTCAGCCGCAGGCGCAGCACGCCGTGCGTGGCCGGGTGCTGCGGCCCGATGTTGAGCACCATGTCGGTCGTGGCGAAGCCGGTCCCGACGCTGGCGGTCACCTCGGTCATGAGCGCCTGAACGTCCGCCGGAGCCGCCGGATCAGCCGACGTGCGATGCCGCGGGGCGAGTTGCGCTCGATCCGCTCCAGACGGGCGCGCAGCTCGTCGATCTGCCGTTTCTGCGTCGCCAGCTTCTCGTTTGTCTGTCGCTTCTGCGTCGCCAGCAACTCGCTGGTCTGTCGCTTCTGCGTGGCGATCTTCTCGTCAGTCGCGCGCTGGACGCGGGCGTGCCGGCTGCCGGCGCCCCTCCACGCCGGGTGCGGGAACGGCCGCTCATATGCCTGGGGATGGCGGGTGATGTCCAGAACCATCCCGTCGAGCAGCCACTTCAGCCGAGCGGCGATCTCGTGGCCGTCGGATGCGATGAGGGGATGGACCGGCGGCGGGAACCTGGCGGCCTCGAGCAGCTGGTCGAATTCGCCGGTGCCGTTGCCCTCTCCCCAGATGTGCGCGAGCCCGTTGCGCTCCAGGAATGCGGTGTAGCGGTCGAAGCCCTCCGGCAGCGCTGCATTGAACTGCGACATGTCGGTCGACTCATAGAGGTCCTCGGCCTTGAGCTCGGCGTCGAACTCTGGCATCAGCGTGTAGGGCATCTGGTGATACTCGGCGAGCTCGAGCGTGCGTGAGTCGTGCGCCAGCAGGAGCGCCGGCGTACGCCCGAGGAGCGCCGCGACGTTGCCGTGGAAACGGGTGCCGTAGGCGAAGTCCTGCGTCGCGAGGAAGTCGTACCAGGTCCAGGTATCGAGGAAGAGCCGGATGCGGTCGGCCTGGTAGAGCGGATGCTCGAGGTGGACCGGCACGAGCGGATCGTGGACGTTCGGGAACGGCACGCCCCACAGCAGCATCCGGAGGTCGTGGGCGTCCTGGGCGACGTAGGTCAAGTTGGGGTGGCGCGCGGCCTGGGACGTGGCGAATGCGCCGATCCCGGCGACCTCGGGCGTGAGGTTGAGCGCGAGTGGGCTGTCGGTGGAGATCGAGTCGACCTTCTTGTCCACCGCGAAGTCTCGACCATGGAGGAACAACGAGGGGCAACCGATCACCGTGATGGAGTTCTCGGGGAAGCCCAGCTCCAGCAGGTAGGACCGGGTGAACTCGCCGCGCACGCCGATCGAGGCCGAACGATCGAGCACGAGACCGACGAAGCGCTTGACCGTTTCGGCGATCGGCTCGAGTGACTCGACGCCCTGCCCATGGGCCGCCTGGGCGCCGATCCCGGTCACCGTGACTGGAATCGTGAGGTCCTTGAGCAGCTCGCTGAGCCGGTCGAGGCGCGGCGCGAACTCGGGCCGGAACGCGTTGGCCATCGGCACGACGAAGTGGTCGAACTCCTCGTTGACGTGGGCTGCGTCATCTGGCGCGGGCGTCACCCGCTCTGACAGCGTGCCGTTGGAGACGAGCTCGGCACCGTCGACCGACAGGGCCTTCCAGACCGCGTGCTGGAAGAGGTAGTTGCCGCTGTTGCTGTTGAAGACGTCCTGCGTCAGCGTCGACTCCGCGACGACGGGGGTGAATGGATCCTTGCCCGATCGGATCAACAGCCGCGTCATGCCGATATCTCCGAGGAGAAGCCACGATACGGAGCTGTCGGCATGATGACTGCTTCATGACTCGCTCGCTGGCGCTCGCTCATGGGGCAAGTGTTCCATGACCCGTGGTGTCCGTGACCAGCCACCAGAAGTCGCCGAGTCCCCCACGGGCGATCAGCTCCCCGACCTCCCCGGCGGCGGCGAGCTTCTGCAGATAGCCCGCAGGATCGCTGCGGGCCAGATCGATCGGCGGACAGGACGCGTCGAGGCCGAGGGTGCTGAGCGCCTCGCGTTGCCGGAGCGTGTGTCCGCCGGTCACTGCGGCGACCGAGTCGATCGCGACGTGGGCGGTGACGTCGCGGCTCCCGTCCGGGATGACGTCGACCTCGCGGCCGGCGGCGTACGAACGCAGGGTTCCAAATGGCGGTCGGTCGGCGAGGGTGTGTCCGTAGTCGATCGCGACGGCGGTGCCACTGACCCGCGAGACGGCGCCGGACCAGGCGGCGTCGCGCGCGGCTCCGACCTCCGCTCGCTCACCGGGCTCGGCCACCGGCCACCAGTCCCGCAGCCAGGGCGAATCGTAGGGATCGCCGAGCGTCTCCTCGCCCGTCGCGGGATCGACGAGCACCTCACGGATGACTCCGTCGCCGGCCACCTCGACGATGTCGCACGGGATGTTGTCGAGCCATTCGTTGGCGATCAGCAAGCCGTCCACGTGGTCAGGCAGTGTGGAGAGCCAGCCGATCGAGGCGGGCAGGCCGGTCGGGCGGTCTGCGAGCTCGACGCCGACGAGCTCGACAGCGTCGCCGACCAGGGGGCGGAGGGCTGCCAACAGCTCGCCGCCACCAGCACCGAGATCTACGACCGTGGGCGCAGCCGAGCGCCGCACGAGCTCGGCCATCGCTCCCGCGAACTCCCCCACGTGGGCGCTGGTGCGAAAGTGCTCGGCCGGTCGGCTGCGCCGGAAGAATCCCCCGTCGGCATACAGCGCCTGCTCCCACGCGTCACGCCAGGGGAGCGGCCGCTTCGTCATGCGTCCAACCGTAGAGCCGATCCCACGTGATCCCCGACCGTGTGACTCATGGCATACCGCCAGCCCTGTCGCCGTGACCTCGTGAAGGTAGACTGGGCTCGTCAGTTTGTCTGGTACCCGCTTGCGGGACTGGAACGAAAGGCACCACATGTTGCGTCACACCATCGGCGTGGTCGGAGCCGGCAGGGTCGGTGCGGTTCTCGCATCCCGTCTGCGCTCGGCCGGCTATCCCCTCGCGGGGGTGAGCGGGCGGTCCACCGCCTCACAGCTCCGCATCCGTACCTTGCTGCCCGGCGCCGAGGTCCTCACGCCGACCGAGGTGACCGCGGCGAGCGACATCCTCGTGCTCGCGGTGCCCGACGACGACTTGATCGCGATCGCCGAGGAGCTCGCGGCGTCCGGAGCCATTCGCCGCGGCCAGTACGTCCTCCACACGAGCGGTCGTCATGGCCTCGACGCGCTCGCCTCGCTGACTCGACTCGGCGCTCGCCCGATCGCCTTCCACCCCGCCATGACCTTCACGGGCACACCGGTGGATCTCGTGCGCACACCGGTCTACGGCCTGACTGCCGGTCCCGCTGAGCGCCCGCTCGCCGAGGAGCTCGTGGCGGCCCTCGGCGGGACCCCGATGTGGGTTGCCGAGGCCGATCGCGCGCTCTATCACGCCGCGCTCGCACACGGCGCCAACCACCTCGTCACGCTGGTCGCCCAGTCGATGGACCTGCTCCGCACTGCCGGCTCGGCTGATCCGGCCGCCGTCCTGCGGCCGCTGCTGGGCGCTGCCCTCGACAATGTGCTCGCCTACGGAGACGCGGCCCTGACCGGTCCGGTGGTGCGGGGTGACGTGACCACGATCCGCGCACATGTCGACGCGCTGGCCGCTGCGGATGTCGATGACGCGACGGTCGACGCCTACCTCGAGCTCGCGCGGGCCACCGCTGGTCGCGCCGAGTCCGACGGCCGGTTGGCACCGGGACAGGCCGGCACGATCCGCCAGGTCCTCGACGAGGCCGACTGGGACACTCTCGCCGACATCGCCGCCGGGATCTGACCCATGGCCACGCCGACCATCGCGCGTACGCGCGCCGAGCTCGTCGCTGCCCGCGGCGGATCGTCCGTCTCGTTCGTCCCCACGATGGGTGCGTTGCACGACGGGCACGTCCAGCTGCTCAAGCACGCTCGACCCCTCGGCGAGACCCTGGTCGCCTCAATCTTCGTCAACCCCACCCAGTTCGCGCCGGGTGAGGACTTCGAGGCCTACCCTCGTACGTTCGACCCCGACCTCGAGCGTTGCGCAGAGGCGGGCGTCGATGTGGTCTTCGCGCCGACCGTCCCGACGATGTACCCGACCGGGCTCGACGCCACCGTCACGGTCGACCCGGGACCGCTCGGCTCGATCCTCGAGGGAGCCGTCCGGCCGACCCACTTCCGCGGCGTCCTGACGGTCGTCGCGAAGCTGTTCGGCCTCGTACGCCCTGACGTCGCGGTGTTCGGGGAGAAGGACTATCAACAGCTGACGCTGATCCGGCACACGGCGAGCGAGCTGGCCCAAGGGATCGACATCGTCGGCTGCCCGACCGTGCGTGAGGCCGATGGCCTGGCGATGAGCTCGCGCAACCGCTTTCTGTCCGCTGCGGAGCGACAGCAGGCGGCCGCCATCTCGGCCGCCCTCCGTGCGGGCGTCGCTGCGGGGCCCGCCGGGTCGTCGGCCGTACTCGCGGCGGCCGGGGCCGTGCTCGACGCCGCAGACATCACGCCGGACTACCTCGTCCTCACCGACCCCGACCTCGGCGCGGCGACACCCGGCACCGAGGCCCGCCTGCTCGTGGCGGCCAGGGTCGGCACGCCGCGCCTCCTCGACAACACCGCCCTCAGACTAGGAGCTTGACGATGATCCGCACCATGATGAAGTCCAAGATCCACCGCGCGACAGTGACCCAGGCCGATCTGCACTATGTGGGTTCCGTGACCGTGGATCAGGACCTGCTCGACGCTGCCGACCTGCTGCCTGGCGAGCTCGTCCACATCGTCGACATCGACAACGGCGCGCGCCTCGAGACCTACACGATCGCCGGCGAGCGCGGCAGTGGCGTCATCGGCATCAACGGTGCCGCTGCCCACCTCGTCCACCCGGGTGACCTGGTGATCCTGATCGCGTATGCGCAGATGGGCGATCAGGAGGCTCGCGAGTTCGACCCGAGCGTCGTGTTCGTCGACGCCGACAACCGGGTCATCAATCTGGGCAGCGACCCGGCCGAGGCGCCGCCCGGCTCGGGGCTCGTGCGCGGCGACATCATCGACAACCCGCTTGTGGCGAGCCGGTGATCTCGTGACCCTGCTCTGCCTCGACGTCAGCAACAGTCATACGACGATCGGTGCCTTCGACGACGACGAGCTGATCGCGAACTGGCTGGTGTCCTCGGACGAGCGGCGCACGGCCGATGAGTGGCAGATGCTCGTCACGGGCCTCGTGGCGCAGGCCGGCATCGCGCGGGTCGAGGCGGTCAGCCTGTGCTGCACCGTCCCGGCGGTCCTGGTCGAGCTGCGGGCGATGCAGGAGCGCTACTGGGCCGATCTCCCGGTCTCGATCGTCGGGCCGGGCGTCAAGACCGGAGTGCCGATCCACACCGACAACCCGCGAGAGGTCGGCGCCGACCGCATTGTCAACGCGCTTGCTGCCGCCGAGCTCTACGGTGGGCCGGCGATCGTGGTCGACCTCAACGGCACGGCCACGATCTTCGACGTCGTCGATGAGGCCAATCGTTACATCGGCGGCGCCATCGCTCCGGGCGTCGAGCTCTCGCTCGAGGCCCTTGCCCGCCGTGGCGCGCAGCTGCGGAGCGTCGAGATCGCCCTGCCCCGCGACGTCGTGGGCAAGAACACCGTCGAGGCGCTGCAGTCCGGACTCGTCTATGGCTTCGCCGGTCTCGTTGACGGTCTGGTCACCCGCATCATCGAATCTCTCGGCGCCGACCCTGATCACGTCACGGTCATCGCCACGGGGTCGTACCCCGACGCCGTCGTCGACAACTGCGCCACGATCACGACGCGGGACCCCCTGCTCACGCTCACCGGCCTGCGGCTGATCCACGAGAAGAATCACCTCTGAGCCGGGACGAGAGAATCTGGATAGGTCCGGCCATGAGCGGGCAAACCTAGATTCTCCGGTCCCATCGCACGCACTAGGCTTGACCCTTGTGAGCAACGCGACCAGTACCCCGGCCCCCGAGGACGACCTCCCCGAGCAGATGCGGGTGCGGCTGGAGAAGCGGCAGCAGCTCCTCGATCGCGGCGTGGAGCCCTATCCCGTCGTCGTCGAGCGCACCCACACGCTCAAGCAGATCACCTCGACCTACGATGCCGAGGCGCTGGGAGCGGACACGCTGACCGGCGACGTCGTGTCGGTCACCGGGCGGGTCATCTTCCTGCGCAACACCGGCAAGCTGTGTTTCGTACGCCTGCGCGAGGGCGATGGCACCGAGCTGCAGGCGATGCTGTCGCTCGATGGCGTGGGCCAGGAGCGGCTGGCGGAGTTCAAGGCGCTCGTCGACATCGGCGACCATCTCGCTGTTACGGGCGAGGTCATCACGAGCCGCCGCGGTGAGCTCTCGGTGCAGGCGACGTCGTGGCAGATCGCCGCCAAGACCGTCAGGCCATTGCCCAACGAGCACAATCCGTTGTCCGACGAGGCCCGCAGCCGTATGCGCTATGTCGACCTGATCGTGCGGGCCGAGGCGCGCGACAACCTACGCGTGAAGGCCAAGATCCTGCACTCCCTGCGCTCGACGCTCGACTCGCGGGAGTTCATCGAGGTCGACACTCCGGTGCTGCAGCACACCAACGGCGGCGCCGCGGCCCGGCCTTTCAAGACGCACACCAATGCCTTCGACGAGGACATGCTGCTGCGCATCGCGATCGAGCTCGACCTCAAGCGGGCGCTCGTCGGCGGGGTCGACCGGGTCTATGAGATCGGCAAGACGTTCCGCAACGAGGGCGTCGACAACACCCACAACCCCGAATTCATGATGCTCGAGGCATATGAGGCCTATGGGTCGTACGACACCATGGCCGAGCTCACGCGCGCCCTCGTTGTCGACGCGGCACGGGCGATCGGCAAGACCGTCGTGCCTGGTCGAGACGGCACGCAGATCGACCTCGAGGCCGAGTGGCGTCACGCGACGGTGCACGAGCTGGTGTCCGACGCGACCGGCACCGCCGTCGACGACGACACCTCGGTCGGGACCCTCCGGGACCTGGCCGCGAAGCACGACGTCGACCTCAAGGAGCACTGGGTCGCCGGCGACATCGTGCTCGAGCTCTACGAGAAGCTCGTCGAGCACACGCTGATCCAGCCGACGTTCGTCCGGGACTACCCCGTGGCCGTACGTCCACTGGCCAAGGCCCACCGCACCAAGCCCGGACTCGTCGAGGCGTGGGACCTGATCATCAACGGGGTCGAGCTCGCCCCGGCATACTCCGAGCTCAACGATCCGGTCATCCAGCGCGAGCGGCTCGAGGAGCAGTCGCGGCTCGCCGCGGCAGGCGACCCCGAGGCGATGGACGTCGACGAGGACTTCCTCCGCGCGCTCGAGTTCGGCATGCCGCCGGCAGGTGGCATGGGACTCGGCGTCGACCGCCTCGTCATGCTGCTGCAGGGCATCGGCATCCGCGAAGCCATCCTGTTCCCCTTGTCTCGCTCCGAGTGACGGTTTACCACGGTCCCTAGGCAAGCGTCGTCCGCCCGCGGGAGATTGTCCTCGGGCGGACGACGGTTGCATGGGGCGGACGACAGGTGCATGGGGAAGATGAACGGTTTGCCTAGGGACCGTGGTAAACCGCCGGGTTCTGCCGACAGCGAACTCCGGAACACCGCGGGAGCGTTGACGGTTGGATCACACATAGGGACTTGGTTCGTGCAGATTTCCGTACGGGACTAAACTGGGCAGATGGTCCATCAGAGGGGACACCATGTTCGAGAGATTTACTGACCGTGCTCGTCGCGTGGTCGTGCTTGCCCAAGAAGAGGCACGCATGCTCAGCCACAACTACATCGGCACGGAGCACATCCTCCTGGGTCTGATCCACGAGGGTGAGGGTGTCGCAGCCAAGGCTCTGGAGAGCCTCGACATCTCGCTGGAGGCCGTTCGCGGCCAGGTCGAGGACATCATCGGCCAGGGCCAGCAGGCGCCGAGCGGGCACATTCCCTTCACGCCGCGCGCCAAAAAGGTCCTTGAGCTGAGCTTGCGCGAGGCCCTGCAGCTCGGACACAACTACATCGGCACCGAGCACATCCTGCTCGGCCTGATCCGCGAGGGTGAGGGCGTCGCCGCCCAGGTCCTGGTCAAGCTGGGCGCCGACCTCAATCGCGTACGCCAGCAGGTCATCACGCTCGTCAGCGGCTTCCAGGGCAAGGAGGCCGAACAGGCCGGCGCCCCGAGCGAGTCCGCGCCCAGCACGTCCGCCGTGCTCGACCAGTTCGGTCGCAACCTGACCCAGGCCGCCCGCGAGGGCAAGCTCGACCCGGTCATCGGACGTGACGACGAGGCCGAGCGCGTGATGCAGACGCTGTCCCGACGCACCAAGAACAACCCGGTGCTTGTCGGCGAGCCCGGCGTCGGCAAGACCGCCGTCGTCGAGAGCCTCGCCCAGGACATCGTCCGGGGCGACGTGCCCGAGACGCTCAAGGACAAGCAGATCTACACGCTCGACCTCGGCGCACTGGTGGCCGGCTCGCGCTATCGCGGTGACTTCGAGGAGCGGCTCAAGAAGGTCCTCAAGGAGATCCGCACCCGCGGCGACATCATCTTGTTCATCGACGAGATCCATACCCTCGTGGGTGCCGGTGCCGCCGAAGGCGCGATCGACGCCGCCAGCATCCTCAAGCCGATGCTGGCCCGCGGTGAGCTGCAGACGATCGGCGCGACGACGCTGGATGAATACCGCAAGCACTTCGAGAAGGACGCCGCCCTCAACCGCCGGTTCCAGCCGATCCTGGTCGAGGAGCCCTCGGTGCTCGACACCGTCGAGATCCTCAAGGGACTGCGTGACCGCTACGAGGCGCACCACCGCGTCTCCATCACCGACGACGCCCTCGTGGCGGCCGCGACGATGGGTGACCGCTATGTCTCGGACCGGTTCCTGCCGGACAAGGCGATCGACCTGATCGACGAGGCCGGCGCCCGCCTGCGCATCCGCCGCATGGCGACCCCGCCGGAGCTCAAGGAGTTCGACGACAAGATCGTCGATGTCCGCCGTCGCAAGGAAGGCGCCATCGACGCGCAGGACTTCGAGGCCGCCGCCTCCCTGCGCGACGAGGAGAAGAAGCTCATCAACGCCAAGGGCGAACGGGAGAGGGCCTGGAAGTCCGGCGACCTCGACACCGTCGCGGTCGTCGACGAGCAGCTCATCGCCGAGGTTCTCGCCAAGGCCACCGGCATCCCCGTCGGTCAGCTCAGCGAGGCCGAGTCGAGCCGCCTGCTCAACATGGAGACCGAGCTGCACGAGCGGGTCATCGGCCAGGACGAAGCCATCAAGGCCCTGTCCCGGGCCATCCGTCGGACGCGTGCGGGGCTCAAGGACCCCAAGCGTCCGGGCGGATCGTTCATCTTCGCCGGACCTTCGGGTGTTGGCAAGACCTGGCTGTCCAAGGCGCTCGCCAACTTCCTGTTCGGCGACGAGGACTCCCTGATCCAGCTCGACATGTCGGAGTACAGCGAGAAGCACACCGTCTCGCGGCTGTTCGGCTCGCCTCCGGGCTACGTCGGCTACGAAGAGGGCGGCCAGCTCACCGAGAAGGTGCGTCGCAAGCCGTTCTCGGTCGTGCTGTTCGATGAGATCGAGAAGGCGCACCCCGACATCTTCAACTCGCTGTTGCAGATCCTCGAGGAAGGTCACCTGACCGATGGTCAGGGTCGTGTCGTCAACTTCAAGAACGCGGTCGTCATCATGACCACCAACCTCGGTGCGCGGGAGATCTCCAAGGGGGTCAACCTGGGCTTCAGCCAGGCCGGCGACACCGCGGGGTCCTACAACAAGATGAAGGAACGCGTCTCGATCGAGCTCAAGCAGCACTTCCGGCCCGAGTTCCTCAACCGAGTCGACGAGATCATCGTCTTCCCGCCGCTGACGCAGGAAGAGATCCTGCAGATGGTGGACATGATGATCGACTCGCTCGAGAAGCGTCTTGCCGAGAAGGACATGAACATCGAGCTCACCCTCGAGGCCAAGGACCTGCTGTCCAGGCGTGGTTTCGACCCCGTGCTGGGTGCGCGTCCGTTGCGCCGCACGGTGCAGCGCGAGATCGAGGACGTCATGGCCGAGAAGCTGCTCTATGGCGAGCTGCGACCGGGCCAGCTCGTGCTGGTCGGCGTGGAGGGCGAGGGCGCCGAGGCAGTCTTCACCTTCGAGGGCCGCAACAAGGCCGAGCTCGAGCTGGAGATGCCCGACGTCCCACCGGCCGTCGAGGCCAGCGCCGAGTAGCCACTCGCCGCACACACGACAAAGCCCCCACCCTCGAGGGTGGGGGCTTCGTCGTTGGCCCGATCCCGGACCAGCGAGGTCAGTGGGATGTCTGGAAGTTCAGCAGGACGACGCCACCGATGATCAGAGCGATCGCCGTGACCTTGACCAGGTTGATCGGCTCATCGAGGAACAGCACGCCCACCACGGCGATCGCGGCGGTGCCCAGACCGGCCCAGATGGCGTACGTGATCGAGACCGGGATCTCCTTGACGACGATGGTCAGCAACCAGATCGACAGGGCATAGCCGCCGACCACGATCGCGGTCCACATCGGGTTGGTGAATCCTTGGGCGCGAGGAAGAGCGGCGGTCGCGAGCACCTCGGTGGTGATCGCGACGGCCAGCAGTGCTGAAGCGACGAGCATGATTCCCTGACTTTCTGTAGCATCTGCTACATCAATCAATGTAGCAGATGCTACGTTCGTGGGGATGAGCAAGCGCGACGACCTGACCGAGGCAGCCACCGACTACGCGCTGGCGCACGGGCTGATCGGCCTGAGCCTGCGCCCACTCGCGGCTGCGCTCGGCACCAGTGATCGCATGTTGATCTATCACTTCGGGTCCAAGGACGAGCTGGTTGCTGCAGTCCTGGAGACCTCGAACCAGCGCTCGATGGCGCTCTTCGGTGCGATGCCGCCGTCGACCTCGCTACGGGCTGCGGTGATCGATCAGTGGGAGATGTGGACAGCTCAGCAGGTCCAACAGTGCCAACGGATGTATGTCGAGGCGGCTGCGCTCGGCCTGTTCGGCCGGGAGCCCTATGCCTCCTCGGTGCGCGAGTCGAACGTCGGTTGGCTGGATACCATCGCTGCGCAGCTGATCCGCTCGGGTGTCGGCGTCGATCGGGCGCCGCGGCTTGCAGCCTTGATCGATGCGACGTTCAACGGGGTGTTCCTCGACCGTCCCCTCGACGGTGACGACACCGCACGGCAGATCGTCGAAGATCTCGCCGAAGCAATCGCCTGACTCGCTACCGGTCAGTGGGGGAGGGCGAAGGCATCTTCACCCACAGGCTCGACGAGCCCGTCCGCGACGAGTCCGTCCAGGGCCCGCTCGCGCTGCATCGCATCGGTCCATACGAGGTCCAGGGCCGCTTTCGGCACGGGTGCAGTCGCGTCCCGGAGCACCGCCATCAATCGGCCGCGGCACTGGCGATCCGTGCCGTGCCAGGCCTGCCCGCGTCGCGGTGGGCCGTCGTACGCCGGATAGCCTGCCGCGCGCCATCGGCACTGGTCTGCGACCGGACACTCCTCGCAGCGTGGTGACCGTGCCGAGCAGATCAGCGCGCCGAGCTCCATGGTTGCCGCGGCCCATCGATGCGCATCGCGTGCGGGCAGCAGGGCGGCGGCCACATCGCGGTCGGCGCTCGTGACTGCCGGCGCGGGGAATTGCTCGCCGCTGACGACCCGGGCGAAGACTCGCCGGACATTCGTGTCGAGCACGACCGCCCGGCCGGCGAAGCCGAACGACGAGATGGCCGCCGCCGTGTAGGCCCCCACGCCGGGGAGGTCCAGCAGCGCATCGATGGAATCGGGTACTTCTGCGCCGTGACGATCGACGATCGCCGTTGCGGCAGCGTGCAGGCGAAGGGCGCGGCGGGGATATCCGAGCCGGCCCCATGCGCGTACGGCCTCGCCGGCTGAGTCGGCGGCGAGTGCGGCCGGGGTGGGCCACCGCTCGACCCAGGTGCGATAGATCGGCAGAACCCGTGAGACCGGGGTCTGCTGCAGCATGAACTCCGAGACCATGACCGCCCACGGCGATGCGTTGCGGCGCCACGGCAGGTCGCGGGCTGCGACGTCGAACCAGTCAAGGATCGCCCCGTGCACGTGCGTCAGGTCAGCGACCGGCAGAGGAGAGGGTGGCATCGGCATGGCGGATCGATCCTCGCACGCGAGCTGCCGCGCGCCGAGCCCCGTGGCTGGATCAGGGCGCGTCGGGCTCCCGGTGGCGGCGTGCCCGGTTAGCGTGGGCAGGTGAGCCAGAGACGGTTGCCCGCCGAGATCTATTGGCGTCGTCGACTGCTCGTCCTCGCGGCCGTCATCGCGCTCGTCTGGGCAGGATTTCGCTTCGCCGGTGGGGGTGAAGACCCGGAGCCCAAGTCGGCTCCTGCCGCGACGCCGGCGCCATCTGCGACCCCGACAGTGGCGGCGCAGGTCGATGGCCTCGTCAGCGTCAGCCTGGTCAGCGCACGTCGCACGTGTGATCCGGAAAAGATCCGGATGACCCCGACGGTCAAGCCGGATCAGCTCACCCGCGGCCCGGTCCGGATCGGTCTCGTGGTCAGCTCCACCGAGAAGACGGCGTGCACCTTGACCCCGGCCGCCGCCGATCTGGTCGCTGTCATCAGCGCCAACACGACGGCGATCTGGGACTCGACGGTCTGCAAGGACTCACTCCTTCCCGACGCCGTCTCGATCTCACCGCAGTGGGCCACTCTCGTCACGGCGACCTGGTCGGGCCGTGGTTCGGGGGGCGGCTGCTCCGCGGCGGAGGGATACGCGACGCCGGGCACCTACAAGCTCCAGGTCGGCACCTTGGGCGGCGAGCCGGGCAAGGCGACCTTCACGCTCGACCCGCGGCCCAAACCGACCAAGACCAAACCGACCAAGACCGCGCCGACGAAGAGCACGCCGACACCGAAGCCGCCCAAGGGCACGACCAAGCCCAACGACTGAACGATTCAGACGTAGCGTTCGAGGATGCTTGACTCGGCAAGTCGGGACAGCCCTTCGCGGACGCCGCGGGCCCGCAGGTCGCCGACGCCTTCGACTGTCTGGAGGTCCTCGATGCTGGCTGCGAGCAGCTTCTGGAGCGAGCCGAAGTGCTCGATGAGGCGCTCGACGACCGAGATCGGCAGGCGTGGGATGCGGGCGAGCAGTCGATAGCCCCGCGGCGCGAGCGGGCTGTCGAGGGTCTCTTCGGTGCCGATGCGCAGGGCGCGAGCGACCGCACCGAGGTCGACGAGGGCAGTCGACTCGATCGCGGCGAGCTCGGCCAGGACGGCTTCGGGGGTGCGCCCGCGGCGTCCACTCGGCATGTAGTCGCGGATGATCAGCTCGCGTTCGGCATCGACCCCGCCGATGAGCTCCTCGAGCTGGAGGGCGAGGAGGCGACCGTCGGAGCCGAGCTCGAGGACGTAGGTGTCGATCTCACCTGCGATGCGGCTGACCATCTCGAGGCGCTGTGCGACCGCTGAGACGTCACGGACCGTGACGAGGTCCTCGATCTCAAGTGCCGAGAGGGCGTCCGAGACCTCGTCGAGCCGATTGCGATAGCGCTCGAGCGTCTGGAGCGCCTGATTGGCCCGGCCGAGCACGGCTCCGGTGTCCTCCAGGACGTGGCGCAGGTCCTCGAGGTAGAGCGCGATGATGTGCATGGACGCCGAGACCGAGATCACCGGGACGCCCGTCTGCCGGGCGACGCGATCGGCGGTGCGGTGGCGGGTGCCGGTCTCCTCGGTCACGATCGACGGGTCCGGCATCAGGTGCACGCCGGCCATCAGGATCCGGGTGGCATCCCGGTCGAGGACGATCGCGCCGTCCATCTTGGCGAGCTCACGCAGGCCCGTCGCGGTGAAAGGTACGTCGAGGGCGAACCCACCGGTCGACATCGCCTCGATCTGGCGCTCGTTGCCGACCACGATCAGCGCGCCGGTGCGACCCCTGAGGATTCGCTCGAGCCCCTCTCGCAACGAGGTGCCGGGTGCGACCGAGGCGAGGGTTGAGCGCAGGCGCGCGGACGCATCGGCTGCCGCTGCGGCCCGCTCTGCTGCTGAGGCCATGTGCCTCTCACCCCCTGGGTCTGTGGCACCCAGTGTATGCGGAATCAGTAGGGTGCCGTCGAATCGAGACAGGCCATCGCAGCCCGGATGTCGCTGACCGCGGTGACGGCCATCGACGTAGTGAATCCCTCGAGGCCCTCCGAGCCGGCAGGCACGACAGCGCGGCGGAAGCCGATCCGCTCGGCTTCCCGGAGCCGGGCGGCGAGATTGCTGACCTTGCGAACCTCGCCTGCGAGGCCCACCTCGCCGATCGCGACGAGATCGGCCGGGACGGCGGCCTCCTGCTGGGCCGAGGCCGTCGCGATCGCCAGGGCCAGGTCGACCGAGGGCTCGACGAGGCGAGCACCGCCGACCGTCGCGGTGTAGACATCGAGCTCGGAGAGGTTGATCTGGCAGTGCTTGGTGAGGACCGCGAGGATCATCGCGACCCGCGCCGAGTCGAGCCCGCTGGACGTACGGCGCGGGGACGGGGTGGTCGACTTGACGGTCAAGGCCTGGACCTCGGCGAGCAACGGCCGGCGGCCCTCCATCGTCACCGTCACGCAGGTGCCGGGGACGGGCTGCTCGTGCCGGGACACGAAGAGCCCGGTCGGGTCAGGAACCTCGACGATGCCATCATCGACCAGATCGAAGCAGCCGATCTCATCGACGGGGCCGAAGCGGTTCTTGACCGCCCGCAGCAGCCGCAGGCGGGAGCTGCGGTCGCCCTCGAACTGCAGCACGACGTCGACGAGGTGCTCGAGCACCCGGGGGCCAGCGACCGAGCCGTCCTTGGTGACGTGTCCGACCAGGAGCGTGGCGATGTTGTCCCGCTTGGCCCGTTGGATGACGGCGGACGCGACCTCGCGGACCTGGCTGACGCCGCCGGGCACCCCGTCGACATCGGCCGATCCGATGGTCTGCACCGAGTCGACGATCAGGAGCCCGGGCCGGACCGTCTCGACGTGGGTCAGCAGGGCGCCCAGATCGGTCTCCGCGGCAAGGTAGAGGTGGTCGTCGACGGCGCCCGTACGCTCGGCGCGCAGGCGCACCTGAGCAACTGATTCCTCGCCGGAGACGTAGAGTGTGCGCCGGCCGGCGCGGGCCCATCTGGCAGCCACCTCGAGCAGCAGGGTCGACTTGCCGACGCCGGGCTCGCCGGCCAGCAGCAGGACGGCACCGGGCACGACTCCGCCGCCGAGGACGCGGTCGAGCTCTCCGATGCCAGAGGTCGTGGAGCGCGCCGACTCGATCTGGACCTGGCTGATCGGCACGGCGGGCGTGACGACGGGCGCAGGCTGGGTGCGACCCATGCGCACTGGGGCGGCGACGTCGACCGTGCCCCAGGCCTGGCACTCACCGCATCGACCGACCCACTTGCTGGTCGACCACCCGCAGTCGGCGCATACATATGCGGGCCGTGCGGTCTTGGTGGACGCCATGGCGCCAGCCTAGGTGAGGGTTGGGACAAAGTCGGCGATCGACCTCTTCCACCCGCGGCTTCAGATCCGGACGTCGCCATGCGGTGTGGAGAATGTCGCGGCCATGATGCCTGGCAGGCCGTGCGGCGCGGTCCAGTTGACCTCGATCTGCTCGAGTGCAGTGACCGCCGGCTCGCCCAACCAGTCGGACAGCCGGTGCGGGGATCCGGCGATGTCCAGCGATGCCAGGCTGACCTCGGACTCGGCCATCTGCGAGGGGTGCTCGGCCGGGTCGATGTCCCAGCACGTGACGTAGGGGAGCTGCGGGTCGGCCCGCATGCTGCTCGTGCCGATCTGTCGCCACTCGAGGTTGAAGCCGTCAGGTCGGCGGCGGTTTCCCGGCACGGCGTGGCGACCGATGCGACGCTCGACCTCTTCCATGTCGTCGACCGAGACGCACCAGGCCATCCAGCCACCGCCGGCGTCCGAGCGCTCACGTACGACCTTGCCGAAGGCGGCCTTGTCGGAGGCAGGATGGTCGAGCACCTCGACGACCTCGAGGTACTGGCGGTTCTTGAGGGGCAGGATCATGTTGCGGGTGCCGAACCGGGGGTGGGCACCGCCGTCGATGAACGTGGCATCCAGCAGCCGGCCGAGCTCTGCAGTCGTACCGGCGAGGCCGTCAGGGCCGACGGCGAACGAGACGTGGTCGAGGTGCATATTGCATTCTGACCCAGCCCGTGATCGAGCCGACGCATGGGGTCAGCGGTGCGGGTCGGCCGGGTGTGGTGTATTGGCCCCGCCAGCCTCGTGTTCGCTGCAATGGCGGGCCAGCTCGACATATCCGGCCTCGCCCATGAGCTCGGTCAGCTCGTCGCGGTTGGAGACGTAGACCGGCTGGTTCCCGACATGTGCCTCGGTGTTCGACGAGCAGTACCAGTCGAGGTCGGCGCCGCCGGGGCCCCAGCCCGCCCGGGTGTACTCGCCGATCTGGGTCTCGGTGTAAGTCGTCCCGTCGCCGCGGTCGACCTCGCGGTACTGCCGGCGCATCGGCAGCTGCCAGCACACATCGGGCTTGGTCGTGTGCGGCTTGACGTCCTGCTCGAGCGCGTAGCCGTGCAGCGCACACCCATAGCCGCCCGCGAAGCCGAGCGAGTTGTGGAAGATGCACGCGCCCTCGAACGCCCGGGTCTTGAGCTCGCCGTCATCGTCCTTCTCGGTCCAACCGCCGCGACGGCCTTCGTCGTGGCTCTCCCAATGGGTCGGGGTCAGCTGCTCGACGATGGCGCCGACGCGGCGGGCGTCGTCGTCATCGGCGAAGTGCGCGCCGAGCGTGCAACAGCCTGCCTCGGGACTCGAGTCATATATGCCGGGGCAGCCGGCGCCGAAGATGCAGGTCCATCGTGAAGTGAGCCAGGTCAAATCGCAACGAAAGATCTCGGTCGGGTCCGTGGGGTTGGCGAACTCCACGAACGTGCGGGGGAATCCGAGCTCGACTTCGGGCATCACCGTCATGGTAGTCGGAGGCACCCATCCCGGCCGGCCGGCCGACAGTGACAGGATGGGGGTCATGCGCATGGGCGTCCTCGACATCGGATCCAACACCGGTCATCTGCTGGTTGTCGATGCCTTCCGCGGCGGTCCACCGGTCCCGGCCTACAGCTACAAGGAGCCGCTGCGCCTCGCCGACGATCTCGACGCCGGCCAGGCGATGACCGAGGAAGGCGTGACGCGGCTGGTCAAGTACGTCCTCGAGGCCAAGGCTGTCGCTGAGGACAAGGGCTGCACGACGATCATCGCCTTTGCCACGTCTGCGGTGCGTGACGCCGTCAACGTCGACGCCGTCATCGACCGGGTCAACGAGGCCAGCGGACTCAACCTGCAGGTGCTGGCCGGGGCGGACGAGGCGTCCCTGACTTTTCTCGCCGTTCGGCGCTGGTTCGGTTGGTCGGCCGGACGGCTCGGCGTCTTCGACATCGGCGGCGGGTCGCTGGAGCTGGCCGCCGGATCCGATGAGACACCCGAAGTGGCCCAGTCCCTGCCGCTCGGCGCCGGCCGGCTCACCCGTGACTGGATCGATGCGGGCCGCTCGACGCCGGAGCTTCGGCTGCACGTGAGGTCGGCGATCGCGGATGAGGCCGGGGCGATCCTGCGCGGCGGGTCATTCGATCGCGCCGTCGCCACGAGCAAGACCTTCCGCTCGCTCGCACGGATCTGCGGGGCGGCGTCCTCACAGGACGGTCAGTACGTCCGCCGGGTCCTGCAGAAGGCCGATCTGTCCCGTCTCGTCGAGGAGCTCGTGACGATGCGACCCGAGGAGATCGGCAAGCTCCCCGGCGTCTCTCCGGATCGCGCGCACCAGATGCAGGCCGGGGCGATCGTGGCCGAGGCGACGATGGACCTGTTCGACCTCGTCGAGCTCGAGATCTGCCCCTGGGCCATGCGCGAGGGCGTCCTTCTGGAGCATCTCGACGGTCTCTAGAGCCTCCGGACTAGCCTTGGGCACGTGTCCGACCCCATTCGCGTCTCGCTGTCGACCTCCTCGGTCTATCCGGGGTCGACCGCGAGCGGCTTCGAATCGGCCGCCCGGCTCGGATATGACGGGGTCGAGGTCATGGTCGGCATCGACGACGTCAGTGCCGACATCACCGCGATCAAGGCCCTGAGCGCGTTCCACGAGATCCCGGTCGTGTCGATCCATGCGCCGTGCCTGCTCGTGACGCAGCGCGTCTGGGGGAGCGACCCGTGGGGCAAGCTGCACCGCAGCGCCGAGATGGCCCACGAGGTCGGCGCCTCCGTCATCGTGGTGCACCCCCCGTTTCGGTGGCAGCGCGACTACGCCCGCGGATTCGTCGAGGGCATCGCCGACCTGGAGGCGCAGCACGGCGTGAGCTACGCCGTCGAGAACATGTATCCGTGGCGCACCGGAAAGCGGGAGTTCCAGGCATACGCGCCAGGGTGGGACCCACTCGAGCAGGACTATGCACACGTGACGGTCGACCTCTCGCACAGCTCGACCGCGGGAGAGGATCCGGTGGAGATGGCCAAGGCGCTCGGCAGCCGGCTTGCGCATGTGCACATCGCAGACGGCTCGGGCTCGGCCAAGGACGAGCACCTGATCCCGGGCCGCGGCACTCAACCGTGCCGGGAGTTCCTCGAGCATGTCGCCGCCTCGAGCTTCGACGGCGAGATCGTGGTGGAGATCAACACCCGCAAGGCGAAGGACCAGGGTGAGCGCGAGGTCGATCTGCTCGAGGCCCTGGCCTTCACCCGCCTGCACGCCGCCATCTGACCCGCCTTGCAACGATGGGTGGCTAAGTCACCGCTCGGGCAAGGCGCCGGGCCACGACGGCGCCGACGATGATCTGCAGCTGGTGATAGAGCATCAGCGGCAGCACGATCAGCGCCACCTGGTCGCCGGCGAACAACACTGAGGCCATCGGCAGGCCGCTGGCAAGGCTCTTGTTGCTGCCGCAGAAGAGCAGCGGGATGCGATCGGTCCGGGCAAAGCCGAGGAACCGTCCCAGCAGCACGGTCCACCCCATCGTGATGGCGAGCAGGACGACGCACACTGCCACCACCGCGAGCACCGCCCAGACCGTGAGCGACGACCAGACGTCGGCCTCCGCGCCCTCGCTGAATGCGACGAAGACCACGAGGACGATGCTGCTGCGGTCGTAGAGCTTGAGCCGGTCGTCGTGGCGCTCGACGTACTTCCCGATGGCCGGCCGCAGGAGCTGGCCGAGCACGAAGGGCACGAACAGCTGGAGCACGATGCGGATCACCGCACCGGCATCGACCGTGGCGTCGGACGTCATCAGCAGGGCGACCAGAGCCGGGGTGAGGAACACGCCCACCAGGTTGGAGATCGATGCGCTGACCACCGCACCGGCGACATTGCCGCCGGCGATGCGCGTGTAGACAACGCAGGACTGGACCGTCGACGGCACGAGACAGAGCAGCAACACTCCACCGGCGAGGCCGGCCGTCAGGACGGAGGGCTCGAGCAACTGGGCGCCCAGACCCAGCAACGGAAACACGATGAACGTCGTCGACAGGATCGCCGCATGCAGCCGCCAGTGCTTGAGCCCAGCAAGGGTCTCGGCCGTGCAGAGCCGCGCACCGTAGAGGAAGAACAACAGACCGATGGCCAGCAGCGAGACGCTCTTGAGCAGGTCGAGCCCTTCGCCGGTCGCCGGGAAGAACGAGGCCACGACGGCCGCGGCCAGCAGCGCGACGATGAACGGGTCGGGGCGAAGGCGCACGCCCCGACTCTAGACTCAGCGGTATGACTCAACGGATCGCGATCCTCGGGGCCGGCGTGATGGGTGAGACCTTGCTCTCGGCGATCATCGACGGTGGCCACCCAGCATCGGACCTCATCATTTCCGAGAAGCGCGAGGACCGGGCCGCCGAGCTCCGTGAGACGTACGGCGTCGAGGTCACGAGCAACGCCCACGCGGCCAGCGATGCCGAGGTGATCCTCCTCGTCGTCAAGCCCCAGGATGTGCCGGCGCTGCTCGAGGAGATCGTCGCGTCCGTACGCCCGGGGGCAACCGTCGTCTCGCTCGCCGCCGGCATCCGGATCGACACCATGACTGCCGCCCTGCCCGAGGGCGTGGCTGTCATCCGGGCGATGCCCAACACCCCGGCGCTCGTCGGTGAGGGGATGTTCGGCATCTCGCCGGGACCTGACGTCAGTGACGCACAGCTGGCCTGCGTGGTCTCCCTGCTCGAGACCGGCGGCAAGGTCGTCGTGGTCGACGAGGCGCAGCAGGACGGGGTGACTGCGGTCTCGGGCTCCGGCCCGGCCTACGTGTTCTATCTCGCCGAAGCGATGATCGCCGGTGGCGTCGAGGCGGGTCTTGACGAGGCGACCGCCCGAACCCTCGCGACCCAGACGCTCCTGGGCTCCGCCAAGCTGTTGGCCGAGTCCGACGACACGGCCGAGGAGCTGCGCCGCAGGGTGACGTCGCCCAACGGCACGACCCATGCCGCGATCGTGACGTTCGACGAGCGTGGCGTGAAGGAAGGGATCGTCGCCGGTGTCGCTGCGGCGGCAGCCAGATCCGCTGAGCTCTCGGGCTCGGCATAGGCTCAGCGGCATGAGCGAGCGCGCGTGCGTCGTCTTCGACGAGCACCTGATCGAGTACAACTTCGGTCAGGCCCATCCGATGGCGCCGGTCCGCATCGATCTCACGATGGATCTCGCCCGGGAGCTTGGCATCGTCGAGGGTCTCGACGTCGTGGGGGCGATGCCGGCGACGGACGACGACCTCAACCTCATCCATTCGGCGTCCTACATCGAGCGTGTCCACAAGCTCAGCGATCATCCGACCTATTCCGACCCGTCGATCGGCCTCGGCACCGAGGACAACCCGGTGTTCGCCCACATGCACGAGGCGAGCGCGCTGATCGCGGGGGCCAGCGTCGAGGCGGCTCGCCGGGTCTGGACCGGTGAGGCCCCGCGGGCCATCAACATCAGCGGAGGCCTGCACCACGCGATGCCGGGCAACGCGAGCGGCTTCTGCATCTACAACGATGTCGCCCTCGCGATCCGTTGGCTCCTGGACAACGGTGCGCAGCGGGTGGCCTACGTCGACGTCGACGCGCATCACGGCGACGGCGTTCAGCAGATGTTCTGGAACGATCCCCGAGTTCTCACGATCTCGATCCACGAGGGACCACAGTCGTTGTTTCCCGGGACGGGCTTCTCCACCGAGGTCGGCGGCGAGGGGGCCGAGGGCTCGGCGGTCAACATGCCGCTCCCGCCGGGTACGTCCGACGCTGGCTGGCTCCGCGCGTTCCACGCCGTCGTCCCGCCCCTCATCCGCGAGTTCAACCCCGACGTGCTCGTCACCCAGCACGGCTGCGATTCCCACATGGACGATCCGCTCACCAACCTGATGCTCAGCATCGATGGTCAGCGGGCGTCCTATCTCGCGCTCCGCGATCTCGCCGAGGAGGTGTGCGCCGGCAAGTGGGTCGCCACCGGCGGCGGCGGATATGCCGTCATGGACGTCGTGCCCAGAGCGTGGGCGCACCTGCTCGCGATCGTGTCCGGAGCGCCGCTGGACCCCGCCGCGCTCACCCCCGAGAAGTGGCGAGCGCGAGTCGCGCAGCTTCGAGGCATGCCTGGACCGCAGCGGATGACCGACGGCCGGGCCGTCGGTTTTCGCGCGTGGGAGCAGGGCTACGACCCGGCGAGCTGGCTCGATCGCTCGATCCAGGCCACCCGCATCGCCACGTTCCCGCTCAACGGACTCGATCCGCAGCCGTGAGGTCTGAATTCACCCACCGCGCTCCGACCGGAGTGATTTTCGGCAACTACTGTCCCGGAGGCCTCACGAGGCACTAGTCTCAACCAAGGCACGCGCGCTGTTTCTCCGGTGGGGAAGCCGGAGAGCGCGCGTGCCCCTCAGGAGAAGCAGGTGGTGTCATGGCATCCGGACCGACGTTCTTGACCGTCGCCGAAGTGGCAGGTCAAATGCGGGTGTCGAAGATGACGGTCTACCGACTCGTGCACTCCGGCGAGCTCGAGGCCGTCCGTGTGGGCCGATCCTTCCGTGTGCCCGAGCACGCCGTCGTGGAGTTCCTGGGCAAGTCCTACTTCGAGGCCGGCTGAGCGCCGCTCGGCGCTCTCTGCATTCCGCATGTGTCACGTCGACGGTCGGCGACGATCCCGTCCCGAGCCGACGTGTAGGCTGTTCGCAGCCAGAACAGAGGATCCGGGCCGCGCCGAGCGATGGCCCGGTTGCTCGCAATGGCCACCAATCTCAGCACATACAGCCATGATCGTGTGGACAACAAGAATTGAGTAGTGACCCGTGGGTTCAGTCATCAAGAAGCGTCGCAAGCGGATGTCCAAGAAGAAGCACCGCAAGATGCTCAAGCGCACCCGAGTGCAGCGTCGTCGTCTGGGCAAGTAGCCGATGAGCCGGTCCGTCCTGGTCACGGGTGTCGCGGGATCGTTGGCGGCGTACGTCGCGCGCCGTCTCGCGGACCTTGGCGTGGACGGCGGCATCAGCAAGGTCGTCGGCATCGACACGATGCTGCCGCCAGGTGACCTCGGTGGCGTGAAGTTCGTCCGCGCCGACATCCGCACACCGGTCGTGGGCAAGGTCATTGCCGTTGAGGATGTCGACACCGTTGTCCACCTCGACGTGAACCCTCCGAAGCGAGGGCGCTCGGGCGGGGTCAAGGAGCTCAACGTCATCGGCACGATGCAGCTCTTGGCCGCCTGCCAACGCTCGTCGACGGTCAGCAAGTTCATCCTCGGTTCGTCCGCCGCGGTCTACGGCACCTCGCCGCGCGACCCCGCGATGTTCACCGAGTCGTTGCTGGCCCGCGACGGCGTACGCAGCGGATTTCCCAAGGACATCGTCGAGGTCGAGTCGTACGTCCGGGGGTTCGCCCGTCGTCGGCCGGAGGTCATCATCACGACGCTGCGGTCGGCGCAGATCCTCGACCCGGTGATCGAGTCGCCGCTGGCCACCTACTTCTCCAGTCCGGTCCTACCGGCGGTGATGGGCTTCGACCCGCGATTGCAGTTCACGGATCTTCACGATGCATTCCAGGTCCTTCAGCAGGCGATCCTGCACGATCGTCCCGGCACGTTCAACATTGCCGGTGACGGCGTCGTCCTGCTGAGCCAGGCCGCGCGCCGCCTCGGGCGCCCGGTCATCCCGCTGCCGCCCATCGGTTTCGCCACCGCCGCACGTCGCGTGCTCCGTGCCGCCGGCTCGGACATCCCGCCGGACCTGCACCGACTGCTGACCTACGGCCGTGTCGTGGACACCTCCGCACTGCGCGACATCTTCGGCTATGACCTGTCCACCACGTCAGAAGACACCTTCGAAGAGTTTCGCAAGTCGATCAGGCCGGGCATCATGTCGGCTGTGGGGGGACGATCATGACCGACGAGCGCAAGACCATCGGGTCGAGTGGCAAGGCCGGCCGAGGCAACGGTCAGACATCGCCCTCGGCCGCTGCGCGGTCCTTGGCGGGTGGAGTGACGGTCAAGAAGCCGGTCACCAAGACCAAGGCGGCGATCGAGCCGGACACCAAGCCGACATCAAAGAAGGCCGCGCCCGCCAAGCGGACGGCCGCCAAGAAGGCCCCCCCGGTCAAGACCCCGCGGCGCGCCGAGCGCACGGGACCTGCCGCCGCGCCACGCGAGGGCAAGCCCCGCCTGCGCGCCGTCACCGACGAAGACGCGGCCGCGGCTGCGGCAGCTGCCGCTGAAGAGGCCGCGCGTCGGACACGCACGGCCGGGGCCGCTCCGTTGTCGGCCGGCATCCCGATCGACGAGATCATGGTCGCGGTGATCCAAGCCGCCCAGCGCGTGCTCGGCAGCGACTGGGAAGCGCGCGTCGCCACGCTGCTCGCCACCGTCCGCAAGCGCATGAGCGGAGACTATGCGGTCGATGAGTTCGGTTTCGACCCCCAGATCACCGAGGTCCTCATCGCTGCGGTCGAGCCACTCGCCGAGAAGTGGTTCCGGCTCGAGGTCCGAGGCATTGAGAACATCCCCGCCGAGGGCGGGGCCCTGCTTGTCGCCAACCACTCCGGCACGGTGCCGATCGACGGCATCATCACTGGCTACGCGGTCAAGAAGTATGCCGGACGCAACCTTCGCCCTCTCGGCGCCGATCTGGTGTTCTCGCTGCCATTCGTTGGTCAGATCGCCCGCAAGATCGGCGCGACCCTCGCCTGCACCGATGATGCCGAGCGACTGCTCACGACCGGCGAGCTCGCCGGAGTGTGGCCGGAAGGCTTCAAGGGCATCGGCAAGCCGTTTGCCGAGCGCTACAAGCTCCAGCGCTTCGGCCGTGGTGGGTTCGTGTCGTCCGCGATGCGTGCGCAGGTGCCGATCGTGCCGGTCTCGATCGTCGGGGCCGAGGAGATCTATCCCTTGGTGGGCAACGTCCCCTCCGTGGCGCGACTGCTCGGGCTGCCTTACCTGCCGATCACACCGTTCTTCCCGCTGCTCGGCCCGCTGGGCATGATCCCGCTGCCCAGCAAGTGGATCATCGAGTTCGGCGAGCCGATCCGCACCGATGCCTATGACCCGGAGGCGGCAGATGACCCCATGCTGCTGTTCAACGTGACGGACCAGGTCCGCGAGACGATCCAGCAGACGCTCTACAGCCTGCTGGTCGATCGAGGCAACGCGTTCTTCTGAGACCGATTCGCGCTGCCGAATCGTGCCGCAGAAGAGCTGGCGGAACTACTTCGTGGTGCCGCCGAGCAGCCCGTTGAGCAGGCCGGGCACGAGGCCCTCCTGATTCGCATCGCCGAGCAGTCCACCCACGACCGGGTCTGTGACATCGGCCAGCGCAGGTGCGTCAGCGGTCGGTGTCGACGAGAGGACGACGATCGGCCTCGGGGCCGGGGCCGGAGCCGCCGGCTCCGATGATGACGACCTTGGGCTGTTGGGGTTGGGGTCGTCCGCAGGCTTGTCGGCATCGGTCACCGGGCCACCGGTTGCCGGGGTTGCCTCGGAGAGGCCGGTGGCAGTGCTGACGAGCTGCTGCACGTCACCGCTCACACAGGACGCACACAGCGACGATGCTTGGATGGCGAGATCGCTGATGGTGGCTGTGGCGGCGTCGAAGGATTCGTCCGCGCCAGGCGGCAGCTGTGCTGAGAGTGCCGAGAGGTCGGCAGCGGACGCGACCGCAAAGTCGTTGACCTCGCTGATCGACGTCTGCTCGCCGCTGTCGGTGTAGTGGCCGAACAGCGAGGTCGAGCCGGACTCGGCTCGTGAGGCGAAGTCATCAAGCGTCTGCGAGATGAGCTGCTCTGAGCCGTTGTCGGCGCTCAGCTTGCTGGCCTCGGCCAGGCGTTCGGATGCCTGGGCCAGCTGGAGGGAGCCGCGTGAAGCGTCATCGCGGTGCAGTGCGAGCTCCACGGACTCGACGCCGCGTTTGACCGGATAGAGCATCTCGCCAGGGACGGCCGAGGCGCTGGAGGAGACCAGTCCGATGACTCCGGCGGAGGCGACAACCGCAGACGTGAGACCGGCGACGCGGCGGCGCAACGGGCGGGTCTCGCGGGCCGGAGTCATCACCGTGCGAGAGGGAGCCTTGATCGGGACGAGCGTGGTCGCGGCCTCGCTCATGAGCTGTGTGCGGAGCGAGTCCCGGAACTGCATCGACGGCTCGACCGCTGCGGCCTCGCAGATGCCCTCGACGAATCTCACGAGCTCCGCGATGTGCTCATCGCGGGGTGTGCGGCCGCTCCAAGCCTCTTCGAAGGACTGGGCGTCGTCGTGGGAGCGACGGCCGATCATGACGCGCTCCTCACTGCTGTGGATGTTCTGGGGTGTTCAACGATTTCCGGGCATCCGAGGTTACGGTCAAATGACAGGACATGGTTTGTCCGGTGAACAATCATCGCGCGTCCTCCGGCATCGTCTTGGCAAGGCTACGGACGGCCCGTAGCTGGAGCTGTTTGATGGCCCCTTCGCTGCGCCCCAGGGCCGCTGCGGTCTGGGCGATCGACATGCCCTGGATGAAGCGCATCAGGATGCAGTCGCGTTGCTCCTTGGGAAGTGAGTTGACGGCCTCGAAGAGCATCTCGTTGGAGATGAGCGCAAGGACCTCCTGCTCGGGGCTGCAGGCCGTGACCTTGCCCTCGGGGATGGTCTCCGTGACGATCTCGAGCCGAGAGCGGCTCGACTTGAAGTGGTCCGCGACGAGATTGCGGGCGATCGTGGTGAGCCACGCCCCGAAGTCCTTGCCCTGCCAGTTGAACCGCTGGATCGCGCGCAGCCCTCGCACGAACGTCTCACTCGTCAGGTCTTCGGCCAGCTGCTGGGAACCGACGCGGTAGTAGACGAATCGGAAGACGCCCGACACGTAGTGGTCGTAGAGCTGACCGAACGCCTCGGCGTCGCCTTCCTTGGCAAGGTCGACGAGGGCTCGGAGGCGGGTGGCTTCGGGGTCGTGCTCGTCCCGCGGGCTGGGGGAGCCGTTGGCGGGGGCATAGGCCGGTGAGTCCGCGACCGACAATGCAATGAGGAGAGAGCGGTCATCGAGGGTCGAGAGGGCAAGCGACAACGCGACGCGCAGCGCACTTGTGGTGCTTCTCACCAGGCCCTCCCTGATCACCGGAATTCTAACCCGGGAGCGGCAAAGTGTCAGTGCCTTAGTTTTTTTGCGTGACGCAGCACACGCCACGTCCCACCCGCTGCAACCGCAGCGATGGCGCCCTTGCCGCCGAACAGGGCCACCTTGCGACCGGTGCGGTAGTCGCGGATCCGCCAGCCATTGGCCCTGGCGTGTGAACGCAGGGCAGAATCCGGGTTGACCGCGCACGGGTGGCCGACGAGCGACAGCATCGGGAGATCGTTGCTGGAGTCGGAGTATGCAAAGCACTCGTCGAGGACGAGCCCCTCGCGCTCGGCGATGTCCCGGATGGCCGTCGCCTTGCCCTCTCCGTGCAGCATGTCGCCGACCAGCTCACCGGTGTAGACGCCGTCGACATGCTGGGACACCGTCCCCAGAGCGCCGGTCAGACCCAGGCGCCGCGCGATCACGGTCGCGATCTCGACCGGAGCGGCGGTGACGAGCCACACCCGCTGCCCGCGATCGAGGTGCCACTGCGCGATCGCGCGCGTGCCGGGCCAGATCTTGTGCGCCATGTTCTCGTCGAAGATCTCCTCACCGATCTCCTCGAGCTCGGTGACCTTGTGACCGGCGATGAAGGCAAGTGCCGACGAGCGCGCCTTGGCGATGTGCTCGGGATCCTCGACGCCGGCGACGCGGAAGTAGAACTGTTGCCAGGTCGCCTTGAGGATGTCCTTGGTCGTGAAGAATTCGCGGCGGTGCAGTCCGCGGGCGAGGTGAAAGATCGAGGCGCCCTGCATGATCGTGTTGTCGACATCGAAGAACGCAGCCCCGGTGAGGTCGGGCTGGGTCGACAGCGCGCTCTCCATCTCCGAGGCCGAGGCGGAGGCCTGGCCTGAGAGGACCGATCGTGACTGCAGATTTCTCGGCTGATCGGGTCGCGCGTCCCGTGGCATGCAACCGAGACTAACGCCCTCCGGGTCGCACGACCTGTGGTTGACTCGGGGCGTGACAGTCAATGTCAGCGACTACCTCCGTGACGCTGCGTCGAGCGACCCGGAAGGGGTCGCGCTGGTCGAGCATCGCCATGAACGCCGCGAGGTCACCTGGCGCGAGCTCGACGACGCGGCGGATGCAGTCGCCCGGGGCCTGTCAGCGCGCGGACTCGTCGCCGGACACCGGGTCGCCGTGGTGATGGCCAACCGGGTGGACCTGCCGATCGCGTATTTCGGGGTCCTGCGCGGCGGCATGGTCGCCGTCCCGATCAACCCGCGGTCGACGACCCGGGAGATCGGCCGCATGCTCAGCGACTCACGGGCCCGCCTCGTGCTGTGCGATGAGTCCGGGGCCACACAGGTGCGTGAAGCCGTGACCGACGATCACCAGATCAGTGTGATCGTCGACGGCACAACACCCCAGGAGGGCGAGACCGCGTTCGAGGCGTTCCTCGCCGGTGCCGGTGGCACAGACCCGGCGGCTCCGGCCGACGCGGAGGCGCTGGCCGTCATTCTCTACACCTCGGGCACGAGCGGCAAGCCACGCGGTGCCATGCTGACTCACCGGGCACTGATCGCCAACATCGAGCAGATTGCCCGGCTGGACCCGCCGGCAATGACCTCCGATGACGTCTGTCTCGGTCTGCTGCCGATGTTCCACATCTATGGCCTCAACTGTGTGCTGGGTCAGGCCGTACGCCAGGGCGCGCGGGTCCTCCTCGTCGACGGATTCGACCCCGGCGGGTTGCTCGACCAGATCGTCGCCGAGGGCGTCACCAACATTCCCTTGGCCCCGCCGGTCGTGGCTGCCTGGGCCGGGCGGGACGACCTGCGCGAAAAGCTCGCGGGTGTCACGCTGATCCTGTCTGGTGCCTCAGCCCTTGATCCGGACCTGGCAGAGACCTTTCTCGCGTCCTCGGGCAAGCACATCGAGCAGGGCTACGGTCTCACCGAGACCGCCCCGGTCATTGCGACGACCCTCGGCTCGGCGCGAGCAGCCGACACGTCTCCCAAGCCGGGATCGGTCGGACGTACGCTCCCGGGAATCGACGTGCGGATCGTCGAGGCCAACGGTGAGGACTCCCGAGCCGGGGACCCGGCCGAGATCTGGGTCAAGGGCGACAACCTCTTCTCCGGCTACTGGCCCGAGGGGGTCGACGGCCCGCGCGAGGACGGTTGGTATCCCACGGGTGACATCGGATTCCTGGATCGCGATGGCGACCTGACACTTGTCGACCGTCTGCGTGAGCTCGTCATTGTCTCGGGCTTCAACGTCTACCCGTTCGAGGTCGAGGACATCATCGCCGAGGTGCCAGGCGTCGTCCAGGTCGCGGTCGTGGGGCTGCCCGACGAGGAGAGCGGTGAGGCGGTCGTGGCCTTCGTTGTTCCGGAGGACCCCAAGGCCGATGAGACCACAGTTCGCGAAGCAGTCGAGGCGCACTGTCGGACGCGTCTGGCCCGATTCAAGCAGCCGCGCCGGATCGTGATCGTGCAGGGCCTCCCGCACTCGGCAACCGGCAAGGTCGCCAAGGGTCGCCTCCGGGCGCTGGCTCGCAGCGAGACGCTCGGACTGGACGCTCCGTGACGATCGCGCACGCCGACGACGCGCGGGTGGTGGTCTACTCGCGGCCGGGCTGCCACCTCTGCGAGACCGCCGAGGACTCGGTCGCCGAGATCTGCGCCGAGACCGGAGACACCTGGGCCCGGGTCGACATCACGACGGATGAGGACCTCACCTCGCGATTCACCGAGCAGGTGCCGGTGACGTTCGTCGACGGGTCCCAGCACGACTTCTGGCGGGTCGATCCCGTCCGTCTGAAGAGGGCACTGGCGCGCTCGCGAGGGTGAGATGCGCGTGGGAGGCGCCCTGCTCGCGGTAGTGAAGTAGGTCACGTGTCTCGCGGGGTTTCGACCGGCTGGCGCCTGCGGCGCGCACGGCTCAACCCCGTTCGGCGCTCTCTTGCTGCGCTCGTTCGCCCTCACGATTTTGTTAACGCGTTCACAAACTCTTAAACTGGGGACGCACCGTGCGCCAGTCCCGACAGGGATAATCCCCGGCCGTGCAGTGCAGGAGCACCGTGACCATACTTCGCAGCCCCCTCGCGGACGGCAGCGCCCGTGGCATTCCCGATGCCACGGTTGCCCGCCTGCCGATCTACCTGCGCGCTCTCAACGGGCTGACTGAGCAGGGCGTCGCGACATGCTCCTCCAATGATCTCGCCGAGCAGGCGGGGGTCAATCCGGCCAAGCTCCGCAAGGATCTGTCCTACTTGGGTTCCTACGGCACCCGGGGCGTCGGCTACGACGTCGAATATCTCCGCTACCAGATCGCTCGCGAGATCGGACAGACCCAGGACTGGGATGTCGTCATCGTCGGCGTCGGCAACCTCGGCTCGGCTCTCTCGGCCTACCAGGGATTCAGCACGCGTGGCATCCGGGTCGCCGCGCTCGTCGACGCCGACCCCGACCGGGTCGGCACGATCGTCTCGGGCATCACGGTCTCCTCGCTCGACGACCTGATCACGATCGTCGAGGACCGGGCCATCTCGATCGGGGTCATTGCGACTCCGGGCACCGCCGCCCAGGAAGTCGCGGACCGGCTCGTCGCCGCAGGCATCACGAGCATCCTCAACTTCGCCCCCGCCCTCGTGCAGGTGCCCGACGGCGTCGACGTACGCAAGGTCGACCTGTCGATCGAGCTGCAGATCCTCGCCTATCACGAGCAGCGCAAGGCCGGCTCGGACAAAGCGGGAGGGGCGGCATGAGCGAGCGAATCCCGACGCCTTCGTATCGTGGGCTTTTGTCGGAGGTGGCGGCCGTGAGCGAGCGAATCTTGAGGGCAGGGATCATGCCGACGCCTTCGTATCGTGGGCTTTTGTCGGAGGTGGCGGCATGAGCGTCTTGGTGGTGGGCATGTCCCACCGGTCCGCGCCGATCCATGTCCTCGAGCAGGCGTCTCTGGACACCGATGCAGCCGTCAAACTCTCCCACCTGGTGCTCGAGACCCCGTTCGTCACCGAGTCGGTCGTCATCTCGACGTGCAACCGCGTTGAGATCTATGTCGAGGCCGAGCGTTTCCACGGCGCCGTCGAAGAGGTCTCGCGCCTGCTCGCCGAGCACTCGGGGCTGGACCGCGACGACTTCGTCCGTCACGTCTACGTCCACTTCGACGAGGCCGCCGTGGCCCATCTGTTCGGTGTCGCCGCCGGCATGGACTCGATGATCCTCGGTGAGAGCCAGATCCTGGGGCAGGTGCGCGATGCGCTGCACAGTGCGCAGGCTGAGTCGACTGTGGGGTCGGCGCTCAACGCGCTGTTCCAACAGGCCCTGCGCATCGGCAAGCGCGGTCACGCCGAGACCGGCATCGACCGGCTTGCGCCATCGATCGTCACGGCGGGCCTCGACGCGGCCGGCCCGGTCGTCGATGCCGAGGACACCCGCTTCCTCGTCGCTGGTGCCGGCACCATGGCGAGCCTCGCGGTCCGCACCCTGATCGGCCGCGGCGTCCCGCCGCACCGGATCATGGTCGCCAATCGCACGTTCCAGCGTGCCTATGCCTTGGTCGCCACGTTCGGCGTCAGCGCGGTCCGCTGGGAGGCCATGGATGTCGAGCTGTCTGCGACGGACGTCCTGGTCAGCTGCACCGGTGCGACCGGCGTGGTGTTCGACCGCGAGCGGATCGCCGCTGCCAGCGGTGGGCGGCGCATGGCGTTGATCGACCTGGCCCTGCCCCGTGACATCGATCCGGGAGTCCGGGATCTCGGCGGCGTCGACCTGATCGACCTCGTGGTGCTCGCCCGGCTGGGCGAGAACACCGAGCTTGCCGCCGATGTCGCTCAGGTGCGGGCGATCGTCGAGGACGAGGTCCGTACGTTCCTGGCGGCCAAGGCCGCCTCCCACATCACACCCACCGTCGTGGCGCTGCGCACGATGGCGACAGATGTCGTGGCCGCTGAGCAGGCGCGGCTTGCCGCCCGGCTGCCCAATCTCACCGCGGATGAGATGGCCGACGTCCGCAAGGCCCTGCACCGCGTCGCGGAGAAGCTGATCCATGCTCCGACCGTCCGTGTCCAGCAGCTCATCGACGGGCCGGCCGGGTTGACCTATGCCGATGCGCTTGCCGACCTCTTCGCCCTCGACCAGTCCGCTGTCGATGCTGTGACCCGGGTCAAGGGGGAGTCGTCATGACGTTCCCCGTTCGCACCACAGTTCGTCTCGGCACCCGTGGATCTGCTCTCGCGCTGACCCAGTCCGGCCTGATCGCCGATCGCCTCCGTGAGACCGGCGTCGAGGTGGAGCTCGTCACGATCTCCACCGAGGGCGACCGGAGCTCGCAGCCGCTTGTCGAGCTCGGCGGCCAGGGTGTGTTTGTGGCCTCGTTGCGCGAAGCGCTCGTGCGTGGGGACGTCGACCTCGCCGTGCACTCGCTGAAGGACCTGCCGACGACCCCTGACCCGCGCCTCGTGCTGGCCGCAGTCCCCGCGCGCGAAGACGCCCGCGATGCCCTGGTGGCGCGTGACGGACTGACCCTCGGCGAGCTGCCGCAGGGTGCCCGCGTCGGAACCGGTTCACCGCGGCGTGCGGCGCAGCTCAACGCACTCGGCCTGGGCGTCGAGGTCGTGCCGATCCGCGGCAACGTGGACACCCGCATCGCCAAGGTTGCCTCCGGTGACTACGACGGGGTGCTCCTCGCCCGTGCCGGGCTGCTCCGTCTCGGCCGCGCTGGCGAGGCCACCGAAGTGATCGATCCACTGCAGATGCTCCCCGCCCCCGGGCAGGGAGCGCTTGCCTGCGAATGTCGCGCCGATGATGACGCGACGATCCACCTGCTCAGCGGGCTGGACGACAGCGACACCCGTGCTGCCGTCACCGCCGAGCGCAGCCTCCTCGCCACCCTCGAGGCAGGCTGCAGCGCACCTGTTGGCGCTCTTGCCGAAGTCGCCTGGGGCGACGACGGCGATGAGCTCTGGCTCCGTGCCGTGGTCGGGAGCGTTTCCGGCTCGCACACCATCCGACTGTCCGCGACCGGCTTGCCATCTGAAGCCGCCGCGGTCGGGGAGCGTCTCGCTGCCGAGATGCTCGCCGAAGGCGCAGACACCCTTGTGGCTGTCGTCTCCTAACCCCCAGGCAGACCGAGAAAAGGACCACCGTGACCATCACCACTGCGATGCGAGAAGCACCGTCCGCGGCTCGACCGAACCCCCGCAAGGCCGTCCGCGGCCATGTGAGCTTCGTCGGTGCCGGGCCAGGCGATGCCAGCCTGTTGACGGTGCGCGCGGCCGAGCTGCTCGCCCAAGCCGACATCGTCATCACGGAGCTGCCTGACCAGGCGGCTCTGGTCACCAACGGCGCCGAGATCATCGACGGCGGAGTCGGCGAGGACGGCGTGCCACTGACCCACGCCGCTCGTGGCCGACTCGTCGTCAAGCACGCCAAGACCGGCTCGCACGTCGTCCGCCTGATTGCGGGCGACCCGTTCACCTACGCAACCGGACCCGAGGAAGCCGTCGCCTGCAGCAAGGCCGGCATCGGCTTCGAGATCGTGCCAGGCATCTCGTCGGTCTCGGCCGTGCCCGCCTATGCGGGTGTGCCACTGACCAACCGGACCCACCGTGAGTATTCCGTGGTCAGCGTCGGCGACGCGTCGATCAACTGGTCCGAGCACGCGACACATGACACGCTCGTCCTGCTGTCCGCGGTTGCCCGGATCGGCGAGGTGGCCAGCGGCCTCGTCGCGGCCGGCCGACCCGCCGAGACTCCCGTCGCCATGACCCGGGTCGGCACGACGACCGAGCAGACCACGGTCGTCTCGACACTGGCAGACATCGCGGTGGACGCCAAGGCCGCCGGCATGACCGCCCCGGCCATCACGGTCGTGGGGCAGGTCGTCACGATGCGCGAGGCGCTGTCGTGGTTCGAGACCAAGCCGCTGTATGGCTGGCGCATCCTGGTGCCGCGCACCAAGGAGCAGTCCGCCGGGCTCGCAGCCCGTCTCCGCGGCTTCGGCGCGCTGTCCGAAGAGGTCCCGACGATCTCGGTCGAGCCGCCGCGCAACCCGCAGCAGATGGACAAGGCCGTCCGCGGCCTCGTTGAGGGCCGCTACGAGTGGATCGCGTTCACCAGTGTCAACGCGGTCAAGGCCGTTCGCGAGAAGTTCGAGGAGTATGGGCTCGACGCCCGCGCCTTCTCGGGCCTCAAGATCGCGGCCGTCGGCGACAAGACCGCCGAGGCCATCGCAACGTGGGGCATCCGTGCCGATCTCGTCCCGAGCGGCGAGCAGTCGGCCCGCGGTCTCCTCGAGGACTGGCCGCCTTACGACGACCTGCTCGACCCGATCAACCGGGTCTTCCTTCCTCGCGCCGACATCGCGACCGAGACCCTGGTGGCCGGTCTCGTCGACCTGGGTTGGGAGGTCGACGACGTCACGGCCTACCGCACCGTCCGGGCCGCCCCGCCGCCGGCGCCGACACGCGAGGCGATCAAGACCGGCAAGTTCGATGCGGTCATGTTCACCTCCTCGTCCACGGTCCGCAACCTCGTGGGGATCGCCGGCAAGCCGCACACGTCGACGATCATCGCGTGCATCGGCCCGGCGACCGCCAAGACCGCCGAGGAGCACGGCCTGCGGGTCGACGTCCTCGCCGAGTCCCCGTCGGTCGAGGTGCTGGCCGAGGCGCTCGCCGAGTTCGGCGCCGTCCGCCGGCTGGCGTTTCTCGACGCCGGCGAGCCGGTGACCAAGCCCTCGCAGAAGCGTCCGTCGACGCGCCGCAAGGCTTAGGTCGAGGAACACATGAGCTTTCCCGCCGACCGTCCTCGTCGCCTGCGCCAGTCGCCGGCGATGAGGCGGTTGGTCGCGGAGACCCACGTCCAGCCCTCACAGCTGGTCCTGCCGATGTTCATCGCCGAGGGACTCAGCGAGCCGCGGCCGATCACGAGCATGCCCGGCGTGGTGCAGCACACCCGTGACACGGCCCGCAAGGCGTACGCGGAGGCGGCGGCTCTGGGTCTCGGTGGGGTGATGCTGTTCGGCGTGCCGGAGCGCAAGGATGCCCAGGGTCGGGTGCGCTCGACCCCGACGGCATCCTCAATGTTGCCCTCGCCGACGCCCGGGCCGAGGTCGGCGACGACCTGCTCGTGATGTCCGACCTGTGCCTCGATGAGTTCACCGACCACGGCCACTGCGGTGTGCTCGATGCGCAAGGCCGGGTCGACAATGACGCGACGCTCGAGATCTATGCGCAGATGGGCGTCGTGCAGGCGGCGTCTGGGGCACACATCGTCGGGCCCAGCGGGATGATGGATGGTCAGGTAGCGGCTGTACGTTCGGCTCTCGACCTCGCCGGGTGGCCAACGGTCGCCATCATGGCGTACTCAGCGAAGTATTCTTCTGCCTTCTACGGCCCCTTCCGCGAGGCCGTCGGTTCGTCACTCCAGGGCGACCGCAAGACGTACCAGCAGGATCCGGCCAATGCCCGTGAGGCGATCCGTGAGGTGCTCCTCGACATCGAGGAGGGGGCAGACATCGTGATGGTCAAGCCTGCGCTGTCCTACCTCGACCTGATTGCCAAGGTTCGCGCGACGGTCGACGTGCCGGTTGCGGCCTACAACATCTCCGGCGAGCTCGCGATGGTCGAGGCCGCCGCCGCCAATGGTTGGCTCGATCGCGAGCGCACGATCGATGAGATCATGCTGTCGATCCGTCGGGCCGGCGCGGACATCGTGCTGACCTACTGGGCAGCCGAGCTCGCGACCCGTCTGACCCGCTGACCAGGACGTAGGCAAGGGCACGCAACGAGAAAGGGCCGCTCCCATCAGGAGCGGCCCATTCTCGTGCGTCTGTCAGCTGAGCAGCGAGGTGATGCAGTTGGTCAGTCGGAGCACGTCGAGCACTGAGACGCCGTCGGCGATGCACTTGGCCTTTGCCTCGGCCCACGTGAGAGTGGACGAGCCGCCGCCGGTGCTGCCTCCCGTGCCGCCGCCGGTGACGTCGTCGACAATGCCGCCGACCAGATCGGTGCCGCCGCCGGTGGTGCCTCCACCAGTGCCGCCGCCGGTGCCACCATCAGTGCCGCCGCCGGTGCCACCACCTGTGCCGCCGCCCGTGGTGCCTCCACCTGTGCTGCCGCCGCCCTTGCTTGGCTTGGGCTGGCTGGCCTTCTTCTCGGCCTGCCTGGCGTTCTCGCGCTGACCCGGGGTCAGCGTCTGATCGTAGGACGAGGAGGTCAGGACCGAGGCCGTGGAGTAGCCGTTGGGTGACTGGGTGAAGTCACCCTGGGCGTACTTGCTGGAGATCGAGAGCACCAGATCGACGTAGGAGTCGGAGTGGTTGTAGCGCTTGACCGCTGAGGCCGCACCCGAGCGTGAGGACAGGTCGCCCGAACCGGCGCACAGATAGATGCCGGCCGATGTGGCGGCGTCGTCGATGTCCTGCGGGTTCTTCTTGTCGTCGTTGTCGGAGTCGACGCCGACGCTCTTCCAGGTGCCCGGGATGAACTGCATGGGTCCGACTGCACGGTCGAGTACCGGGTCCTTGTCGAGCGCTCCGCTGTCGGTGTCGGAGATCTTGGCGCGGCCGTCATTGCCGTCGAGGGGGACGCCGTAGATGCCCGGCTTCGCGACCCCGTCGGCGTTGAGGGCATTGCCGCCGGTGCGGCCGTGATTGGACTCGACGCGGCCGATCGCAGCGACGAGGTTCCACGGGAGGTTGCAGGACTTGTCGGCCTTGCCCAGCAGGGTCTCGGCCCGACGGTAGGCGTACAAAGCGGCGGCCGGGATGCCGTTGGTGGACAGGGTCGACACGGTGCCGTTGAGGCCGGCCTTCTCGTCGATGCCCGCCGGAGTCGGCTGGACGCTGGCCGGATCGTCGAACGCCGTCGCGGGGACGGAGGGGATGTCGGAGACGGTGCTGCCACCGGAGGCCGTCGCCAGCTGAGTGCTCGAGAGCGCGGCTCCCCAGGCTCCGACCAACAAAGCCATCGGAACAAGGACGCTGGCCTTCTGCCAGCGTGTGAGCTTGCGAACTCCCATAACGTGCCCTCCCATGCAGCCGCGACAACCGCAGCATACGGTAAACCGATGTTACAGCAGCCCGGCGCGGCCGCATAGTCCAATGGACGTATCGACAACGAAGCCGACACCCCTCAGGTTACGCCCAGACGACGCCGCCGACCCATCGAGAATTCGATTGAGGACAATGGAAGCGTGACGTCTCACCCCGCCTCAGAGCAGCTGTTCGACCGTGCCCGTGCCGTCTCGCCGGGAGGGGTCAACTCGCCCGTGCGTGCTTTCCGCGCTGTGGGTGGCACCCCGATCTTCATGCGGTCGGCCGCGGGCGCGTGGCTCACCGACGTCGATGACAACCGCTATGTCGATCTGGTCGGGTCATGGGGACCCATGCTCCTGGGCCATGCCCACCCCACGGTGCTCGCCGCGGTGGCCGAGGCCGTGGTGCTCGGCACCTCGTTCGGCACCCCCAGCGAGCCCGAGGTCCTGCTCGCCGAGGAGATCGTCGGGCGTACGTCGGTCGAGTCGGTGCGGATGGTCTCGTCCGGTACCGAGGCGACGATGTCGGCGATCCGACTGGCCCGAGGTTTCACCGGGCGCAACAAGATCGTGAAGTTCGCGGGCTGCTATCACGGTCATGTCGATGCCTTGCTTGCCGAGGCCGGCTCCGGCGTCGTGACGCTCGGCCTGCCCGAGACCCCCGGTGTCCCAGCACACGTCACGGCGGACACGATCGTGCTGCCCTACAACGATCGTGCCGCGGTCGACGCCGCCTTCGAGGCATATGGCAGTGAGATCGCGTGCCTGATCACCGAGGCCGCGCCGGGCAACATGGGCGTTGTCCCGCCAGAACCCGGCTTCAACCGATTCCTCGCGGAGACCTGCGCACGCAACGGCGCGTTGTTCATCAGTGACGAGGTCATGACCGGATTCCGGGTCACCCGCTCCGGGCACTGGGGCCTGGACGGCGACCCCGAGGGGTGGCAGCCCGATCTGGTGACGTTCGGCAAGGTCATGGGTGGCGGCTTCCCGGCGGCGGCGTTCGGGGGCCGGACCGACGTCATGCAGCAGCTCGCTCCGGTCGGGCCCGTCTATCAGGCCGGAACGCTCTCGGGCAACCCGATCGCCACGACCGCGGGACTCGCGACGCTGCGACTCGCGGACGCCGAGGCATACGGCCGGCTCGACGAGGCCTCGACCCGGCTCCAGAGTCTGGTCACTGATGCGCTCAGCGCTGCCGGTGTGGCCCATACGCTGCAGAACGTCGGCAACATGTTCAGCGTGTTCTGGGGAACAGGCGGCGCCCCCGTGACCGACTTCGCTGGGGCGCAGTCGCAAGAGGCATGGCGTTACAAGCCCTTCTTCCACGCGATGCTCGACGCCGGCGTCTATCTGCCACCGAGCGCATATGAGTGCTGGTTCGTCTCGGCGGCGCACGACGCGGAGGCACTCTCTAGAATTGCCGAGGCACTGCCCGCCGCGGCTCGTGCTGCCGCCCAGGCCCACCCCGAAAGCTGAGGAACCCGATGAGCGAACGTACGATCGTGCACCTGATGCGGCACGGTGAGGTCGAGAACCCTGACGGGGTGCTCTACGGCCGGCTCCCGGAGTACTTCCTGTCCGAGCTGGGTCACAAGATGGCCGAGACCGTGGCCGAATGGCTCTCCAAGAACGAGATCGTGCACCTCGTCGCCTCGCCGCTGGAGCGTGCTCAGCAGACCGCCGAGCCGCTGTCGAAGATTCTCGAGGTGCCGATCCACACCGATGACCGGGTCATCGAGGCGGCCAACCTGTTCGAGGGCAAGACCTTCGGTGTCGGTGACGGGGGGCTCAAGCGTCCGCAGAACTGGTGGATGCTGCGCAATCCGTTCCGTCCGTCCTGGGGTGAGCCCTACAAGGAGATCGCGGCCCGCATGCGGCTCGCGGTCGACGACGCGCGTGAAGCCGCTCGTGGCCACGAGGCCGTGATCGTGGCGCATCAGCTTCCGGTCTGGATCGCGCGTCGGGCATACGAGCAGAAGAGCTATGTGCACGACCCGCGCAAGCGGCAGTGTGCCCTGGCGAGCCTGACCAGCCTGACCTTCGACGGCGACCAGTTCGTCGGGTTCACCTACAGCGAGCCGGCCGGCGACCTCATCCCGGCGGCACTCCGTAACAAGTTCGCCGGCGGAGCATGACCTCTCGGCCTGGCGCGCGTGCGCGCGTCGCTGCGGCGGTCGGCATCCTGGCTCTGGTTGCGGCCTGCGGTGGTGAGGGCAAGGACCGCAACACCGATGGCTTTGTCAGCGGCGACGGCACGATCACCAAGGTCGACGTGGCTGACCGCAAGAAGGCGCCGGTGCTGGAGGGCGACGGCATCGACGGCAAACCACTGTCGACCGCCGACTTTGCCGACAAGACCATCGTGGTCAACGTGTGGGGCCCTTGGTGCGCGCCGTGCCGGGCCGAGGCATCGGACCTGAAGCTCGTGTCCGAGGAGTATGCCGACAAGGGCGTGCAGTTCGTCGGCATCCTGAACCGGTCGGATCGGGACACAGCTCTGGCGTTCAATCGTACGAAGGACATCACCTATCCGAGCTTCGACGACCAGGGCGGAAGCCTCGAGCTGAAGTTCGTCGACAGCCTTCCGACGCAGGCGATCCCAACCACGTGGATCATCGACGACGAGGGGAGGGTCGCCGTGCGCATCATGGACGAGGTGTCGGCGTCGACCCTGGCCAACTTGATCGACGATGTGCAGAAGAGCACGTCGTGACGGACTGGTTCCAGGACACGATCTACTCCGGCAATCTCCTCCTGGCGGCGCCCGTCGCGATCCTCGCTGGGCTGGTCTCGTTCTTCTCCCCGTGTGTCGTGCCCCTGCTGCCGGGCTACCTCTCGTATGTCTCGGGGGTCGCGGCCCAGGATCTCGAGACGGCTCGCCGCGGACGGCTGCTCGCCGGCGCGTTGCTCTTCGTCCTTGGTTTCACGGTGGTCTTCGTGCTCGGGGGTGCACTGTTCGGCTCGGTCGGCCTCGAGCTGGAGAAGTATCAGCGCGAGCTGTCGATCGTCACGGGAATCCTGGTGATTGCCATGGGCCTCGTCTTCATCGGCCTTGTTCCGTTCCTGCAGCGCGAGACCCGGGTGCACGCGGTGCCGGCCGTCGGGCTGGCGATAGCGCCGGTGCTCGGGGTGTTCTTCGGACTCGGTTGGACGCCGTGCATCGGCCCCACTCTCGCCGCGGTGCTCGGGCTGTCGTTTGCGGCAGACGACGCGTCAGCCGCCCGAGGAGCCTTCCTCGCGTTCACGTACTGCCTGGGGCTCGGCATCCCGTTCGTGCTGGCGGCGCTGGGCTTCGGTCGCTTCATGCGCGCACTCTCGTGGTTCAGGCGCCACCAGCGAGCGGTCTCCATCGTGGGCGGTTCCCTGCTGATCGCGGTCGGGATCATGCTCGTGACCGGCCTCTGGGACCACCTCGTCGGTGAGATGCAGAGCTGGGTCAGCGGATTCCAGGCGCCGATATGAGCGAGCACCAGCTGAAGGCTTCGGCATGAGTGTAAATGCCGTCAGCGAGCTGGGCCGCCGAGAGCTCACACGGTGGTTCTGGCGCCAGCTCACCTCGATGCGTACAGCACTGTTCCTGCTGTTGCTGCTTGCGATCGCTGCGGTGCCCGGCTCGCTGGTCCCCCAACGGGGTGTCGATGCCCGAGCGGTCGAGGCCTACTTCCTGGATCACCCCGACAGCGCGCCGACGTTGGACCGGTTGGGCTTCTTCAGCGTCTACACCTCGCCGTGGTTCAGCGCGATCTACCTGCTCTTGATGGTGTCGCTGATCGGCTGCATCGTGCCGCGGTCGTTCGTCTATCTCCGGGCCCTTCGCGCCAGGCCGCCCAAGGCGCCGCGCAACTTCTCCCGCCTCCCGGCATCGGCCTCCTTCGAGACCGCAGCCTCGCTCGATGAGGTCCTGGCTGCCGGCCGACAGGCCCTCGGCCGGGCGCGCATCGACGTCGCGGACGGCGGGCCCGACATGGCCGAGCTCAGCGCCGAGAAGGGCTTCCTCAGGGAAGCCGGCAACCTGGTGTTCCACATCAGCGTCGTCGTGGTGCTGGTCGGCGTCGCGGTTGGCACGTTGTTCGGCTATCGCGGCGCGGCGATCGTCACGGAGGGTGACGGCTTCTCCAACGTCCTCACGCAGTACGACGAGTTCGGCTCCGGCTCGCTGTTCGACCCCGAGAGCCTTCCGCCGTTCTCGCTCGACCTCGACCAGTTCACTGCGAAGTTCCAGACCGCCGGGCCCCAGCGGGGCGCGCCGCGGCTGTTCGAGGCCAAGGGCAGCTTTGCCCCGTCGCCGGGCGCGACCGAGCGGATGTTCGACATCACGGTCAACCACCCGCTGCAGATCGGGAGCACCTCGGTCTATCTTGTCGGCCAGGGATATGCGCCGATCATCAAGGTCACCGATGCCAAGGGCAACGTCGTGTTCAACGACGCCGTCCCCTTCCTGCCAACCGATTCGACATACACCTCCAACGGTGTCGTGAAGGTGACCGGCGCAGAGCCCGAACAGCTCGGCTTCCAGGGCTTCTTCCTCCCGACCGCGGTGACCTCTGGCGGCGCCGATGCATCGTTCTCTGCCTTCCCGGCGCCGCTCAACCCCTTCCTCGGGCTCTTCGTGTGGCACGGCGACCTCGGCCTGGACGACGGCACGCCGCAGTCGGTCTACATCCTCGACAAGTCGAAGATGGAGCAGTACATGAACGGGGACAAGGGCTTCCGGATCAGCCTCAGCAAGGGGCAGGTGACCGACCTCCCGGACGGAGGGACGATCCAGTTCGTCGACCTCAAGCAGTTCGCGCGATTCCAGATCAGCTCGTCGCCGCTGGTCAAGGTGCCGCTGATCGGCATCGTCGCCGGGCTGCTGGGGCTGGTCATGTCATTGTCGATCAAACCGCGCAGGACCTGGATTCGGGCCCGTCGTGACGGCTCACGTACCGTGGTGGATGTCGCCGTGCTCGACCGCGTCCCCCGTGACGACCTGCCGGCCGACCTGGACGTATTCCTCGAGCGGTTCCGCGGAGCCCTTGACGAGACAGAGGAGAAGGTATGAGCGAGCGGAAGCGAGCGGATCGATGACGCTTGCCCAGTTCGAACAGATCTCCAACTACGCCGTCGCGTCGGCCACCGGCATCCTCGCGCTGGCCTTCGTCGCCTACGTCGCCCAGTGGGGGTTCGCCCGCAATGTCGCCCCCGACCGTGAGCTGGTCGACGCGGGCACCTCGACCGACGGTCATTCCGCCCCTGACCGGGCGGGCCCGGTCGACCGCAGCGACCTGGCCGGCGGGATCGGCTTCTCCCTCACCGGGCTGGCGTGGATCATCCTGCTGCTGGGAGTCGTGGCTCGTGGCCTCTCGGCCGAGCGGGTGCCGTGGGGCAACATGTACGAGTTCGGTTGCGCGTCGACGCTCGTCGCCCTGACGGCATACATCGTTCTCGTGCGAGTCTGGGAGATCGACTGGGTCGGCCCCATCATCACCGGCTCCGGCACCGTGGTCCTGGGCCTGTCAGCGTTGGTGTTCGTGCCCCCGGGGCCGCTCGTCCCGGCACTGCACTCCTACTGGCTGGTCATCCACGTCCTCGGCGCGATGATCGCTGGTGCCGCATTCCTCGTCGGTGCCGCTGCCTCGGTCCTCTATCTGGTCAAGGCCCGCGCTGAGCGCAACACCGCGCCCGATGATCGCACCGGCTTCCTGTGGCGCATTCCGTCGTCGGCAAAGATCGACCAGGTTGCCTATCGCGTGCATGCGTTCGCCTTCCCGATCTGGACGTTCGCGGCGCTGATCGCCGGGCCGATCTGGGCGCAATACGCGTGGGGACGCTATTGGGGCTGGGACCCCAAGGAGGTCTGGGCGTTCATCACCTGGGTCGTCTACGCGGGCTACCTCCACGCTCGGGCGACTGCCGGGTGGAGGGGCAAGTCCGCGGCGATCCTCGCGCTCGTCGGCTTCGCGACGTTCGTGTTCAACTTTGTCGGCATCAACCTGTTCGTCGCCGGAATGCACTCGTACGCCAAATAGGTCCCCGTCCCCCCCAGATTTGAAGCCTTCTGGTCGCTTCGCGCGCGTCATTGTGACCAAACCGCATCACATCGTTCCTCCACAGGGCGACACCCGTCGCGGGCTCGTCCACACGTCCTTCATCGGGGCCGTCCTGCGCGGCTGGGCCAGCCGACGATGGCGCGGTGACACACAAGATCCCGCCGGCCATGGCCTCAGGTCCGTTCACCTCGGCCACCGCTCTCGAGGTGGGATTGAGCCGGCGCACGCTGCGGGGTCGCCGTTTCCGACAGCTGTTTCACGGCGTCCACATCCTGGCATCGCTTGAGCTGACTCTCCAGGTCTGGTTGCGTGGCGCGCTCCTCATCCTCCCCCGCGATGCTGTCGTGAGTCACACCAGCGCGATGGAGCTCTGGGGGTTTCGCCGACCGCATCGGTTCACCCGACTGGAGCTCTCGACCAACACGTCGAGTGTCACCAAGCACAAGGGGATCCTCCTGCACCGGAGGCTGGGTCGGTTGACTCGGTATGAGCGCGCCGGGCTTCCGGTGACCGGCCCAGACCGCACATTCGTCGATTGCGCGACCCGGCTCTCGTACGTCGAGCTGGTCCAGTTCGGCGAGGTGTTGCTCCACACGAAGGCGTCGACGCTGGAGAGCCTGGAGCGCTATGTGAACGATCGCCACCTCGACGGCGTGCGACGGGCACGCCGGGCGCTGGTCTGGATTCGTGAGGGTGTCGAGTCGCCCCGCGAGACCCTGATCCGGTTGATGCTCACGTTCGCCCGCCTACCTGAGCCCGCCTGCAACGTGATCATCGAGCGTGTGGGCGGGGAGTTCCTGGCCCGCGGTGACTTGTGCTTCGTCCGCTGGAAGGTTCTTGTCGAGTACGACGGTGCGCACCATGGGGCTCAGCAGCGACGAGATCGCGAGCGACGTGAGCGGCTTGAGGCAGCTGGCTGGCGGGTCATCGTGATCATGAATGAGGACCTGCGTGATCCGCGGAGCGTGCCGTGGCGGGTGTATGCGGCGCTGAAGCAGCGCGGCTACGAGGGGCCAGCGCCCCTCATCAACGATTCGTGGATGCAGTGGTTCGGCAAGGCCCACCAGATGTGAAGCCTTCTGGTCGAAACCACAGCTCGAAACCGACCACAAGGCTTCACATCTGGGGGGTGAGCTCGGGGGGTGGGGCTAGAGACCGCGGAGGTAGTCCGGATCGTCGTCGGGTCCGCGTGGGCCCGGCGGCTTGGGCTTGGGCTTCGGCTGGCCCTTGCCGCCCGGCCTGGAGCGCGTACGACCGACGAACAGCCACAGCAGCGGACCGATGCCCACCAGGAACAGCACGACGAACCACAGCGGCTTGGGGATGTAGCGGACCCGCTCGCGTGGCGTGGCGATCAGGTCGAACAAGGCATAGACGAATATCGCGATCCCGATGACAGCGATGACGAACTTGGCCATGGTTCAACGTTACCGGGGGCGGGCGAACCGGCCGCTTGAGTGGCTCCGGTGAACGATTAGGCTGCCGCCATGAAGGCTTTCTGGACCTACACGCTCGCCCGGTTCGCCGTCTTCGGGGTGAGCTTCGGGGTGGTGTGGCTGATTTCTTCGATCTGGCTCGAGACGACGAGGGTCACGACGTTGTGGGTTCTGCTCATCTCATTGGTCGTGTCGTCGGTGATCTCGATCTTCGTCCTCGCCGGGCTGCGTGACCAACTCGCTCAGAGCGTCCAGGAGCGTGCCACGCGAATGACCCAACGGGTCGAGGAGTCCCGCCGTGCCGAAGACATCGACTGAGAGCCGCGCGTGGATCTCCGAGGCCATCCGTCGGGTCGAGGCTGACGCCAATCGCAGCGCCGACACCCACCTGCACGTGCTGCCGATCCCGGTTCCGGGCATCGACCTCTATCTCAAGGATGAGTCGGTCCATCCGACCGGGAGCCTCAAGCACCGTCTCGCCCGCTCCCTGTTCCTGTATGCCCTGTGCAACGGCTGGCTCAAGCCGGAGTCAACCGTCATCGAGGCTTCCAGCGGGTCGACCGCGGTCAGCGAGGCGTACTTCGCGCGGCTCGTCGGACTGCCGTTCGTCGCGGTGATGCCGGCCTCGACCAGCACCGAGAAGATCGCGTTGATCGAGTTCTACGGGGGACGCTGCCACCTGGTCGACGACCCGGGCACGGTCTACGACGTCGCCAAGCAGCTGGCCGAGGATTGCGGCGGCCACTACATGGACCAGTTCACCTACGCCGAGCGGGCGACCGACTGGCGCGGCAACAACAACATCGCCGAGTCGATCTTCGAGCAGCTCGCCGCCGAGCCGCACCCGTGCCCGAGCCTCATCGTCGTCGGCGCCGGAACCGGAGGCACGTCCGCGACGATCGGCCGGTTCGTCCGCTATCGCCGGCTGGAGACCCGCGTCGTGGTCGCCGACCCCGAGAACTCGGCGTTCTATGCCGGGTGGGAGTCCGACAGCTCCGATGTCACGACTGACCGGCCGTCCCGCATCGAGGGCATCGGCCGCATGCGCATCGAGGGATCGTTCGTCGGTGGGGTCATCGACGACATGGTGCGTGTCCCCGATGCCGCCTCGATCGCCGCCATGCGCTGGGTGTCGGGGATCCTTGGCCGGCCGGTCGGTGGCTCGACCGGCACCAACGTCTGGGCCTCGCTCCAGCTGATCGGCGAGATGCGTGCGGCCGGGGAGACTGGCAGCGTCGTGACGTTGCTCTGCGATGGTGGCGAGCGCTATCAGCGCACCTATTTCGACGACGCGTGGCTGAAGACCAAGGGACTCGACCTCACGCCATATGCCACCGCGCTCGAGGAGTTCGACCGCACGGGTGTGCTGCCGGCGGTGTGACGGTTTGGTGAGCTGGCCACGGAGGCCAGTCCGCCGGTGACCCAGCGACCTTTCGGCTGCTCGGAAAGGTCGCTAAGTCACCGCTCGCCGTCAGGTGACCGCCACGATCTCGGCCGAGACCAGGGCGCCGTCATCGATCACGAGCTGCCCCATCGTCCCGTGCGGCTGGCGTCGCTTGTCAGTGGGCGAACCGGGGTTGAACAGGCGCTGACCGTCCTGCTCGGTGTCCCACGGGATGTGGGAGTGGCCGAACACGACGAGGTCGGCGTCGGGGAAGCGCCGCCTCATCCGGGCGGTCCGCCCGACCTTGTCGCCGCTGATGTGGATCATCGCGACCCTGACGCCGCCGAGGTCCAGCTCGAGGGTCTCGGGGGCTCCCCATGCGGCAACTTCAGGGCCGTCGTTGTTGCCGAGCACGACATGCACCGGGGCGAACGCGGCCAGCTCGTCCAGGACTCCCGGTGTGCAGACGTCGCCGGCATGCAGGATCAGGTCGACGCCGGCAAGCTGCTCAGCGACGGCCGGCGGGATGACTTTCCAGAATCGGGGCGCATGGGTGTCTGCGAGCACCGCGACCCGGAGCACGTCAGGCCCCGATGAACAGGCCGAGTGCGAGCCCCGCGGCATAGGCGAGCTCGGCGAGGCCCGTGTCACGCAGCACCGGGACCAGCGCCATGGCCCTGGAGCCCGAGGCCACCGCCTGTCTGGCCCGCACCGCGAACGGGACCGCGATGAGTCCGAGCAAGGCCCACGCAGTGAACACCGAGGCCCAGATCAGCGCGCCCAGCGCGACGAGCAGCAGGACCGTGAAGAAGCGTCGGGTGTTGAGGTCGCCCATCACGACCGCGAGGGTTCGTTTGCCGGTGACCGAGTCGGTCGGTATATCGCGCAGATTGTTGACGACGAGGATCGCGCAGGCCAGCGCCCCGACGCCGATCGCTGCGGCGAGGGCGAGCCAGGTGAAGTCCTCGATCTGGACATAGGCCGTGCCGAGCACCGCGACAAGACCGAAGAAGACGAAGACGCTGATCTCGCCGAGGGCCCGGTATCCGTACGGTGATGGTCCGCCGGTGTAGGTCCACGCCGCAGCGATGGCGGCGACGCCGACGAGCAGGAGCCACCAGGTCGTGGTCGCGGCCAGGGCGAACCCCAGGGCGGCGCCGATCGCGAGAAACAGGAGCGCTGCGCGCTTGACCGACCGAGCCGGGACGAGGCCGGAGCCGACGAGGCGCAGCGGACCGACTCGGTCGTCATCGGTGCCCTTGATGCCGTCGGAGTAGTCATTGGCGTAGTTGACGCCGATCTGCAGGGCCAGTGACACACCCAACGCCAGCAGCGCCTTCCACCACACGAACGAGTCCGCGAATGCGGCGGCGCCGGTGCCGGCGAGGACCGGAGCGATCGCGGCCGGGAGCGTACGAGGGCGGGCGCCGGCGACCCAGAGCTGGGTGGGGGAGAGCGAGGGGGCGTTCACGATCGACCAGTGTGCCATCCGGACCGATGTCAACTTCCTGTTGACGCGCGCGAAGCGTCAAGCTACCGTTGACATCATGCCCATCGACGACCAGGAACTCGCAGGTCTCATCGCCCGCGCGGTCGCACGCCTGGACCCCACGATCGAGCGCAGGCTCGAGACCGAGCCGCAGGCTCACCTCGACCTTGCCGTGCTGACGTACCGAGCGCACGAGGAGTCCGGCCGACTGCTCCGCTCTGCGGTCTCGTCGGCTCGGGCTGCCGGTTGGAGCTGGGAGGCGATCGGGTCAGCGCTCGGGATGTCCCGGCAGGCGGCGCAGCAACGATTCGGGCACCGACCCTCACCGACCCCGGGCACGGCGGAGCACCGCCAGCTCATCGGCCTCACGGCATTCAACGAGATCGACCAGCTCAACGAGTGGGGTCGGCACGGCTGGCACTCGGTCGGATTTGGTCCGCTGTTCCACGACGTGGAGAAGTCGTCGACCCAGTGGGAGCACCGCCGGGCCGTCATCGGCAGCCGCAAGGCGCGAGACCTCGAGGCCAAGGGCTGGGAGCGCATCGGCACGATGTGGTTCCCGTGGACCTATCTCAAGCGACCGCTCGACGCTCCGGCCGAGCCCGGCGAACCGGTGTGACAGCGGGGCTGCGGCCGGTCGCGGGTGACCCGCGGGAGGTCTTTGCGCTCGTCGAGCCGTGGGTGCGGCACGGGGGCGAGCCGCTGGTCATCCGGACGTCCGGCAGCACCGGCGAGCCCAAGGATGTCGTCCTGTCCCATCGCGCCGTGCTGGCGTCGGCGCAGGCGAGTCTTGACCGGCTCGGTGGTCCCGGTGGCTGGTTGCAGGACATCCCGGTGACAGGTGTGGGTGGCCTGCAGGTCCTCGTACGCTCCGCAGTCTCTGGTCTCGAACCGGTCTATGCCGACGAGCATGCGTCATTGGGCGCGGCGATCGCGGCGATCCCCGGGCCGCGCCGCTATGCCTCGCTGGTCCCGACCCAGGTGCACCGTCTTGCCGAGTCCGGCGACCTCGACGACCTCGCGCTGCTCGACGCAGTCCTGATCGGCGGGGCGGCCGTGCCGGCCGGGTTGCTGGAGGTCCTCGGCGAGGCCGGTGCGCGGGTCGTGAGGACGTACGGGATGAGCGAGACCTCGGGCGGCTGCGTCTATGACGGGTACCCACTGGATGGCGTACGAGTGAGGCTCGACGACGCGGGCCAGGTGCACCTCTCCGGGCCGATTTTGTTCGACGGCTATGCCGATCCGGTGGTCACCGCCCGGGTGCTGCAGGACGGGTGGTTCGCCACGGCCGACCTGGGCGAGATCGATCCCGCTGGCCGGCTGCGGATCACCGGCCGCGCCGACGACGTCGTGATCAGTGGCGGCGTCAATGTGCCGCTGCCAGCGGTGACGACGGTGCTCAGGACCTGCGAGGGCGTACGTGATGCGATCGCCCTCGGCGTGCCCGATGACGAGTGGGGCGCGCGGGTCGTGGCATTCCTCGTGCCCGATGACGCGGTGTGCCTGGACGGTCTGCGGCTCGATGAGGTGCGCGATGCCATCGAGGAGGCCGGGCTCCCTCGCAGCTGGGCCCCCCGCGACGTCGTGCTCCTCGACTCGCTCCCGCTGCTGCCCGGAGGCAAGGTCGACCGGCAGATCCTCCTCCGAGCCGCTGGCCGCTAACGCACCGCTGCAGTGATGGCGGGGGCGATCGGTACCTCGCCGCTGACGACTTCCCACTGCCGGCCGATCGTGGCCGGCTCATCGAGCACGGCGGCGATGACGGCGGCTACATCGGCGCGGGGGATCTGCCCCCGCTCGACCTGCTCCGCGAGCTCGACCTGGCCGGTCGGCTCATCGTCGGTCAGCGCGCCGGGCCGGACAATCGTCCAGTCGAGCTCGCTGTCGCGCAGGGCGATGTCCGCATCGCGCTTGGCCTCGACATACGCGACCCACACCTCACCCGCGTCGTCATCGATCGGCTGGTCGACGCCGATCGCGGAGATCTGCACGAATCGCGACACGCCCGCAGTCCCGGCGCCCTCGATCGACTTGATCGAGCCGCCGAGGTCGACGCTCCGCTTGCGCGCGATGTCACCGTCCGGCCCGCCGCCAGCCGCGAACACGACGGCATCGGCGCCGACGAAGGCATCGGCGAACGCGCCGGCGTCGGATTGCTCGATGTCGAGGATCCCGATCTCGGCGCCCAGGCGCTCGAGCTCGGCGGCGTGATCGGGGTTGCGAACGAGGGCGACCGGCACGTGTCCGGCATCGACGAGAAGGGGGATCAGGAGGCGGGCGATCTGGCCGTGGCCTCCGACAATGGCGATTCGGCTCATGCCGGCACCTCCGTGGAGAAGCGACGGTACTGAGGTACCGGCCTGACTGATGTCTGTCGTTTCGTTCGCTGGCGCTCACTCATGCCATCACGGTACGTCGGCGGGGCTAGGGTTCACGTCGTGCACTTCCGTACGTACGCCATCGCGATGCCCACCCGGTTCCGTGGCATCGACCGGCGCGAGGGGATGCTGGTCGAGGGCGCTGCTGGATGGGCCGAGTTCAGTCCGTTCCTCGACTACGACGCCCGCGAGAGTGCCCCGTGGCTGGCCGCGGCGCTCGAGTCCGCCGAACGCGAGTGGCCGGTGCCCATACGCTCGCAGGTCGCGGTCAACTGCACCGTCCCGGCCGTAGGCCCCGAGCACGCCACCCGCATCGTGAGGAGCAGCGGATGCGCGACGGCGAAGGTCAAGGTCGCCGAGAAGGGTCAGAGCCTCGCGGACGACATCGCCCGCATCGAGGCTGTGCGGGACTCGATCGGACCCCACGGGAATGTCCGCGTCGATGCCAACGGCGGCTGGGCCGTCGATGAGGCGATCGGTGCGATCGCTGCGCTGGACCATGCCGCCCATGGCCTGGAGTACGTCGAGCAACCCTGCGCCTCGGTGGAGGACCTCGCCGCTGTGCGCCGCAAGGTCGACGTCCCGATCGCCGCCGACGAGTCGATCCGCCGCGCCGACGATCCACTCAGGATCATCGAGCTCGAGGCAGCCGACATCGCCGTGCTCAAGGTGGCGCCGCTCGGAGGAGTGCGCGCGAGCCTGCGCATCGCCGAGCAGATCGGGCTGCCGGTCGTGGTCTCCAGCGCGGTCGAGACGTCGATCGGCCTTGCTGCGGGCCTCGCGCTCGCCGCGGCACTGCCCGAGCTGCCGTACGCCTGTGGGCTGGCCACGACCTCGCTCCTGGATGGCGACGTCGTGGCCGAACCGCTCGTGCCGGTCGACGGATTCCTCCCGGTCGGGCGCCAGGTGCTCGACCCGGCCGCATACGCCGCAGTGGCCGCAGACGGTGCGACCGACGCCCGCTGGCAGGCCAGGCTGTCCGCCGTCAGGGCGGTGCTGGCATGAGCGACGAGACCACTGCCGTTGGCGTCGCGCGGCAGCTCGTGACGGAGCTGCTGGGCCTCAGCGTGCGCGACGCGGTCCTGGCCCCGGGGTCCCGATCCGGCCCACTGGCGTTGGCACTGGCCGCCGCAGACCAGCAGGCGCTCATCCGGCTGCATGTGCGTGTCGACGAGCGCGAGGCGGGATTCCTGGCGCTCGGCCTCGCCAAGTCCTCGCGTCGGCCCGTCCCGGTCGTCACGACCTCTGGCACCGCCGTTGCCAACCTCCACCCCGCCATGCTGGAGGCCCTCCACGCCGGTGTGGCACTCATCGCCGTCACCGCTGACCGCCCGGGCATGCTCCGAGGCACCGGCGCGAACCAGACCACGGACCAGCGCGAAATCTTCCCGGGCGTCCCATTCGGCGACCAGATCGGCGCGATCCCCGGTGGCCCGGCGCACCTCAACCTGGAGCTCGACGAACCGCTGATCGAGCCGGTCGACTGGGACTTCCCCGGTCCGCAGTCGGGGACGCAGTCGGGCACGCATTCGGGGTCGCGCGGGGAGGTCGACTCCGCGGACCTCCAGATCGGTCCCCGCACGGTGGTCATTGCCGGCGACGATGCGATGCAGCCCGCCCGCATCCTGGCCCGCGACGCCGGCTGGCCACTCCTCGCCGAGCCGAGCTCAGGATCCCGCAACGGCGAGGCGCTCGTGGCCTACCGGCTCCTTCTCGCCCACTCGCCCCTGGCCGCGCAGATCGAACGGGTCGTGAGCTTCGGTCACGCGACCCTCAGCCGTCCCGTCACACAGCTCCTCGCCCGCACCGACATCGAGATCATCCACGTCGGCACACAGTCGACCTTCCCCGTATCGGCCGGCCCCAACGTTCGCTTCGTCGAGTCGGCTGAGACCGACGGCGTCGACGATCCGGCCTGGCTCGCGGCGTGGCGAGCCGACGACGCCATGGCCACCGAGGCGATCGACGCCCAGCTCGACGGCACCACGCCGTACGACGTGGCCCGCGCGATCAACGCAGCCGTCCCACCGGAGGGGCTCCTGTTCGTCGGCTCGTCGAGCCCGATCCGTGATCTCGACCTGGTGGCCCGGCCCTACCCGGTCGGTGAGCGGCGCCTGGTCATCGCCAACCGTGGGCTCGCCGGCATCGACGGCACACTGTCCAGCGCGATCGGCGCGGCCCTCGCGCGTACGTCCAGCCGCTCGATCGCCTACGTCGGTGACCTGACGTTCCTGCACGGCAGCAACGGCCTGCTGATCGGACCGGGCGAGCCACGCCCCGATCTCACGATCGTGGTTGCGTCCGATGATGGCGGCAGCATCTTCGCGACGCTCGAGCAGGGCGCACCGGACTATGCGGCGGCATTCGAGCGCGTATACGCCACGCCGACCGGTGCCGACATCAGCGCGCTCTGCGCGGGCTATGGAGTTCCGTACCGCCTCGTCATGCCACGCGATCTGGCCGCCGCACTCGACGAGCCCGTCATCGGCATCCGGGTACTCGAGGTGCCGGTCGATCGCGCCGGACGGCACGACCTCCAGACCCGGATCGGTGCCGCCGTCGAGGCTGCACTCAGACGCTGACACCAGTTGTGGCATCGTCATACCCGCAGTAGGTTGTGAGGCACGTCACGGGGGCTGAATGAGGGAGCACATGACCACCGAGAGCTTCGACTACATCGTCATCGGATCTGGAAGCGCAGGCGGTGTCGTCGCCGCGCGCCTCAGCGAGGATCCCGGCACCAGCGTCCTGCTCCTCGAAGCGGGACCCGAGGACGACGACGAGATGATCCAGATGCCGCTCGGATTCTCGACGCTCTTCAAGACCAAGTGGGACTGGAACTACGAGACGACCCCGCAGAAGCACCTCGGTGGACGGCGCGCCTACTGGCCGCGCATGAAGGCGCTGGGCGGTTGCTCCTCGATGAACGCGATGATCTACATCCGGGGCAATCGCGCCGACTACGACGAGTGGCGCGACGGCTTCGGCGCCGATGGGTGGGGCTATGACGACGTCCTGCCCTACTTCAAGAAGGCCGAGGGCAACACCCGGCTGGGCGATCCGTTCCACGGGACCGACGGGCCGCTGCACGTCGAGGATCGTCGCTACACCCACGAGCTGACCCACGCGTTCGTCGAGTCCGCGGTGTCCGGTGGCCTCAAGCGCAGTGATGACTTCAACGGCGCCGAGCAGGAGGGCGCCGGCCTCTATCAGCTGACGTGCAAGAAGGGTCGCCGCTGGTCGGTAGCCGACGCCTACATCCGGCCCGCGATGGGCCGCCCCAACCTGACGGTGCGGACCAATGCGTTCGTGACCAGGATCGACCTCGACGGCAGCCGCGCGACCGGCGTGACCTACCGCGCAGGTGGCAACACGCACACGGTGCGCGCCGACGCCGAGATCATCTTGTCCGGTGGGGCGATCAACAGCCCACAGACGCTGATGCTGTCGGGCATCGGGCCCGGTGCCCACCTGCGCGAGCACGGCATCGACGTACGTGTCGAGTCGCCCGGTGTCGGACAGAATCTGCAGGACCACCCCGTCTCGGACATCCTCACCTACACCAAGGACACCAGCGACATGGCCGAGATGCTCGGCATGGGCAACCTGATCAAGTGGAAGGCGACCGGCAAGGGTCCGCTGAGCTCCAACATCGCCGAGTCGGGGGCATTCTTCCCGTCGCGTGACGGTCTGCCGGCACCCGACATCCAGCTGCACGTCGCGCCGACCGGGTTCTACGACAACGGCATGCACGAGCCCGTACGCCGGGCACTCACGACTGCAGTGACGCTGGTCAACGTCCAGAGCAAGGGCCACGTGCGACTACGGTCCGCCGACCCGACGTGGCATCCCGAGATCGAGCCCGGCTACTTCGACGACCGGGCCGACCTCGACGCGATGATCGCGGGCTTCCGTCGTGCGTTGGAGATCCAGGGTCAGGGCGCGATCGCCAAGTTCATCGACGAGCCGTGGATCCCGGGCTCGGCCAATCCCTCGGACGACGACCTCATCGAGGCGATCGGCCAGCTGGGTCAGACGCTCTACCACCCCGTGGGCACCTGCTCGATGGGCTCGGTCGAAGGCAGCGTTGTCGACGCCGAGCTCAGGGTCAACGGCGTCGATGGCCTTCGCGTCGCGGATGCCTCCGTCATGCCTCGCGTCCCCCGAGGCAACACCAACGCCCCCACCATCATGATCGGCGAGAAGTGCGCCGACCTCATCAAGGAGTCACGATGACAGCAACCCTGGAGCCGACGGTCGAGAGCGGCACCGCGGCGACCTTCGAGTCGCTCAACCCCTCCAACGGCGACCTCGTCGGGGTCCACCCGATCGCCGACAAGGTGCAGGTCGATGCGGCCGTGGCCCGCGCTCGCGAAGCCGCCGGTTGGTGGGGCGCCCTGAGCTTCGACGACCGGGCGGAATATCTACTGACCTGGCGAAGCGTCATCACCCGCCGCATCGCGCAGCTCGCGGAGATCTCGCACCGCGAGACCGGCAAGCCGCACGGCGATGCGCAGCTCGAGATCGTGATGGCGATCGACCACATCACCTGGGCCGCCAAGAACGCCAAGAAGGTCCTCGGCAGCCACAAGGTCCCGTCGGGCCTGCTCATGGCCAATCAGGCCTCGACGGTCGAATACAAGCCGCTCGGCGTCGTCGGGGTGATCGGCCCGTGGAACTACCCGGTCTTCACCCCCATGGGCTCGATCGCATACGCCCTCGCGGCCGGCAACACCGTGGTCTTCAAGCCCAGCGAATACACCCCAGGAGTCGGTCAATGGTTGGCTGACACGCTGACCGAGGTCCTGCACGGCTACCCCGTCCTGCAGGTCGTGACGGGACTCGGCAAGACCGGCAACGCGCTGTGCGTCGCCGATGTCGACAAGCTGGCATTCACCGGTTCCGGGGCCACCGGCAAGAAGGTCATGGCCGCCTGTGCGAAGAACCTCACGCCGGTCATCATCGAGGCTGGAGGCAAGGACTCGTTGATCGTCGACGAGGACGCGGACCTCGCCAAGGCGGCGGAGGCCGCCCTTTGGGGCGGGATGTCGAACGCCGGGCAGACCTGCATCGGCACCGAGCGCGTCTACGTCCACGAAAAGGTCTTCGACGCGTTCATGTCCGAGATCACCGAGCAGGCCAAGGGCCTGCGCGCCGGGTCCGACAGCGAGGCCAAGATCGGCCCGATCACGATGCCGTCGCAGCTCAAGATCATCAAGAGTCACATCGACGATGCGATCGCACGGGGTGCCAAGGTCGTCATCGGCGGATCCGATGCGGTCGGCGAGCGGTTCGTTCAGCCCACGATCCTCACGCACGTGCCCGAGGACTCCACCGAGATCACGGAGGAGACCTTCGGGCCGACTCTTGCGATCAACCCGGTCAGGAGCATGGATGAGGCGGTCGAGCTCACGAATGCGACCAGGTACGGCCTCGCCGGCGCGGTGTTCTCCAAGAAGAACGGCATGGACATCGCCCGGCGCATCCGGTCCGGCATGACCTCGATCAACTCGGTCGTGGCCTTCGCCGCGGTGCCTGCCCTTCCGTTCGGTGGCGTCGGGGAGTCCGGGTTCGGCCGGATCCACGGCCCGGACGGGCTCAAGGAGTTCACCTACGCCAAGGCGATCACGCGGCAGAAGTTCAAGCCATTGATGATGCTGACGTCATTCGCGCGCGATGCCAAGACCGACGGCAACGCACTGCAGATGATCACGATGATGCACGGCGGGAAGAAGACGCTGAAGTAGGGGGACGGGGTCGCGGCGTACGCCTGTGGGCCCGGCTCGTCGCGAGGTCGTCACGTGGTGCGACGTAGGAGTCACGCCCGGCTTCGGCGGACGTGTCGTTGGGCTCGGGCATCTTGGATCAACGGCCCACCGCCCGCCCCCCCACGCCGCCGATCTTGGGACGCGTCCGCGAGCGGGCGCTGCTGCGCGAGCTGGCCGGCGTGACTGATCCGGGCGCGCGGGACGTCGTGCTCGTGGGCGGCGACGCAGGCATCGGCAAGACCCGCCTGCTGCGGGAGCTGGGTGCTCGTGCACGCGAGGCCGGCCACCGGGTGCTCGCCGGCCACTGTCTGGACCTCGGCGACAGCGCACCGCCCTATCAACCATTCTCCGAAGCGCTCGCCTCGATCGGCGATGAGGAGCGCGATGGGCTCGCAGCCCGTTTCCCGGCCCTCGGCCCCCTGCTCCCGTGGCCCTCGTCGGCCCCCGGCGACGGGGTCGAGCGTGCCGAGCTGTTCGCCTCGGTCGTTGCCGGACTCGACGCGCTGGCCGAGGACCAACCGCTGCTGCTGGTGATCGAGGACGCCCATTGGGCTGATGCGTCGACCAGGCACCTGATCCGCTACGTCCTGGCCCAGGGGTTCCACGGTCCCGTCCACATCGTCGTGAGCTACCGAGCCGACGACCTGCACCGCCGACATCCCCTCCGGCAGGCGCTGGCCGAGTGGGTCCGGCTTCCGGGCGTGCGACGCATCGAGCTCGACCCGCTCGGCGATGCCGATGTGGTCGACCTGATCCGCGCACATGGCGCAGATGCCCTCGACGGTGACAGCATGCTCGCCGTCGTACGCCGTGCGGCCGGCAACGCGTTCTTTGCCGAGGAGCTCCTCGACGCGGGCCTGGCCGACGTCGACGGCGCGCTTCCCGAGACCCTCGCCGACCTTCTGCTGATGCGCCTGGAGCGGCTCGACGACAACGCCCGCAGGCTCGTGCGGGCCGCGGCCTGCTCCGACGCCCGCCACGACTACAACGTGCTGTCACGGGTCGTCGGCCTGCCGGAGGAGCAGCTCGACGACGCGCTCCGCTCCGCGATCGACCACAAGGTCCTCGCCCGAGTCGGCGAGGACTCCTACTGGTTTCGTCACGCGCTGCTCGCCGAGGCCATCCGCGATGACCTCCTGCCGGGTGAGCGTCGCCGCATACACGCGGCCTATCTCGAGGCCCTGACGTCCGGAGCGCGCCGCGGTCCCGCAGCCGAGATCGCCCTGCACGCCCTCGGGGCCGGCGAGCGTGAGACGGCGTTCGTCTCGAACATCGAGGCTGCCGAGGAGGCGCAGCGCCTGTCCGGCTACGACGAGGCGGCCCAGCACTACGAGCAGGCGCTGACCCTCGCCGACGAGGCGCCGGCCGACCTCGACCTGGTCCGTCTCGTGATCGACGCGGCCACTGCCCTGGTCACCTCGGGCCGGCTGCTCAGGGCTATCGAGTTGCTCCGGGACCATCTCGAACAGCTGCCGGCCGCCGCACCCCCAGAGGATCGTGGCCGACTCCTGGTGGCGATCGGCAACACGGCCTACTACGCGAGCCTCGACATCGAGGCCGAGGAGGCCAGCCTCGAGGCCGCGCGGGTCGTGCCCGACGTGCCGACCGTGCTGCGGGCTGAGGTGTCCGCACTGCTCGCCCGAACTGCCTCAAACCGGCGGCGGCATGCCGAGGCGATCGAGTGGGGGGAGCGGGCGCTGGCGATCGCCGAGCAGATCGGGGCTCCCGACGTCGTGGCCGATGCCAAGGCAACGCTCACCAGGGTCATGGTGCGCACCGGCGATGATCCCGAGAAGGCCAAGCTGGAATTCCTCGACCTGGTGGAGGTCTCGCGCGCCGACGGTCACATCCTCGGCGAGCTTCGCGGGTTGCACCAGCTGGCCTTCCTGCAATACAACGAGGGCGCTCTCGATGCTGCCGAACAGTCCTTCAGGCAGGGGATGACCAGGGCAGCCAAGACCGGGTGGGCCTGGGGGCCCTACGGGTTCGACGGCCGGTTCTTCTCGGCCCTGATCTGCTACATGCGCGGGCGGTGGGATGAGGTTCTGGCACTCCGCGATGTGGGCCCGGACGCTCCGGCCATACCCGATGCGTCGCTTGCGGCGATAGCGCTGATGGTTGCTGCCGGCCGCGGCGAGGTGGACCAGATCGAGCGCACTCTCCCGATGCGATCGTTGTGGCGGCACGAGGTCGCTGCCTCGGTCCACAGCACGTCGGCCCTGATCGACCTGCACGCAAGCGCGGGTGACCTGGCGGCCGCCCGTCGTGCCTTCGACGATCTGCTCGACCTGCAGGTGCGGGCTTGGGACGAGCCGCTCTTTCCCGGAGGCATCCGCCTCGGGGCCCTGTTGATCGGCCAGTACGCCTCGGCGGCGCCATCCCTCGGCCGGGAGGAGCAGGCGCCGCTGCTCGAGCACGCCGCCGAGCTCGTCGACTTCGTCGACCAGGTGACCGGCGCCATCGTCCCGCTGGGTCCGGAGGGCCGGGCTTGGCAGGCGCGGGCGCATGCCGAGCTCTCCCGGCTTCGGTGGTTGTGCGGCGTCGATGCGCCGTCGTACGACGACATGACCGATCTGTGGCGGCGCGCCCATCACGGGTTCGCGGGCATGGACGACCCCTATGAAACGGCGCGTTCAGCGGCGCGCCTCGCGGCCGTGCTGCTGACCGGTGGCGGAGTGGTCGAGGGCAAACAGCTCCTGGCCGCTGCGCGCGCCACGGCTGAGTCCCTCGGAGCTCGTCCACTCCTCCTCGAGCTCGACGGCCTCACCCGTCGACCGGCCCGCTCGGAGGTCGAGCTGACGCCCCGCGAGCGCGAGGTCCTCGAGCAGGTCAGCCTGGGTCGCAGCAACGGCGAGATCGGGACCAGGCTCTTCATCAGCACCAAGACCGTGTCGGTCCACGTCTCCAACATCCTCGCCAAGCTGGGCGCCTCGGGCCGCACGGAGGCCGCCGCGATCGCCCGTCGCCGGGGCCTCCTCGACGCGTGACGCGGCATCACTCGATAGCCTGACGCCGTGCCATTCCATCGCTATGTCGCACTCGGCGACTCGTTCACCGAAGGCGTCGGCGACCCCGACCCTTCCCTCCCCAACGGCGTGCGCGGCTGGGCCGATCGCGTCGCCGCGGTGCTAGCCAACGACGACTTCACGTATGCCAACCTGGCGATCCGCGGTCGCCAGCTGCTCCCCATCCTCACGACGCAGGTCGAGCCCGCACTCGAGATGAAGCCCGACCTGGTGAGCATCTATGCCGGGGCCAACGACGTCCTGCGGCCACGGATCGACATCGACCGACTCGTCTCGGCATATGACGTGGCATTGGGCCGCCTCGCCGATGCCGGGGCCCACCTCCTGGTCTTCACGGCATACGACCCGGGTGGCTCGCCGGTGTTCGGCGCACTGCGGGGACGGTTCGCGATCTACAACGAGCTCGTCCGACAGGTGGCCGAGAGGCACGGTGCGACACTGGTCGACTTCTGGCGACTGCACGACTATCGCGATGATCGCCTGTGGGATGTCGATCGCATGCACATGTCCAGCGCGGGACACCAGCGGATGGCCATCGCGGTCCTCGATGCTCTGGGCGTCTCCCATGACCTGGCGCTCTCCGAGCTGGAGGACCGACCGGTCCTCAACGCCAAGGAGCGCCGCGCCGCCCACGTCGACTGGGCCAGGGCGCACGCGGCGCCGTGGGTCAAGCGCCGTCTGACCGGGGTCTCCTCCGGCGACGACCTCAGCCCGCGCTGGCCCACCCTGACCCCGGTCGAGTGGTGACCTCGATCAGACGCGTCGCAGCGCTGTGATCTGAAGGGCCGCGAACGTCGCCACGACCAACGCCTGCACGATCGTCCAGGCCTGACCCGTGGCGGTGAGGTCGAACCAGCCGAGGGCGACAGCGGCAACCGAGCCGATCGTCCAGGCGATGTTGACCTCGGCGGCGAACGCCGTCCACCCGCGACTGATCGGCCGCCGCGTGGCGATCGCCACCAGCACGGCTGAGCACGCCACAAGAATGGCGCCGATGACCAGCAGGTGGGTGGAGGACGGACCGAGCAGCGAGTCGAGGACCGCGGCACCGGCGAGATAGGCCAAACCGTTGGCGCCGGTCACGGCGGCATCGAGGAGGAGCACGGTCCTGAGGGTGACCGTACCCGTGGTGGCAGTGGTGTTGTCAGCAGTTGTCGTGTTCATGCCACCGAGTCTCTGGCGCCCGGGTAGTCGTTGCAATTACCTCTGAGGTCATGGTCCTGCGACGCCGGATCGGCCAGAGTGATCCCATGGATGCTGCAGTCTCTCCCGTCGGTCCCCTGCTCCGCGACTGGCGACGTCGACGTCACTTCAGTCAGCTCGACCTGTCGATCGAGGCGGGAGTCTCCTCGCGGCATCTCAGCTTCGTGGAGACGGGACGGTCCAGGCCCAGCCGCGCGATGGTCCTGCAGCTCGCCGCGACACTCGACGTGCCCAAGCGGGAGCAGAACCAGCTGCTCGTCGCTGCGGGATTCGCACCGGCGTTCGCCGAACGCCCCCTCGATGATCCTGACCTCGCCGCGTTCCGTATGGGCCTGGACCGGCTGCTCGCTGCATATGAGCCGTTCCCGTGCTTGGTCGTCGACCGCGGCTGGAATTTGGTCATGAGCAATGCCGGCCTTGCTCCCCTGCTGGAGGGTGTGGCGCCACACCTGCTCGAGGCGCCGAACGCCCTGCGCGTCAGCCTGCATCCCGACGGTCTGGCGCCCCGGATCCGCAACCTGCCGCAGTGGCGTTTCCACGTGCTCGGACGCCTCGCGCGCGGGGCGGCGACGAGCGGTTCGGAGGCGCTGCGCGCGCTCCATGAGGAGCTCGTGAGCTATCCGGGCGGTCTTGAGGCGGGCGACGATGCCGGTGGCGTCGCGGTGACGATGACTCTCGACTCGCAGGACGGCGCCATGTCGTTCCTCAGCACCGTCACGACATTCGGCACCGCCCTTGACCTCACCGCAGCCGAGCTCAGCATCGAGGCGTTCCTGCCGGCCGACGAGCACACCGCCCGGGCGATGCGGGCCAGTGCAGGTAAGGGGGGCAGCTAGTGGGGGGTCAGAGCGTCGCGGACCGGTATGAGCTTGGCGTTCGACTCGGCGAGCTCGTCGGCCGGAACCGAGTCGGCGACGATGCCGCACCCGGCGAACAGGCGCACGATCGACCCGTCGCCCTCGACCTGGGCGGCGCGCAACCCGATGCCCCACTCGCCGTCACCCGAGGCGCCGATCCAGCCGACGGGTCCGGCGTAGCGTCCGCGATCGAGCAGCTCGAGCTCGGCGATCAGCCCGACGGCCTCGATCGTCGGGGTGCCTCCCACGGCAGCCGAGGGGTGCAGCGACGCGGCCAGGCTGAGGGCACTGGCGTCGTCCCGGATGACACCGGTGACATCGCTCGCGAGGTGCATGACGTTGGGCAGATGCAGGACGAATGGCGTCTCCGGGACGTTCATGCTGGTGCAGTGGGGCGCGAGAGCGTCGGCCACCGATCGCACGGCGTACTCATGCTCCTCGAGGTCCTTGCTCGAGCGCGCCAGCGAGCCGGCGAGCGCAAGGTCGTGTGTGTCGTCGCCGGTGCGGCGGATCGTGCCGGCGAGCACGCGGGAGGTCACCAGACCCCGCTCGAGCCTGACGAGCATCTCGGGTGTCGACCCGAAGAATCCGTCGACGTGGAACGTCCAGCAGCTCGGATAGTCGGCCGCGAGCCGGGTCAGGGGAGCTCGTACGTCGAGTGGCTCGTCGAGGCTGGCGACCAGATCGCGGGCCAGCACGACCTTGTCGAGCCCCCCGGACTCGATGCGGCGTACGGCCTCGGCGACCAGACCCTGCCACGTGACACTGTCGACCGGGCCGTCGGCGAAGGTCGTGCCGACCGGGTCAGTGGGGGTGCTCGCGGTGAGATCGGGGGCCGAGCTGATGCCGTGCCCGATGACCGTGACCCACACGACGCCGTCCCTGCGGCCGATGACGACCTCGGGGACGACCAAGGTGCTGCCGGGTGCATCGTCGGTGAACGTGAAGGTGCCGAAGGCCAGGAGTCCCGACCCCGGCACATCGACATCGTCGCGGACGACGGCGTGGAAGCACAGCTCCCGCCACCAGGCGGAGGCCTCTTCGAAACGCTGCGGTCCGGCGGTCGTGAGCTCGGCGGCGCGGCCCCATCCGACCAGCCCGTCGGTTCCGTGGACCCACGCGAGAGCGTCGGAGGGGGGCAGGAGTGCGAGCAACGGCCCGGGGTCGTCGATCAGCGACGAGCGTGCCAAAAGCGGGCTGATCGCGGGGGCGACAGCAGGGTTGCTCACACCTACGAGCCTACTCGTGACAAGGTGGGAAGGTGAGCCGAGCCGGTCTGGACAAGCAACCCCGCGACGTCGCGAAGATGTTCGACGGAGTCGCCGAGAAGTACGACCTGACGAATGACGTGCTGTCCCTCGGGCAGGACCGGCGCTGGCGCAGGCGGGTCGTCGACCTGGTCGATCCCCTCCCGGGCGAGATGATCCTGGACCTCGCGGCCGGCACCGGAACCTCGAGCGAACCGTTCGCTGAGGCCGGCGCAACCGTCGTCCCCTGCGACTTCTCGATCGGCATGCTCGAGGTCGGCAAGCGGGCACGGCCGGTGCTGCCCTTCACCGCAGGCGACGGCACCCTGTTGCCGTTCGCAGACGCGACCTTCGACGCGGTCACGATCTCGTTCGGACTGCGCAACATCGTGGACCCGATCCTCGGGCTGAAGGAGATGTTGCGGGTCACCCGGCCCGGTGGGCGCATCGTGGTGTGCGAGTTCAGCACCCCGACGTGGGGCCCGTTCGATGCGATGTACACCAACTACCTCATGCGGGCGCTGCCGCCGATCGCCCGCAAGGTCTCCTCCAACCCCGAGTCGTACGTCTATCTGGCCGAGTCCATCCGCGAGTGGCCCGATCAGAAGGGGCTCGCGCTGCGCATGGTTGAGGCCGGTTGGGGCAAGGTCGACTGGCACAACCTCTCCGGCGGTGTCGTGGCACTGCACCACTCGTTCCGCCCGGCGCCGGTCTAGGACGCGAGTCGGGTCGGGGCCTTGAAGGCCTTGATCGTGCCTGCCACGACGCGGCCCTCGGCAGCGTTCCAGAACCTGTCGGCCCGCACCCAGATGATGCGGCTGAGGGGGGCGAGCCGGCCGGTGTGGGGCGAGTGCGGGTGCGGCCTGGTCGGGCCACAGGCCTCGGACACGATGAGCCTGCCCGAGAGCTGCATGCTGGCTTGTCGTCCGATGACCTCGGCGAGATCCGTGACGATGGCCTGCTCGAGGATCAGGAGCTGTGCAAACTCGCGGCCGAGACCCGACCAGACCTGCGACCAGGGCAGGTGGGCCATGTGGGACTCGCCATACAGGCGATGCTTGGTCTGGGCGACCGAGTGCTCGAGGCGCCGAACCTGCCGGACATACTCCCGAACTCGCCGCTCGCCGTCCGGCAACATCTTGCGGGCGGCGGGCAGGATCACATCGCACACGGCGTAGGCGTGGCGACATGCATGGATCAAGAAGGCGTCGGTCTTCTGCACGACCGCCTGGGAAGTGGCGTGATCATGCACGGCTTCGGCGGCCTCGTCGATCTGGTCTGACAGCTCGCGATGAGACTCATCGATGGTCGTGCGCAGGGGATCGTGCATGACGGACACCTCGTTTGTGAGCGTGTGAATCCTTGGTGTTGATTCGGTACGAAGCGGTGCAGGGATTGGCAAGGCACCAGGAGTTTGCCGAGTGGGGTGGCTTCGAAGTAAGTGTGACCTCAGTTACAGAGTCCGGGGGGCGGGCGTATCGTGAGACCGTGATCACGTTGTGAAGCAATTCACAAGCGCACGAACACACCGTCCTTGACTAGTTCGGAAGTTGCCTGGGAGGCGCCGTGACGGCTTACACGCCGATCCTCGTGCTGGGAGCGATCGCGGCCGCGTTCGCCATTGGCAGCGTCGCCATCGCCCCGCTCACCGGTCCCAAGCGCTACAACCGCGCCAAGCTCGACCGCTACGAGTCGGGCATCGAGCCGAGCCCGTTGCCCGAGGGTGGCGGCAAGGTCTCGATCCGCTACTTCATCATCGCGATGCTGTTCATCGTGTTCGACATCGAGATCATTTTTCTCTACCCGTTCGCCGTGGCGTTCGACGCGCTTGGCTGGTTCGGATTGATCGAGATGTTCTTGTTCATGGCGACGGTGTTCGTCGCCTATGCGTACGTCTGGCGCCGTGGAGGCCTCGAATGGGACTGAGCAGAGCGAAGGACCGACGTGGGAATTGAAGAGAAGCTGCCGAGCGGAGTGCTCCTGTCCACCGTGGAGGGGCTCGCCGGATACATGCGCAAGGCGTCGTTCTGGCCCGCGACCTTCGGGCTCGCGTGTTGCGCGATCGAGATGATGACGTTCGGCGCTCCGCGCTTCGACTCGGCTCGCTTCGGCATGGAGGTCTTCCGACCCTCGCCGCGACAGGCCGACCTGATGATCGTGGCCGGTCGGGTCAGCAACAAGATGGCCCCGGTCCTGCGCCAGATCTACGACCAGATGGCCGGACCCAAGTACGTCCTCGCGATGGGTGTCTGCGCCAGCTCGGGCGGCATGTTCAACAACTACGCGATCGTGCAAGGCGTCGATCACGTCGTGCCGGTCGACATGTATCTCCCGGGCTGCCCGCCTCGCCCCGAGATGCTGATCGACGCGATCCTCAAGCTGCACGACCAGATCCAGCACCAGAAGCTCGGCGCCAACCGGCTCAGCGAGATCAAGCAGGACGAGAAGGTCGCCCTCCTGGCGACGCCGACCTCGGCGATGAAGGGACTCATACGTTGAGCACCACCTCGTCGGGTTCCATCCGCACGGTCGCGCTGCGGGGACGGATCGAGTCAGCCACCACCCGGATGCCGAAGGACGCGCGATGACCGACGCCAAGGGCAACAAGGACGAGCGGGACGCCGGCACCAGGACGCAGGACGGGTCGCACGAGACACGGTCCGAGCTCGTCAAGAGCGATGCCGTCGAGCTGGAGATCGTCGAGGTCAGGGAAGGCGCGTTCGGTGCCCACGGCACGGGGGACACCAGCGGATTCGGCGGTCTGACCCGCCCGGTATTGATGCCCGGAGCGAGCCAGCGCCCATACGGCGGCTGGTACGACGAGGTCGCCGATCAGCTCGCTTCGCTGAGCACGACGGAAGGCTCTGAGCCGGGTGACGCGATCGAGAAGGTCGTCGTCGACCGCGGCGAGATCACGTTCTACATCCGCCGTCAGCGGCTCCTCGAGACCGTCACCCACCTGCGCAACGACCCGGTCCTGCGGTTCGAGTTCTGCTCCAGCGTGAGCGGCGTCCATTTCCCCCACGAGGAGGGAAGAGAGCTGCACGTCGCCTACCACCTGCTCTCGATGACCCACAACCGCCGGATCCGTCTCGAGGTCACCGCGCCCGACGCCGATCCGCACATCCCCAGCGTCGTCAGCATCTATCCGACCGCCGACTGGCAGGAGCGGGAGACCTGGGACTTCTTCGGGATCATCTTCGACGGGCACCCCGGCCTGACTCGCATCCTGATGCCGGACGACTGGCCCGGTCACCCGCAGCGCAAGGATTATCCGTTGGGTGGCATACCCGTCGAGTACAAGGGCGGAACGATTGCCCCTCCGGATCAGAGAAGGAGCTACTCGTGACCAGTGCTGGCACCGGAACGGGCATCAACGATCCCTACGCGGGGACGACCGACTCCAGCGAGGGCCCGGTCTTCACCGTGACGGGCCAGGACTGGGACACCATCGACACCTCTGCGGTCGAGGGTGACCACCTGGTCATCAACATGGGCCCCCAGCACCCGTCGACGCACGGCGTGCTGCGGCTCGTGCTCGAGATCGACGGCGAGACCGTGCGCGATGCCAGGGCCGGCATCGGCTACCTGCACACCGGCATCGAGAAGAACATGGAGTACCGCACCTGGACGCAGGGCGTGACGTTCTGCACCCGCATGGACTACGTGGCGCCGTTCTCCAACGAAGCGGCCTACGTCATGGCGGTCGAGAGGCTTCTCGACATCGAGGTGCCCGACAAGGCGCAGGTCATGCGCATCCTCCTGCTGGAGCTCAACCGCATCTCCTCGCACCTCGTCTGCCTGGCCACAGGCGGCATGGAGATCGGCGCGCTGACGGTCATGACCTGCGGTTTCCGGGACCGTGAGCTGATCCTCGACCTGTTCGAGATGATCACCGGGCTGCGGATGAACCACGCGTTCTTCCGACCTGGCGGCGTCGCGCAGGACCTCCCGAACGGCGCGATCGAAAAGCTTCGCTCGACGGTCAGCCTGCTCAAGAAGCGGCTGCCCGAGTATGCCGCGCTGTGCAACGCCAACCCGATCTTCAAGGGTCGCCTCAAGGGTGTCGGTCACCTCGACCTCGCCGGCTGCCTGGCCCTCGGGCTGACCGGACCGGTCCTGCGCGCCACCGGCTACGACTGGGATCTGCGCAAGAAGCAGCCCTACTGGGGTTACGACACGTACGACTTCGACGTCGTGACACGTGACGAGCCTGATGCCTATGGGCGATTCCGGGTGAGGCTCGATGAGATGTGGGAGTCGATCAAGATCGTCGAGCAGGCCATCGAGCGTCTTGCCGGCATGGGTGGTCAGCCGGTCATGGTCGCCGACAAGAAGATCGCGTGGCCCTCGCAGCTCAGCGTCGGCGCCGACGGCCAGGGCAACTCCGCCGAGCACATCAAGCACATCATGGGCGAGTCGATGGAAGCGCTGATCCACCACTTCAAGATCGTGACGGAGGGCTTCCGCGTACCGACCGGCCAGGCCTACGCCAGCATCGAGGCGCCGCGAGGCGAGATCGGCTGCCATGTCGTGTCGGACGGCGGCACTCGGCCCTACCGTGCGCACTTCCGTGATCCGTCGTTCGTCAACCTGCAGGCCACCTCGGTGATGAGTGAGGGTGGCATGCTGTCGGACGTCATCGTCGCGATCGCCAGCATCGACCCCGTCATGGGTGGGGTGGATCGCTAGTGAGTACGCAGTCGCGAGATCCAAGACCGACCGGGCGAGTGATGGGCCTATGACACTTTCCGATGTGACCGTGAGTGAGTTGCGTGAGCTGGCTGGTCGGTATCCGCAGGCGCGTTCGGGCCTGTTGCCGATGCTTCACCTGATCCAGTCGACCGAGGGTCACGTCACGAACGAGGGCGTGGAGGTCTGCGCCGAGATCCTCGGCATCAGCGCCGCCGAGGTCTCGGGCGTCGCGACGTTTTACACGATGTACAAGCGCCGGCCGATGGGCGAGCACCACGTCGGCGTCTGCACCAACACGCTGTGCGCCGTGATGGGCGGAGACCTGATCTTCGAGCGGCTCAAGGGTCATCTGGACGTCGGCAACGACGAGACGACCGAGGACGGGACGGTGACCCTGGAGCACATCGAGTGCAACGCGGCCTGCGACTTCGCGCCGGTCATGATGGTCAACTGGGAGTTCTTCGACAACCAGACTCCTGAGTCCGCAGTCGAGGTCGTCGACAAGTTGCGGGCTGGCGAGCCGGTCGCGTCCACACGAGGGGCGACCATCACCTCGTGGCGGGGCGCCGAGCGGGTGCTTGCCGGCTTCGAGGACGGGCTGGTCGACGAGGGGCCCGCCGCTGCGGGGCCATCGCTCGTGGGCCTCCAGATCGCCGCCGAGCAGGGTTGGTCCGCGCCGACGCCGGGGCAGGCCAAGAAGTCATCGACGGGCTCGAGCGATGAAGTCGCCGACACCAAGGCCGGCGCGGCCGCGCAGGCCGACACGTCCCGCGCGGAGTCCGAGACCGCGCTGGAGCAGTCGCCCGCACGAACGTCCGAGGAGGGCGACGATGACTGACACCCTCACCCCGGTGCTGAGCGCCGACTGGGGCACGGAGCGCGCCTGGACGCTCGAGGCGTACAAGGACGCAGGCGGCTACTCTGCCCTCGAGACCGCACTCAAGATGGCGCCCGATGACCTCATCGAGCTGGTCAAGGACTCGGGACTTCGCGGCCGCGGCGGGGCTGGATTCCCCACGGGCATGAAGTGGAGCTTCATCCCGCAGGACGTCACGACGCCGGCGGGCGCCAAGCCCAAGTACCTGGTGGTCAACGCCGACGAGTCCGAGCCGGGCACGTGCAAGGACATCCCGCTCATGATGGCGACTCCACACACCTTGATCGAGGGCGTCATCATCGCGGCCCACGCGATCCGGGCCAGGACCGCCTTCATCTACGTACGCGGCGAGGTGCTCCATGTGGTGCGCCGCCTGCGCGCGGCAGCCCGAGAGGCAGCCGAGGCCGGCTACCTCGGCACCGACATCCTGGGCTCGGGCATCGACGTCGAGCTGATCATCCACGCCGGTGCCGGGGCCTACATCTGTGGCGAGGAGACTGCGCTCCTGGACTCGCTGGAGGGTCGCCGGGGACAACCTCGTCTGCGCCCGCCGTTCCCCGCCGTCGAGGGCCTCTACGCCTCGCCGACCGTCGTCAACAACGTCGAGTCGATCGCCTCGGTCCCCTCGATCGTCAAGAACGGTATCGAGTGGTTCGGCTCGATGGGCACCGAGAAGTCCAAGGGCTACACGCTCTACTCCCTGTCGGGGCATGTGCGGCGCCCCGGACAGTACGAAGCCCCGCTCGGCATCACTTTGCGAGAGCTGATCGATCTCGGCGGCGGCCTCCGCGAGGGCAGCGAGCTGAAGTTCTGGACCCCGGGGGGCTCCTCGACCCCGATCCTGACGGCCGAGCACCTTGACGTCCCGCTCGACTACGAGGCCGTCAGCGCGGCCGGCTCGATGCTGGGCACCAAGGCGCTGCAGGTCTTCGACCAGACGACCTCGGTCGTACGCTGCGTGCTCCGCTGGACCGAGTTCTACAAGCACGAGTCGTGCGGCAAGTGCACGCCGTGCCGCGAAGGCACCTACTGGCTGGTCCAGGTGCTCGACCGTCTCGACCAGGGACTCGGACGCGAGGGGGACATCGAGCTGTTGCTCGACCTGTGCGAGAACATCCTCGGCCGTTCGTTCTGCGCCCTCGGCGACGGTGCGACAAGCCCCATCACCTCGGCGATCCAGTACTTCCGCGACGAGTTCGAGTCCGGCATGCACACCCCGTCCAGCGAGCTCTTCCCGCCGGCGGCATCCACGCTCTTCGAGAGCTCGTTGAGCCTGTCGGAAGGATCCTCATGACCGTCGACGAGGTCTCGACAGGCTCGGCCGGCGCAGCACCGGTCGAGCTGATCACGATGACGATCGACGACGTCGAGGTCAGCGTGCCCAAGGGCACTCTCGTGATCCGCGCCGCCGAGCTGATCGGCACCGAGATCCCGCGATTCTGCGACCACCCGCTGCTCGAGCCGGTCGGCGCGTGCCGTCAGTGCCTCGTCGAGATCACCGACGCCGGCAACGGCCGCGGATTCCCCAAGCCGCAGGCGTCCTGCACGATCGAGGTCGCGGCCGGCATGGTCGTCAGGACCCAGGTCGCCTCGCCGATCGCCGAGAAGGCGCAGCGCGGCAACATGGAGTTCCTGCTGATCAACCACCCCCTCGACTGCCCTGTGTGCGACAAGGGTGGCGAGTGCCCACTGCAGAACCAGGCCATGACACACGGCCAGGGTGAGACCCGGTTCGCCGAGACCAAGCGCACCTTCCCCAAGCCGATCAAGGTCTCCGAGCAGGTGCTCCTCGACCGCGAGCGCTGCGTGCTCTGCGCGAGGTGCACGCGTTTCTCCGAGCAGATTGCCGGCGACCCCTTCATCGCGTTGATCGAGCGCGGCTCGCAGCAACAGGTGGGCATCTACGAGGAGGAGCCGTTCAGCTCCTACTTCTCCGGCAACACGATCCAGATCTGCCCCGTCGGTGCACTGACGAGTGCGGACTACCGTTTCCGCTCGCGGCCCTTCGATCTGGTGTCCACCCCGTCGGTCGCCGAGCACGACTCGAGCGGCTCCGCGATCCGCGTCGACCATCGTCGGGGCAAGGTCATGCGCCGACTCGCCGGTGACGATCCCGAGGTCAACGAGGAGTGGATCACCGACAAGGACCGATTCGCGTTCACGTACGCCACAGTGGGCGACCGGATCGGCACTCCACTCGTACGCAACGCCGAGACTCACGAGCTCGAGCCCGTCTCATGGCCCGCCGCCATGGCCGCGGCCGCTGCGGGACTGGCCAGGGCCGAGGGCAAGGTCGGGGTGCTGCCCGGCGGCCGGCTGACTGCCGAGGATGCCTTCGCCTACAGCAAGTTCGCCCGCACCGTCCTGCGTACGAACGACATCGACTTCCGTGCGCGGGCCCACTCCCGGGAGGAGGCGCAGTTCCTCGCCTCGCGGGTCGTGACAACCTCGTTGGACGTCACATTTGCCGACCTGGAGCACGCGTCGACCGTCGTCCTGGTGGGCTTCGAACCAGAGGACGAGGCCGGCAGCGTCTTCCTGCGGCTTCGCAAGGCCTCGCGTCATGGGCTCAAGGTCGTCGCGATCGCGAGCCACGCGACTCGAGGACTCGTCAAGATGTCGGGCGAGCTCGTGCAGACCGTGCCCGGCAACGAGCCGGTCGCCCTGGCCGGCCTCGAGGTCGACGACCGTGCGATCTTCCTGGTGGGGGAGAGACTCGCCTCGGTGCCCGGCGGATTCACCGCCGTCACGGCGGCGGCGCGGCGCACCGGCGCACGCATCGCCTGGATACCACGCCGTGCCGGCGAACGCGGCGCGATCGAGGCCGGCTGCCTGCCGGACCTGCTGCCCGGCGGCCGCCCGCTCGACGACGTCGAGGCCCGCACCGATCTCGCGGCTGCCTGGGGCATCCGCACGATCCCGGCCAGGCGGGGACGCGACACCACAGCGATCTTCGAGGACGCCCGGCTGGGCACCGTCAAGGCGCTCCTCATCGGAGGCGTCGAGATCGACGACCTGCCTGACCCCGCCGCGGCCCGCAGGGCTCTGGCCAAGGTCGACTTCGTGGTCAGCCTCGAGGTCCGCGAGAGCGACGTGACGGCCGTTGCCGACGTCGTCCTGCCGATCGCCCCGGTGGTGGAGAAGCCCGGAACCTTCGTCAACTGGGAGGGTCGCGTCCGTACGTTCGACACCGTCCTCCGCGAGCCCAACTCCCTGACCGACATCCGCGTCCTCGCCGGCATTGCGGAGGAGATGGGCACGCCGCTCGGCTTCCGCACGGTCGGCCAGGCACGTGCCGCCATGACCGAGCTGGGACCGTGGGACGGTCAACGAGCCACGGACCCGGCCGTCGAGCCGGACGAGACCCCCGCTGCGCGACGGACCGTCGCGCTCGACACCTGGCGTCTGATGATCGATGACGGGCGCAGTCAGGACGGTCAGCCGGAGTTCAAGGCGACCGCCCGGCCGGCAGTGCTGCGCGCCAGCGCGGCGACACTCAAGGCGTTCGACGTCGATCCCGGCGGCATCGCGAGCCTGTCGACCGACGCCGGCACCGCAGCGTTCCCGACCGAGGTCGCCGACCTGCCCGACGGCGTCGTGTGGGCCCCGGCCAACTCCGGTGTCAGCCTGCGGGCCGCCCTGGGTGCAGGGTTCGCGGACCGCGTGACGTTGAGTGGCGGGAGCTCATCAGCTCACGTCGCCTCGCCTCGCTTCTCCTCGCTTCGGCCGCAGGCGGCCTCCGTGGCGAACGAGGTGCCCGCGGGCCCACGGTCGGCCTCCCCGGCGAACGACAAGGAGGCAAGCCATGAGTGAGCTGTTCGGCAATGAGCCGCTGTGGGTGGTGGTGCTCAAGGCGGTCCTGATCTTCGTCGTGCTCGTGGTCTACACGCTGTTCAACATCTGGTTCGAGCGCCGCGTCGTCGCCAAGATGCAGCACCGCATCGGTCCCAACGTCAATGGCCCGTTCGGTCTCCTGCAGAGCCTCGCCGACGGCGTCAAGCTCGCGCTCAAGGAAGACATCGTCGTCAAGTCGGCCGACCGAGTGGTCTATGTCCTGGCGCCGATCCTCGCAACCGTTCCTGCGTTCCTCGCCTGGGCCGTCATCCCGTTCGGTCCCGAGGTCAAGATCCCGTTCACCGACACGATCACGCCGCTGCAGCTGACCGACCTGCCGGTGGCGGTCCTCTACATCCTTGCGGTGACCTCGATCGGGGTCTATGGGATCGTCCTGGCCGGCTGGTCCTCGGGCTCGATCTACGCGCTGCTCGGCGGGGTGCGCTCCAGCGCGCAGATGATCTCCTACGAGGTCGCGATGGGCCTGTCGTTCGTGTCGGTGTTCATGTATGCCGGCACGATGTCGACCTCGGAGATCGTCGCCGCCCAGAGCGACATGTGGTTCTTCCTGCCGCTGTTCCCGTCGTTCATCATCTATTGCATCGCGATGGTCGGCGAGACCAACCGTGCGCCGTTCGACCTCCCCGAGGCCGAGGGCGAGCTGGTCGGCGGCTTCCACACCGAGTACTCCTCGCTCAAGTTCGCCCTGTTCTTCCTCGCGGAGTACGTCAACATGGTCACCGTCTCGGCCTTGGCGACCACGCTGTTCCTCGGTGGCTGGCGTGCACCGTTCGGCATCGCCCAGTTCTGGGAAGGTGCCAATGAGGGCTACTGGCCGCTGCTGTGGTTCTTCGGCAAGACCTTGTTCTTCATCTTCATCTTCGTCTGGCTGCGCGGCACCCTTCCGCGCATGCGCTATGACCAGTTCATGACCTTCGGCTGGAAGATCCTGATCCCGGTCTCGCTGGCCTGGATCGTGGCTGTGGCCTTCATCCGCAAGCTCAAGAGCGAGGACATGCTGGGCGGTCAGACCCTCCTCTGGATCGCGGTCGTCACGGGCGTGCTGATCGTGGCCTCGTTCTTCATCCCGGAGGACAAGGATGACGCCGATGACGACGCCGGGTCCGTCCCAGGGTCCGACGACGAGTTCGACGCCTTCGCCGGTGGCTATCCCGTTCCGCCCATGCCCACCAAGGAGTCGACATGAGCAACCCTGTGCGCGAGATGCTCTGGGACCCGATCGCCGGCTTCGGCGTGACGTTCCGGACGATGTTCCGCAAGACCGTCACCGAGCAGTATCCGTTCGAGAAGGTTCCGACGGCACCCCGGTTCCACGGTCGGCACCAGCTCAACCGCTGGCCGGACGGTCTCGAGAAGTGCATCGGCTGCGAGCTGTGTGCGTGGGCCTGTCCCGCCGATGCGATCTATGTGGAGGGCGCCTCCAATGTCGAGGGCGACCGCCACAGCCCCGGCGAGCGCTATGGCCGCGTCTACCAGATCAACTACCTGCGTTGCATCCTGTGCGGGCTCTGCATCGAGGCGTGCCCGACGCGTGCGTTGACGATGACCAACGAGTACGAGCTGGCCGACAACAACCGAGCCGACCTGATCTATGAGAAGAATGACCTGCTCGCCCCGCTGCTGCCCGGCATGGTCGAGCCGCCGCACGAGATGCTGATCAGCGACGATCAGAAGGACTACTACCGCGGCAAGTCCCTGCCGCTCGTGGCGATCGACTCCGCCGCGACCACCGATGCCCATCCGGCCGACGCGCCGGGGGACGACCAGTGACGGCATTTTGGGTCCTCGCCCCGATCATGGTGATCGCCGCGCTGGGACTCGTGTTCGCCCGCAAGGCCGTCCACGCAGCCCTGTGCCTGGCCGTCGTGATGATCAGTCTCGCGGTGCTCTATGCCGCGCAAGGCGCACCGTTCCTCTTCGCGGTGCAGATCATCGTCTACACCGGCGCGATCATGATGCTGTTCCTGTTCGTCCTGATGCTGGTCGGTGTTGAGTCCTCGGAGTCCGTCAAGGAGACCATCGCCGGACAGCGGGTCGCTGCTGCCGCGATCGGGCTGATCTTCGGCATCACGCTGGTCCTGGCGGTCGGCCAGACCGTCTCGGGCGCGGTCACCGGGCTCAAGGCCGCCAACGGTAACGGCAATGTCTACGGCCTCAGCGATCTGCTGTTCGGCAAGTACGTCCTGGCGTTCGAGTTCACGAGTGCCCTGCTGATCACCGCCGCGCTCGGCGCGATGGTGCTGGCCCACAAGGAACGCCTGACGCCACGGCACTCGCAGGCCGACATCGCCGCGCGACGCATGCAGGAGTATGCCGAGTCCGGTCGTCACCCGGGCCCGCTGCCGACACCGGGCGTCTTCGCCCGCCACAACGCGGTCGACACCCCGGCCCTGCTGCCCGACGGCTCCCCGCTCGACAGCTCGATCTCAGCCAGCCTCGTGGCGCGCGGACAGGTCCGCGACGGTTTCGACGACGACATCCACGAGATCGTCGAGCAGCTCGAGGGCGAGGGTGATGACAAGTGAACGAATACATCACCTTGTCGCTGATCCTGTTCACGATCGGCTCGGTGGGCGTCCTGGTCCGCCGCAACGCCATCGTGGTCTTCATGTGCATCGAGCTGATGCTCAACGCCACCAATCTCGCGTTCGTCAGCTTTTCCCGGCAGCACGGCAACCTCGACGGGCAGGTGGCGGCCTTCTTCGTGATGGTCGTCGCGGCCGCAGAGGTCGTCGTCGGACTGTCGATCATCGTGTCCATCTATCGCACGCGTCGTTCGGCCTCGGTCGACGAGGCGAGCCTGCTGAAGTCGTAGGGGTCCACGGTGTTTGATCTCCAATGGCTGCTCATCGCCATTCCACTGGCCAGCGGCGCCGGCCTGCTCGTCTGGGGCAAGGAGGGTGACCGCTTCGGCCACCTGATCGGAACGGCCGCCTCCGCGGCGTCATTCGTCTTCGGTGTCGTGCTGTTCGTCGCGCTGCTGGGCAAGGACGCCGAAGACCGCTCCCAGTCGACCAACCTGTTCACCTGGATCGACGCCGGCTCCTTCCACGTCGACATGGGATTCACCTTCGATCAGCTGTCGGGACTGTTCGTGCTGCTCATCACGGGTGTCGGCACGCTGATCCACATCTACTCGATCGGCTACATGGAGCTCGACGAGCGCCGTCGCCGGTTCTTCGCATTCCTCAACATCTTCATCGCCGCGATGCTGACGCTCGTGCTCGCCTCGGACTATCTCGTGCTGTTTCTCGGCTGGGAGGGTGTCGGCCTGGCGTCCTACCTGCTGATCGGGTTCTGGCAGCACAAGGACTCGGCTTCGGCGGCGGCCAAGAAGGCGTTCGTCGTCAACCGGGTCGGCGACCTCGGCATGGCGATCGGCATCATGTTGATGTTCGCCGAGTTCGGCACCTCGTCGATCTCGGCGGTCAACGGGGCGATCACGGGCGCATCAGGCTCGGTCGCAACGGCCCTCGGCCTGCTCCTGCTCCTGGGCGCGTGCGGCAAGTCCGCCCAGGTGCCGCTGCAGAGCTGGCTCCTGGATGCGATGGAGGGTCCGACCCCGGTCTCGGCCCTGATTCACGCCGCGACGATGGTCACAGCGGGCGTCTATCTCGTCGTCCGTTCCAACGGCATCTTCGATGCCTCCGAGGTCGCTCGTACCGCGGTCATCGTGGTCGGGCTGGTCACGCTGCTCGCCGGTGCCTGGATCGGTTGCGCCAAGGACGACATCAAGAAGGCGCTGGCCGGATCCACGATGAGCCAGATCGGTTACATGATGCTGGCCGCGGGCCTCGGCCCGGCCGGATATGCCTTCGCGATCTTCCACCTCATCACGCACGGATTCTTCAAGGCCAACATGTTCCTTGGCGCCGGCTCGGTCATGCACGGCATGAATGATGACGTCGACATGCGCCACTACGGTGCGTTGCGCAAGGCCATGCCGATCACCTTCGCCACGTTCGGCCTCGGCTATCTCGCGATCATCGGCTTCCCGCTCACTTCTGGCTTCTTCTCCAAGGACAAGATCATCGAGACCGCGTTCGGTGAGAACTTCTGGATCGGTATGGGCGCTCTCCTCGGCGCCGGCGTCACGGCGTTCTACATGACCCGGCTCATGATGATGACGTTCATCACCGGCAAGCGTTGGAAGGACGAGGTCCATCCGCACGAGTCACCGCGAGTCATGACCTATCCGCTCATCGCGCTCGCCGCGCTCTCGCTGCTCGGCGGCCTCCTGCTCCTGGGCGACTGGATCACCGAGTGGCTCGAGCCGGTGGTCGGCCACGCCGAGCACCACGAGCTCGCCATCCCGGCGATCGCACTGACCGGCATCATCACGCTGGTCGCTGCCACCGGAGTGGCCCTCGGCTTCCTGCTCTACGGGAGGCGGCCGGTCGCGGCCGAGAGCCCCTCCGACAACTCGGTCTCGTTCTTCACCCGCGCCGGGCGCCATGAGCTGTTCGGCAATGAGCTCAATGACGCCGTCGCCGTACGCCCGACGCGACACCTCACCCGCTTCCTGGTGTGGTTCGACGGCAAGGGCGTCGATGGGTTCGTGACCGGTCTGGCCGACCGGCTCGGTGAGACCTCGCAATTCCTGCGCAAGCCGCAGACCGGCTATGTCCGTTCCTATGCACTCACGATGTTCGGCGGCGTTGCCGTCCTCGTCCTCGTTCTCCTGGCGGTGACCCTCGCATGATCCTCTCGATCCTCGCCACGACTCCGATCGTGGGAGCGCTGATCCTCGCGCTCCTGCCGCGTGAGTCCGCACCGCATCACCGGGCGAAGTATGTCGCCCTCGGCGTCTCGCTGATCACCCTCGCCCTGTCGCTCGTCGTGATGGCGAAGTTCGACCAGGAGGCCGGCGGCTATCAGCTGACCGAGCAGCACGAGTGGATCAAGGTCTTCGGCGCCTACTACTCGCTCGGGGTCAACGGCATCGGCATCACCTTGATCCTGCTGACCACGATCCTCACCCCGATCGTGATCCTTGCGGCCTTCGGAGACCGGCTGCCCGATCCCAAGAGCACCAACGCCTACTTCGCCTGGATGCTGGCGGTCGAGGGCCTCGCGATCGGCGCCTTCGCCGCGACCGATGTGTTCTTGTTCTACGTCTTGTTCGAGGCGACGCTGATCCCGCTCTACTTCCTGATCGGGTCGTTCGGTGGACCCAACCGGTCCTACGCCGCGGTCAAGTTCCTGATCTACAACCTCGTCGGTGGACTGCTGATGCTGGCCTCGATCATCGGCCTGTATGTCGTCAGCTCCCGTCAGGGTGATGCGTCGTTCCTGCTGAGCGACCTGGAGAACCTCGACTTCAGCACCACCACCGAGCGCTTGCTGTTCCTCGGTTTCATGGCGGCATTCGCGATCAAGGCTCCGCTGTTCCCGCTGCACACGTGGCTGCCGGATGCCGCGGGTCAGGCGACCCCGGGCACCTCGGTCCTGATGGTCAGCGTGATCGACAAGATCGGCACGTTCGGCATGATCCGGTGGTGCCTCGGGGTCTTCCCGGGAGCCTCCGACTGGGCCACCCCTGTCGTGATCGTGCTCGCGGTCATCAGCATCCTGTATGGCGCGCTGCTCGCGATCGGCCAAGATGACATCCGCAGGCTCATCGCGTTCACCTCGGTGTCGCACTTCGGCTTCATCATCCTCGGCATCTTCGCGTTCACGACGACCTCACTGGCCGGTTCGACGCTCTACATGTTCAACCACGGGCTGTCGACCGCCGCGCTGTTCCTCGTCACGGGCATGATGATCGCCCGTCGCGGTTCGGCGCGGATCTCCGACTTCGGCGGGGTGCAGAAGATCGCCCCGATCATGTCCGGCGTCCTGCTGGTTGCCGGCCTGTCGAGCCTGTCACTGCCAGGACTTGCGCCCTTCATCTCGGAGTTCCTGGTGCTCGCCGGCACGTTCACCCGGTCGATACCTGCTGCGGCCGCAGCGACCCTTGGCATCGTCCTGGCTGCGCTCTACATCCTGATCATGTACCAACGCGTCATGACCGGTCCGCTCAAGGAGGGCAACGAAGGCGTGCACGATCTCGATCACCGAGAGATGGCGTCGCTGACGCCCGCGATCATCCTGATCGTCGGGCTGGGCTTCTTCCCGCAGCCGCTGCTCAACGTCATCAACCCGGCGATCGACGAGGTCGTCAGCAATGTCGGCCAAGGTGATCCTGCACCGAGGACACCTGTGCAGATCGATGACTCGGCCTCGTCGGAAGGAGGCCACGAATGATCGCCGGCTTCGCAACCGTGGACGACCTGCCACAGATCTCCGCGCCGGACATCGAGTACGCCCTGCTGGCGCCGCTGTTCATCATCGCCGGGGCTGCCGTGCTCGGAGTGATCGTCGAGGCATTCTGGCCGCGCGGCACCCGCTTCCTCGCCCAGGTGGTCCTCGCCGTCGTCAGCATCGTCGTGGCGCTCGGCGACACGATCTGGGTCTTCCAGGACCTCAAGGCCGTCGAAGGCTCGCGGCTTGCGCGTGGTCAGGTCGCGGCCGAGGGCGCGCTGGCGATCGACGGGCCCGGAGTCTTCACGTGGGGCATCTTGATGATCTTCGGGCTCATGAGCATGCTGATGTTCGCCGAGCGGCGGCTCGAGGGCGGGCTCAGCGCGTTCACGGGTCGGGCCGCAGATGCTCCGGGCTCGGCCGCCGAGACCGAGGCGATCAAGCTCCGGGTCGAGCACACCGAGGTCTTCCCGCTCGCGCTGTTCGCACTGGCGGGAATGATGCTGTTCGCGACCTCCAACGACCTGCTGACGATGTTCGTCGCCCTCGAGGTCCTGAGCCTGCCGCTCTACCTGCTGTGCGGACTCGCTCGCCGTCGCCGGCTCCTGAGCCAGGAGGCCGCGCTCAAGTACTTCCTGCTGGGCGCATTCTCGTCGGTGTTCTTCCTCTATGGGGTCGCGCTGACATACGGCTTCGCTGGCAGCTTCAAGCTGTCGGACATCGATGCGGCGGTCAGCAACCGCACGGACGGCGAGAACATGCTGCTGGCAGCGATCGCCTTGATGGCGGTCGGTCTGCTGTTCAAGGTCGGCGCCGTGCCCTTCCACACCTGGACGCCCGACGTCTATCAGGGCGCGCCGACACCGGTCACCGCATTCATGGCAGCCGGCACCAAGGCCGCGGCCTTCGTGGCCCTGCTGCGGGTGTTCTTCGTCGGATTCGGCGGTTCGTCGTGGGACTGGCGGCCGGCGATCGTCGCGATCGCGGTCATCACGATGTTCCTCGGCGCCGTCGTCTCGATCTCGCAGACCGACGTCAAGCGCATGCTCGCGTACTCGTCGATCGCGCACGCGGGATTCCTGCTGGTCGGCTTCGTCGGGGCATACATCGGCACGGGTGACTCCTCGCGGATCACCTCGGTCTCGAGCATCCTGTTCTACCTGACGGTCTACGGTGTCTCCTCGATCGGCGCGTTCGCGATCGTGACCCTCGTGCGCGACTCAGGCGGTGAGACGACGCACCTGTCCAAGTGGGCCGGGCTGGGCAAGAAGTCCCCGCTCCTCGCGGGCTCCTTCGCGCTGTTCATGCTGTCATTTGCCGGCATCCCGCTGACGGGTGGTTTCATCGGCAAGTGGACCGTCTTCAGCGCGGCATACTCGGGCGGTTTCTGGTGGCTCGTCGTGATCGGTGTCCTGGTGAGCGCCCTTGCGGCCTACTTCTACGTCCGCGTCATCGTGCTGATGTTCTTCACCAACCCGGTGGGTGACGGGCCGACCGTCGCGGTGCCGAGCGTCCTGACTACCGTGGTGATCGCTGTCGCTGTGGTGACCACGTTGGGACTCGGTATCATTCCGGGACCGGTGCTGGATCTTGCGCAGCATGCGGGCGCGTTCGTTCGCTGATCGGATTCCTGAGGAGTGCTGCGTGTCCAGTCTGGGCGTATCGTTCACCGACCCGGCCCTGGAGACGCGCGTCCGGGCGGGGGTCGAACAGGTCGAGGTGCAGCTCGCCGCGGCCGTCGACAGCCCGGAGAAGTTCGTCGCCGAGGCGGCTGCCCACCTGCTGAGTGCGGGAGGCAAGCGCTTCCGCCCGCTCCTGGTGATGCTCAGCGCGGAGTTCGGTGAGGCGGAACATCCCGACGTCGTCCGCTCGGCCGTCGTCGTCGAGCTGACCCACCTCGCAACGCTCTATCACGACGACGTCATGGATGAGGCGGACAAGCGACGGGGTGCGCCCAGTGCCAACGCGCGCTGGGACAACTCGATCGCGATCCTCGTCGGCGACTACCTCTTCGCGCAGGCCTCGGACCTGGTGTCCGACCTCGGCCCCGAAGCCGTGCGCATCCAGGCCCGTACGTTCTCCAGGCTGGTCCGGGGGCAGATCCGCGAGACCCTGGGGCCTGACGCCGGCGACGACGCCCTGGCGCACTATCTCTCGGTGGTCGCCGACAAGACCGGTTCCCTGATCGCCACGGCCGCCCGGTTCGGGGCCAAGATGGCCGGTGTGCCGCTCGACGTGCAGGAGACGCTGACCGAGTTCGGCGAGCGGATCGGCGCGGCCTTCCAGCTGAGCGACGACATCATCGACGTCGCGAGCGAGACCGGCGACTCGGGCAAGACGCCAGGCACGGACCTGCGCGAGGGCGTACCGACCCTGCCCACCCTGATCGCGCTGCGTTCGACCGATCCCGAGAGCGAGCGACTGCGGTCATTGCTGGGCAGGCCGCTCACCGACGACGCCGAGCTCGATGAAGCGCTCGGGCTGCTGCGGGTGCACCCAGCGATGACGGAGGCCCGCTCCTACGTGCAGGCCGAGGCCGACGCCGCCAACGCGCTGCTCGCCAAGCTGCCCGAGCAACCGGCGCGCGAGGCGCTGCAGGCGCTCTGCGACACCGTCGCCACCCGTCTGGGCTGAGGCGCGCGGCTCAGATCGGGACGGGCTCGGTCCGCACGCGCCGCCGGCTGGTGAGCGCGTCTGCCGTGAAGATCGCCAGCGCCAGCCATACGAGCACGAATCCGACCCACCGCGCGGTGCTCATCTGCTCGTCGAAGATCGTGAGCCCGAAGATGAACTGCAGGATCGGGCCGAGGTACTGCAGCAGGCCGATCGTCGTCAGCGACAACCGGGTCGCGGCCGCGCCGAACAGCAGGAGCGGGATCGCGGTCACGACGCCCGTGCCGATCAGCAGCAAGACGTTCGCGGAGCCCTCGTGGCCAAAGCTCAGATCGCCGCGCAGCTGGAGCGCCGCGAGGAAGACCAGCGCGACGGGGGCCAGGATCAGGGTCTCCATGCCGAGGCCCTCGAATGCGCCGAGGTTGGCCTTCTTCTTGAGGAATCCGTAGGTCGCGAACGAGAACGCGACGAGCAGCGCGACCCAGGGCAGGCGCCCGTAGTCGACCGTGAGGACGACCACTGCAAGGGCACCGATCCCGACGGCAATCCATTGCGCAGGCCGCAACGTCTCCTTGAGCACGAAGACGCCGAGCAGCACCGTCACGAGCGGGTTGATGAAGTAGCCGAGAGATGTCTCGATGACGTGACCATTGGTCACGCCGTAGATGAAGCCACCCCAGTTGAGTGCGATCACGATCGACGCCGCGGCCAGGATCAGCATCATTGACCGGTCGCGGGCGATGCTGCCGAACTTGCCCCATCGCCGGGTGATCGAGATCAGCACGAGGACGAACAGGAGCGACCAGATCACCCGGTGCGCGAGGATCTCCAACGAGCCGGCGGGCTCCAACAACGGCCAGTAGAGCGGGAAGAAGCCCCAGCAGACATAGGCACTGGCTCCGAGGGCTACACCGCTCCTGGAGTCGTTCACCAGATGAGACTACGCCGGGGGTTCCGCGTCGATCTGCCGAGCCTGTGGCCGGGACCGAAGATTGGCAGGATTTCGCCGGGACCTGGCCGTCCCGGCACCATGAGGGTATGAACGACAATCCACGCTGGTTCACCGAGACCAAGGACGGGCACTCGCAGTGGTATGTCCGCCGGTTCCGCGCGATGGCTGCTGAGGGGGCCGACCTCGGGGGAGAGGCGCGACTGGTTGACGCGCTGGTCGCCCCGGCGTCGCGCATCCTCGACGCGGGTTGTGGCCCGGGCCGGCTGGGTGCCGTGCTGCACGAGCGCGGACACGTCGTGGTCGGTGTGGATGCGGATCCTGTGCTGATCGCGGCAGCGGTCGAGGACCACCCCGGTCCGTCGTGGGTCGTGGCAGACCTGAGTGAGCTCGACCTCGGCGGTGAGCCGTTCGACCTCGCCGTCGTGGCCGGCAACGTCATGGTGTTCCTCGCAGCAGGGTCGGAGCGGCGAGTCCTCGAGCGGCTGCGTGCCCACGTGCGTACGGATGGGCGGATCGTGGTCGGCTTCGCCCTCGATCGTGACTACACGCTGGCGGCGTTCGATCGCGACGTCGCCGCGGCGGGCCTCGTGCTCGAGCAGCCGTTCGCGACCTGGGACCTCGTGCCCTTCGGTGCGGATGCCGACTTCGCGGTGACCTTCCTGCGGGTGGCATAGCGTTCGAGTTGCGCTGGAGTGCGCTCCAGGTCATACCGTCGAAGCATGACTGATTTCACCGGCAAGACCTGGTTCATCACCGGCACATCCCGCGGATTCGGCCGCGAATGGGCCGAAGCGGCTCTGAAGCGCGGCGACCACGTCGCCGCCACGGCGCGCAACACCGACTCGCTCGACGACCTCGTCGAGACATACGGCGACGCGATCTTTCCGATCGCGCTTGACGTCAACGACCGTGAAGCCGACTTCGCAGCCGTCGCTGCGGCGCACGAGCACTTCGGGCGGCTCGATGTAGTCGTCAACAACGCGGGCTATGGACACTTCGGCTTCATCGAGGAGGTCAGCGAGGACGAGGCGCGGGCGCAGATCGAGACGAACCTCTTCGGTGCGCTGTGGGTGACCCAGGCCGCGCTGCCGTTCCTGCGCGAGCAGGGGTCGGGCCACATCATCCAGGTGTCCTCAATCGGTGGGATCTCGGCGTTTCCGATTGTCGGGCTCTACCACGCATCGAAGTGGGCCCTCGAGGGCTTCTCACAGTCGCTCGCACAGGAAGTCGCGGACTTCGGCATCCACGTCACCCTGGTGGAGCCGGGTGGGTTCACCACCGACTGGAGTGGCGACTCGGCCTCGCACTCCGAGGAGCTCCCGGCCTATGCGGATCTGCGCGAGAAGACCCAGTCGTGGCGTGCCTCCCGCAACGCCACCCCGGGGGACCCGGCCGCCTCGGCCGCCGCGCTCCTCGAGGTCGTCGACGCGGACGAGCCGCCGCTGCGTGTCTTCTTCGGCGCCGCGCCGCTCGACATCGCCAAGGCTGACTACGCCAGTCGCCTCGAGACCTGGGAGAAGTGGAACCACGTGTCCCTCCTCGCCCAAGGCGGCAGCTGATCCGCCCACGGAGGGCCGAATTCGGCTAGCGTCGGCGCATGGTCGCCGCTGCGCGTTTCGAGTCGTACGGGCCGTCACACCTGACGGTCCTGCTGATCTTCGCGATCGGGGTTGCCGTGGTCGTCGTGGCGGGGCGACGGCTGCGGGGGACTCCCGCCGAGCGGCCGGTCAGGCGCACGTTCGCGGTCGCGATCCTCGCGATCACGGTGCCGTTGCAGATCCTGCAGCTCGTCCCCGGGGAGTGGAACCTGCAGACCTCGCTGCCGTTCCAGCTGTGCGACCTCGCGTGGATGTTCGCGGTGTTTGCCTTGTGGACCCGCAGCCGCCTCGCCTCGACGATCACCTACCTGTGGGGCATCACGCTGACGACCCAGGGGATGCTGACACCGGATCTCGCCTCCGACTTCCCCGAGCCGCGCTTCCTGATGTTCTGGGGGATGCACGTCCTGATCGTCTGGGCGTCGTTCTTCCTCGTGCTGGGCCTGCGGATCCTGCCGACCTGGCACACCTATCGCCAGACCGTCGCGATCACTCTCGGCTGGGCGATCAGTGCCTACGTGTTCAACGTCGTGGCCGGCACCAACTACGGATACCTCAACCGGCTCCCCAAGAGCTCCTCGCTGCTTGACTACCTCGGCCCCTGGCCTCTGTTCGTCGTCCTCGAGATTGCGATCGTGGTCACGGTGTGGGCGATGCTGACCTGGCCGTGGTGTCGCAACCGGTCGCGCGAGCCGGCTACCGTCTGACCCGCCGGCACCAGCTGCTGGCGCGGCATCGACGTGATGCGCGTGACTACCGGCACACGAAGTTCCCTAGAGTGTCTCCATGGGCGCCTATCTCGACGACTACACGGCGGTGGGCGTCATCATCGTGGTCGGCATCCTGCTGGCTGCGGCGATGCTCGGGGCCAACCGCCTCATGCGTCCGCAAGTTGCCTCGCGCGAGAAGCAGCTGACGTACGAGTCGGGTGTCGACCCCGTCGGCCAGGGCTGGACCCAGTCGACGGTCCGCTACTACGTCTACGCCTTCCTCTACGTGATCTTCGCGGTCGACGCGGTGTTCCTGTTTCCCTGGGCAGTCGTGCTGGAGGACATCGGCCGTGCCGCAGCCGTCGAGATGGCCATCTTCATCGGCATCCTGGTCGTCGGGCTGGTCTACGCCTGGCGCAAGGGGGTGCTGTCGTGGACGTCGTAGGTGCGGGCGGGGGCCGCGTCGACCTCCCGATGCCCACTGTGGCCGCGCCGACACTCGGGCCCGGCTCCGAGCACGCGCCCAAGGCGGCTCGCTACCTGCTCAACTGGGGTCGCAAGTACTCCCTCTGGGTCTTCAACTTCGGACTGGCCTGCTGCGCGATCGAGTTCATCGCGACGTCGATGTCTCGGCACGACTTCATCCGGCTCGGCGTCATCCCGTTCGCGCCGGGGCCGCGTCAGGCCGACCTGATGGTCGTGTCCGGGACGGTCACCGACAAGATGGCGCCGGCCATCAAGCGGCTCTACGACCAGATGCCCGAGCCCAAGTACGTCATCAGCTTCGGCTCCTGCGCCAACTCCGGTGGCCCCTACTGGGACTCCTACTCCGTCACGAAGGGCGTCGACCAGATCATCCCCGTCGACGTCTACGTGCCGGGGTGTCCACCACGCCCTGAGGCGTTGCTCAACGGCATCGTCACGCTGCAGGACAAGATCGCCGGAGAGAATCTCGCGGATCGCTACAAGCGCCCGGCGACCTCCCTGTTGAGTCCGCGCATCCCGCCACCTGAGGTCACCGCGTGACGCTCAACGACAACGGCTTCGGCCCGCCCCATCGCGTCGTCGAGGCTGCCGAGTGGCACGCCGCCGTCGCGGGGCTGAAGGCCGGCGGATACACCTACTTCGACTGGCTCTCAGCCGTCGACGAGCACCCGGAGGGCTTCCGGCTCGTGCTGCACGTCGCCCGGTTGGCTCCCACGCTCGACCACCTCCTGCTCGCGACATACATCGACCGCGACGTGGCGGCGGTGGCGTCGATCGCCGATGTCTACGCCGGGGCGGGCTGGCACGAGCGGGAGACCCACGAGATGTTCGGCATCGACTTTGGTCTCGCACTGGACCCGTTGCTGCTGCCCGATGGGTTCGAGGGGCATCCGCTCCGCAAGGAGTTCGTGCTCGCATCGCGCGTCGCCAAGCCCTGGCCCGGCGCCAAGGAGCCTGGCGAGGGTGACGCGGGCTCCTCCCACTCACCCGGGCGGCGACGCATCAAACCACCGGGTGTGCCCGACCCCGGAGACTGGGGTCCCCAGGCCGAGGCCCCCGATGAGTGAGCTCCTCGAGGCCGTCCTGCGATGCCTGGTCGTGCTCGGCGCATTCATGACGCTCCCGTTGCTGGTCGGCCAGATGGAGCACAAGGCCATGGCGCACATGCAGAGCCGAGTGGGGCCGATGTCGGCGGGCGGCTTCCACGGCTGGGCGCAGCTCGTTGCCGACGGCGTCAAGTTCGTCCAGAAGGAGAGCATCACCCCGGCCGCAGCCGACCGCAGGGTCTTCGAGCTCGCGCCCGCCGTCGCCCTGGTCCCCTACCTTGTCGCGATGCTCGCGATCCCACTCGGGCCGTTCTTCGGGCAGGCCAACCTGATCGGGCAGGATCTGGACCTCGGACTGTTCTTCGTCCTCGCCGCGATGAGTGTCGGGGTGCTCGGCACGCTGATGGGTGGCCTCGGCAGCGGCAACAAGTACTCATACATCGGCGGCATGCGGGTCGCAGCGCAGCTCATGTCCTACGAGCTGCCGATGGTGCTCGCGGCAGCCAGCGTCGCGATGGCGGCCGGCACGCTCTCGCTGATCCGCATCGCGGATGCGTGGGAGCCGTGGTGGCTGATCGCCCAGCTGCCGGGCCTGGTCGTGTTCTTCGTCGCGGGCCTCGCCGAGCTGCAGCGGCCGCCCTTCGACGCCCCACTGGCCGATGCCGAGCTCGTGATGGGTCCACTCACCGAATACGGCGGGATGCGCTTCGCGATGTTCCTGCTCGCCGAATATGCCGGCATCGTCGTGCTCGCCGCGCTGACGACGATCCTTTTCCTCGGCGGCTGGGCCGGACCGTGGTCCGACCAGATCGGCTGGATCTGGACACTGCTCAAGATCGTGCTGGTCTCGTTCCTCGTCATCTGGGCCCGCGTGGCATACCCCCGGCTCCGCGAAGATCAGGTCAACTCGCTCGCGTGGAAGGTCCTCGTCCCGATCGCGCTCGCCCAGATCACGCTGACGACAGTGCTGGTGGTCGCATGAGCTTCTACGGCAAGGGCCTGCTCCAGGGTCTGGCGGTGACGTGGCGCAACCTGACTCGACGATCCGTCACGGCCCGCTATCCCGACGTGCAGCCCGATCTGCCTCCACGCAGTCGCGGGGTCATCGCGCTGCAGGAGGAGAACTGCACGTCGTGCATGCTGTGCGCTCGGGAGTGCCCGTCGTGGTGCATCACGATCGACTCGCACAAGGAGACGATCCCGGCCACGACTGAGGGCGGCCGCGATCGCAGTCAGAACGTCCTCGACACCTTCGACATCGACTACTCGATCTGCATGTACTGCAGCATCTGCATCGAGGTCTGCCCCTTCGATGCCCTGCACTGGTCGCCGGAGTTCGCGTATGCCGAGGGCGACATCGTCGACCTGACCCACGACATGAACCGGTTGCGGGAATGGATGTGGACCGTCCCACCGCCGCAGGCACTCGACGATGGCGCCGAGCCGTCCAAGGAGCTCGCGGCCCACGAGGCCAAGGCAGCCACGGAGGAACCCGGATGAGCGCGACCGAGCTCGTCTTCTTGCTGTTCGCCGCGCTGGCAGTCGGGTCGGCACTGCTGTCCATGACGGCCAGGCAGCTCGTCCACTCGGCGCTGTGGCTCGTCGTGACGCTCGGCGCGGTCGCCGGTTGCTTCGTCCTGATGACCGCCGAGTTCGTCGCGTGGGTGCAGGTCCTCGTCTATGTCGGCTCGGTCGTCGTGCTCGTGATCTTCGCGCTGATGCTGACGCGGCAGCAGTCGTCCGTCTCGGCCGAGGTCACCGGCAACCGGTGGACCGCCGCGGTGATCGGTCTCGTCGCAGCTGTCGGGCTCGGTGCGACGGTCGTCTCCGGATTCGGTGGCGAGCGGATCGAGGGCCGCCGCATCGGCACGGTGAAGTCGATCGGTGAGGCCCTCTTCAACGACTGGGTGCTGCCCTTCGAGATCCTCAGCGGCGTGCTGCTCGCAGCCCTCGTCGGCGCCATCGTCATCTCGCGGTCAGGGACCGAACGCTGATGCCCCTGCTCTATCCGCTGGTGCTGTCTGCCGTGCTGTTCGGCATCGGGCTCTATGGCGTCCTGGCACGTCGCAATGCGGTCCTGATGCTGCTGGGCGTCGAGCTCATGCTCAACGCGGTCAACCTCAACCTGGTGGCCTTCGACGCGTGGTTCGCCGACCAGCTGCACACGGGTCAGGTGCTGACGCTGTTCACGATCACGCTCGCTGCCGCGGAGATCGGCCTCGGACTGGCGATCGTGCTCGCGCTGTTCCGTGCCCTCCGTACGGTCGACGTCGATCAGGTCGGGGTGGATCGATGAGCGCCCCCTCCGATCGCCTCGCTCCGCCACCCGGCTCCGTGGCCATGGCAACCCGCTGGTCGTACGTCCTGGTGACCGGCGCGCTCGCCGTGGTCGTCGCGGTCTGGGCAGTTCCCCACCTCGATGGTGGATCGTCGACCCACGTGTGGGTCCAGGGCGGCGATCTGCTCGGCGTCTCGCTCGCGACCCACCTCGACCCGCTTGCCGCGCAGGTCCTGCTGCTCGCGGTCGGTGTCGGCCTGCTGGTGCAGATCTATTCGACCGCCTATCTCGACAGGCATCCGCGCTACCGGTCCTACGCGTTGGTCATCATCTTGTTCCTCCTCGGCATGATCGCGGTCGTCGCGGCCGACGACCTGTTCGTCCTGCTGATCGGCTGGGAGGTCATGGGAGTCTGCTCCTATCTGCTGATCGGGCACGAGTGGGAGACGCCGCTCGCGCGATCCGGCGCAGCAAAGGCATTCCTGATGACCCGCGTCGCCGACCTCGGCCTGCTGGTGGGGATCCTGGTGATCGGTCAGACATACGGGACCTATCGCATCAGCGAGGTCCTGGCACAGGAGCCGGAGAATGCCACGGCGATCGGCCTCCTGCTGCTGGTCGCGGTGATCGGCAAGTCGGCCCAGTTCCCGCTGCACACCTGGCTGCCGGACGCGATGCCCGGCCCGACGCCGATCACCGCGCTGATCCATGCCGCGACGATGGTGGCTGCCGGCGTCTATCTCATTGCCCGGCTGCTGCCGATCCTGTCGCCGTCGACCCTGGTCATGACCGTGCTCGCGGTCATCGCAGCGATCACGATGCTGCTCGGGGCGGTCTTCGCGCTCGCCCAGAACGACCTCAAGCGAGCGCTGGCCTGGTCGACAGTCAGCCAGCTCGCGTTGATGTTCGCGGCTCTGGCCGCGGGCGACGGCGAGGCCGGCACGGATCACCTGCTGTCACACGGCGCGTTCAAGGCTCTGCTCTTCCTGGGTTGCGGGTGCCTGATGCACGCCGCCGGATCGAGCGCCCTCGCGGCGATGGGCGGGCTGCGCCTGCGGCTGCCGGTGACCTTCTGGACCATGACGGTCGGCTTCGCAGCGCTCGCCGGCGTGGTCCCCACCGCAGGATTCTTTACCAAGGACAGCGTCCTCGAGGCACTGCACCACGCAGGTGAGGGCGATGGCCCACTGTCGGCTGGCTGGGCATACGCGGTGCTCATCGTCGCACTCGTGACCTCGCTCCTCACCGCGATGTATGCCACGCGGCTCTGGCTCACGGTCTTCTTCGGTGAGCCGGTCAAGGGACACGAGGCGCCGCGAGCCATGATCCTGCCGATCGTGCTGCTCGCGCTGGCGACGCTCGCCCTCTCGATCGGACAACCGCTCCATCTCGGCATCGGGCTCCTGTCGACGGCAATCACCGCCGCCGGCATCGGGCTCGTGATCTGGTGGTGGCGGGCCCGCGGCAGCGCCGATGTGCTCGGACCGCTGCTCCCCCTCGAGCGCCGCCTCGACATCCCGTATGCCCGCTGGCTCCCCGCCGCGATGGGATCGACCTCCCGCGCCGTCGTCGATCTCGATCGCGATGGCGTCGACGTCTATTCTCGCGAGTCAGCCACCTTCGCGGGCCTCGCCTCGCGGGTGCTCGCACTCGTGCAGTCCGGCAACGTGCAGCGCTATGCGACCGTCATCGCCGCCGGCGTCATCGTCATCACCGCCGCGGCGGTGATCTGGTCGTGATCACCACCGCGCTCACCATCCCGTTCGTGCTCGGCCTCGCGCTGCTGCTGCTTCGCAAGCGGATCTCAGGCCCTGCGGCCGCCCGGCTCGGGGCCGTCGCGATGACCGCGACCCTGACGCTGCTCGCGCTGGTCTGGGAAGGGTCTGACCGGATCTCCGGTGAGGTCGACGTGGCCTGGATCGAGCCGCTCGGCGCTCGACTGCACCTCGGCGTCACCCACCTCTCGTGGCCGTTCGTGTTGATGACCGCGCTCATCGGACTGTTGTGCTGCGTGTGGCTCATCGCCGGCGACACGTCACCAGCACTCGTGGGGCTCGTCCTGGTCATCAGCGCCTCATCTCTTGGCGTGTTCGCCTCGCTCGACCTGTTGCTGTTCTTCGTCTTCTTCGAGCTCGCGCTGATCCCGATGTGGTTCGTCATCGCATGGTGGGGGAGTTCCAACGTCGGTTCGTCGGGTCATCTCGACGACGGGTCGGGTCACAAGAACGTTCCAGCGGATGAGACGGCCAGGGTCGCAGCGACCCGGTTCCTGCTGTTCACCGTGACCGGATCCGCGTTGCTCCTGGTCGGCATCGTGCTCGTCGCCCGCGACAACCAGTCGTTGCAGCTCACCGAGATCGACGGCGGACCGCTCGTCGCGGCTGTCCTGATCGTTCTCGGATTCGCGATCAAGACGCCCGTCGTTCCCCTGCACACGTGGCTCCCCGATGCGCACAGCAAGGCTCCGACCGTCGGCTCGGTCCTGCTCGCCGCAGTGTTCCTCAAGCTCGGCACCTATGGACTCGTGATCGGCGCGGTCGTGCTGCCGGAGTCGTTCGCCGAGGTCGCGCCCTATCTGGGCGGCGCCGGCGTCATCGGCATCGTCTGGTCGGCACTGGCCTGCTATGCCCAAGACGACCTCAAGCGGATGATCGCCTTCTCGAGCATCGGGCACATGGGGTTCGTCGTCCTGGCGATCTCGACGATGAGTGACGTCGGGATCGCGGCCGCGGTTTTCGGGTCGGTGGCGCACGGCCTGATCACGGGCCTGCTGTTCTTCTTGTCAGGGTCGCTCAAGGACCGTTTCGGCACGGCCTCGATGCGGGCGATCGGTCGCGGGCTCTATGCGCGTACGCCGTGGATCGCGGTCACCTTCGTGTTCGCGGCGATCGCCAGTCTCGGGTTGCCGGGCCTCGCCGGGTTCTGGGGAGAGCTGCTGTCGCTGCGGGCGGCATACGAGGTCGGTGACGTGCTGAGCAAGCCATTCGCGTGGACCGCGCTCGCCCTCGCGGTGCTCGGCGTCGCGCTGACCACCGCCTACTTCCTGCGCGCCATCCGGCTCGTCGCCCAGGGCGAACCGTCCGCACGCGAGGTCGCCCGGGACCTGGACGCACGCGAGGCAGCCGTGAGCGGAGTGCTCGTCGTGTTGATCGTCGTGCTGGGCCTGGCGCCCGGCCTGGTCGTCGGGCTGTATGACTCCGGCGTCGCCATCGGGCAGGCGGCGCCATGAACATACCCATCGACTGGACCGTGGTCGGTCCCGCCGTCATCGTGCTGGTCGGGGCGTTGTTGGCGCTGTTGGTTGATGCGTTCTACTCCCGCCGCACGTGGCTCGGCTCGGGGTTGCCGGCCGGTGTCGCCCTCGTGGTCGCGGCCCTCGAGCTGTTCCACGGCGACATGGCCAGCCATCCGTTTGCCCTCTCGCTGATTGTGCTGGGGGGCACGTTGTTCGTCGTGGTGGCGTCGAACGTCATGAACTTCGAGAACGCGATGCCGCCGGGGGAGTATCACTTCCTGATCCTGAGTGCCGCCGCGGGCGCTCTGATGATGGTCGCCGCGGTCGACCTGGTGACGCTGATCATCGCCCTTGAGCTGCTGTCGTTGCCGTCCATCGCACTGGTCGGGCTGCGGCAGGGCGACCGCCGCGCGGTGCGATCGGCGTGGACGTTCTTCCTTGCTTCGGTGGTGTCGACCGCGATCACCCTGATGGGCATCTCGCTGCTCTACGGCGTGGCCGGCACGCTCGACTATGCGGGCCTGCGGGCCGGTCTGAGCGAGACCGACCTGCCGGACGAGGTCGTCGCCGTGGCCGTCGTGCTGACGATCGTCGGTCTGCTGTTCAAGCTCGGAGCGGTGCCGTTCCACGTCTGGATCCCCGACACCTACGCGGGGGCCCCGGTCATGGTCGCCGGATTCCTGTCGTCGGTCTCCAAGGCGGCCTCGCTCGGTGCAGTCCTCGTGCTGCTGGCACAAGCGCTGCCGCCCGCATACGACACGTGGCAGCCGCTCATGGCCATCGTCGCGGCGGTGACGATGACGGTCGGCAACCTCGGGGCGCTGCGCCAGACCAATGCTGTCGGGATGCTTGCCTGGTCGTCGATCGCGCAGGCCGGGTTCCTGATCGCCCCGGCGGCGGCGCTGCTCACCCGCGATGGGTTGAGCGCCCCGGTGCAATATCTCGCGGTGTATGCCCTCGCCAATCTCGTCGCCTTCGCCGCGCTCGCGGTCGTGATGCGGTTGCGCGGCAGCACCGACTACGCAGACCTCAGGGGACTGGCTCGCACGGATCCGCCGACCGGCGTGCCGCTGGTCATGGCGGTGCTGACCCTGGCGGGATTCCCGCCTGCGGTCATCGGACTGGTGACCAAGTACGTCGTGATCCGGCCTGTCGTCGATGGCGACCACGTCTGGCTCGCGGTCGTCATGGCGATCAACGTGATGCTCGGCCTGGCCTACTACCTGCGGTTCGTCGCCGTGATCGTCGACCGGCCTGCTGTCGACGATCCCTATCGCAGCCCGTCGCCGCCGGTCTCGATCAGGATCGCCAAGACCGCCGTGCTCCTCGGCACTGCCGGACTCGTCGCTCTGAGCGTGTGGCCTGACCTGCTTCTGTCCAACCTGCCCTGAGGGTTCAGCGGTAGTTGACGAACTGCACCGCGAAGTCGAGATCGGCGCCCTTGATCAACGCGATGACTTCCTGCAGGTCGTCACGCTTCTTGCTGCTGACGCGGAGCTCGTCGCCCTGGATCTGGACCTTGACGCCCTTGGGGCCCTCATCGCGGATCAGCTTGGAGACCTTCTTGGCCTGCTCCTGGTTGATGCCCTCGCTGATCGTCGAGGTCAGGCGGACCTCTTTGCCGGACTGGCGTGGCTCGCCGTCCTCGAGGGTCTTGAGCGAGATGCCGCGCTTGATGAGCTTGTCCTTGAACACGTCGAGGATCGCGAGCGCCCGCTCGTCGGCATTGGCCTTGATCTCGATCCCGAACTCACCGCTCCAGTCGATCGCCGCGCCGGTGTTCTTGAAGTCATACCGGGTCGCGATCTCCTTTGCGGCCTGGTTGAGCGCGTTGTCGACCTCTTGACGGTCGATCTTGTTGACGATGTCGAAGGACGAGTCGGCCATGAGTGCTCCTGGAATTGCGGCGCGGTGGATCTGATTTCTCTCAGCCTAATCGGCTGCGATAGTCTTGCTTGTCGTTGCCCCGGCAACACCCCGGCAGGTTGCCCGAGTGGCCAAAGGGATCTGACTGTAAATCAGACGGCTCAGCCTACGCAGGTTCGAACCCTGCACCTGCCACGGGAATCACTAAGGGCCTCTGACCTGCGGAAACGTGGGTCAGGGGCCCCTCGTTATCCCTGCAAATGCTGTCGCCTCAATGGTGGATACATTGCTATCAGACGGCATTCGCTGCGCCAGCCAACCATCGCGGTCGTTGATCTCGCGAACGAACTGCAATTGCAAGGGCTCGGGAATTGATCGTTGTGACGCCTCACCGCTCGATGTCCGGTTGATCACGGCTGTCTGTGGGCTATCTGTGGGCAAATGGTCGACGCGGGTCGCGGTCAAGTAACCGCGAACGGACCGAGCCGTCATCTCTCAGTCGCGGAAGCCCGTCGTCGTCTTCGTCGTTTGCTTGGCGAACCTGCGCATGTACCAGCAGCATTCTACCCAGAATGACGCAGCCGGTCGCCCAGCGACGTGTTGGGTCACGTCGGGTTCGCTCATTCGAGAAGTGGTAGCTCGAGGTCGTAGGCCAAGACCACGGCCTGCGCGAGTTGCACCTCTTGTTCGGCGCTGAGGGACCCGATGGTGCGACCAAGCAGATTCACCGGAACGGTGATGACGTTGTCGAGGGCGACCACGCAGTCGTGATCCAACCCATTGCCTGTTCCGACCCGGACCTCGCTGGACAAGCCCTTGATGGTGGTGGTGATGGGAGCCACGGTCACTTTCGTCATCGAAGCCCGCGCAACTTCGCGGGTCAGGACGAGCGCTGGCCGGGTCTTGTCGAGACGAACCAGGCAGATCTCGCGCACCAATCAGTCCTCGAGCTCGAGGTGGGTGCTGCTCCACTGCACGAGGGCGTCCAAGTCGTCGGCGGCACCTTCCTGACGAAGTACCTGGGCGTCTTGTTCGGCGGCCTGTCGACGCATCTCCCGTTCCACCGCCGCCGCGACGAGCGCTGCGCGGCTGGGCGCCTTACCGATTGCCACGGTGCGGTCCAGGAAGGCGACCATCTCGTCGGGGAGGCGGACCGCAATTTGAGTGCTCATACGCCGATCATACACTGAGTGCATCCCGGATTGGGATGCACTCACACTCGGCGTTTTGAGCGGATTGGGTGTGGGTCTTTTCGCCGCGATCGATGGCGCCAGCCCTAGGCTGACTCCCCGCCGGCCGCTGTGTGGAAGGGTGTGGAGATGGGAGCGCCTGCGTACTCGGTAGTTGGGTCTCTCGAGCGCGTCGACGCACGGAGCTCAAGCCGCCTGCCGTTTGAGCCCAAAGGTTGGCTTCTCGACTACCGGACGGAACTTCGAACGTCGTTGCGAGCGATGAGGACGACCGATGCAGGCGTCCTCCTCGCCGAATACGCGACGCCGGATGAGGACTTCGCCGATCTGGAGAATGTGCTGCTGTACAACGTCGGGAGTGGCTCGTACTCACACCTCACCCGTCGCGGAATGATCTGCCGCCGAGTTAAGAGTGCGGACGAGTTCCATCGCGTCAGCTACACCGTCACGGACCGTACCGAGTGGCCGGAGTTCAGTGGCAGGCTGCTCGCAACGGCCAGCCTCGAGGAGCCTGCACGTGGGCAAACTCCACTGACCTGGTGGTTCGCCTTGCGCCAACGCTTCCAGGCCCAATCAGACTTGCTGCATCAAGGGCAGTTCGCAATCACCGTCGAGGTGGGCGTGGGCTGGCACGGGGGTCAACTGTCTTCGATGCTCAAGCCCTTCCTCGACGGGCTGATTTCCGCACTGCATGTTCACGATGGGTCGAGTCGTGAACGGATCACGACCGCACTTGGAGGAGCAGGAGCCGGCGGGCGACTTTGGAACCTTCTGAATGACCCAGCGATCGCGATCTTGAGTCCGCGTCGCTTGGTTCGCCCCCACGGGTCGGGAATCGCATGGAACCCCGCCGACGAACTCTGCGGGTCATTCAGGGTGATCCGCAGCCAGCGTGAAGAGGCCGTCGCCGTGGCAGTGCACGCGATCGAGGACGACATCGTCCCATCGACCCGAAGAGATGAGTCGCAAGTGGGATAGCGGAGGCATAGGACCGGCGGGCGGGTGAGTCATTCCGCCGCGACTGGGCCACGCGGGGGAGTGCGATCCCCACGAGGCGGATTGAGCGAGCAAGCTATCGCTTGCTGAGGGGACTCTGTCGACGGGACCGACTCGAGCCTCTCCGATCAGCTGGGTGCTCGTGCGGGTGGACGTTGGGGGCTGCCCCCCGGTTTGGTCGACACCAGTGGGTGACAGTTTTCAAGTCCCGTCAGCGCCCATGTAGATGGTCTTAAACTCGACTTCGCAGAATCGAACGCGGAACAGAGCCATAGCGTGATTTGCTATAGTTCCTGGTATGACGATTCGAGGAGAGATGCTGAGGCGCGTGATGTCGGAGAATGGCATCTCGCAGTCTGAGTTGTCCCGGATCAGTGGGGTGCGCCAGCCGAGCATCAGCCAGTTCGTGTCCGGCAAGGTCGATCTCAGTGATGAGCAGCTCGATCGGTTGTTGTCGTGCATGGGATTTCGGCTTGAGGTGGTTCGTCGGCCGGTAGAGCCGGTATTGAATCGCTCGGAGCGTCGGTCTTGGGAGCTGCATCGCCGGCTGTCATCTCATCTGACGCGGTCAACGTTCGAGCAGTGGCGGCCCACCATCAAGGGCAACATCCGTAGCCTCCGTAGCCGGGTCACGGGGCAACCACACACCCGGAACCTTGATCGCTGGAAGGAACTGGTCGATACCTACGACGTGTTAGGAATCCAGCGCGTGCTGACCGGCCTGGATCGGGAGTCGATCGAGATGCGAGAAGTGTCGCCGATGGGTGGGCTGCTCCCGCAGGACGAACGCGCGGCTGTGCTGGCCGGAGCTGTTTGATGCGTCGCGACCAGCTTGAGCACGCGATCCGTACTGCGTGTCAGATCATCGAGCGGCCGGAGGTGATCGTGGTCGGTTCGCAGTCGATCCTTGGCACGTTCTCTGAGGAGGAGCTGCCGGCGGACGCCACGATGTCGGTCGAGGTCGACATCCTTCCCATCGCCGACGACAACAAAGAGACCGCTCGGCTCGCCAACGTGATCGCAGGCGTGGCGGGCGAGTTCTCACCATTCGAGGAGCTCCACGGCTACAGCATCGACGGCGTCGACCTGGAAACCTCGGTGCTCCCACCCGGCTGGCGGGATCGTCTGGTTAAGGTGCAGAACGTCAACACGGCCGCGCTGTCGGGAGATCCGCAGTTCACCGGCTGGTGCCTGAACGTCGAAGACCTGTGTGTCGCCAAGCTCTGCGCGTTGCGCGAGAAGGACCAAAATTTCGTAGCGGCACTGCTCAACGCCGGGCTCGTCGACCCCAAGATCATTGCCTCGCGGCTTGCCGCTGTCTCACCTCCGCGACCTGGTGCGGTGGAGCGTGCTCTGGACTGGTTGGGCACCTGGGCCTGACCCACGTCAGACACAAAACTGCTTGAGCGATGTCCGACCAGCGTCGACGGGAGACGACTGGAACCGAGGATCTGTGGGTTATCCGTGGGCAAATGGCGATCACCAGCGAATCGCCGCAGATCAGAGGGCTAATGGTGCCAGACTGTAAATCAGACGGCTCAGCCTACGCAGGTTCGAACCCTGCACTTGCCACAACACGAAAAGTAGCCCCCACCAGCGCAGACGTTGGTGGGGGCTCTTCGAACCCGGCCGCTCGTCTCCGCAAACCCGCCTCGTTCGAACGCGAACCTAGAGCGGTGAGTAGAGCCCGATCGGGAAGTGCACGCCCTTGACCATCACTTCCCCGCGAGGCTCGCACGCAATGGTGTCTTGACCAGATGCCAGCTCGTGTTGGAGAGCAGGATCCCGCCGGGGGGTGCTTCGGCCTGCACCCGCGCCGCGATATTGGTCTGCAGCCCGATGCCGGTGTAGGTGGCGCGAATCTTGGAACCGAAGGTGCCCACTGAGACGGTGCCGCTGTTGATACCGACGCGAGCTCGTCGGGGGCGCCGAAAATTGCCATGACGCCGTCGCCGGCAAACTCGTTGAGGGTTCCGCCATGACGCTCGATCAGCTCGGACAGCTCGCCGAGATAGTCGTTGACGATGTCCGCCAGCGCTTCTGGGTCGACTCGATCGGCAAGTGCTGTGAAGCCGACAACGTCCGAGAAGAACACTGTGACCTTGCGGCGCTGCGGTTGGTCGACCGTGGTGTCGCCCAGCTCGATTCGAGACACGACCGAGCTCGGGGCGTAGCGGCGAATGAGCGTGCGCTGGCGGGCTATGGTCTTCTCGCCGAGGAACCGGGCGCGCAGGTCACGCTCGTTGGCGAACGACATCGCCGGCCCAATGAGGAGCGTTGAGATGAGGGTCAGGATCACGGCGAGGACGAGGGATTCTCGAGTGGTGTCGCTGCCCTCGGCTGCCAGAAGCGTTCCCAGTACTCCCGCGGAGGTGACAACCACCGCGATTGCTGCTGTGTGTCGGAACGGCAGCTGAACCACAGGGGCCAGGAGCCCGTAGAAGGTGGCCGCCAAGGCGTACATGGTCGGATCGAGACGTGAGAGCGTGGGCAGGATCAGTGCCATGGTGTCGAGAGCGGTCAGCAGCACCATTGCCGTGCCCACGGCGACCGCCCACCTCGGCTCGGGCCGTCGCAGATAGAACACGCCAACGACCAGTGCCGAGATGTTGATCCCCCAGCACACGATGTACGCGTTCGAGGACGAGCGGGTCTGAGACGAACCGCCTGCCGCGCGAGTGAGATGCTCTCTCGCCCGGCAGGCCGTTCCTCACCCGGGTCTCATCGGTCGGTGACCGTCTTGACGGGTACCTGCAGCTAAGACGCGTGCGTGCCGCCGGTGTGCACGAGGTGTCGCCCTTGGGCCGCGCAGACGGGATCGCACGGCACCTTCACGGCAAGGGCACTGGGAGGCAACGGCTATTTCTGCCAGTGATCCTTCAGCTTCCCCGCAGCCTCCTTGACCTTGTCTCCGTAGCCGCCGGAGAGCGCCTTGGCGCGGATGTCGTTGCGCATCGCCTTGCGGTCCTTCTTGTCGGCTGCCTTCAGCTCCTTGAGGTCTGCCTGCAGCTCATCAGGCAGCAGGGCGAGCACGGCCGCCCGGTGGTCCGCCCGACGATCGAGCTTCTTTTGCACCTTGTTCCCGTACTTGCCCGCCTTGGCATCCGCGCGGATCTCCTTGATGGCGTCCCTGCGGGCCCCTCGTTCCAGCTCGCGAGCCGCTTTGAGGTCCTGGCGCATCTCGGCGCGGTCCCCGGCGGCGAGGGAGGAGTCGAGGGTGGATGCGGTCTGTGCAACGGACGCATCGGCGGGAGCCCGCGCTGATGTCAGCCACAGGGCGCTGGCAAGTCCGACGGCGATCGCGAGCCCGAAGCCGGCGACGCCGAGGCGACGGCCGAGGTCGGTCTTCACGGAGAGGTGTGGCATGCGCTTTTCCTTCGAAGTCAGGGCCGGGGCGTTCCGGACGAGTTCCATGTTGGCCGCGGCAGGCAAGCAGCTGGTTTGGCGAACGTACGAGGAACGTAAGGATCAACAGCGAAGGGCGCTCGGTGGCCCGGCATCCTGTTTCATGGTCAGGTGAGCACTCCGGGCAAGGGGCTGGTCCTCGTCGTCGAGGATGATCGCTCGATCGCGGAGATCCTGCGGCTCTATCTCGCCCGCGCCGGCTACGGAGTGCATGTCGAGCACGACGGGCCGCGCGGGTTGGCGCAGGTGGGCGTGCTCCGGCCCGCACTGGTGCTCCTCGACGTGGGTCTGCCGGACCTCGACGGCGTCGAGGTGTGTCGCCAGATGCGCGCTCGGGATGACTGGACACCGGTGATCTTCGTGACGGCGCGCGACGACGAGGTCGATCGGGTGCTGGGGCTCGAGCTGGGGGCCGACGACTATGTCACCAAGCCGTTCTCGCCGCGGGAGCTGGTCTCCCGGGTCGGCGCGGTCCTACGCCGCAGCTCGGGCGGCACCGATGCGTCCTCCCTCGAGCTCGGACCCGTACGCCTCGAGCCGGGCACCCGACAGGTCACGGTCAAGGGGACTCCCGTCGACCTCACCGCGACGGAGTTCGACCTGCTCGCCGCCCTCATGCGTCGACCAGGCCTGGTGTTCACCCGCGAACAGCTGCTGTCGACGGTCTGGGGCAATGCCGCATACGGACAGAGCCGGACAGTCGACGTCCATGTCGCCCAGCTGCGCGCCAAGCTCGGCAAGGAGTCCCCGATCCGTACGCACCGGGGTGTCGGCTACTCCGTGGTGCGCCCGTGAGGACCTCGCCGCTGTCCCGACGTATCCTCATCGTGACATTGGCCGGCGGCGTGGTCGTGGCGCTGGTGGCGCTCGTGCTGACCGTCCCGGTGGTGCAGGGCGCGGCGAGGGACCAGGCCCGCCAGCAGCTCGTGCGCTCGGTCGACAGCCTCGCGGCCAGGCCGGCGGCCGCGGCCCGGTTGATCGCGCAGGAGCAGAAGGTGCTCGATCCCGATGACCGGCGCTATGCGATCGTGCGGCGCGGAGGGTCGGTGACTGGGGCAGCCGGCGAGCTGCTGACCGCCGACCAGGTGACCGAGCTGCTCTCCTCCGGGACGTTGTCGTCGACGTCCACCATCGACGGCGAGACCGTGCTGATTGAGGGTCGCGCGACCAAACGCGGCTTTTCCGCGGTGGCTGTGCAGCCGATCGCCGGCGTGGACGAGGCAACCGATGCGCTCCGCCGCCGGCTGCTGCTGGCGCTGCTCCTCGGCCTCGCGGCAGCGGGCACTCTCGGTGTGGTGCTGTCCCGGACCCTCACCCGCTCGGTCGCCGCGGCGGCGGGGGCCGCCCGCCGGCTCGCGGCCGGCGAGCGTGGCGTACCGATCGAGACCTCGTCCGTCCGCGAATTCGATGACATGGGTCGTGCAGTGGCTCTGCTCGACGAGGCGCTGACGACCAGTGAGAGTCGACAGCGCGAGTTCCTGCTCTCGGTCTCGCACGAGATCCGCACGCCCCTGACAGCCCTGCGCGGGTATGCCGAGGCGTTGGCCGATGGAGCGATCGAACCGGACGACCTCCGAGCGATCGGGGAGACACTCGTGGGCGAGACCGTGCGCCTCGACCGGTTCGTGGCCGACCTGCTCGCCCTCGCCCGGCTGGAGGCCGACGACTTCACGATCATGGCGCACGAGGTCTCGGTCGCGGCCCTGCTGTCCGACCTGGCCATCGCATGGCAGGCCACGTGCGCGCGCGAGGGGATCACCCTGCATGTGGCGTCGGGGGTCGGCACGGTTCGGGCTGATCCGATGCGGCTGCGCCAGCTGCTGGACGGGCTTGTCGAGAATGCCGTCCGCGCAACGCCGACTGGCGGAGTGGTCGTGGTCAGTGCGGCGGGGATGGGGTCGTCCGTCGTCGTGATCGAGGTCGAGGACTCGGGACCGGGGCTCGAACCTGCCGATCTGGCGTCGACATTCGAGCGCGGCGCCCTGCACGCGAAGTACCGCGAGCTACGTGCCGTCGGGACGGGGCTCGGACTGTCGATCGCGCACCGCCTGGCGATGCGGATGGACATGCGGCTCGAGGTCCGGTCGGGCCCAGATGGCGGGGCGGTGTTCGCGGTCGTGGTGCCGATACGCTGACGCCGTGGTCTATCGCGCCTTCTTCGACACCGTTTTCAGCTCGATGGATCCCGAGAAGGCCCACGAGCGTGGCTTCGCCGCGATTCGGGCCGGCCGGTTCGGCACCCGCCTCGTCTTCGCCCAGACGAATACGCCACGGACCGTGATGGGCATCGATTTCCCGCATGCGTTCGGGCTGGCCGCAGGCTTCGACAAGAACGCCAAGGCGGTCCTCGGGTTGCTGGCGCTGGGTTTCGGCCACATCGAGATCGGCACGGTCACGGCCCGGGCGCAGCCGGGCAACCCGCGGCCACGGTTGTTCCGCCTCGTCGACGATCAGGCGGTCATCAACCGCATGGGGTTCAACAACGACGGGGCCGCGGAGGTTGCGTCCCGGCTGCACCGCCTGCGCGGCACCAGAGCAGGCCGCGATGCCGTGATCGGGGTCAACATCGGCAAGACCAAGGCCGTCGATCCGGCGCACGCCGTCGAGGACTACGTCGAGAGCGCGCGGCTGCTGGCTCCCTACGCCAGCTATCTGGTCGTCAACGTGTCGTCGCCCAACACGCCCGGCCTGCGTGACCTGCAGGCCGTGGACGAGCTCCGTCCGCTGCTCAGGGCGGTCAAGGAGGTCGCTGACCGCGCTCCTGGTGGTTCGGTCCCGCTGCTGGTCAAGATCGCTCCTGACCTCGCTGACTCCGACGTCGATGCTGTGGCCGACCTTGCGCTCGAGGTGGGCCTGGCCGGCATCAGTGCGACCAACACGACGATCTCCAGGCCCGGCTCCCTCGCCTCGCCCCGCACGCTGATCGACGCCGCCGGACCCGGTGGTCTGTCCGGCCCGGTTCTGGCCGAGCGGGCGACTGAGGTGCTCGTACGTCTGAGGTCCCGGGTCGGGGATCGGCTCGCGATCATCTCGGTCGGCGGTGTGTCGACACCCGACGACGTACGGGTGCGGCTGGCCGCCGGAGCCGACCTCGTGCAGGGCTATACGGGATTCATCTATGGGGGTCCCGGGTGGCCTTCGAGACTTGCGGCCGCTGCAACCTGAGGCGCCGCCGGCCCCGATTTCGCCCCGGGACCGATCACCCTGTATCTTTGGCTGTCGGCTTGCCCCCTTAGCTCAGTCGGTAGAGCGCTTCCATGGTAAGGAAGAGGTCTTCGGTTCGATTCCGTAAGGGGGCTCTGGGCAGCGGGGCGACTCGTGGCTCGTGGCGGGGTAGCTCAGGTGGTTAGAGCACACGGCTCATAATCGTGGTGTCGCGGGTTCGAGTCCCGCCCCCGCTACCGAAAAACTGCACACGTACGACCTTCAGCATCATCGATCAAGAAGAGGCACCCTCGTGGCCAGCAAGAGCTCAGACGTTCGTCCCAAGATCACCTTGGCCTGCACCGAGTGCAAGGAACGCAACTACATCACCAAGAAGAACCGTCGCAACGACCCCGATCGTCTCGACCTCAAGAAGTTCTGCCCGCGCTGCAAGGCCCACCAGGTCCACCGCGAGACTCGCTGACCCCAGTGCTCTGCGCGACGGCTTCCACTGCTTCGGCAGGTGGGAGCCGTTCGTCATTCTCGGGGGTGGGGGCGGCTGCTAGCGTCGCGGCCATGGACCTCGCCGAGCTGACGACGCTGCGCCTGGGCGGTCCCGCACGATCGGTGATCGACGCGACGTCAGAGGAGCAGCTGCTCGCCGCCGTCCGGGTCGCAGACGAGGCCGGCGACCCGATGCTCCTGGTTGCCGGTGGGAGCAACTTGGTGGTCGCCGACGACGGCTTCGACGGCACCGTCATCCGGGTGCTGACCCGCGGCATGACGGTCAGCTCCGACGCCTGCAGCGGGGCCATGGTCACGGTCGCTGCGGGGGAGCCGTGGGACGGCGTCGTCGCTCGCGCGGTCGAGGAGGGCTGGGTCGGGGTGGAGGCGCTCTCCGGCATCCCCGGCTCGACCGGAGCCACCCCGATCCAGAACGTCGGCGCCTATGGCCAGGAGGTCGCGCAGACGATCGCAACCGTACGGGCCTATGACCGGTTCGAGGGCAAGGTGCGCACGATCCACGCCGTCGACTGCGGCTTCGGCTACCGCCACAGCCGGTTCAAGGCCGAGCCCCAGCGGTGGCTCGTGCTGTCGGTGGCGTATCAGTTCCGGCTCGGGGACCTGGGCGCCCCGGTCGCGTATGCCGAGCTGGCTCGTGCCCTGGGCATCGAGATCGGGCAGCGCGCTCCCTCAGCTGAGGTGCGCGAAGCCGTGCTGGCGCTGCGCCGTGGCAAGGGGATGGTGCTCGACCCCGCCGACCACGACACGTGGAGTGCGGGTTCGTTCTTCACCAATCCGCTGCTGACGGCCGACCAGGCCGACGTCCTCCCGGCAGGTGCGCCACGCTTCACGCAGCCGGACGGGACGGTCAAGACCAGCGCCGCCTGGCTGATCGACCATGCTGGCTTCGCCAAGGGCCACGGTTCCGATCATGCTTCCCTGTCGACCAAGCACGTCCTGGCGCTCACCAATCGAGGCGGCGCGTCGACCTCTGAGCTGCTCGGCCTCGCGCGGGAGATCCGCGACGGGGTCCGCACGACGTACGGCATCACCTTGGTCAACGAGCCCGTGCTGGTCGGCTGCGTCCTCTGACCCGGCCGGGTCCTCAGCGGGACAGAGACTGGAGCAGCCGGCCGATGGTGTCGTAGGTGTAGCCGTCTTCGGACGTGCCGTCCCAGAATCCGTCGATCGTGATCGACAGGACGATCAGCACGATGATGCCGGCGAGCGCGAGTCCCAGCAACACGGTGCCGATGATCCCGAGGACCATGCCGGTCTGGGCCTCGCCGCTCATCCGAAGAGACTGCCGATGAAGAACTCAGAACTGTCCTCATCGAACGCCTCGGGCACGCTGACCGCCACGATGATGAGCACGATGACGGCGAGGAGTGCGAGGGCGAGCAGGCAGGTGCCGATGATGCCCATGATCTTGCCCGCGTTGGCCTCGGTCCGGCCGCCGTATGCCGCTGGGTTGGCGTCGATCGCCTTGACCGCCTTGGCGCCGATGACCCACGCGAACGGGGCGAGCGCGCTGCACAGGACCAGCCCGACGATCCCCAGGATCATCGCCGTGGTGGCCTGCGGGTGCTTCGGCTGGATCGCACCGTACTGAGGCGGTCCCTGGCCCGGGGGAGGGGGCTGCTGGGGATAGGCGTTGCCCCAGTTGGGCTGGTGCTGGCCCGGGGGAGTCGGATCGGGGGGTGGGGGCTGATCATTGCTCATGGGGACAGCCTTCCACACACCGCGCGTCAGGTGCCGTAGCCGGAGTCGTAACGCAGGGCGAGCAGCGAGAGGGCCGCCGTCACGGACACCAACAGCAGGAACAGCCCCAGGAGGGCCGTGCCGATCATGCCGAGGATCATGCCGGCCCTGCCCTCGCCTCCGCCGCGCCAGCGATCCGGTTCGCGCTCTGCCTCGCGCTGGGCGACGGCACCGTAGTACCAGGCGAGCGGGCAGAGGACGAGGGGCACGAGCAGCACGAAGGACCCGACCACCCCGACGAGTCCCAGCACGAGTGACGGGGTGGCCCTCGGGTGCAGTGGGAGCTGGGGCCTCGGAGCGGGATGAGGGTACGAGTACGGATACGAGTAGGGGGAGGGCGCCGACATCGACACTCAGCTCCCTTCGTCAGGCGTGGCGGACAGCCACCGGTCGATGCGCGAGAGGCTCGCGCCCATCACGTCAGATGGAGCGTACGACCTGCGGACCGACATTCGGGCGAGTTCGGCCAGCTCGGCGTCGTCGAAGTCCTGCGCAGCCCGCAGCACGGCGTACTGTCCGGCCAGCCGTGAGCCGAACAGGAGCGGGTCATCCGAGCCGAGGGCGACGTCGATGCCGGCATGCATGAGCTGGCGGACCGGCACCTCTTCCAGCGTGCTGAAGACTCCGAGCGACACGTTCGAGGTCGGGCACACCTCGAGGGCCACGCCGTCGTCGGCGAGCCGGTCGAGCACGGCGGCGCTCTCGGCGGAGCGCACTCCGTGCCCCAGCCGGCTGGGGTGCAGGTGGTCGAGACACTGCGTGATGTGCTCGGGACCGCGCAGCTCACCCCCGTGCGGCAGGAGCGCCAGTCCGGCCCGATCGGCGATGGCGAAGGCCGGCCCGAAGGCCGAGGTGTCGCCGCGGCGCTCGTCGTTGGACAACCCGAAGCCGATCACCCCCCGTCCGGCGTACTGGGCCGCGAGCCGGGCGAGCGTACGCGCGTCCATCGGGTGGCGGGTGCGGTTGGCCGCCACGACGAGGCCCATGCCGATCCCCACGCGCTGGGAGGCATCACGCACCGCATCGATGACCAGGTCCGTGAAGGCTGTGATCCCGCCGAATCGCGCGGCGTAGCCCGAGGGGTCGACCTGGATCTCGGTCCAGACCGAGCCATCCGCGGCATCGTCCTGCGCGGCCTCGACCACGAGTCGGCGCACGTCGTCCTCGGTTCGAAGAACTGATCGTGCGACGTCGTAGAGGCGTTGGAACCGGAACCAGCCCTTTTCGTCGGCTGTGCTCAGCTCGGGCGGCCAGTCCTCGGTCAGCGATGCGGGCAGACTGATGTTGTCCCGCTCCGCGAGCTCCAGCAACGTCCCGTGCCGCATCGATCCGGTGAAGTGCAGGTGCAGGTGGGCCTTGGGCAAGGCCTCGAGCGATCTGCGCTCACCACGACCGATCGACACAGGCGTCATCCTGCCACCCGGGCCCAGCCCGCACGGGCCTTGGCCCGACCGCCCTGTCGACGTCATGGCCCGGCTGACTCGGTTCGACGGGGGCAGTCAGCAACCCGTACACTTGACGGACCGGTGAATTCTCACTCTAGATCGTCATGCCCGAAGCAGGGTGGGGCGGTGAGCGGGATTGACTGAGGGCAGTAGCTCAACTGGCAGAGCATCGGTCTCCAAAACCGAAGGTTGGGGGTTCAAGTCCCTCCTGCCCTGCGAGACATGACAACGAAGAACGAAGGAGTACCGTGAGCGACCGTCACGAGCTGGCCGGCACATCCGGCAAACGCACGTCGCCGATCACGTTCTACCGACAGGTGATCGCCGAGCTCCGCAAGGTGGTCTGGCCGACCCGCCCGCAGGTCGTCAACTACTTCTGGGTCGTTCTCGTGTTCGTGCTCGTCATGATGGCCATCGTCGCCGGACTCGATTACGGGTTCGGCAAGGCCGCTTTCTGGATCTTCGCGTAGCAACCAAAGGAACACTGTGACTCAAGGTATCGACCCCTCGACCAGCTCTGAGACCACCGAGGTCTCCGAGCTCGATTCGGCGACCGCTCCGGCCGACGAATCGGTCGCCCCGGCGGCGACCCCCGACGCACCCGTCGAGGATGCGGTCGGCGACGAGTCGGCCGATGGTGGCGTCCCCGAGGACGCGCCGGTCGACGAGGCTGAGGCCGAGCCGGTCGCGGATGCCCTCCAGGAGTTCAAGGCTCGCCTCTACAGCCAGTTCGGCGACTGGTATGTCGTCCACACCTACTCGGGCATGGAGAAGCGGGTGAAGTCCAACCTGGAGAACCGGGTGACCTCGCTCAACGCCGAGGACTACATCTTCGAGGTCGTCGTGCCCACCGAAGAGGTCGCCGAGATCAAGAACGGCCAGCGCAAGCTCGTCAAGCGCACCGTGCTCCCCGGCTACGTCCTGGTCCGCATGGACCTCACCGACGAGTCGTGGGGCGTCGTCCGCCACACGCCGTCCGTCACCGGGTTCGTGGGCAACTCCCACCAGCCCGTACCCCTCAGTCTTGCCGAGGTCGAGAGCATGCTCGCCCCGGCAGTGGAGGCAGAGGTCGCAACTGCGGCCGACGCCCCCGATCAGCAGCAGGCGAAGGCCTCCAAGGTCGAGTTCACCGACTTCGTCGTCAGCGACTCCGTCATGGTCGTCGACGGACCGTTCGCCACGCTGCACGCGACCATCACGGAGATCAACATCGACGCACAGAGGGTCAAGGCCCTTGTGGAGATCTTCGGCCGCGAAACCCCGGTCGAGCTCAGCTTCACCCAGATCCAGAAGGTCTGAGCCAACCGGTTCACGCACACCGCACCAACACCCCGCACAAACAATTCAGCAGTCAAGGACCCGAGAAATGCCTCCCAAGAAGAAAGTCGCAGCCATCGTCAAGGTGCAGCTGCAGGCCGGTATGGCCAACCCGGCGCCGCCCGTCGGCACCGCGCTCGGCCCCCACGGCGTCAACATCATGGAGTTCTGCAAGGCCTACAACGCGGCCACAGAAGCCATGCGTGGCAACGTCGTCCCGGTCGAGATCACGATCTATGAAGACCGCACCTTCACCTTCATCACCAAGACGCCTCCGGCGGCTGAGCTGATCAAGAAGGCTGCGGGCCTCAAGAAGGGCTCGCCCGTCCCGCACAAGGACAAGGTCGGCAAGATCTCCAAGGACCAGATCCGCGAGATCGCCACGACCAAGCTGCCCGATCTCAACGCGACCGATATCGATTCGGCCATGAAGATCGTCGAGGGCACTGCGCGCTCGATGGGCGTCACGACCGACTGACAACACCCCACCCCAGCAGACGTGGCAGGGCCCGCTGGGCCCGTTCAGACCACAACTGGTTCACACAGAAGGAAGACCAGACATGGCACAGCACAGCAAGGCGTACCGAGCGGTCGCCGACAAGATCGACAAAGACAGCCTCTACACACCTCTCCAGGCCACCACGCTGGCCAAGGAGTCGGGGAGCAAGAAGTACGACTCGACCGTGGACGTCTCCATGCGTCTTGGCGTCGACCCCCGCAAGGCCGACCAGATGGTGCGCGGCACCGTCAACCTCCCCCACGGCACGGGCAAGACCTCACGGGTCCTGGTCTTCGCCACCGGCGCCAACGCCGAGGCCGCACGTGAGGCCGGTGCTGACTTCGTCGGCGCCGACGAGCTGGTCGACAAGGTCAACGAAGGTTGGCTCGACTTCGACGCCGTCGTCGCCACGCCAGACATGATGGGCAAGGTCGGTCGCCTCGGCCGCGTGCTCGGACCGCGCAACCTGATGCCCAACCCCAAGACGGGCACCGTCACGACCAATGTGGCCAAGGCCGTCTCGGACATCCAGGGCGGCAAGATCGAGTTCCGTGTCGATCGCCATGCCAACCTGCACTTCGTGATCGGCAAGGCGTCGTTCACCGCCGAGCAGCTCGCCGACAACTACGGCGCTGCGCTCGACGAGGTCCTGCGCCTCAAGCCTTCCAGCTCCAAGGGCCGCTACGTCAAGAAGATCACGGTCTCCACGACCAATGGTCCGGGCGTCCCGGTCGACCCGAGCCGCACCAAGGCTTACACCGTCGACGAGGCCTGAGCCGCCGCACGACTCCTGCTGGCCCTACGCTGACGTGACTCACGTCAGCGTAGGGCCGGTGTCGTCTCCGGGAGGTTCGGCGTGTCCCTTCGTATGGTGGCCGGCGTCCTCGGCCTCCTGCTGCTCACCAGTGCGGTGGTGGCGACGACCACCTGCTCGCCGGATGGAATTTCGGGTCGACAGCGCAGTCGGTCGGGTCGACCTGACCGACTTCGGCAGGCAGTTCGAGATCCAGGAGCCACAGGACATCGATGTCGTGCGCGAGCCGGCGCTCACCGGTGGCACCTGATCCGCACCTGGCCTTTCGGACACGTTGTCGGTCTTCTATGCTGATCCCATGAAGCTCTCGCGCACGTCCTCCATGCTGACCGCCGCCCTCCTGGTGGCGGGCCTGGCCCTGTCGGCCTGTGGCGACAAGGAAGACAAGGCCTCTGGTGACTCCAAAGGGTCGTCGGCATCGAGTTCGGCCAGCAACGAGCTGACGAAGGCCAACTTCGCCGAGGTCGTGACCGCGGCTCAGGCCGAGGCCAAGACCAGCCACGTCGTGATGGACGTCGGCATCGGGGGCCAGAGCATCAAGGGCGAAGGCGACGTCGAGGTCGGCTCCGACGCCGCCAGCACCTCGATGGCGTTGGTGATGGACATGGGCGCGGCAGGCGCTGGCAAGTTCGACATGCGTCTGGTCGACGAGACCCTCTATCTCAGCCTCGGCGAGGCGACGAAGGGCAAGTTCGCCAAGATCGACCTGACCGACGAGAGCAACCCGATCGCCAAGCAGTACGGAAAGCTCGCCGAGCAGATGGACCCGTCCAAGCAGCTGGGGCAGTTCGCCGAGGCCGTCAAGTCCTTCGACAAGAAGGGCAGTCCGCAAAAGCTGGACGGGGTCGACGCCCAGCCGTACGAGATCGTCGTCGAGACAGCCAAGATTCCCGGAATGGCCGACCTCCCTCAGGGTGGTAGCACCGCGATCCCCAAGACGCTGACCTACACGTTGTTCGTCGGGTCCGACGACCTGCCGCGGCGCATCGTGACCGCCGTGGCCGGCTCAAAGGTCACGGTCGACTATTCCAAGTGGGGCGAGCCGGTCGACATCGAGGCCCCGGCGCCCGACGAGATCTCCGACCAAGACATCTCGAAGCTGCTGAGCGGCGCCACCGGCGCCTGAAGCCTGCGCTGCCCTGCGCCGACGATTTGGTCGGCGCGGAGCGGTGCCCTATTCTGGACCTACCGAAGACCGCTGGTCGGTGACTCCTCGGAGTCGCACGAAGCGCCCGGAAGGGCGACCCGCGCAGGTTGCGAATGTTGGTTCCACTCAACGTCCCGCGCCTTGTGCCGGGACGTTTTTTCGTGTCGGGCCCGTGTACGCACATGGGGTCGCAGTCTTCGTACGACCCATGTGCTGGAAGGAGACCCATGGCAAACCCGGACAAGACAGCCGCCGTTGCCGAGCTCGCAGACAACTTTCGCGAGTCGAACGGTGCTGTTCTCACCGAGTACCGCGGTCTCACCGTGAAGCAGCTGCAGGAACTGCGGCAGACCCTCGGTGCGAACGTAAGCTATGCCGTCGCCAAGAACACGTTGACCAAGATCGCCGCCAAGGACGCAGGAGTGGAGCTCGACACCGACCTCCTCACCGGTCCGACCGCCATTGCCTTCATCAAGGGCGATGCGGTTGAGGCGGCCAAGGGTCTGCGTGACTTTGCGAAGGCCAACACGCCGCTCATCATCAAGGGGGGCTTCCTCGACGGGAAGATCCTCACTGCTGAGGAGATCAACAAGCTGGCCGACCTCGAGTCGCGCGAGGTCCTCCTCGCCAAGCTCGCAGGTGGCATGAAGGCCAGCCTCACGAACGCCGCATCGCTGTTCAACGCCCCGCTGTCGCAGGCTGCCCGAGTTCTCGGTGCACTGCAGGCGAAGGCCGAGAGCGATCCGTCGGTTCTGGCAGCAGGCCCCGCGCCCGCCGCCCCTGTCGAGGAGGCCCCCGCGGCCGAGTCGGCAGAAGCAGAAACTCCGGCCGAGGCACCCGCCGACGCCGCCCCTGTCGAGGCGTCTGCCGACGCCGAGACGACCGAGGGCTGAAAGCCCGATTCACATCGGGACCCCCTCGGGGTCTCATAACGGAAGGACGCCACCATGGCGAAGCTCAGCACCGGCGATCTGCTGGATGCATTCAAGGAAATGACCCTCATCGAGCTCTCCGAGTTCGTCAAGGAGTTCGAGGACACGTTCGACGTCACCGCTGCCGCTCCGGTTGCCGCGGCTGCCGCTCCCGCTGCTGGTGGCGCTGCTGCCGGCGAGGAAGCTGCTGAGCAGGACGAGTTCGACGTCATCCTCGAAGGTGCCGGCGAGAAGAAGATCCAGGTCATCAAGGAAGTCCGTACGATCACCGGACTCGGTCTCAAGGAGGCCAAGGACCTCGTCGAAGGCGCTCCGAAGCCTGTCCTGGAGAAGGCCAACAAGGAAGCAGCCGAAAAGGCCAAGGACGCCCTCGAGGCTGCCGGCGCCAGCGTCACGGTCAAGTGACACCTCGCTGAATCCCTTTTCAAGGGCGCCCTTCCTTCGGGAGGGGCGCCTTTGTCAGTTTCGAGTGGCGCACATCACGTTTGTCACTCAGAGTTACCTAAGGTATGTTGCACCGGATCCCCGGTTGTTACCTGTGAGTCACTAGGCGTCGCAAATCCGTAACTTGAGTTACTGATTTTCGTTAGTCTCTGTGTTCGCGGTCACACAGACCTAGGATGAGGGAGTTCTGTCGGAAGTCGCCGGCAGACCGCGGAGAGCAAGGAGGGGCGTCCGTGGGCGTTGAAGTTGTCGTCGAAAACCTGACCAAGAGTTTCGGTAGTTCGCTGATCTGGAAGGACGTCTCGCTGACGTTGCCTGCCGGTGAGATCTCGGTGATGCTCGGGCCTTCGGGAACGGGCAAGTCCGTCTTCCTCAAGACCCTGATCGGTCTGCTCAAGCCCAACGAGGGCCACGTGTGGATTGAGGGCACCGACATCGCCAACTGCAAGGAGAAGGATCTCTACGAGATCCGCAAGCTGTTCGGCGTCCTGTTCCAGGACGGTGCGATGTTCGGCTCGATGGACCTGTTCGACAATGTCGCCTTCCCCCTGCGCGAGCACACGGACAAAAAAGAGTCCGAGATCCGAACCATCGTGATGGACAAGATGGAGCTGACCGGACTCGTCGGCGCTGAGAACAAGCTGCCCGGTGAGATCTCCGGCGGTATGCGCAAGCGCGCTGGCCTGGCTCGCGCCCTCGTGCTCGACCCCGAGATCCTGCTGATCGACGAGCCCGACTCCGGTCTCGACCCGGTCCGCACCTCATACATCAACCAGCTGTTCATCGACCTGAACGCCCAGATCGACGCGACGTTCCTCATCGTGACCCACGATGTCAACACCGCCCGCACCGTGCCGGACAACATCGGGCTGCTCTATCACAAGCACCTCGCGATGTTCGGGCCGCGCGAGATGCTGTTGACCTCCGATGAGCCGGTCGTGGCGCAGTTCCTGAATGCGCAGACCGTGGGTCCGATCGGCATGTCCGAGGAGAAGGACGCCGACGAGCTGGCCAGCGAGGAGGGCATCGAGATGCCTCCGCTGCCGCCGGTCCCGATGCAGCTCGAGCCGTCAGACGGTCGCCCCCGCCGGGCGCAGCGCGAGGCTGGAGCCTGGTGCGAACAGAACGGCGTGACCGCCCCCGAGGGTTCGTTCGGGAAGAAGATGCCGTTGGCTGCTGGCGGTGCTGCGTGACCTGGCGCCAGCAAGGCGTCTCCCCACCCTCTCCGCGAGCCGGGAGGTAGTGGCGTGAGCGCAACCGTCGTCGCCGGACCTGCAAGAGTTGCCGGCAATCTGTTCGCCTTCATGCTGGACGTGTTGATGGCTTTGTTCCGTCGTCCGTTCCAGCTCAAGGAGTTTCTGCTCCAGGCGTGGTTCATCGTCAAGGTGACGATCGTCCCGACTGCATTCGTCTCGATCCCGTTCGGCGCAGTCATCGCGCTGCAGGTCGGTGGCCTGATCAAGCAGTTCGGCGCGCAATCATTCACCGGCTCGGCCGCGGTCCTCGCCGTCGTACGCGAGGCCGGCCCCATCGCGTGTGCGCTCCTGATCGCCGGCGCGGCCGGATCGGCCATCGCGGCCGACTTCGGCGCCCGCCGCATCCGTGAAGAGCTCGACGCCATGATGGTGCTGGGCATCGACCCGATCCAGCGCCTCGTGGTCCCGCGCGTCCTGGCCTGCATGCTGGTCGCAGTGTTCCTCAACGGCATCGTCACGGTGGTCGGGGTGGCCGGTGGCTACGTCTTCAACGTCGTGCTCCAGGACGGCACCCCCGGGGCCTATCTGGCGTCCTTCACCGCGCTCGCGCAGCTGCCAGACATGTATCAAGGCATGGTCAAGGCCCTGATATTCGGATTCCTCGCCGCGATCGTCGCCTCCTACAAGGGCATGAACGCCAAGGGCGGACCCAAGGGCGTCGGTGACGCCGTCAACGAGGCAGTGGTCATCACGTTCACCCTGCTGTTCATCGTCAACTTCTTCATCTCAGCCATCTACATCCAGCTCGTGCCACCGAAGGGGATGTGACGATGGCCGACAAGACAGCTCTGTCCGCAGTCAGCGCGCTGCCCGGCAAGGCCAGTGGCGCGATCGACGGCCTCGGCCGCCAGATGCTCTTCTACATCCGGGTCTTCGCGTCAGTCCCACGCACGATCAAGAACTACGGCAAGGAGATCGTGCGTCTCCTCGCCGAGGTCACGCTGGGTTCCGGCTCGCTCGCGGTCATCGGCGGCACGGTCGGCGTCATCACCGCAATGTGCTTCTTCACCGGCACCGAGGTCGGCATCCAGGGCTACGCGGCCCTCGACCAGCTCGGCACCGCCGCGCTGACCGGTTTCGTCTCGGCCTACTTCAACACTCGCGAGATCGCGCCGATCGTTGCGGGCATCGCGCTTGCCGCGACCGTTGGCTGCGGCTTCACCGCGCAGCTGGGCGCCATGCGCATCAGCGAAGAGGTCGACGCCCTCGAGGTCATGGCGATCCCGTCGCTGCCCTTCCTCGTGACGACCCGGGTCATCGCCGGGCTGATCGCCGTCGTCCCGCTCTACATCGTGGGCCTGCTGTCCTCCTACTTCGCCACGAGGCTGACCATCACGCAGATCAACGGGCAAAGTCCGGGCACATACGATCACTACTTCACGACCTTCCTGCCACCCGGCGATGTGCTGTGGTCATTCGCCAAGGTGCTCATCTTCGCGATCGTCGTGATCTTGATCCACTGCTACTACGGCTACTACGCGAGCGGTGGACCCGCAGGCGTCGGCGTCGCCGTCGGCCTCGCGGTGCGTACGTCCATCGTGGCCATCAACGTGGTCGACCTGCTCGCCTCGATGGCGATCTGGGGCACCAACGTGACTGTCAGATTGGCGGGTTGACCCATGCCCCGCACAGCTGTGCTCGAGCGCTCGAGCTCTCTCAAGCTCCTCGGCGCCGCGTTCATCGCGATGCTCATCTTCTTCATCTGGGTCACCTACGCGTTCTTCACCAAGGCGTTCGTCGACTATGACGCGGTGACCCTCAAGACCGACACGGTCGGAGTCAACCTGCCTCAGAACGCCGACATCAAGTTGCGCGGCATGATCGTCGGTGAGGTTCGCAAGGTCGAGCCGGACGGTGAGGGTGTCAAGCTGCTGCTCGCAATGAACCCCAAGATGATCAAGGACGTGCCCAAGGGCGTCAGCGCTCAGCTCATCCCCAAGACACTGTTCGGTGAGAAGTACGTCGCGCTCATCCCGCCGGCGGTCGACACCGGTGAGTCGCTGCAGGCCGGCGACACGATCACCAAGGCCGATGTGCCGATCGAGGTCGAGACTCTCCTCAACGACCTCTATCCCCTGCTCGACGCGGTCGACCCCGCCAACCTTTCCTACACTCTGAGCGCGGTGTCGAGTGCCCTCGAGGGTCGCGGCACGCAGCTCGGGGAGACGCTGGTCCAGACCAACAGCTATCTGCAGAAGACCAACCCCGATGTCCCACAGCTGGTCGACGACCTCGTCAAGCTCGGCACCGTGGCCGACGGTTATGCCAATGCGATACCTGACCTCGGTCGCCTGCTGCGCAACTCCGTCGTCACGGGCAACACAATCGTCGCCAAGAAGTCCCAGCTGGCCGCATTCTTCGACGAAGGAACCCGGTTGTCCAACACCCTGACCGAGTTCACCAAGGACAACGGCGAGAACTTCGTGACGCTGGCCAAGGACGGCCGGCCGGTCCTGGAGACCATCGGTGAATACTCCTCGACCTTCCCGTGCTTCCTCGGCGCGATGCGCAACATCATCCCCCGGCTCGACAGCGCCTTCCGTGGTGGTCGCCTGCACATCAATGTCGAGGTCATCCCCCAGCCGGACGCCTACGCACCCAATGAGAAGCTCGTCGTGACGCAGGACAAGTTCGACGCAGCGACCCGGGGCGCGGCGCCCAAGTCCGGTGATGACATCCGCGCCAACAACGCCGCTCAACCGACCTGCCTCGATCTCAACAAGATCAACAAGAGCGCAGCGGCTGAGAAGAAGTTCTCTTCTCAGGAGAATCCGTTCTCGATCCCGGCCGATGTCTACAAGCTGATCGGGATCAAGACGGACCACGCCAAGTTCGGCACGCCGCAGGACTTCGCCAACCGCCCGGCCGCGTCGAGCGCCTCCCTCCAGGGCGTCGTGCAGCCGAGTGTCGATGGCATCGACTCCGCGAGCGAGCGCTCTGAGCTCAACGTCCTGCTGGGGTCGACCCTCGGCATGTCACCCTCCAGCGTTCCCGACATCGGGCCGTTGCTGGTCAGCTCGATGCTCCGCGGATCGGCGGTGGAGCTCAAATGAAGCAGATCGACCGCGAATCCATCGGCGCCCTGGTCAAGCTGGGAATCTTCTTCGCCTTCACCGGACTGTCCACGCTGGTCCTCGCCCTGACGCTGAGCAACGGCTCCATCGGCAGCGACCGCAAGGAATACAAAGCGGTGTTCGGTGACGTCACAGGCATGGCCAAGGGCGACGACGTCCGCATCGCGGGTGTCGCAGTCGGCTCGGTCAAGAAGGTCGAGATCATCAAGCGCGACAAGGCCCTGGTGACATTCGGCGTCAACTCTGATGTCCCGCTGACCAACAACACCAATGCGACGATCAAGTTCCGCAACTTGGTCGGTCAGCGCTACGTCGCCCTGAGCCAGGGCGCTGACGGCGCCAAGGCAACCCTCAAGGCTGGCTCGACGATCCCGCAGAGCCGCACTCAGGATGCGCTGGACCTCAACGTGCTGCTCAACGGCTTCAAGCCGGTGTTCCAGGCACTCTCGCCCGGCGACACCAACAAGTTCGCCTACGAGATCGTGCAGACCCTGCAGGGTGAGAGCGGCAATGTCGAGAACCTGCTGGCGCGCACGTCTTCACTGACCAACACCCTGGCCGGACGTGACCAGCTGATCGGCGATGTCATCAGCAACCTCAGTGAGGTCCTGGACACAGTCGGCAGCCGCGACCAGGAGCTGACCGAGACGATCGACACGCTCCAACAGTTCGTGACCGGTCTCAAGACCGACCGCAATGCGATCCTCGACTCGGTCGATGCCATCTCGGACCTGACCGACGAGACCTCGGACCTATTGGTGCAGGGCCGGCCGGCGCTGACCGAGGACATCAAGCAGCTCAGAGGGCTGACCCGGAACCTGTCGTCGAAAAAGAACCTCTCAACACTTGAGAGCTCGATCAAGATCCTGCCGATCAAGCTCCAGAAGATCGGCAACCTGGCCTCGTCGGGCAGTGAGTTCAACTTCTTCCTCTGCAACCTGAAGGGCAGCGTCACCATTCCGGAGATCAAGATCGGCGGCGTCGTGGTGCTCCCGGAGACTCCGCTCGACCTGGCTGACGTCAACGCCGGCGAGGGCGTCCCACGGTGTGACCAGCCGGCCTATCCGGGAGTCGCATAATGAAACCCTTCCGCGAACGCAATCCGGTGATCATCGGTGTCATCGGCATCTCGGTGATTGCCCTGATGATGTTGGGCGCCTTCCGTGCCGATCAGCTGCCGATCATCGGCAGTGGCGACACCTATCACGCCGACTTCGCCGAGATCGGTGCGCTCAAGTCCGGCAACGAGGTCCGGGTGGCCGGTGTGTCGATCGGCAAGGTCCAGGGCATCGAGCTCAAGGGTGCCAAGGTGCGAGTGACGTTCAAGATCGACAAGGGTACGGAGTTCGGCACCGAGTCCGGTGCTGACATCCGCGTTCGTACGTTGCTGGGTGCGCAGTTCCTCGCGATCACACCCAAGGGGCCGGGCCAGCTGCCCAAGGGCAGTGTCATCCCGCTGGAGCGCACGATCGCGCCCTATGACGTCGTGGAGGCATTCTCCGAGCTCAGCAAGACCACCGATGCACTCGACGTGCCACAGCTCTCTGCAGCGCTCGACACGCTGGCGGATGTCTCGGCCAGCACCCCCGAAGAGTTTCGGGGGGCCATCGAGGGCGTCTCGAACCTGTCGCGCAACCTGGCTGTCCGTGACGATGAGATCAATACGCTGCTGGTCAGCCTCAAGAAGGTCTCCGGTGTGCTCAACTCGCGCAACGACGAGCTGGTGACCCTGTTCAAGGACTCCGATGTCCTGTTCCGGGCGATCAGCGAGCGTCGCGACTCGATCCACCGCCTGCTGGTCTCGACCCAGTCGATCTCGACCCAGCTGCGGGGGCTCGTCAAGGACACCCGCTCCAACCTCAAGCCGGCTCTCGATCAGCTCGATGTCGTGACGACGTTGCTGCGTCGCAACGAGGCCAGTCTCGATGAGGCGCTTCGCACCTACCCGACATTCACCCGGGTGTTCTCCAACGCCCTGGGCACCGGACCCTGGTTCGACAACTACCTCGGAGGAACGACGAACGTCTCGGCAGGACTTGCCCAGCAACTGCGAGACGCGCTGAACGGGGGAACCCCATGAGTTCGTCAGGATTCGCCCAACGGTTCGCCGGCATCTCCAAGGTGGCAACAGTGCTGGTCGTGCTCGCTCTGGTCGCCGCGGTGGCCCTGGTGGTCACCAGCGGGGACGACAAGCGCTACATCACGATCGACTTCGAGCAGACCAACTCGGTCTACGAGGGATCGGACGTCAAGGTGCTCGGCGTGCCCGTCGGCCGAGTGGAGAGCCTGACCCCCCGCGGCGATGTCGTACGTGCCAAGGTCTCCTACGACGGCAAGCACCGCCTGCCCAACGACGTCAAGGCCGTCGTGGTCTCACCGTCGATCGTCGGCGATCGGTTCATCCAGCTCGCTCCCGCCTACGACGGCAATGGAGCGGTGCTCAAGGACGACGCGTTCCTGCCGGTGGACCGCACGGCAGTCCCGATCGAGCTCGACCAGGTCTACAAGTCGCTCGACGACCTCTCGGTCGCACTCGGACCCGAGGGGGCCAACAAGGAGGGCTCGCTGAGCAAGCTCATCGACGGTACGGCCGCCCAGCTCGACGGCCAGGGTGCTCAGCTCAACGAGACGATCCAGAACTTCGGCAAGCTCAGCACGACGCTGTCCAACAACAAGGAAGAGCTGTTCGGCAGCCTGCGTGAGGTCGAGGAGTTCGTGAGCCTGCTCAAGACCAACGACTCCGCCGTACGGTCGTTCAACGACAGCACGGCGCAGGTGTCGACGGTGCTGGCCGGCGAGCGGGACGACCTCGAGGCGACCCTCAAGGCGCTCAGTCTCGCGCTGGTCGACGTCAACTCCCTCGTCAAGGAGAACCGTGGCAAGCTCCGGAGCAACATCGACAACATCGCCTCGCTCGCTGCGTTGCTGGCCAAGCACAAGGACGATCTCGAGGAGATCACCGTCGCCGCGCCCACAGCTCTGACCAACGTGTCCCTGGCGTACAACGGTCTCGAGAGCCCCCAGGGCAACATCCCCGGCACGCTGGACACCAGGGCCGACTTCGCCGACTTGTTCGGTGGCATCGCCACCAATCCCGAAGGTCTGGTCTGCAACCTGCTCGGGGAGACTGTGGACGGCAACGGGCTGTGCACGTCCCTGACCGACATTCTCGGGGGCGGCGCTCCCGCTGTGCCCGAGCTGCCCGGCCTTCCTCGGACCGCACCCTCGTCCTCATCGGCGGCCCCCGCCCCCGAGCTGGTCAATGACTCGCTCGCCGACATGCTGGCGGTGAACTGACATGAACATCAGATTCCTTCGTGCCGGGGCGGTCACAGCGGCGGCGGCCCTCGCGCTCAGCGGCTGCGGTTTCTCGCCCTACAAGCTGCCCCTGCCTGGTGGCGCCAACCTCGGCGACAAGCCCTACTCCGTCAAGGTCCAGTTCCGTGACGTGCTCGACCTCGTGCCGCAAAGTGCGGTCCGGGTCGACGACATCGCGGTCGGCAAGGTCACCGACATCAAGCTCAATGGCTGGACCGCGGTCGTCACGATCGAGGTCAACAAGGACGCCATCCTGCCCGACAACGCGGAGGCGACGATCCGCCAGACCAGCCTGCTGGGCGAGAAGTTCGTCTCGCTCGCACCGCCGGAAGTGGCTCCCGTCGGCCAGCTCGGGAACGGCGACACGATCCCGCTCGACCGCTCGGGTCGCAACCCCGAGCTCGAGGAAGTCCTCGGCGCGGCATCGCTGCTGTTCAACGGTGGTGGGCTCGAGAAGACCAACACCATCGTCAAGGAGCTCAACAATGCTCTGGGCGGCAACGAGCCCGAGGTCAAGCAGCTCCTCCGGTCGACCTCCTCGTTCATCGGCCAGCTCGATGACAACAAGGCTGCGTTGCTCACGTCGTTGGAGAAGGTCAATCGCCTCGCGATCGCAACGAACGGTCAGAAGGCAGCCATCACCGGCGCGCTGGACGACCTGCCCGACGCGCTCCGGGTCATCAACGACCAGCGGGACGACCTGGTCAAGCTCCTGCAGTCGTTGGAGCGGCTGAGCAATGTCGCCACCAGCGTGATTCGCGACTCCAAGGCCGACACAGTCGCCAACCTCCGCGCCCTCGTCCCCACCTTGACCAACCTGACCAAGGCGGGGGACGACCTGGCCTTCGGAACCAAGGCACTGCTGACCTATCCGTTCACCGACGGATTCGTGGGCAACTCCTTTGCCAAGGCCTCGGGCAAGTGTCAGAACGGCCCCGGCGGCGGCGTCAAGCAAGGTGCGTGCTTCGGCGACTTCGCCAACTTGTCGATCCGCCTCGACATCAGTGCCGCCCAGCTGGCGAATCTGCTGGGTGGGTTCGAGCTTCCTGCAGGCGCGAATGCCCCGGCGGCCGAAGCGGCGCCGGGTCAGGACCTGGTCGACCTCGTCACCGGTCTGGTGCCTCAAGCAGGCGGCCTCGAGCTGCCCGGCGTGACGCCCGGATCGGGCTCCTCCAGCACGCCGAAGCCCAAGCCGACCACCACGTCACAGGCCCCCGGCGGAGTCTGCTCCCTGCTCGGCAATTGCCGTGTCGCGGTCGCTGACACTGCGCCGAGCGACTTCGAACGACTGCTCGTTGAACCGGCGGTGGCACCATGATTTCAAGATTCACCAAGATCCAGCTGGTGATCTTCGCGATCATCACGGTGTTGGGTGGTGCGTTCGTCGGTGGCCGCTACGCCCAGATCGATCGACTCGTGGTCGACCGCAGCTTCCCGGTCTCGGCCCAGTTCAAGGACTCCGGCGGGATCTTCGCCGGAGCCCAGGTGACCTACCGAGGGATTCCGGTCGGCAAGGTCAAGCGGTTGAACTTCAAGGACAGCGGTGTTCAGGCAACTCTCGACATCGAGAACAGCGCACCCAAGATCCCGTCCGACGTCCTGGCGGTCGTGGCCAACAAGTCGGCCATCGGTGAGCAGTTCGTCGACCTGCAGCCGCGCGCCAACTCGGGGCCATACCTCAAGAGCGGTTCTTCGATCTCGATGGCCGACACCCGCATCCCGATCGACACCACGACCCTGCTGGTCGACATCGACAAGCTGGTTTCCTCGGTCAACACCGACAGCCTGCGCACGGTCGTCGAAGAGCTCGGACAGGCATTTGAGGGCACAGGCCCGGACCTGGCCACGATCCTCGACACCTCGTCGGAGTTCATCCAGGCAGCGGACGACAACATCGACGTGACCCGCGCCCTGATCAATGACTCGTCCTCGGTCCTGCAGACCCAGATCGACAAGCAGGGTCAGCTCGGAACCTTCTCCAGGAACCTCGCGCTGCTGTCGGACAGCCTGGTGGACGCCGACCCGGATCTGCGCCGCCTGTTCGACAAGGGCAGCGTGAGCGCCAGGACCTTGCGGCAGGTTGTCGATGAGAACTCGGTCGACCTCGGCAACGCTGTCAGGGATCTGGTCATAGCCAACAAGCCGTTGTCCAAGAACGTCCTCGGACTGCAGACAACCTTCATCCTCTATCCCTATCTGCTGGAGGGGTCGTTCTCGGTCGTAGACCCGGTGGTCAAGGACGGGAAGGTGACCAAGGACTACAACGCGACCTTCGGTCTCGTGCTCACCGACACCACGAAGCTGTGCACCTACGCCCAGACCGGTGGGGCAGCCTCGGGCTACCGCGAGCGTCGCGAGGAGTCGGACATCGAGGACCGAGCGCTCGATACGGACGTGGACTGTAAAGTTCCCAACAACAACATCGATCGGCAGGTTTCCAAGACTGTCCTGGAGCGAACGGCCGTCACCAACGGCGCCGGTCCTTCGGTGTCGGATGCCCCCACGCCCACCGGAAAGGACTCCTGGAAGTGGCTTCTGCTCGACCCGGTCCAAAAGTGACCGTCAGGTCCAGCCGCGCTCGAGTCATCGCTCTCCTGGTAGTCGCCACGGCTGTCGGCGTGGTGCTCTGTGTGATCGGTGGCGTCCTGCTGCTCCAAGATTCTGCAAAGGGTGGTGGGGACGACAACGACCGCAACGAGGTGACGTCCCGGGCGACCGATTTTGCGGTGGCATACAACACCTATGACGTGGCACGCCTGGACGAATATCAAAAGCGCGTCAAAGGGCTGCTGACACCGGCATACTCCAAACAGTTCGTCGAGGTCACGGACGCCATCTTCAAGGCGTTGGAGACCAAGAAGCAGACCAGCGACGGAGCCAACGTGCTGGGCGTCGCGATCGACAGCATCGACAAGGACTCGGCCGAGGCGATCATCGCGGTCGACGCCAAGATCTCCAACACCGACAACGAGGCAGCCGTGCTGCGGCATTTCCGCTGGAAGGTGTCGTTCACCAAGACCAAGAGCAAGTGGCTCGTGGCGAAGTTCGAGAGTGTGGCACCGGTGGACGCGCAGGCCACACCCGTGCCGTCGACGACGACCCCCAGCCCCCAGGGTGGTGACAACTGATGAGCGACTCCAACGGACCCGTCCGTCGGCGCAGGATCGCCGGCGAGAGCAAGCCGGCTGCGCCGGCCAAAAAGGCGCCGGCCAAGAGGCCCGCAGTCAAGAAGGCCCCGGTCAAGAAGTCCGGAGCGAAGCAGGCGCCCACCGAGCAGGCTCCGGTCACGAAGGCCGGCGCCAGGCAGACCCGCGCGAAGCAGGCGCCCACCGAGCAGGCTCCGGTCACGAAGACCGGCGCCAGGCAGACCCGCGCGAAGCAGGCGCCAGCGACCAGGACCCCGGCCAAGAAGTCGGGTGCCAAGAGGGCCAACCCGCCCGAGGCTCCGGTCAAGGACGCGGTTGCCACTCCGACGTCGGCCACGCAGGACTCCGCGGCGAGATCTACGACGACTGCCAAGGTCGTTCGACCTCCGAGGCCAACTCCCAAGACTCCGGTCGCACGACCGTCCACCGACTCGTCGGACGGCTCCGGCACCGGAACCCGTCGCGATCTGAGACTGCTCATCCCGGCTTTTCTGGTGGCGCTCGCCGCGATCGTCGCCGGCGTGCTGCTGACCGTCAACGGGGTGTCTCATGTGCGCGACGGCGGCGGCGGCGGGGGACAGGGCATCACCACATCGCAGGAGCAGGCGTCCTCGGCCGCGGGCTCGGCAGCGGAGACGATCTTCTCGTTCCGTTTTGACGAGCTCGATGAGCACCTCTCGTCCTCCAAGGCCCTCATGACCCCGAGGTTCGCGAAGGAGTTCGACAAGATCGCGCCGGCGTTGACCGAGCTCGCGCCTCAGCGAAAGATCGTCGTCCAGGCGGTGACCCGCAACGCCGCGGTGCTGGGATGCGGTGACGAATGTTCAGCGACCAAGGCCAACGTGCTGGTATTCGTCGACCAGGCACGGCTCGTCGGCGGGTCGAAACAGCCGACGGTCTTCGCCAATCGGATCTCGGTCTCGATGGTCAAGACCGACGACGGCTGGCTCGTCAACAACATCCGGGCGCTGTAGGTCGCTCAGTCGGGTCCACGGCCTGCCGGGCCTTGCGGGCTCGGCGCCATTCCGCGGCGGGTTCCCTGGGTGTCGGTCGCCAGTGGTGAGAAAAGCCAAATAGACTCCCTCACGCGGATGGCTTTGTCAAGACCCCGCCCTTGCTTCGCTGTGCCCCGCGGGTTACACTGAACTTTCGCGCTCGCTCCGACCTGCCCTCGTCCCCCTTGACCGGGGTCGTTTGGCGTGCGCGCAGCACGATCTCCGAGCCACCCGCCTGCGAGCCCTTGGAAGGACCCCTCTTGGCCGCCTCGCGCACCTCCGCAACTGTTCAGCCCCGCCGTATCTCTTTCGCGAAGATCGCAGAACCCCTCGAGGTCCCAGAGCTTCTTGCTCTGCAGACCGACAGCTTTGCCTGGTTGATCGGCGACGACTCCTGGAAGGCCGGTGTCGAGGAAGCTCTCGCCGGCGGCCGGACCGACGTCTCGACCAAGTCCGGACTGGAGGAGATCTTCGAGGAGATCTCCCCGATCGAGGACTTCTCCGAGACGATGAGCCTGTCGTTCCGCGATCACCGTTTCGAGCCGCCGAAGTACTCCGTCGAGGACTGCAAGGATCGCGACGTCACCTATGCAGCTCCGCTGTTCGTGACAGCTGAGTTCATGAACAACGAGACCGGCGAGATCAAGAGCCAGACCGTCTTCATGGGCGACTTCCCGCTCATGACGGACAAGGGCACCTTCATCATCAACGGCACGGAGCGTGTCGTCGTCTCGCAGCTCGTCCGTTCGCCGGGCGTCTACTTCGAGCGCGTCCCGGACAAGACGTCCGACAAGGACATCTACACGGCCAAGGTCATCCCGTCGCGCGGCGCATGGCTCGAGTTCGAGATCGACAAGCGTGACCTGGTCGGCGTACGCCTGGACCGCAAGCGCAAGCAGAGCGTCACCGTGCTGCTCAAGGCGCTCGGCTGGTCCGAGGCGCAGATCCTCGAGGAGTTCGGCCAGTACGAGTCGATCCGCCTGACGCTGGAGAAGGACAACACCACGACCCAGGACGAGGCGCTGCTCGACATCTACCGCAAGCTGCGTCCGGGCGAACCGCCGAGCCGCGAAGCCGCGCAGACGTTGCTGGACAACTACTACTTCAACCCCAAGCGCTACGACACCGCCAAGGTTGGTCGCTACAAGATCAACAAGAAGCTCGGTGGCGAAGAGGCCTTCGACCAGCAGACGCTGACGATCGACGACATCGTGTCCACGATCAAGTACATCGTCGCCCTGCACGCCGGTGAGGCCGAGCTGGCCACGCCGGCCGGTCAGACCATCGTCGAGGCCGATGACATCGATCACTTCGGCAACCGCCGCATGCGTACAGTCGGCGAGCTGATCCAGAATCAGCTCCGCACGGGCCTGGCCCGTATGGAGCGTGTCGTCCGTGAGCGCATGACGACCCAGGATGTCGAGGCCATCACGCCGCAGACCCTGATCAACATCCGCCCGGTCGTCGCGGCGCTGAAGGAGTTCTTCGGCACCTCGCAGCTGAGCCAGTTCATGGACCAGAACAACCCCCTGGCCGGGCTGACGCACAAGCGGCGTCTGTCCGCCCTCGGACCTGGTGGTCTGTCCCGTGAGCGCGCCGGTTATGAAGTTCGAGACGTGCACCCGTCCCACTACGGCCGCATGTGCCCGATCGAGACCCCCGAAGGGCCCAACATCGGCCTGATCGGCTCGCTCGCCTCCTACGGCCGCATCAACTCGTTCGGCTTCGTCGAGACGCCTTATCGCAAGGTCGTCAAGAACAAGGTCACCGAGCAGATCGACTACCTGACCGCGACCGATGAGGACCGCTTCATCATCGCCCAGGCCAACTCGATCCTGACCGACAAGGGCAACTTCGCCGAGGACATGGTCCTCGTGCGTCAAAAGGGTGGCGAGGCCGAGCTTCGTCCCGCCGCTGACGTCGACTACATGGACGTCTCACCGCGTCAGATGGTGTCGGTCGCGACGGCCCTGATCCCGTTCCTCGAGCACGACGATGCCAACCGCGCCCTGATGGGCTCGAACATGCAGCGCCAGGCCGTCCCGCTGATCCGCAACGACGCCCCGCTCGTCGGCACCGGCATGGAGTTCCGTGCCGCGGTCGACGCCGGAGACGTCACGGTGGCCAAGGTCGCCGGCGTGGTCAACGAGGTGTCTGCGGACGCGATCGAGATCATGCAGGACGACGGCTCCTACTTCACCTATCGTCTGGCGAAGTTCCGTCGCTCCAACCAGGGCACCTGCACCAACCAGCGCCCGCTGGTCGAGCAGGGTCAACGCGTCGAGGTCGGCACCCCGCTGGCCGACGGCCCGTGCACCGACGAGGGCGAGATGGCGCTCGGGACGAACCTGCTCGTGGCATTCATGCCGTGGCAGGGTCACAACTACGAGGACGCGATCATCCTCTCGCAGCGAGTCGTCCAGGACGACCTGCTGACCTCGATCCACATCGAGGAGCACGAGGTCGATGCGCGCGACACCAAGCTCGGCCCCGAGGAGATCACGCGGGACATCCCGAACGTCTCCGAGGAGATGCTGGCTGACCTCGACGAGCGCGGAATCATCCGCATCGGCGCCGAGGTCGGCAACGGTGACGTCCTGGTCGGCAAGGTCACGCCCAAGGGCGAGACGGAGCTGACCCCCGAGGAGCGCCTGCTCCGCGCGATCTTCGGCGAGAAGGCGCGCGAGGTGCGCGACACATCGCTCAAGGTTCCGCACGGGGAGTCCGGCACCGTCATCGGCGTCCGGGTCTTCGACTCGGCCGAGGGTGACGAGCTCTCTCCGGGTGTCAACCAGCTCGTACGTGTCTACGTCGCCCAGAAGCGCAAGATTTCCAACGGCGACAAGCTCGCAGGCCGTCACGGCAACAAGGGCGTCATCTCCAAGATCCTCCCGGTCGAGGACATGCCCTTCCTGGAAGACGGCACACCCGTCGACATCGTGCTCAACCCGCTCGGTGTTCCCGGCCGAATGAATGTCGGGCAGGTGCTGGAGACCCACCTCGGTTGGGTCGCCAAGACCGGCTGGCAGATCCCCGAGGATGAGAAGGACGAGTGGGCGCAGACCCTGCGCAAGATCAAGGCCGACAAGGCTGAGCCGTCCACCAACATCGCTACGCCGGTGTTCGACGGCGCCCGTGAGGACGAGATCCAGGGCCTGCTGGCCTCGACTCTGCCCAACCGGGACGGCGAGCGCATGGTCAAGCGTGACGGCAAGGCGGTGCTGTTCGACGGTCGTTCCGGCGAGAAGTTCCCCGACCCCGTCTCGGTCGGCTACATGTACCTGCTCAAGCTGCACCACCTCGTCGACGACAAGATCCACGCACGTTCCACGGGTCCTTACTCGATGATCACGCAGCAGCCGCTCGGCGGAAAGGCGCAGTTCGGTGGACAGCGCTTCGGCGAGATGGAGGTGTGGGCCCTCGAGGCCTACGGAGCGGCGTACGCGCTGCAGGAGCTCCTGACCATCAAGTCCGACGACATCCTCGGACGCGTCAAGGTCTATGAAGCGATCGTCAAGGGCGAGAACGTCCCCGAACCCGGCATCCCGGAGTCGTTCAAGGTTCTCGTCAAGGAGATGCAGTCCTTGTGTCTCAACGTTGAAGTGCTCTCCAGCGATGGAACGGCCGTCGAGATGCGCGACGCGGAAGAGGATCTCTTCCGTGCCGCCGAAGAACTCGGCATCGACCTGTCCCGGCGTGAGCCTTCCAGCGTGGAGGAGGTCTGATCCCCACGGATCGGACCCTCCCCACACCTTCGTAAAAAGCAACGGAAAGTAGAGTCCAAAGTGCTGGACGTGAACTTCTTCGATCAAATCCGGATCGGTCTTGCGACCGCCGACGACATCCGCGGATGGTCGTTCGGCGAGGTCAAGAAGCCCGAGACGATCAACTACCGCACGCTCAAGCCCGAGCGCGACGGCCTCTTCTGCGAGAAGATCTTCGGTCCCACCCGGGACTGGGAGTGCTATTGCGGCAAGTACAAGCGCGTGCGCTTCAAGGGCATCATCTGCGAGCGCTGCGGCGTCGAGGTCACGCGGTCCAAGGTGCGCCGTGAGCGCATGGGCCACATCGAGCTCGCTGCGCCGGTCACGCACATCTGGTACTTCAAGGGTGTGCCCAGCCGGCTCGGATACCTGCTCGACCTGGCACCCAAGGACCTCGAGAAGGTCATCTACTTCGCGGCCTACATGATCACCAAGGTCGACGAGGACTCCCGTCACAAGGATCTCTCGAGCCTGGAGACCAAGATCGACCTCGAGCGCAAGCAGCTTGAGAGCCGTCGTGACAACGAGGTCAACGAGCGCATGCAGAAGCTCGAGGAAGACCTCAAGGCACTCGAGGACGAGGGCGCAAAGGCCGACGCCAAGCGCAAGGTCAAGGACGCCGCCGAGCGCGAGGCCAAGCAGCGTCGCGACCGTACGCAGCGAGAGATCGATCGCCTCGACGAGGTCTGGACCCGCTTCAAGAACCTCAAGGTCCAGGACCTCGAGGGCGACGAGCTGCTCTACCGCGAGATGAAGAACTGGTTCGGCAAGTACTTCGAGGGCCACATGGGCGCGACCGCGATCCAGAAGCGCCTCGAGACCTTCGACATCGAGGGCGAGGTGGAGTCGCTGCGCGAGACCATCGACACCGGCAAGGGCCAGCGCAAGGTGCGCGCGCTCAAGCGACTCAAGGTCGTCGACGCTTTCCGCAAGACCAACAACAGCCCGCTGGGCATGGTCCTCGACGCCGTCCCGGTGATCCCGCCCGACCTGCGGCCGATGGTGCAGCTCGACGGTGGTCGGTTCGCGACCTCGGACCTCAACGACCTCTACCGGCGCGTGATCAACCGCAACAACCGCCTCAAGCGGCTGCTGGACCTGGGCGCACCGGAGATCATCGTCAACAACGAGAAGCGGATGCTGCAGGAGGCCGTCGACGCGCTGTTCGACAACGGCCGCCGCGGCCGGCCCGTCACGGGCCCGGGCAACCGGCCCCTGAAGTCGCTCTCGGACATGCTCAAGGGCAAGCAGGGCCGGTTCCGCCAGAACCTGCTCGGCAAGCGCGTCGACTACTCGGGCCGTTCGGTCATCGTGGTCGGCCCGCAGCTCAAGCTGCACCAGTGCGGTCTGCCCAAGCAGATGGCGCTCGAGCTGTTCAAGCCCTTCGTCATGAAGCGGCTCGTCGACCTCAACCATGCTCAGAACATCAAGAGCGCCAAGCGCATGGTCGAGCGGGCACGCCCGGTCGTCTGGGACGTGCTCGAAGAGGTCATCACCGAGCACCCCGTGCTGCTCAACCGTGCACCCACCCTGCACCGGCTGGGCATCCAGGCGTTCGAGCCTCAGCTCATCGAGGGCAAGGCCATCCAGATCCACCCGCTCGTCTGCTCGGCCTTCAACGCCGACTTCGACGGTGACCAGATGGCCGTCCACCTCCCGCTGAGCGCGGAGGCGCAGGCCGAGGCTCGCGTCCTGATGCTGTCGACCAACAACATCCTGAAGCCGTCCGACGGCCGACCGGTGACGATGCCGACCCAGGACATGATCATCGGCCTCTACTTCCTGACGCTGGAGCGTTCCGGCCACGCAGGGGAGGGGCGCGCATTCAGCTCGGTCTCCGAGGCCCTCATGGCGTTCGAGCGCCACGAGATCTCGCTCCAGAGCCACATCAAGATCCGCATCGGCGGCGAGACGAACGAGACGACCCTGGGTCGCGCGATCTTCAACGAGGCGCTCCCGGACGACTACCCGTACGTCAACCACCAGGTCGGCAAGAAGGAGCTGGGTGTGATCGTCAACGATCTCGCCGAGCGCTATTCCAAGGTCGATGTCGCCAACGCGCTCGACAACCTCAAGGACACCGGATTTCACTGGGGCACCCGCTCAGGTGTGACGGTCTCGATCGAGGACGTCGTGACGCCTCCGCGCAAGCAGGAGATCCTCTCGTCGTACGAGACGCAGGCCGCCAAGGTGCAGACGCAGTTCGACCGCGGCCTGATCACCGAGGACGAGCGTCGTCAGGAGCTCATCGAGATCTGGACGCAGGCCACTGCAGATGTCACCGAGGAGATGCTGAAGGGCTTCAAGGAGGACAACCCGATCTGGATGATGGTCGACTCCGGTGCTCGCGGCAACATGATGCAGGTCCGTCAGATCGCCGGCATGCGTGGACTGGTCGCCAACCCCAAGGGTGAGATCATCCCGCGCCCGATCAAGGCCAACTTCCGCGAGGGACTGTCGGTGGTCGAGTACTTCATCGCCACCCACGGTGCACGCAAGGGACTGGCCGACACCGCGCTGCGTACGGCCGACTCGGGCTATCTGACCCGTCGACTCGTCGATGTCAGCCAGGACGTCATCATCCGTGAGGACGACTGTGGCACCGAGCGGGGTCTGCGTCAGGTCATCGCGACCAAGAATGACGAGGGCAGGCCTGTCGCGGACGAGAACGTCGAGACCTCGGCCTACTCGCGCACGGCAGCCGCTGACGTCTCTGACGACAAGGGCACGGTGCTCGCCGCGGCGGGCAGCGAGCTCGGCGACGTCGAGATCGGTCGCCTCATCGCGGCCGGTATCGAGGAGATCAAGGTCCGTACGGTCCTGACGTGTGAGGCCAAGGCCGGCACGTGTGCCAAGTGCTACGGCCGTTCGCTCGCGACCGGCAAGCTCGTCGACATCGGTGAAGCGGTCGGCACCATCGCCGCCCAGTCGATCGGTGAGCCCGGCACGCAGCTGACGATGCGTACCTTCCACACCGGCGGTGTGGCCGGCGACGACATCACGCACGGTCTGCCGCGCGTCGTGGAGCTCTTCGAGGCCCGCCAGCCCAAGGGTCGTGCGCCGATCACCGAGTCTGCCGGACGGGTCGTCATCGACGACTCGGACAAGACCCGCAAGCTCGTGGTGACACCGGACGACGGCTCGGAGGTGCTGGAGTACCCCGTGACCAAGCGTTCGCGTCTGCTCATCGCCGACGGCGACCACGTCGAGGTCGGCCAGCAGCTCACGCACGGCACCCCGGATCCGCAGGAGGTCCTGCGCATCCTCGGTGTCCGCCGGGCACAGGAGCACCTCGTGGACGAGGTCCAGGAGGTCTACCGCTCGCAGGGTGTGGCCATCCACGACAAGCACATCGAGATCATCGTGCGCCAGATGCTCCGTCGTGTGACGGTCATCGAGCAGGGTGCGTCGAACCTCATCCCGGGTGACTTGGTCGATCGGGCCAAGTTCGAGGAGGAGAACCGCCGCGTCGTAGCCGAGGGTGGCTCGCCGGCTTCGGGCCGACCGGTGCTGATGGGCATCACGAAGGCCTCGCTGGCCGTCGAGTCGTGGCTGTCGGCCGCCTCCTTCCAGGAGACGACTCGCGTCCTCACCGACGCCGCGATCCACGGCAAGTCCGATGCGCTGCGTGGGCTCAAGGAGAACATCATCATCGGCAAGCTCATCCCGGCTGGTACCGGTCTCGACCGTTACAAGAACATCCGGGTCGAGCCGACCGAAGAGGCCCGTCAGGCCGCCTACGCCGTCACCGGCTACGGCGACTACGACTATGGCTTCGGCGCTCCGGACTCCGCTCCGGTGCAGCTGGATGACTTCGACTTCACGTCGTACGACAAGTAGTCACGCAGGCGCAGCAGCAACCGCACCAACTACGAAGCCCCCGGCCCCGGCCGGGGGCTTCCTAGTTCGTCAGAGGCCGCCACGACGTACGACCTTCGCCATGTGTCGGCCAGTCGACTGGGCGTGCGCCGGAGTCTCGTAGAAGTGTCGGTGAGTGGCCGAGAGCGGGCCCACATAGCCTCCCGGCAACCGGTCACAGATCTCGTCGCCCTCCGCACAGAAGGTGATGGCAGAGTTCCGCAACGAGGGCCCGAGGGCTGGCCCCGGCCCGAGTGTCCCGGGGCCCGGTGAAGCCGTCCCGTATGTCCACGACGCGATCGTGTCGGCGGGATTGCGACGGGGGTCGGCGATCATGGCCACGAGCACGACCCGACCGGACAAACCGGCGGGCAGCTGGACCGCGAGCTCGTGGGCGGCCTGGGCGCCTTGGCTGAACCCGACGATGCCGAACCGCGCTCGGGGGCAGGAGCCGGCCATCTCGGAGAGCCGCGCGCCAGCCTTCCGCCGGCCGTCATCGACGCTGGCCTGGTAGTCGGCGCTGATGGCCGCGCTCTCCGCGCGATACGGGATGCCCTCGAGCCGGACGGTCGTGCCGGAGTCGCGACGCAACTGGGCTGACATTGCCTCGACCGATGCCAGGACTTCGCGACCGGCGCCGCGGTTGCCCGTGGCTGACTGCAATGACCCACGCAGGCCCAGCACGACGAGGTCGGCGCACGGGGTGTCGACAAGCAGCGGCCGGTCGGCCCGTGCGTCCGCTCGCCCGGCGCTCGAGCCTGAGCAGGCGGTGGTGAGCATGAGGGCGATCGTGGCGGCCAGGTGAGCGCTGCGCGGACGGGTCATGTGGCCCCGGACCTGCGTTCGGCAGGCTGCTCGGGCGCAGGGGTCGGGGGTGAGGGAACCTTGAACAACCAGGTCAACCGAGGTTCGAACACGGGCCGGAAGAGCATGGCGACGGGCTTGGTCATCAGGAGGTTGGCCACGCACACCGCGACCAGGCTGCTCCCGATGACCGCTCCGACACCGAACCGGTCGATGCGGGTGAACACCTCGAACTCCAGCTGGAGCAGCACGATGATGTAGCCGTGGAGCAGGTAGCAGTAGAACGTGCGCCCGCCGAGCGCCGTCGTCCACGAGCGCTGACGCGGGACGAGTGACAATGCCGCGAAAGTCAGGATGAAGCCGACAGCCAGGAGCTCGGCGCGTTGGGTCATGCCCTCGATCGCGGTCGCTCCGAGTGGTTCCTCGTCGTAGCGCTGCTTCCACAGCAGCCAGTCAGTCTCCCAGTTCTTGGAGTAGACGTAGCAGATCAGCAGGGCGGAGCCGAGCAGTCCGACCGACGCCGCCCGGATGCGTGGCGACGCCAGCCGCTCGAACCGCTCGCGACTCATGTGCAGGCCGACCACGTAGAACGGCAGGAACCCCAAGATCTTGGGCAGCGCCAGGACGTTGGGCACCTCGATCAGGCCGACCAGGAGAGAGATGACGATCGAGGTCGCGATGGGGTACTTCAGTGCCCGCCAGATCGGCGTCGTGAGGCGCCAGACGAACAGGGCTGCCATGAACCACGCGAGCCATTGGGGGGACAGGATCATGAGGGGGTCTGGCTTGTCGGTGTAGTGCCGGCTGATGAGCTGCATCGACGTCTCGATGATGAGGTAGGGCACCACCAACGTGCTGACGATCCGGCGCACCTGGCGCGGCTCGCCCATGTAGTGCCGCGCCGTGTAGCCCGAGATGAGGATGAAGAACGGCATGTGGAACGAGTAGATCCACACATAGACGCCGCGGGCCGAATCCATGTCGGTGAACGAGGTCAGCGAGTGCCCGATCACGACCAGGAGCATGACCCAGTAGCGGGCGTTGTCGAGGTAGGCCACCCGCTCCTTGGGCGGTGGCGGCGTGACGGGCAACGGTTCGGGGGCACTCATTGTGCTTGACTCTATAAGCACCCTCCGAAGGTGCGCCGTCCGAATCAGGTGTGGAGGATCAGTGGTCGAACCGTCCCGCACCCAGCGGCTGGGTGCCTATGCCGTCGTGGTGGATGAGGGCCGGCTGCTGCTGACCAGGATCTCGTCGATCGGATTTCCCGCCGGTACCTGGACGCTGCCCGGCGGTGGCGTCGACCACGGGGAGTCGCCGCACGCCACCGTGCGTCGGGAGCTCTGGGAAGAGGCGGGTCTGGAGGCCATCGACGCGCGGCTCATCGACGTCCACGACATCCACATCGTGGACCTGGGTCGCGCCGATGCGTACGAGGACTACCACGGGGTGCACCTGCTCTACGCGGTCACGGTCGACCCCACGGTGGAGCCGCGGGTCATCGATGTGGGCGGCACGACCGATCTCGTTCGCTGGGTGCCGATCGACGAGATCGGCTCAGCATCCGGACCGGTGTTGCCGATGGTGACCCATGCGATCGAGAATCTGGATCAGTTCGTCGCCGGATAGTCGAACAGAGCGGTGTAGTTGCCGCGAGCGGACAGGACGAAGACCGCGCGGGACGTTCCGCCGTCCTTGGTCTGGGTCGTGTAGGTCGTGGAGACCTCGTTGAGGTCCTCCACGACATCCTTCCTCACGGCCCCGCCCTCGCCTGCCTGATCGTCGATGTATCCCTCGGCGACCAGGTCCGCCTGGATCGCACGCGCCGTGGTGACGTTGACGAAGCCGGGGCGATACCCGCTGAGCAGGATCGTGGCCGTCGAGGGAGCGGTCCATCCGTTCAACAGCTCGGCCGTGCGCGGTGCATCCTCGTCCATCTTGGGCCAGATCAGGTCTGACTTCTCGGGGACCTCCTCGATGTCCTCGACCTCTTCGAGCGATCCGGTGTCGTCGGCGAGCTGACCCTCGCGGGGCTCGCCGACATACTCCACCAACAGCGTCATGACCGGCCGGGTCAGGTCGGAGGGGCCGGATGTGCGGGTAGCGAGGTCGCCGGGATCGACCGTCATCGTGACCCGGACATCGCGGTCACCTGCGATCATGCCGCGAAGCGACAGGCGGCACGACGTGATCCGGCGACCTGACGAGCTGCAGTACCTCGACAGGTCATTGGTGACGACGCTGGAGGCGGGCAGAAGCGCGTCGATCTGGGCCAGCATGCGTCGGACGACCTCGGTCGGCTTGCCGTCGACGCGCATCAGCGAGACGGTCGAGTCGGGCCGGGGCGGATCCTCGAGCAGCTTGAAGGAGTCGTCGCTGGGCCGCGTGTCCTCAGGAGTCGGTGCGGGCGGAGCAGGCGGGGTCCCGTCGGTGGCCTCCTCGGCGGCCTTGTCGCGCGCCTCGGCATCCCGCTGGGCCTGCGCCGTCTCGAGCTCAGGTGTGTAGGCGTCGATCAGGCGGGTGCTGCGGTAACGGATGAGCGGACCGAGCTGCGTCGCGCCGGGGGGGACCTGCAGGCCGTACATGATGGGGCTCTCCGGTCCGGACTCGTAGTCCTGGACGTCGGGTGCCTCGGTCGTGCTGGTGGCGGGCGCAGGGGTCGGGTCCCCTCCAGAGCCCTGCTCGCAGGCCGCAATCAGGCTCAGGGTGGCCAGACAGAGCATCGCCCGGAAACGGCGAGATTTCATGCGATCCCCTTGTCGGAGTCCGGAGGAGAAGGTCAGGCGGGCGTCGGACCTATCGCCGTCGCGACGAGATCACGTGCACCAGGAACACACGATATCGTTCCGGCCCAAGGGGCAGGTGCGGATGGTCCCGCATCTGCGGAGGAGGCGACGATGGCTGCGCGGGCCACCACGACGGATCGGGTTTTCGCCTCGCTGCGTGAATCCATCCTCGCCGGGGAGTTCCCGGCCGGCTCGCTCCACTCGATCTACCGGCTCGCCGACCTGATGGAGGTCTCCCGGACCCCGGTCCGTGAGGCCGTGCTGCGGCTTGCTGACGTCGGCCTCGTGACGATCGAGCGCAACAGGGGCGTGCGGATCCGCGGGGTGTCGGTCGAGGACGTGCGCTCGGTGTTCGAGCTGCGGCTCATGATCGAAGTGCCGACCGCTGCATATGCCGCGGCGCACGCCGGTGCCGACGACGTACGGGCACTGGAGGCCGAGCTGGCGGGTATGCGTACCAGCGCCGGATCGCTCGACGAGCCGCGATTCACCGGCCACGATCGCGCACTCCACGGTGCGATCGGTGCGATCCTCGGCAACGAGCGGGCGCAGCAGGAGGTGGCCGGACTCCGGGACTCGATCCAGACGCGAGGCGCTTCGACCCTGCATCGTTCGCGCGGCATGCCCGAGATCCTCGACGAGCACGTCCCGATCGTCGAGGCCATCGCGACCGGTGATCCGCAGGCCGCGGCCACCCGCATGGAAGGGCACCTGCTCAACACCGCGATGCTCCTGATGGTGCAGGCATCCACGCCTGAGGACCCCGCGCCCGACTCCGGCTGGGCCGACGGTCTCCGCAACCACCTGTACGTCCCCGGCCGCGCCTCCGGTCCCGTTCAGTAGCATGCTAGTGTCGCACGCACCGTCCGAAGGAGTAGCGCCGTGTCGAGCTTTCACCCCACCCACCCCGAGACGGTGTTCACCTATGGCGCGCCGGGGCTCAAGTTCGGCGTCGGCGCGCGACACGAGCTGAGTCATGACCTCGCACAGTTCGATGCCAAGCGCGTCCTGATCGTCACCGATCCCGGCGTCGCGGCCACCGGCTCGCCCGGGGAGATCGCGGACTCGCTGCGTGCGGCCTCGATCGAGGCTGTCGTGTTCGACCGATCGCGCGTCGAGCCGACCGACGGCAGCCTGATCGAGGCGATCGAGTTCGCGAGGGCGGAGGGGCCGTTCGATGTCATCGTCGCGGTCGGTGGTGGCAGCAGCATCGACACCGCCAAGGCCGTCAACTTGCTGACGACCAACGAGGGCGAGCTGATGGACTATGTCAATGCCCCGGTGGGCAAGGCCCGCGCACCGCGGAATCAGCTCCTGCCGCTCATCGCGATCCCGACCACGACCGGCACGGGCAGCGAGAGCACCACGATCTGCGTCCTGGACGTGGTCAGCCAGCACGTCAAGACCGGCATCTCGCACGCCCGACTACGCCCGACGCTCGCGGTCGTCGATCCCGAGCTGACCCTCACCCAGCCGGCCGGAGTCACGGCGGCGTCGGGGCTCGACATCTTGTGCCATGCCCTCGAGAGCTATACGGCTCGCCCCTACGAGTCCTACGAGCGCAAGCAGGCGGCCGACCGGGTGCCCTACTGCGGCGCCAACCCCATCGCCGACATGTGGTCCGAGAAGGCGCTCAGCCTGATGGCCTCGTCGTTCCGGAGGGCCGTGCGGGACGGCGACGATCTTGCGGCTCGAACGGAAGTGGCGATGGCGGCCACGTTCGCCGGGCTCGGATTCGGCAACGCCGGTGTGCACATCCCGCATGCCAACGCCTACCCGATCGCCGGGCAGGTACGTGACTTCCATCCGGCCGGCTACGACGCGGATCATGCGATGGTTCCGCACGGCATGGCCGTCTCGCTGACCGCCCCAGCCGCCTTCGGCTACACCTTCCGGGCGTCGCCGGATCGGCACGTGCGTGCGGCGGAGCTGCTCGCTCCGGGCGCCGAACGGCCTGATGACGCCGCCCAGTTCCTGCCCCAGGTGCTGGCGGAGATCATGCGTGACGTCGGGATACCTGCCGGGCTCGGCGCTGTCGGCTTCGGCACGGGTGACATCGACTCGCTCGTCGAGGGGACTATGAAGCAGCAGAGGCTCCTGGCGACAGCGCCGCTCGACGTCACCGAGGGTGATGTGGCGATGATCCTCGACAAGTCGATCGAGCTCTGGTGACACCCGTGACACCCTCCTTCGACCCCCGCAAGCGGGAGGTGCCCCCAGCGCTCGGTCGCGGCTTCGCCGCTGCACGGTTGTCGACCTTCGGCCGATCATGGTAGCGGCGGACGTCGTCGCCGCCCTCCGTGCGAACGGCGTGACCGATGTTGATGACTCGACCCTGACCCGCGCGCTCTACAGCACTGACGCGTCGCTCTATCGCGTCGTGCCGCAGGTCGTCGTACGTCCGCGGGACGTCGACGAGGTGCTGGCCACGATCGATTCCTGCCGCCAGACCGCGACCCCGGTGACATCGAGGGGCGCCGGCACCTCGATCGCGGGCAACGCCGTCGGCACGGGCGTCGTGATCGACTTCGCGCGCCACCTCAACCGCGTCCGGGACATCGATGTCGAGGCGCGCACGGCGCGGGTCGATCCCGGGACGGTGCACGCCGTCCTGCAGCGGGCCGCGGCGCCGCTGGGTCTGCGCTTCGGCCCCGACCCGTCGACCCATACCCGATGCACGGTCGGCGGGATGATCGGCAACAACGCATGCGGCTCGCGCGCCCTTGCCTACGGCCGTACGGCGGACAACATCGTCGGCCTGGACGTCGTCACGATGGCCGGCGAGCAGATCTCGGTCGCGGCCGGGGGAGCGAGCACCTCGCCGACGCTCGACCGGTTGCAGGAAGTCATCGGTGGGGGGCTCGGCACGATCAGGACCGAGTTCGGCACCTTCGGCCGGCAGGTCTCGGGATACAGCCTCGAGCACCTGCTGCCCGAGCGTGGATTCGACGTCGCGACGTTCCTGGCGGGCACGGAGGGGACCCTCGCGACGATGACAGCCGCGACCGTGCGGCTCGTGCAGGATCCCTCGCATCGCCAGATCCTGGTGCTCGGCTATGCGTCGATGGCCGATGCTGCCGATGACGTGCCGTCGCTCCTGCCGTTCGCCCCGACGGCGTGCGAAGGCCTCGACTCACGCATCGTCGACGTGTTCCGTAGGCACAAAGGTGCAGTCCCTGAGCTCCCACGTGGCCAGGGTTGGCTGTTCGTCGAGATCTCGGGCGAGGACCCCGGTGAGATTGCCGACACGATCCGGCAGGCGCGGGCTGCGGCCTCGGCGGTCGCCAGCCGTGTGGTCGACGATCCTGCGGAGCAGGCGGTCCTGTGGCGCATCCGCGAGGAGGGCGCGGGCCTGGCCACGCGCACGTTGCCGGGCAAGGCGCTGTCCGGTTGGGAGGATGCCGCGGTGCCGCCTGCGAGGCTCGGGACATACCTGCGCGAGTTCGATGCACTTCTCGCCGCCAGCGGCCTGGACGGCGTGCCCTACGGTCACTTCGGCGACGGCTGCATCCACGTCCGCATCGACTTCCCGCTCGACGAGATCGGCGGCCACTCCGTGTTCCGCTCGTTCCTGCACGACGCCGCGACCCTCGTGGCGTCACACGGGGGATCGCTGTCCGGCGAGCACGGCGACGGTCGGGCCCGGTCGGAGCTGCTCCCGCTGATGTACTCCTCGGACGCGATCGACCTGTTCGGGCAGGTCAAGGCGGCGTTCGACCCCGACGACCTGCTCAATCCCGGCGTGCTCGTCAGGCCGCGCCCGGTCGACGCCGACCTGCGCGGCCCGGAGTCATCGAGCCCCCGATTCGCTGCGCTCATGGGGGGACCTCCAGGCCGGCTGGACGGCCGGCTGGGCCTGCGCCTGCTGCACGACAGCGGCGACCTGGGCAAGGCGGTCCACCGCTGCACAGGGGTGGGCAAGTGCATCGCCGACAACCAAGGGTCGAACGGGGTGATGTGCCCGTCATTCCAGGCCACCCGCGACGAGAAGGACTCGACCCGTGGGCGCGCCAGGGTTCTGCAGGAGATGATCGACGGCCGACTCGTGACCGGCGGATTCCGCGCCCCCGAAGTGCATGAGGCGCTAGACCTGTGCCTGTCGTGCAAAGGCTGCGCCAGCGACTGCCCGACCGGCACCGACATGGCGACCTACAAGTCCGAGGTGCTCCACCAGGCATACCGGGGACGCGTCCGACCTCGCAGCCACTACATCTTGGGGCGGCTACCGTTCTGGGCCCGGCTCACGTCGCCGATCGCACGGGTCGCCAACCTCGGTCTGCGCACGCCCGGTGTGCGCTGGGTGGCGCGGTGGGCGGCCGGCGTGGATCAGCGACGCAGCCTGCCCGCGTTCGCACGGATGAGCTTCAGCCGGTGGAACCGGCGGCGTGACTCCGGCACCGGGGGACGCGCTGGAGGTCGGGTCCTCCTGTGGTCCGACTCGTTCACCGAGTTCTTCTCGACCGAGGGCGGCAAGGCAGCGGTACGGGTGCTCGAGGGTGCGGGCTATGACGTCGAGATTCTGGCACGTCCGGCCTGCTGCGGGCTGACCTGGATCACGACGGGCCAGCTCGACAAGGCCCGGTCGATCGTCGGCGACACAGTCGCGCCGCTCCACCCGTACGTCGCCGCGGGCGTGCCGATCGTCGGCCTCGAGCCGTCCTGCCTCGCGGTGCTGCGCGCTGACGCGGTGGAGCTGCTCGACGATCCCCGCGCCCTCGACGTCGCTGGGGGAGTGTTCACCCTCTCGGAGCTGCTGCAGCGCACGGAGGGCTGGCGGGCTCCGGATCTGACGGGGACGACCCTCATCGTGCAGCCGCACTGCCACCAGGCATCGGTGTTGGGGTTCGAGGCCGACCTCGCCGTGATGCGGTCGACGGGGGCCGAGATCGAGCGACTGTCGGGGTGCTGCGGCCTGGCGGGCAACTTCGGCGTCGAGAAGGGGCACTACGAGGTGTCCGTCGCGATCGCCGAGCTGCAGCTCTTGCCGGCGGTGCGGAACGCGGGGGACGGGGCGATCGTGGTCGCCGACGGGTTCTCCTGCCGAACCCAGCTGGACGACCTCGCTTCCGTCGAGGCTCTGCACCTCGCGCAGGTCCTCGACCGCTGAGGGCGTCCACGACAACGAGACTCCGCAGGCGACGCGATGGCCGACGTCGTCGACGGACGCCGGGCAGCTATCGGACCCTCGACACCCTGCTGGCGGGAACCTTGACCGTCTCCCCCGGTGACAGGGTCAGCGATGCCGGGGGCTGGCTCGGTTCGCTCGGGTGAAGGAGTGATGATGGGACGCATGCGAGTTGTGGTGGTCATGATGATGGTCGGCAGCCTGTTCGGTTGTGGGGGCTCCGAGGAGCCCAACCCGGACGTGTACAAGAGGGCCGACGCCACCAAGTCTGCGGCGGCCGAGGTGTTCCCCCTGATCGGCGAAGCCGTCAAGGCGTCGAGCTACACCAGTTCGGGCGGCGGCCGGTGGGATATCTGTGGCATGGAGCCCAGCCCCACCGGCGCTGAGTACGTCGCGGAGGTGGCTGTGACCGATAGCAACACTGTTGCGTCGGAGCAGGCCGACCTCATTGCGTCTGCTCTGACGTCTGTCGGTTGGAAGGTCGAGCCACCGACGAGCGAGCTGGTCGAGGCCTCCAAGGACGGCCTGCAGTTCGCGGCACGATATGGCGATCTTGCTATCAACTTGTCGATCAGGAGCGGGTGCGTCGACTCGTCCGCGAACTCGTCGCGCAAGCTCAGCGACAAGCGTATCGAAGACCTCGGCCTGCCCCTGTCGGCTGAGTAGCTTAGTCGGTTGGCGCCTGAACGGCTCGACTTCGGCGGTGTCGACGGGCGGATACTGTTCGCCATCCCGACGACATCGTGACTCGGGTGGAGGCCGCACGTCTCGGTTTGGAAGTTGCCGCGCCTCCCCGGTAGTATGAGGCGCTGTGCCTGAACTCATCAGGCCGTTGCACGCATCCCGCCGGATTGCTCGGTGGTGAGTGCATCACGACTCATGGCTCACACCAGTCAGAAGAAGGAAGTTTGTAGTGCCCACGATTAACCAGCTGGTCCGCAAGGGCCGTCAGCGCAAGGTCGTCAAGACGACGACTCCCGCGCTCAAGGGTTCACCTCAGCGCCGCGGTGTCTGCACCCGCGTCTACACCACCACTCCGAAGAAGCCGAACTCCGCGCTCCGCAAGGTCGCCCGCGTGAAGCTCTCGAGTGGCACCGAGGTCACTGCATACATCCCGGGCGAAGGCCACAACCTGCAGGAGCACTCGATCGTGCTCGTGCGCGGTGGTCGAGTCAAGGACCTTCCCGGTGTCCGCTACAAGATCGTCCGCGGCGCCCTCGACACGCAGGCCGTCAAGGGTCGCAAGCAGGCTCGCAGCCGTTACGGCGCGAAGAAGGAGAAGCGCTAATGCCTCGTAAAGGTCCGGCGCCGAAGCGCGTCGTCGAGACTGACCCCGTCTACGGGAGCCAGCTCGTCACCTCACTCATCAACAAGGTCCTGGTCGACGGCAAGAAGCAGGTCGCCCAGCGCATCGTCTACACCGCCCTGGAGGGCTCCCGCGAGAAGTCCGGCACCGATCCGGTCATCACGCTCAAGCGCGCCCTCGACAACGTCAAGCCGTCGATCGAGGTCAAGAGCCGCCGCGTGGGTGGCGCGACCTACCAGGTCCCGATCGAGGTTCGCGCCTCGCGTCAGAACACCCTGGCCCTGCGCTGGCTCGTCAGCTATGCCGGAGCACGCCGTGAGAAGACCATGGCCGAGCGCCTCATGAACGAGCTGCTCGACGCCTCCAACGGTCTCGGCGGCGCCGTCAAGAAGCGGGAAGACACGCACAAGATGGCTGAAGCCAACAAGGCGTTCGCCCACTACCGCTGGTAATCGCTCGTTCCTCGAGGCGCTCACCCTCCTCCACCAGCGAACACATCAGCTCACCACTCGTACCAAGGAAGTAGTAGAGACTCGTGGCTACAGACATCACGACCGACCTCAACCGGGTCCGCAACATCGGCATCATGGCGCACATCGATGCCGGCAAGACCACGACGACCGAACGCATCCTCTTCTACACCGGCATCAACTACAAGATCGGTGAAGTTCACGACGGTGGCGCCACGATGGACTGGATGGAGCAGGAGCAGGAGCGCGGCATCACGATCACGTCCGCCGCGACGACCTGCTGGTGGAAAGACAACCAGATCAACATCATCGACACCCCCGGTCACGTCGACTTCACGGTCGAGGTCGAGCGCAACCTGCGCGTCCTCGACGGTGCGGTCGCCGTGTTCGACGGTGTCGCCGGCGTCGAGCCGCAGTCCGAGACCGTGTGGCGTCAGGCCGACAAGTATGGCGTCCCGCGCATGTGCTTCATCAACAAGCTCGACCGCACCGGCGCGAGCTTCGACTACTGCGTCAAGACGATCCGTGAGCGCCTCGGCGCCACGGCCCTCGTCCTGCAGGTCCCGATCGGTGCCGAGGGCGACTTCATCGGCATCGTCGACCTGATCGGCAACCGCGCGCTGGTCTGGCGCGGCGAGACCGAGATCGGTGAGGACTACACCGTCGAGGAGATCCCCGCGGATCTGGTCGACACCGCCGCCGAGGCCCGCAACGAGATGATCGAGACCCTCGCCGACCACGACGACGAGTTCGCCGAGGCCTATCTCGACGGTGCAGACATCACCCCCGAGCTGCTCAAGTCCTCGATCCGTCGCGCGACCCTGGCCGCCAAGCTCAACCCGATCCTGTGCGGCACCGCGTTCAAGAACAAGGGCGTCCAGCCTCTGCTCGACGCGGTCATCGACTTCCTTCCCTCACCCCTGGACGTCGGCGCCATCACGGGCCTCGACCCGCGCGACGACACCAAGACCGACACCCGTGAGCCCAACGAGAGCGAGCCGTTCGCGGCCCTCGCCTTCAAGATCGCCTCTGACCCGCACCTCGGCAAGCTGACCTACCTGCGCGTCTACTCCGGTCGCCTCGAGTCCGGCAGCACCGTGATCAACGTGACCAAGGGTCGCAAGGAGCGGATCGGCAAGATCTACCAGATGCACGCCAACAAGCGTGCGGAGATCGCATCGGTCGGCGCCGGCCAGATCGTCGCCGTCATGGGACTCAAGGACACCACGACCGGTGAGACCCTCGCCGATCCGCAGAAGCAGATCGTCCTGGAGTCGATGACGTTCCCCGCGCCGGTCATCCAGGTCGCGATCGAGCCCAAGACCAAGAGCGACCAGGAGAAGCTCGGCACCGCGATCCAGCGGCTGGCCGAGGAGGACCCGACGTTCCAGGTCCACACTGACGAAGAGACCGGTCAGACCATCATCGCCGGCATGGGCGAGCTGCACCTCGACATCCTCGTCGACCGCATGAAGCGCGAGTTCAACGTCGAGGCCAACGTCGGCAAGCCGCAGGTTGCCTATCGCGAGACAATCAAGCGCAAGGTCGCGAACGTCAGCTACACCCACAAGAAGCAGACGGGTGGCTCCGGCCAGTTCGCCAAGGTCATCATCAGCATCGAGCCCACGGGCCCGCTGGCCGGTGGCGAGGGTGGCTACGAGTTCGACAACGCCGTCTCCGGTGGCCGAGTGCCCCGTGAGTACATCCCCTCGGTCGACCAGGGTGCGCAGGACGCCATGCAGTTCGGTGTCCTCGCCGGCTACCAGATGGTCGACGTCAAGGTGACCCTCGAGGACGGCGCCTACCACGACGTCGACTCCTCGGAGCTCGCATTCAAGCTGGCTGGCTCGATGGCTTTCAAGGAAGCCGCGCGCAAGGCCGATCCGGTGATCCTCGAGCCCGTCTTCGCGGTCGAGGTCACCACACCCGATGACTACATGGGTGATGTGATCGGCGACCTCAACTCTCGCCGTGGCCAGGTACAGGCCATGGAGGAAGGGATGGGCGGCGTCAAGATCATCCAGGCGATCGTCCCCCTGTCCGAGATGTTCGGGTACGTCGGCGACCTGAGGTCCAAGACCTCGGGCCGTGCGTCATACTCGATGCAGTTCGACTCCTACGCGGAGGTTCCCAAGAACGTCGCGGAAGAGATCATCAAAAAGGCCCGCGGCGAGTAGCAGCGGACCATCTCATAAGATGGCTTGAGGCTCTCGTGAAGCGGGACCCAACGGCGTTCAACAGCAACCAATTCTAAGAAGGAGCCCCAAGTGGCTAAGGCGAAGTTCGAGCGGACCAAGCCGCACATGAACATCGGCACCATCGGTCACATCGACCACGGTAAGACGACTCTTACTGCGGCGATCACCAAGGTGTTGCACGACAAGTACCCGGATCTGAACGACGACTACGCGTTCGACCAGATCGACAAGGCGCCCGAAGAGAAGCAGCGCGGCATCACGATCTCGATCGCGCACGTGGAGTACCAGACGGAGAACCGTCACTACGCCCACGTCGACTGCCCGGGACACGCGGACTACGTCAAGAACATGATCACCGGTGCGGCTCAGATGGACGGCGCGATCCTCGTGGTCGCCGCCACCGACGGCCCCATGCCCCAGACTCGCGAGCACGTCCTGCTCGCGCGCCAGGTCGGCGTGCCGGCGATGGTCGTCGCACTCAACAAGTGCGACATGGTCGATGACGAAGAGATCCTCGAGCTCGTCGAGCTCGAGGTCCGTGAGCTCCTGAGCGATCAGGAGTTCGACGGTGACAACGTTCCCGTCGTCAAGGTCGCCGCTCACCCGGCGCTCCAGGGTGACGCCAAGTGGGGCGAGTCGATCCTCGAGCTGATGCAGGCTGTCGACGACTACATCCCGATGCCTCCTCGCGAGACCGAGAAGCCGTTCCTCATGCCCGTCGAAGATGTGTTCACGATCACCGGTCGTGGAACCGTCATCACCGGCCGCATCGAGCGTGGCGTCGTCAAGGTCAACGAGACCGTCGACATCGTCGGCATCCGTGAGACCAAGCAGACCACCACGGTCACCGGCATCGAGATGTTCCGCAAGCTGCTCGACACCGGCGAGGCCGGCGAGAACGTCGGACTGCTGCTTCGCGGCACCAAGCGCGAAGACGTCGAGCGCGGCATGGTTGTCATCGCACCGGGTTCCACGACTCCTCACACGGAGTTCGAGGGCCAGGTCTACATCCTGTCGAAGGAGGAGGGCGGCCGTCACACGCCGTTCTTCAACAACTACCGTCCGCAGTTCTACTTCCGCACCACGGACGTCACCGGCGTCGTCACGCTGCCCGAGGGCACCGAGATGGTCATGCCCGGCGACAACACCGAGATGTCGGTCGCGCTGATCCAGCCGATCGCCATGGAGGACGGCCTGCGTTTCGCCATCCGTGAGGGTGGACGTACGGTCGGCGCCGGACGCGTCACCAAGATCAACAAGTAGTCCTGCTCTCACGAAGCCCCTCGAGCCGCACAGGCTCGGGGGGCTTCGTCGCGCGCGGGGGTAGAACGGTTGACGGGATTGCGGTCGCGGTGCAAACTAAGCACGCTCGAATGCCAGAAGGGACATTGTCATGCGCACTCCTCTCACCGTCGCGGCGGTCGGCCTCGGTCTGGTCGTCTCGTCCCTGCTCGTCACCCCTTCCGCCCAGGCCGGAGCCAGCGGATGCGACACGGGCGTGCCGTCGGACTTCAACGGCGACGGGTTCTCCGACGTCGCGGTCGCCAACTCGACGGCCAGCGAGGCAGGGCAGACGAGCGCAGGACGGGTGACTGTGCGGTACGGCGACGCCGACAACCGGGTGGGCGAGGGCGTAGCGACGAACGTCCGTGCCGACACCGGCAACGACCCCGGCGGCATCGTGCAGACGGGGGCCCGCTGGGGCTTCTCGCTGGTGACCGCCGACCTTGACTGCGACGGGTTCACCGACCTGGTCGTCGGGGCACCCCTGTTCGACAACATCGGTGCCGTCGACTCCGGCACCGTCACCGTGTTGTATGGCGAGGCGGCGGGCTTCGTGTCGACCTCGCGCCAAGACGTGATGATCAGCGACGACTTCGGCCGCACCCGCGCCACCGGCGACCGATTCGGATACTCGGTCGACGCCGTGGAGGACCTCGGCCAAGGTGGGACCCCCGATCCGGACGCCTACGGCATCATCATCGGGGTCCCGTACCGCGACACGTCAGGGTTCACGAACAGCGGGGCCGTGGCCGTGCGCACCGCGCTCGACGGCGGAAACATCGGCACCTGGATCGACGAGACGACCCCAGGCGTCGGCGGCGGAGCCGAGGCCGGAGACCTGTTCGGTTTCTCGGTGGCTTTCGGCTTCTTCGACGACAACTCCACCGTGGACGCGCTGGTGGGTGTGCCCTCCGAGGACGTCGGCAGCATCGACGACGCCGGTAGCGTCGTGCGCCTGGACAACGTGTACGGCGACGAACTCGATGGCGGGACCGCCATCACCCAGAACTCCAGCGGCGTTCCCGACTCGGCCGAGGCGAGTGATCAGTTCGGTCGCGTCGTCGACGCCTGGACGTCCGCGACCGGTGCCAACTCGCGGGCCGTCGCGTCGGCTCCCTACGAGAACATCGGCAGCGCCGTCAACGCCGGCCTGGTCCAGCTGTTCGACAAGCCCTCGGGCGGCTCACTGGGGCCCGGCATCGCGCTGAGCCAGAACACCTCCGGGGTCGGCGGCACGGCCCAGACGAACGACTACTTCGGCAGCGACGTCGCGATCGGACCCGGATATCTGACCGCGATCGGCGTCCCCGGCCAGAATGGCTCCGAGGTAGACAGCGGGCTGATCCAGCTGGTGCCGCTGGCCAACGTGGCTGACGACACCTCGTACACGCAGGCGAGCTCCGGCGTGCCGGGGACTGCTAACGCAGGCGAGAAGCTGGGATCGGCGGTTGGCATCATCGACGGGGCGAGCGAGGACGTGGCCCTCGCCGGCGTGCCGGCAGACGTCGAGAATGCCGACGGCTTGGTCAATGTCTTCCCGTTCCCCGCAGGCGTCCCGCGCAGCTGGTTGCCCACCGGTGTCGGCGGTGGCTTCGGCGACGCCTTCGGCGGTCAGGGACGCTGACCGGAGCAGGTGCGGTGGACGTCCTGTCGATGACACGTGATCGGCTTTCGGCGACGTCGCCGTAGCCTTGCCCCCATGGGTCATTCGCACGCGCACGGCGGCGCGCACGGCACGGGCGTTCAGTACCGCCGGCGCCTCACCGTCGTGCTGGCCCTGACGCTTACGGTGCTCGTGGTCGAGGCCGTCGTCGCCGCCCTCACCGGCAGCCTCGCGCTGCTGGCTGATGCGGGCCATCTCCTGGGCGACTCGTTCGGCATCGTCATGGCCCTCGCCGCGATCACCGTCGCCCAGCGCGGCGGCGCCCCCGGCTCACGGCGTTCGTTCGGGTACCACCGCACCGAGGTGCTCGCCGCCGGCGCCAACGGGCTGATCCTGTTGGGGCTGGCCGCGTGGGTGGCCGTCAGCGCGATCCGACGTTTCGGGGACGCGCCGGAGCTCGACGGGGGACTGATCCTGCTGGCCGGCGGCATCGGCCTGGCCGTCAACGTCGTGGGCCTGCTGCTGCTGCGCGGCGGTGCCGAGGAGAGCCTCAACGTCCGCGGCGCCTACCTCGAGGTGCTCGGCGATGCGCTCGGGTCCGTCGCGGTGATCGTCTCGGCGAGCGTCGTGCTGGTCACTGAGTGGTATCCCGCCGATGCGGTCGCCTCGCTGGTCATCGCGGCCATGATCGTGCCGCGCGCGGTCTCCCTGCTCCGCGAGGTCCTGGAGGTGCTGCTGGAGTCGACTCCCCGTGACGTCGACCTCGCCGAGCTGCGATTGCACATCCTCGAGATGGAGGGGGTCGAGGACGTCCACGACCTGCACGTCTGGACCATCACGTCGGGCATGCCGGTCATGAGCGCCCACGTCGTGGTCGACGACTCCGTGACGGACATGGCAGGCGCCCATGCCGTGCTGGACCGGCTGCGTGGGTGCCTGGCCGAGCACTTCGACGTCGAGCACTCGACCTTCCAGATCGAGCCGTCCGGCCACGCGGACTCCGAGCCCAACGTCCATCACTAGCACCTGCGGTCCTCGATTTGTGTTTACCGCAGCGGGTCTGTCAGAATAGTTCGGTTGCTCCGGCTCGATCGCTGGGGCGCCGAACGTCCGGCCTCTCACGCCGATCACGACGACGGTGCCGAACCTGAGATCGAGCTTGTCCCGCTGATGCGGGTCCAACCACCTAACTCGACAAGTGTGTGACGTATGCCCCCATGTGGGCGCGACACGCCCGACCTCGGGGGTCGGCGGGAGGGAGGAGCCTTTCTCCCTCGATCCGGGGCGAGACTGCGAAGCGAACGAACGTAAAGGACTAACGAGAGCATGGCGGGACAGAAAATCCGTATCCGGCTCAAGGCCTACGACCACGAGGTCATTGACTCCTCGGCGCGCAAGATCGTCGACACGGTGACGCGTACGGGCGCCAAGGTCGCAGGACCGGTGCCGTTGCCCACTGAGAAGAACGTGTTCTGCGTGATCCGTTCGCCGCACAAGTACAAGGACAGCCGCGAGCACTTCGAGATGCGCACCCACAAGCGCCTCATCGACATCATTGACCCGACGCCCAAGACAGTCGACTCGCTCATGCGACTCGACCTGCCGGCCGGCGTCGACATCGAGATCAAGCTCTGAGGGGGACAGCGACATGACTCAGCCATCGAGCCCCTCCCGGGGCGGCAGCAGCACTGCCACCACGCGCGGCCTCCTCGGCCGCAAGCTCGGCATGACCCAGGTATGGGATGCCGACAACAAGATCGTTCCCGTCACCGTGATCGCTGCCGACACCAACGTCGTCACCCAGATCCGCACGCGTGAGACCGACGGCTACTCGGCCGTCCAGCTCGGCTTCGGCGAGATCGCCGGTCGCAAGGTCAACAAGCCGGTCTCGGGCCACTTTGACAAGGCCGGCGTCACACCTCGCCGCCACATCGTCGAGATCCGCACCGAGGCCGTCTCGGACTTCACGCTGGGCCAGGAGGTCTCCCCGGAGATCTTCGCCGCGGGTGATGTCGTCGACGTCACCGCGACCAGCAAGGGCAAAGGCTTCGCCGGCGTCATGAAGCGCCACGGCTTCCACGGCGTGGGCGCTTCGCACGGTGCGCACCGCAACCACCGCAAGCCAGGCTCGATCGGTGGCTGCGCCACCCCGGGTCGTGTCTTCAAGGGTCTGCGCATGGCCGGCCACATGGGCGCCGAGCAGGTGACGACGCAGAACCTCAAGGTTCACGCCGTCGACGCCGGCAAGGGCGTCATCCTCATCAAGGGCGCCGTACCCGGCCCCAAGGGCGCGCTCGTCGTCATCCGCTCCGCCGTGAAGGGAGCCTGATCATGGCACTCACACTTCCCAAGGGCAGCATCGATGCTCAGCTGCCCGTCGACATCTTCGACGTGCAGGTCAACATCCCGCTGATCCACCAGGTCGTCGTTGCGCAGCTCGCCGCAGCGCGCCAGGGCACGCACAGCACCAAGTCGCGTGGCGAGGTGTCCGGCGGTGGCAAGAAGCCCTACCGCCAGAAGGGCACCGGTCGCGCCCGCCAGGGCTCGATCCGCGCACCCCAGTACAACGGTGGTGGCATCGTGCACGGCCCGACGCCGCGGTCGTACGACCAGCGCACACCCAAGAAGATGAAGGCTGCCGCTCTGCGCGGTGCCCTCTCGGACCGGGCTCGTTCGGGTCGCCTGCACGTGGTCGACAGCATCGTCTCCGGCGACAAGCCGTCGACGCGGCTCGCGCTGGCCACGCTGCGTGACCTGACGCCTCGCCCCCGCGTGCTGATCGTGGTTGACCGTGCCGACACGTTGACGGCCATCAGCCTGCGCAACGTCGGCGAGCTCGTGATCCTGACGTTCGACCAGCTCAACACCTACGACGTCCTGCTCAGCGACGACATCGTGTTCACCCAGCAGGCGTTCGACGCATTCGTCGCCGCGCGCTCGGCCGAGGGTGCCAAGACGATCGCCCTGAGCGCGGCCGCGACCGAGGTCGACGCTCGTGACAGCGCCAAGCCGGCCAAGAAGGCGCCGGCCAAGAAGACCGCTGCCAAGAAGGCTGCGGCTCCTGCTGCCGCCAAGGTCGTCGAGGCTCCGGCCGACGACGAGGCTTCGGCCGAGTCCGCTGCTACGAAGACCCAGCCATACGGTCCCGGATCGAAGGCGCCCCTCAAGAGCGGCAACCCTCCCAAGGGACACGAGATCAAGGGCAACGAGGACTCGATGAAGTACCACGAGCCGGATGGCCAGTGGTACGAGCAGACCGATGCCGAGGTCTGGTTCGACTCCGCCGAGACGGCTGAGGCTGCCGGCTTCACGAAGGCAGGAGACGCCTGATGAGCACGATTCACAAGGACCACCGCGACGTCTTGATCGCTCCGGTCGTCAGCGAGAAGAGCTACGGCCTGCTCGATGACAACAAGTACACCTTCGTGGTGCACCCGGACGCCAACAAGACAGAGATCAAGATCGCCGTCGAGAAGATCTTCGGCGTCAAGGTCACCGCGGTCAACACGCTCAACCGCAAGGGCAAGACCCGTCGTACGAAGTCGGGTCTGGGCAAGCGCAAGGACACCAAGCGAGCAATCGTGAGTGTCGCGCCCGGTCAGAGCATCGACATCTTCTCGACGCCGAGCGCCTGAGGACTGAGGACATATGGCTATTCGCAAATACAAGCCGACAACGCCGGGCCGTCGTGGCTCGAGCGTCGCCGACTTCGCCGAGATCACCCGCACGACGTCGGAGAAGTCCCTGACAGAGCCGCTGCCCAAGAAGGGCGGCCGCAACAACCAGGGCCGGATCACGACTCGTCACCAGGGTGGTGGACACAAGCGCGCTTACCGCATCATCGACTTCCGTCGCTATGACAAGGACGGCGTGCCGGCCAAGGTCGCTCACATCGAGTACGACCCCAACCGCACGGCGCGCATCGCGCTGCTGCACTATGCCGACGGCGAGAAGCGTTACATCATCGCGCCCGAGGGCCTCAAGCAGGGCATGTCGGTCGAGTCCGGTGTCGGTTCCGACATCAAGGTCGGCAACAACCTGCCCCTGCGCAACATCCCGGTTGGCACACTGATCAACGGCATCGAGCTTCGTCCCGGCGGTGGCGCCAAGATGGGCCGCTCCGCCGGCACCAAGGTCCAGCTCGTCGCCAAGGAAGGCAACAAGGCGCAGCTGCGCCTGCCCTCCGGCGAGATGCGCTATGTCGACGTTCGCTGCCGCGCCACGATCGGTGAGGTCGGCAACGCCGAGCAGTCCAACATCAACTGGGGCAAGGCCGGACGCAGCCGCTGGAAGGGCAAGCGCCCGACCGTTCGCGGTGTCGCGATGAACCCGGTCGACCACCCGCACGGTGGTGGCGAGGGCAAGACGTCCGGTGGACGTCACCCCGTCTCGCCGTGGGGCAAGCCGGAAGGCCGCACGCGCAAGCGCAAGGCCAGCGACCAGATGATCGTCCGCCGCCGCAAGTCCGGCCGCTGAGCCAGGAGAGAATTCATATGCCACGCAGTTTGAAGAAGGGTCCGTTCGTTGACGGGCACCTCGAGAAGAAGGTCGACGCGCAGAACACCGCCGAGACCCACACCGTGATCAAGACCTGGTCGCGTCGCTCGATGATCCTGCCGTCCTTCATCGGACACACGATCGCCGTGCACGACGGCCGCAAGCACGTCCCGGTGTTCATCACGGACTCGATGGTGGGCCACAAGCTGGGCGAGTTCGCCCCGACCCGCACGTTCCGTGGACACGAGAAGGACGACCGGAAGGCGAAGAGGCGATGAGTGCAGCTACCCGTGAGAGCGTGAGCGCTCGTCGCGAGCGCCTGCTGGGTGATGAGCCCGGTGCGTTCGCAGTTGCTCGCTTCGTCCGCGTCACCGCGCAGAAGTCGCGACGCATCGCGGACCTGATCCGCGGCGAGTCGGTCGAGAACGCCCTGGCCACCCTGCAGTTCGCGCCGCAGGCCGTTGCCGAGAACTTCTACAAGCTCGTCGACAGTGCTGCATCCAATGCAGAGACCACTGAAGGCCTCGACCGCTCCTCGCTGATCATCACCGTGGTGCAGGTCGACGAGGGTCCGACGATGAAGCGCTGGCGCCCCCGCGCCAAGGGTGCGGCCAACCGCATCCTCAAGCGCAGCAGCCACCTGACCGTGGTCGTGCAGCCCGCCGAGGTCGTTCAGGCCCGGCTGGATGCGGCCAACATCAAGAACTCCAAGAAGAAGGGCGGGAACCGATAGTGGGACAGAAGATCAACCCGCACGGGTTCCGACTCGGCATCTCGACGGATCACAAGAGCCGTTGGTACGCGGACAAGCTCTACAAGAGCTATGTCGGCGAGGATGTCCAGATCCGCAAGATGCTCACCAAGGGCATGGACCGTGCCGGCATCAGCCGCGTCGAGATCGAGCGCACGCGTGACCGCGTTCGCGTCGACATCCACACGGCTCGTCCGGGCATCGTCATCGGCCGCCGCGGCGCCGAGGCCGACCGCATCCGCGGCGACCTCGAGAAGCTGACCGGCAAGCAGGTGCAGCTCAACATCCTCGAGGTCAAGAACCCCGAGATGGATGCGCAGCTCGTCGCCCAGGGTGTTGCCGAGCAGCTGTCGGGTCGTGTTCAGTTCCGTCGTGCCATGCGCAAGGCGATGCAGACCACGATGCGCAGCGGTGCCAAGGGCATCCGCATCCAGTGCGGCGGTCGGCTCGGTGGCGCCGAGATGTCGCGCTCGGAGTTCTACCGCGAGGGCCGGGTGCCCCTGCACACCCTGCGCGCCGACGTCGACTACGGCTTCTACGAGGCCAAGACGACCTTCGGCCGGATCGGCGTGAAGGTCTGGATCTACAAGGGCGAGGTCGCGGGCACCCGCGCCGAGCGCGAGGCCGAAGCGGCCAAGCGTGCGGCCGCTCCCGGCAGCAACCGTCGCCCCGCCACCCGTGGCGGAGCAGCCGGTGGCGCGCGTCGCCCCGAGCGTCCGGCCCGCGAAGATGCGGCACCCGCCGCTGAGGCCGCTGCTTCGGCGCCGGCCACCGAGGCTCCCGCAACCGTTGCAGCGCCCGCCGCTGCCGCCGCCGAAGGAGGGGAGAGCTGATGTTGATGCCCCGCAGGGTCAAGTACCGCAAGCAGCACCACCCCACGCGCCGAGGCGCGGCCAAGGGTGGCACGGAGCTGGCGTTCGGTGACTTTGGCATTCAGTGCGTGACCCCCGCCTACGTGACGAACCGTCAGATCGAGTCCGCTCGTATCGCCATGACGCGTCACATCAAGCGTGGCGGCAAGGTCTGGATCAACATCTACCCGGACCGTCCGCTGACCAAGAAGCCCGCCGAGACCCGCATGGGTTCAGGCAAGGGCTCGCCGGAGTGGTGGGTCGCCAACGTCAAGCCCGGACGCGTCATGTTCGAGCTGTCCGGCGTCGACGAGACGACGGCCCGCGAGGCGATGCGCCGCGCGATCCACAAGCTCCCCATGAAGGCCCGATTCATCACGCGAGAGACAGGTGAGCTGTGATGGCAGCAGTGACCACAGCCGCAGAGCTTCGTGCTCTCGAGGCAGACAAGCTCGCCGAGCTCCTGGGCGAGTCCAAGGAAGAGCTGTTCAACCTGCGCTTCCAGAACGCCACGGGCCAGCTCGACAACACCGCACGCCTCCGGGCCGTGCGCAAGGACATCGCGCGCATCTACACCGTCATGCGGGAGCGCGAGCTTGGCATCGTCGAGTCCCTGTCCGATGAGGGGGCCACGGCATGACCGACAAGTTCCAGACCAGCCACATTAAGGGCGAAGCAGTGACCGAACGCAGCACGCGCAAGACCCGTGAGGGTCTTGTCGTCAGCGACAAGATGGACAAGACCGTTGTGGTCAACGTCGAGGATCGCGTCAAGCACGCGCTCTACGGCAAGGTCCTGCGTCGCAACATCAAGCTCAAGGCTCACGACGAGGCGAACGCTGCCGGCATCGGTGACCGTGTCCTGATCATGGAGACACGTCCACTGTCCGCCACCAAGCGTTGGCGCATCGTCGAGATCCTCGAGAAGGCCAAGTAGGAGACGACAGATGATTCAGCAGGAGTCGCGACTCAAGGTCGCCGACAACACAGGTGCCAAGGAGATCCTTTGCATCCGTGTCCTCGGTGGCTCGGGTCGGCGTTATGCCGGCATCGGTGACACCATCGTCGCCACCGTCAAGGACGCCATCCCCGGCGGAAACGTCAAGAAGGGTGATGTCGTCAAGGCTGTCGTCGTGCGCACCGTCAAGGAGCGCCGTCGTCCGGATGGCTCGTACATCAAGTTCGACGAGAACGCAGCCGTCATTCTCAAGGCCGATGGCGATCCGCGCGGTACGCGCATCTTCGGTCCCGTCGGGCGTGAGCTTCGCGACAAGAAGTTCATGCGCATCATTTCGCTCGCACCGGAGGTGCTCTGAGATGGCCCGCAAAGGCACCATCAGCATTCGCAAGGGTGACCAGGTCAAGGTCATCGCTGGCAAGGACAAGGGCGTGACCGGATCGGTGATCGAGGTGATCGCCGAGCAGGATCGCGTCATCGTCGAGGGCGTCAACCGCGTCAAGCGCCACACCAAGGCCAACCAGGCCGGTGGCGCAGGCTCAGGCGGCATCATCACCAGCGAGGCCCCGATCCACATCTCGAACGTGATGCTCCTCGCGGACAAGGAGCCGACCCGCGTCGGCTACCGCCGTGACGAGGTCACCAAGAGCCGTCCCGCCGGATCGACATACACCGCGCACCGCAGCGTGCGCATCGCCAAGAAGACCGGAAAGGAGATCTGAGCATGAGTACCGAAACCTCCACCCCCACGGACGAGGCCACTGCGGCGGCCCCCCGCCTCAAGACGCGCTACCGCGAGGAGATCCTGCCGGCTCTGCGCGAGCAGTTCGACTTCCAGAACGTCATGCAGGTGCCCGGCCTGACCAAGATCGTCGTCAACATGGGTGTCGGCGAGGCTGCCCGCGACGGCAAGCTGATCGAGGGCGCACTCCGCGACCTCACCGCGATCACCGGCCAGAAGCCGCAGGTCACCAAGGCACGCAAGTCCATCGCGCAGTTCAAGCTGCGTGAGGGCATGCCGATCGGCGCGCACGTCACACTGCGTGGAGACCGCATGTGGGAGTTCCTCGATCGTCTGCTGACGCTCGCGCTTCCCCGCATTCGCGACTTCCGTGGGCTCTCGCCCCGGCAGTTCGACGGTCGCGGCAACTACACCTTCGGTCTGACCGAGCAGGTCATGTTCCACGAGATCGATCAGGACAAGATCGACCGCTCGCGTGGCATGGACATCACGATCGTCACCACGGCCACCAACGACGACGAGGGTCGCGCGCTGCTCAAGCTGCTCGGCTTCCCTTACAAGGAGAACTGACATGGCGAAGACTGGACTGAAGGTCAAGGCCGCTCGCAAGCCCAAGTTCGCGGTCCGCGGCTACACCCGTTGCCAGCGTTGTGGCCGACCCCGGTCGGTCTACAAGAAGTTCGGCCTCTGCCGCATCTGCCTTCGCGAGATGGCGCACAGGGGCGAACTGCCCGGTATCACCAAGAGCTCCTGGTAATTTCTCACCCCTCACAGGCCGAAGGTCCCTCCGCACCCGAGCTGACAAGCCCGAGCTGGAATGGAAACCACGGCAGGAATGGAACACACCAACTATGACAATGACCGATCCGATCGCTGACATGCTGACGCGTGTCCGCAACGGCAATCAGGCATACCACGACAGCGTGACGATGCCCTACTCCAAGCTCAAGGCCGGCGTAGCCGAGATCCTCAAGCAGGAGGGCTACATCACCAGCATCGACGTGGCCGACCCCAAGGAGGGCGAGGTGAGCAAGTCGCTCACGATCACCCTCAAGTACGGTCCGCATCGTGAGCGCTCGATCGCCGGCATCCGCCGCATCAGCAAGCCGGGTCTTCGCGTCTACGCGAAGTCGACCGGCCTGCCCAAGGTGCTCGGTGGACTCGGCGTGGCGATCATCTCGACGAGCCAGGGTCTGCTCACGGACCGTCAGGCCAACCAGAAGGGCGTAGGCGGAGAAGTCCTCGCCTACGTCTGGTGAGAGGGGTCTGAACACATGTCACGCATTGGCAAGATTCCCGTCACGATCCCGTCCGGTGTCGAGGTCTCGATCGAGGGCCAGGACGTACGCGTCAAGGGCCCCAAGGGCGAGCTGTCCCACACTGTCGCGGAGCCCATCACGGTCTCCAAGGGCGACGATGGCACGCTCGCGGTCGAGCGTCCCGACGACGAGCGCCGCAGCAAGGCTCTTCACGGTCTCTCCCGCACCCTGATCAGCAACATGGTCGTCGGTGTCACCGAGGGCTACGAGAAGAAGCTCGAGATCGTCGGCGTCGGTTACCGCGTCCAGGCCAAGGGCCCGGCTGCCCTCGAGTTCGCGCTCGGCTTCAGCCACCCGGTCCCGGTCCAGGCTCCCGAGGGCATCACGTTCTCGGTCGAGTCGCCCACCAAGTTCGCTGTGCACGGCATCGACAAGCAGACCGTCGGTGAGGTCGCCGCGAACATCCGCAAGATCCGCAAGCCCGAGCCTTACAAGGGCAAGGGCGTCCGCTACGCCGGCGAGCACGTCCGCCGCAAGGTCGGAAAGGCTGGTAAGTAGTCATGGCTATCTCGATCAAGCACGCCAAGCACACGTCGCCCCGCACGGCTTCGCGTCTGCGCCGTCAGGTGCGAGGACGCAAGAAGCTCGAGGGATCGGCCGAGCGTCCGCGTCTCGTCATCACCCGCTCGAGCAAGCACATGGTCGCTCAGATCGTCAACGACCTCGAGGGCCGCACGCTGGTCTCCGCGTCGACGATGGAGGCCGACCTGCGCTCGTCCGATGAGGACAAGACCGCCAAGGCCCGCAAGGTCGGCGAGCTCGTTGCCGACCGCGCCAAGGCTGCCGGTGTCGACAGCGTCGTCTTCGACCGCGCGGGCAACAAGTACGCCGGCCGGGTCGCAGCTCTGGCTGACGGCGCCCGCGAGGGCGGACTGGAGTTCTGATGACCAACACTGAAATGTCTTCAAACACGGAGGTAACCGCATGAGCGGGCAGCAGCGCCGCGGAGGCGGAGGCGGACGGGGTCGTGGAAACGACCGCGGAGCCGAGAAGTCGCAGTACATCGAAAAGGTCGTCACGATCAACCGTGTCGCCAAGGTCGTGAAGGGTGGTCGTCGCTTCAGCTTCACCGCCCTGGTGATCGTCGGCGACGGTGACGGTCAGGTCGGCATCGGCTACGGCAAGGCCAAGGAAGTCCCGACAGCGATCGCGAAGGGCGTCGAAGAGGCCAAGAAGTCCTTCTTCCGCGTTCCCCGCATCCAGGGCACGATCCCGCACCCGGTGCAGGGCGAGAAGGCGGCTGGCGTCGTCTTCCTGCGTCCCGCATCGCCCGGTACCGGCGTCATCGCCGGCGGCCCGGTGCGCGCCGTGCTCGAGGCGGCAGGCGTCCACGACGTCCTGTCCAAGTCGCTCGGTTCGTCCAACGCGATCAACATCGTCCACGCGACCGTGGCGGCCCTCCGGTTGCTCGAGTCGCCGGAGATGGTGGCGGCGCGTCGTGGCCTGACGGTCGAGCAGGTCGCTCCGGCGGCTCTGCTGCGGGCCGGCAAGGAAGGCATCGCCGAGGCCAAGGCCAAGGCTGACGCCGGAGCGGGTGCCTGATGGCCAAGATTCAGGTCACCCAGGTCAAGTCCGGCATCGGTCGCAAGCCCAACCAGCGGCAGACCCTGCGGACGCTGGGCCTCAAGCGCATCGGCGATGTCGTCGTCAAGGAAGATCGTCCCGAGATCCGCGGCATGGCCGAGTCCATCCCGCATCTCGTGGACATCAAGAATTTGTCTGAAAGCGATGGTGACTGACAATGGCGCTCAAACTGCATCACCTGCGTCCCGCCCCGGGAGCCAAGACCGCCAAGACCCGCGTGGGTCGAGGCGAGGGCTCCAAGGGCAAGACCGCCGGTCGCGGCACCAAGGGCACCCAGGCTCGATACCAGGTGCCGGTGGGCTTCGAGGGCGGACAGGTCCCGATCCACATGCGCCTGCCCAAGCTGAAGGGCTTCAAGAACCCCTTCCGCGAGGAGTACCAGGTCGTCAACCTCGATCGTCTCGAGGAGCTCTACCCCAAGGGCGGTGACATCGACATCGCGTCGCTCGTCGCCAACGGAGCAGTCCGCAAGGGCCGCCCCGTCAAGGTCCTCGGACAAGGCGACATCTCGGTCAAGGTCCAGATCACGGCGAACAAGTTCTCCGGATCGGCCAAGACCAAGATCGAAGCTGCCGGCGGCAGCGTCACCATTCTCGGTTGATGCGGTCCGGGGCAGGACGAATGTCCTGCCCCGGCCGTTTCGCTGACTGTTATAGTCACTGTTCGGGCGCAATCCCGCTTTCGTCCGTCATACCGAAACACTCATGTGCACGATGAGGATCGCGGTGCTCAGCGCCTTCGTCCATGCGTTCAGGACACCAGACCTGCGGAAGAAGATCCTCTTCGTCCTGTTCGTCATCGTGCTGTTCCGACTGGGCTCGACCATGCCGGCTCCCGGCATCGATGTCGCCAACGTCCAACAGTGCTTCGACAACGCGGCGACCGGCGACAACAGCAGCCTCTTCGCGCTCATCAACGTCTTCTCCGGTGGCGCACTGCTCCAGCTGACGGTCTTCGCGCTCGGCATCATGCCGTACATCACCGCGAGCATCATCTTGCAGCTTCTTGTCGTCGTGATCCCCCGTCTGGAGGCCCTCAAGAAGGAGGGTCAGGCCGGACAGACCAAGATCACGCAGTACACCCGCTACCTCACGCTGGGCCTCGCAATCCTGCAGGCGACCGGCATCGTGGCGCTGGCGCGTAGCGGCAACCTCTTCGGCGGCTCCTGCAACCTCGATCTGCTCTACAACCAGGACAGCATCCTGTCCTTCCTGCTGATCGTCCTGACGATGGTCGCGGGCACCGCCGTCATCATGTGGCTCGGCGAGCTCATCACCGACCGGGGCATCGGCAACGGCATGTCGATCCTGATCTTCACGCAGGTCGTCGCGACATTCCCCGGCGCGATGTGGCTCATCAGGCAGCAGCAGGGCTGGACGACGTTCGTCATCGTGGTGCTGATCGGCCTGGTGATCGTAGCGGCGGTGATCTTCATCGAACAGGCACAGCGGCGCATCCCGGTGCAGTACGCCAAGCGCATGGTCGGCCGTCTCATGTTCGGTGGCTCCTCGACCTACATCCCGCTCAAGGTCAACCAGGCCGGCATCATCCCGGTGATCTTCGCCTCGAGCCTGATGTACCTGCCGGCGCTGATGGCGCAGTTCAACTCCGGTGCCCCGTGGGCCACCTGGATCAACGACAACTTCGTCCGCGGTGACCACCCGCTCTACATGGCTACCTTCTTCACGCTGATCGTCTTCTTCACGTACTTCTACGTGTCGATCACGTTCAACCCTGAAGAGGTCGCCGACAACATGAAGAAGTACGGCGGGTTCATCCCGGGCATCCGGGCCGGCCGGCCGACGCAGGACTACTTGGGATACGTCCTGAGCCGCATCACGGCTCCCGGTGCTCTCTACCTGGGCCTGATCGCGTTGATCCCGATGGTCGCGATCGCACTGATCGGTGCCAGCCAGAACTTCCCGTTCGGTGGCACCACGATCTTGATCATCGTCGGCGTCGGTCTCGACACCGTCAAGCAGATCGAGAGCCAGCTGCAGCAGCGAAACTATGAAGGGTTCCTCAAGTAATGCGCCTGCTGATCATGGGTCCGCCGGGCGCCGGCAAGGGAACCCAGGCCGTCGCACTGGCCAAGCGCATCGGCGGCGCGCACATCTCGACCGGTGACATCTTCCGCGCCAATGTGCAGCAGCAGACCGATCTGGGCAAGAAGGCGCAGCGCTACATGGACGCCGGCGAGTATGTCCCCGACGAGGTCACCAACGCCATGGTCGAGGATCGACTGGCGCAGGAGGACGCGCTCGAGGCTTTCATCCTCGACGGCTATCCGCGCACGGTCGACCAGGTCGACACCCTCGACCGCATCCTCAAGGGACTGGGAAACCAGCTCGATGGTGTGCTGGCGCTCGTGGTTGACCCCGAGGAGCTCATCCAGCGGTTGCTCAAGCGGGCCGAGACCAGCGGCCGAGCCGATGACACCGAAGCGGTCATCCGGCATCGCCAGGAGGTCTACACCGCCGAGACGGCCCCGCTGCTCGAGGTCTATGGCGGCCGCGGGCTGGTCATCGAGGTCGACGGCATGGGTGAGGTCGACGAGATCACCCGCCGAATCGACGCCGCACTGCCGTCTTGAGGAATGACTCGTAGCGATGTTTGAACGCGGCATCGAGATCAAGACACCGGCCCAGATCGAGACGATGCGATCGGCCGGTCTGGTGGTGGCCAAGACTCTGGAGCGGTTGCGTTCGTCCGCAGCCGATGGGATCACCACGGGCGAGCTGGACGCGATCGCCCACGATCACATCCGCTCGCTGGGCGCGACCTCCAACTTCTTGGGCTACCACGGTTTCACGGGGGTCATCTGCACCTCGGTCAATGACGAGGTCGTGCACGGGATACCCGGCACCCGGGTGCTTCGTGACGGTGACATCATCTCGATCGACTGTGGTGCGATCGTCGACGGATGGCACGGTGACGCGGCCACGACCATCGCGATAGGTGACGTGCCGCCGGAGGTCTCCAAGCTGATGGACGTGACGGAGGAAGCGCTCTGGCATGGCATCGCGGCTGCTGCCCTCGGCGGACGAGTCTCTGACATCAGCCATGCGGTCGAGACGACAGTCGGAGCGGCGGGGGACTACGGGATCGTCGAGGGATACACCGGGCACGGCATCGGATCGGCGATGCACCAGCCGCCCAATGTCCCCAACTACGGTCGACCGGGGCGCGGAGCCAAGCTGGTCAAGGGTCTGGCGCTCGCCGTCGAGCCGATGGTCACGCTCGGCACGGCTGAGACACGTACGCTCGCCGATGACTGGACCGTCGTCACGTCGGACGGGTCATGGGCGGCGCACTACGAGCACACGTTCACGCTGACCGACACCGGTGCGTGGGTCCTCACCGCGATCGACGGGGGAGCGGCCCGACTCGCCGAGCTGGGTGTGCCCTACGGGGGAAGCTAGGGGATGAGGCCGACCGTCCCGGCTGACCGCCGCGTCATTGGCGGAGGTGGCCTGGTGTGTCGCGGGGCAGGAGCGCAGGCGGTAGCGATCGGTAGGTGTGTCCGGTGGGGGTCTGCCAGGTCGTGGCTTTGCCTTGGCTTGTGACTGTCCAGCCTGGGAGTGACTTGATGGTGTGGGAGCGTCTGCAGAGGCCTTGGCCGTTGCCGATCGTGCTTTGACCACCGCCGGCGTAGGGGCGGATGTGGTCGTGGTCGCGGATCTTCAGATCGCAACCGGGCTGGCGGCATCGGCGGTCCCTGGTCGTGATGTGCCTGGCTGATGCGGCGTCGAAGTGGCGGCGGCGGGACTCGCGAATCTGCAACGTCCCGTCGACCGGATCGACCAGCACCGCCGGATCGACGCTGCGGGTGCCAGACCGATCAGGTCGTCGGCGACGGCCGGGCTGACGGGTCCGAACCCGATCAGGTCGACCGGTTCGTCGCCGTGGCCGAGCATGGTGGGTGCGTCCATGACCAGCTGCACCTCCACATGGATGTCATCGGCGTGGGTCAGACCGGTGACCCGCTCGACCAGGGTCTGACACATCACGTGGCCCAAGGTACGAGGATCACCCGCGGCTCTGAGACCACGGCCGGTTGCCTCCAGCGCCTGGTGGGCGGCGAGAATCTGCTCGGCAGGTCCCCGGATCTGCAGGATCGCGACACCGTCGGTGTCGGGGAACATGCTGACCCGTTGATCGGCTCGGTTACGTTCGGCTCTGGTCCGCGCGGCGTCGGCGTCGATGCGGATCACCGCCCGAGCGGCGGCCTGGCCGGCCTTGCGGGCGGTCAGGCCCGGCAACAGGGGTCCGATCTCACCGTCGAGCACCACCACGTCATCGGCCCGCAGTGCGGTGGACTCCTTGACCACGGCCCGCAGCACGGGCTCTGGCACCACACCGGATGCGAACAGCTCACTCAGCGACGGCATCCGATCCACGGCCAACGCCGTCCCGACCTGGGTGCCCGCCGCGGCGGGGCCGATGTTGCGGGCCATCGCGACCTCGCCGATCACCGACAACGTCGGATCTCCGTCGCCGACCCGCATCAGGCTCGAACGCTCACGATGCAAAGCCGCGATCTGCGCCAGCTGCTCGGCCTGCGCCGCCGCGATGGCCCGATCCAACGCGGTGATCGCGTCAATTCTGTTGGCGCCGAACTCGTGAACCGGGTCAGAGCCGAAGTCATGCGCACGCACCTCGTTGAGGAGATCTGCGGTGTCGACGACTTCGAACATACCTCCACACTAGAGGCGACCACCGACACCGTTTCACTGCGATGAGAGCGGGAAAATGGGCCTCGGCTCACCCGCGTGTCCTCGCACACCTGCTCCCGCGGACTCACTGTCGATGAGGGCGCTGCTGGCGAACCTAACCGGTCGGCGGCGATCCATTGGCTCCAGTGCTCGTCCGTTGCGGCTCGAGGTGGAACGACATGCACTCGCTGCAGGTCTGCAGGTGGGCGTGCACACGCACCTGGTCACGCTCTGACAGTGTCCTGCGTAGGAGGGCAGGCAGCTGCGCACGGGTCTCCTGACAGGGGTTGCCGCTGGTCGGGGCATCGCGCTTGGCGCGTTGCTGGACATAGTCCAGGCGCAGCGCTGTCCGGACGCGATAGATCGATGCCGAGACCTCGTTGAGCGGAAGGTCGAGCTCCCCTGCCAGATCCTGCGGTGTCTCCCCTTCGACGTCGAGACGCCACAGGACGACGCGCCAGTGCCTCGGCAGCGACCGGTAGGCCGCGAGGACCGCTGAGCCCCCGAGGGAGTCGCCAACGAGTCGGCCGAACGGGGCGATGACGCTCCGAGCGTCGTCCTCGGCGGCGAGGGCCAGACGTCGGGTCGCCCGACGTTGCGACTCCTGACGGATCGTTGCGAGGAGGTGGGCGCGGAACGACGTGTCTGACTCTGAACCGCTTCGCATGAGCTCCAGGGTGCGCGCGAAGGCCTCGGTGACGACCTCGTTGGCCTCGTCCCGCGTGCCCAGGTAGGTGGCCAGCCGGCGGGCCACGTAGGCATGACGGCCGTACAGCGTGGCGTAGGCATCAGACCCTCCGTTGTGCAGGAGCTCGACGAGCCTCGGGTCATCGAGCTCCTGGGCGGCAGGCGTCTCGACGGCCTCACCGGCCGTGCTCTTCTCGGTCACGTTGTCCCCTGGGAGTGTGCGCACACGACCTCCGAGGAGATCGTGTGCGCCCCTCGGCGTCGTTGATCGTTGCGTTGGGGATGAGACGGCCCGGGAGCGGTTTCGTGACGCGAGTATGCGCGGGATCCATCCCGAGGGCACGCCCTAGCGGATCGTGACCTTCTTGCTGTAGGTCGCTGAGGTGACGGTAGATGTGCCACCGAACCTGAAGCGATAGGTGCGCAGACCGGTGGCCTGCCCGGTCAGGGTCAGACTCGCCCTGCCGTCGCGGACGGTGACCGTGCGGCGCTGGTCACCCGCGTATCGGACGGTCACCGTGCCGCTCGGTGCGGCGACGCCGGCCGCTGACACCCTGATCGTGAAGGTGGCCTTGCGCGTACCTGGAGCCGCCGAGGCCCTCATCGCCGAGGTGGCCTTCGCCGGCCCGACCGGGGCCGTCGTGACGGTGCGGGAGGTGTAGCCCGGAGCGGAGTAGGTCACCCGCGTCGACAGCTTGTGGCCGAGATCGCCGGTGATGACCCGACGGGTGCTCCCGGTGGCGCCCCTACGCACAGATCCGTCGCGCAACCACTGGTATCGCCTCGTGGCGTTGGCAGGGGTGTACGCCCCGGGCGAGACCGACAGGAGCGACCCGAGCCGCGGTGATCCGGTGATCCGGGGAGCCGTCGAGAAGGTGAACGTGCCCCGAGCGACCTCGATGGTGCCCGCCGACACCGCCGTGGTGGCGGCGTATCCGGGGCGTGTGCCGGTCACGTGCACCGTGACCGGCAGACCGAGGTCGGCGGCCCTGGGCACGAAGATGGGATCGTTCGCACCGCTGACCGCACTGCCGCCGACGAACCACTGGTGAGCGTATGTCAGGCCCGATCTGGACCAGGTCCCCGGCGAGGCAGAGAGCTGCGATCCGACCCGGGCCGCGCCGGTGATCGATGGCTGCGTCGTCGCGGTCAGCAGACCTGGAGCCAGAGCGTCGGTCGGTGCCGAGCTGGCGGTGCTCTCGTTGTATCCGGCTCTGGCGGCGGTCACCTGTACGGTCACGCGGCCGGCAACGTTGTCAGGGCCGGGGGTGAATGTCGACTGCGAGGCGCCGGGCACGAGCACGTCGTCGACGAACCACTGATAGGCATACGTCGACCCTCCCGGTGCCCAGGTCCCGGTGGAGGCGGTCAGTGTCTCGTCGACCCGAGCGGTCCCGGTGATCGCCGGTGCGGTCGCGGGACTCAAGGTCCCGGGCGCGACCTTCTTCGCCGGAGAGGTGGCCGTGGCCGCCGGATAGCTCGGTCGCGTGGCGGTCACCCTGACGGAGAGCGATTGTGCGAGCTGCGCGGCCGTGGGAGTGAAGGTCTTGCCGGTGGCACCGGAGATCGATGTGCCCCCGGCGAGCCACCGGTAGGAGTACGTGTTGCCCTGAGGGCTCCATTCGCCCACGGCCGCGGTCAGGCTCGTGCCGACCTTGACGGTGCCGCGGATCGCCGGCTTGGCGGTGTTGACGATCTTGCGATCGGCGAAGTGGATGAAGCCGTCCGGCCAACCTGATCCGGACTTGGTGATCTTGCGCCAGTCGAAGGCGCCGCTCCAGTTGGACTCCGAGACCCAGATCTCGGTCGAGGACACGACCTTTTCGACATACGCCACGTGGTTCCCGGTCCGGCCCCACCAGGCGACCGAGCCGACGGTCGGCGTCCCGTTGGTGATCGAGGACATCGCGGTGCCCCAGTCGCGGGCATTTCCGACGCTCGACTTGGGTCGGACGTTCGGCATCCCATTGGTCGTGACGAGCCGGTAGGCGACGTAGTTGGTGCAGTTGGTCCCGGTGTACATGCGCCAGTAGCTCGTCGACTGTTTCGTCGCATACCCAGCGTGCGAGTAGCCCTTGCTGCTGCACGATGAGTAGCCCGAGCACAGCACGGAGGAGGCCGCACTCGCGGTGCTGGCTGGCACGACGAGGGCGGCGAAAAGTAGCACAACGAGGACTATCCGAGACCGCGACACGCCGTCACCCTACGTTACTGGTGTGGCTGGTGGGAATGGATTGACTCGAATAGTGCTCCTTTGCGCCTGCCTGCCACCGAACAGAGCTAGCGGTGGAGCTCCATCGTGCAGCACTTCACGCTGCCGCCGGACTTCATGTACTCGCTGAGGTCGACCGGAACCGGGGTGTAACCGCGCAACGTGAGCGCTTCGGCGAGGCCAACCGCCGCCGACGGGAGCACGACGTGGTGGCCGTCGCTGACCGCATTGAGCCCGAGCACCAGGGCGTCGGCCTCGGAGCAGATGATCGCGTCGGGGAACAGGTCGCGCAGGGTGCGCTGGCTGTGACGGCTGAACGCCCCGGGGTAGTAGGCGATCTCGGCCGGCGCCGAGCCGTTGCCGTCGTCAAGCACCGCGATCGCGACATCGAGGTGATAGAACCGCGGATCGACCAGCTCGAGCGACACGACCGGTCGGTCGACGGCTTCGGCCGCCTCGATGTGGGCGGCGAGCGACGTCCGGAAACCCGTGCCCGCCAGGATCATGGAGCCGAGTGCCAGGAAGTCGCCTTCACCCTCGTTGGTGTGGGCAGGTGTGACGACGGCGATGCCGGACCGCTCGAGCCACGAGGAGTAGGCCGCGCCCTCGGCGGCACGCTCAGGGAATCGGAACTTCGCGCCATACGCTCGCCCGCCGACGACGAGTCCGCCGTTGGCAGCGAAGACCATGTCCGGTTGGCTGGGTGCGGGTTCGATGAGGTCGACCCGGTGGCCGAGGCTCAGATAGGTGTTGCGCAGGACTTCCCACTGCAGGCGAGCCCGCTCGGCATCGACCGGATTGGCGGTGTCCATCCACGGGTTGATCGCGTAGGTCACCTCGAAGTGCAGCGGTGCGCACATCAGGTAGTGACGCGTTCGGGACATTCGGGGGGGTGGTGCAGCGTGATGGACGACGGTACGAGTGTCGAGAACGGTCAACGTGGGGCCTCCGGAGTGAGCTGCTGCGCAATGAATCAATGCTAGAGCCCCGCCGACCGGCGCAGCGAATCGGAAACCGTCGATTGCCCCGGCGATTTCTTGCGTGGTAGGCGATCATGTGAAGGTTTCTTGCAATACTGGTGCGATGGATGATCTGGACCGCAGGCTGATCGGCTGTCTCCTCGAGGACGGCCGGGCGGGATACGCGGCCATCGGCGACCGCATCGGCCTGTCCGCGCCGGCCGTCAAGCGGCGGATGGACCGCCTGGTGGCCGACGGCGTGATCAGTGGCTTCACCGCGGTGCTCGATCCGGACCTGGTCGGTTGGAGCACCGAGGCGTATGTCGAGGTGCACTGCAAGGGCAAGATCTCCCCGGATGAGCTGCGGGCTGCCTTCAGCCGGGTGCCCGAGGTCCACGCGGCAGCGACGGTCTCCGGTGCGGCGGACGCGATCCTGCACATCGTGGCCAAGGACGTACGCGACCTGGAGCGGGCCCTCGAACGCGTACGGATCGAGACCGACAACATCGACCACACCGAGACGGCGATCGTCCTGTCCCGCCTGATCGAGCGCTACGGCCCGGGTCAGACCGAGTTCAGCCCCCCGCCTGAGCCCGGGGCCCCAGGGGCTGCTTCGGCGATCACCGCGATTTGAGTCTGCCGCCTGTGTGGGCGTAGAATCGGGAGTCGGCCTTTTCAGGTCCGCATTCCCATGTCTTGGCTTCCGCTCAGGCGGTGTGTCAGGGGTGCGCCAGAACGGTCCGATCGGCCAACCAGCCGCATCATGAAGCAGTGCGACACAAAGAAGAGGTTATGGCGAAAAAAGAAGGCGTCATCGAGATGGAAGGCGCCGTAGTCGAGGCACTTCCCAACGCGATGTTCCGTGTGGAGCTGGCCAATGGCCACAAGGTCCTCGCGCACATCAGCGGCAAGATGCGCCAGCACTACATCCGCATCCTCCCCGAGGATCGCGTTGTGGTGGAGCTCTCGCCGTACGACCTCTCCCGCGGTCGCATCGTCTACCGCTACAAGTAAACACACGCAAACACGCCTCGATCCCAAAGAGAGAATCTCGATGAAGGTCAACCCGAGCGTGAAGAAGATCTGTGACAAGTGCAAGGTGATCCGTCGCCACGGCAACGTCATGGTGATCTGCGAAAACCCGCGTCACAAGCAGCGTCAGGGCTAAGCAAGCTCCACTTCTTCACAGCAGCAGACAGCACAGCAACACGAAACATCTGATCGCTCCCGCCACATGCCAGCTCCCGAGCCGGCCCGTGGCGGGTCACCCCCGGAAGCGTAGGCCGGGGCCCGACTCAGGATCATCGAAGATCCTGGAGGCAGTCGGGACGCATCAGGTGGCCAAACCTCGCCGAACGGAAGGAAATGCCTAGATGGCACGCCTCGTAGGAGTCGACCTCCCGCGCGAAAAGCGCATCGAGATCGCACTCACATATGTATTCGGGATCGGCCGCACCCGTGCGGAACAGACCCTCGCAGCAACCGGCATCAGCCCGGACAAGCGCGTCCACGAGCTCGACGACAACGACCTCGTCGCACTGCGCGATCACATCGAAGCGAACTACCAGACCGAGGGCGACCTGCGTCGTACGGTCACCGGTGACATTCGCCGCAAGATGGAGATCGGCAGCTACCAGGGCCGACGTCACCGTGCGCACCTGCCCGTTCGTGGCCAGCGCACCAAGACCAACGCGCGCACCCGCAAGGGCCCCAAGCGCACCGTCGCCGGAAAGAAGAAGTGATAGCGCATGCCTCCTAAGACAGCTGGCAAGAAGGTTCGCCGCAAGGAGAAGAAGAACGTCGCTCAGGGCGAGGCCCACATCAAGAGCACGTTCAACAACACCCACGTCACGATCACGGATCCTTCGGGCGCCGTGATTGCCTGGGCCTCCGGCGGAACCGTCGGATTCAAGGGCTCGCGCAAGTCGACGCCGTTCGCAGCCGGTATGGCTGCCGAGTCGGCGGGTCGTCAGGCGATGGAGCACGGGATGAAGAAGGTCGACGTCTTCGTGAAGGGCCCCGGTTCGGGCCGCGAGACGGCGATCCGGTCGCTGAGCGGAGTCGGCCTCGAGGTCGGCACCATCTCCGACGTGACACCCAGCCCCCACAACGGCTGCCGTCCGCCCAAGCACCGTCGTCTCTGACACCCACACCTTCCTAGGAGTTATCACTCATGGCCCGTTACACCGGACCTCTCACCAAGAAGTCGCGCCGCCTCGGCATCGACCTCGTCGGTGGTGACGCTGCATTCGAAAAGCGTCCTTACCCTCCCGGCCAGCACGGTCGCGCGCGCGTCAAGGAGTCGGAGTACCGCAACCAGCTGCTCGAGAAGCAGAAGGCGCGTTACACCTACGGAGTGCTCGAGAAGCAGTTCCGCAAGTACTACGAGCTCGCCTCGCGTCGACCCGGCAAGACCGGCGACAACCTCCTGCAGATCCTCGAGTCGCGCCTCGACAACGTCGTCTACCGTGCCGGGTTCGCCCGCACGCGTCGTCACGCCCGCCAGCTCGTCAACCACGGACACTTCGTGGTCAACGGCGTCAAGACCGACATCCCGTCGTTCCAGGTGAGCAAGCACGACATCATCGACGTCAAGACCAAGTCGCTGGAGACCACGCCGTTCATCGTCGCGCGTGAGACCTACGACCGCGACACGGTTCCGGCCTGGCTCGACGTCTCGTCGGATCGCGGTCGCATCCTCGTCCACGGCCAGCCCGTGCGCGAGCAGATCACGGTTCCGATCAACGAACAGCTGATCGTGGAGTTCTACTCCAAGATCTGATCGGTTCGCGCTCACCACCACAGAAAAACAACCCGGACCTTCAAATAGAGGTTGGTTCGGAAAGGAAGAAACAATGCTCATCGCCCAGCGCCCCGCCCTGTCCGAAGAGGTCGTCGACGAGTTCCGTTCGCGGTTCGTCATCGAACCCCTCGAGCCCGGCTTCGGCTACACCCTCGGCAACTCGCTGCGTCGTACGCTGCTGTCGTCGATCCCGGGTGCGGCCGTCACGTCGATCAAGATCGACGGAGTCCTCCACGAGTTCTCGACCGTCCCCGGCGTGACCGAGGACGTCACCGAGATCATCCTGAACCTCAAGGACCTCGTCGTCTCCTCGGAGAACGACGAGCCGGTCGTCATGTACGTCCGCAAGGACGGTGCCGGCGTGGTCACTGCTGCTGACATCCAGCCCCCGGCGGGTGTGGAGGTCCACAACCCGGACCTGCACATCGCGACGCTCAACGCCAAGGGCAAGATCGAGATCGAGCTCGTCGTCGAGCGTGGCCGCGGCTACGTCTCGGCCGTGCAGAACAAGTCCGGCGACGAAGAGATCGGCCGTATGCCGGTCGACTCGATCTACTCGCCTGTCCTCAAGGTGACGTACAAGGTCGAGGCCACCCGCGTCGAGCAGCGCACCGACT
>NZ_JBBJMJ010000004.1:0-186362 GCF_037719875.1 Aeromicrobium sp. | reverse complement strand
GGACGACGGTTGCCTAGGGAAGATGAACGGTTTGCCTAGGGACCGTGGTAAACCGTTGCGGTTGGGAGTGGGTCAGCCGAGGCCGGTATGCAGTCGGATCTGCTTGAGGGTGGCCCCGCCCTCTGCGGCCAGCTCGCGGTGAGCGCCGTCGGCCTCCCACCCCGACTCGGTCACGAAGGACCGGAGCGCGTCGTCGCTGGCGCCAACCCACCACACGGCACGGGTGAAGTTGTCGGCAGCCAAGGTGTCGATCGCCGCCTGCAGGAGCCGAGACCCGTGACCCGCACGGTGGTGGTCCGGGTCGATGACGAACTCGCCGACCTCACCATCGGCGACCTGGTCGCTGTCCGGGTCGTACGACGGGTGCACCAGGGTGAACCCACGTACGTCCGCGCGTTCCAGCGCCACGAGCACCCGCATCCGCGCGTCCTTGGGCGAGTCGAGCGTGGTGCGCCAGCGATCGGCCAGCTCGGCCGGATCGAGCGACTCGAGCACCTCGGCCGAGATCAGGTCGGCATAGGTCGCGCGCCAGCTTGCCAGCTGGACACGCACGATCGATTCGGCGTCATCGGGCCAAGCCAGACGCGCACTGACATCGGCGCTCACGACTCGAGGAATCTCTCCACCAGGCGTGTCTCGGCCCCTTGGGACTCGAGCATCGCCGCTGTCATTGACGTGTTGCGCAGGCTGGGCCAGGTCTCCCATGCGAGCACGGCCAGCCCGGGGAACCCGGCGATCACCAGGGGCCATCCGCCATAGCTGCCGACGAACGCCACGATCACGGCGAAAATCAGCGGGGCACCGCAGATGGCAACCTTGCGGACCATCTGGCTGGTGTAGATGTTGATGGCCTGGCCGGTGAGCTCGTGTGCGGGTGCATCCGGAGCCAGCGGCGAGGCCGACAGCCACGCCCGTTCGGCGAAGAACGCACCGACGCCGATCAGTACGACCAGCAGCACCGCGAGCCAGATCGGCGGGTAGTCCGCATCGGTCCCTCCGAGGATGAAGAACAGGAGCACCAGGAAGGCACCGGTCAGTCCGACCTGCGACACCGCGAAGAGGCGGATCTCCTTGGGGGTGGCGTCATATCCATCGCTCGGCATGGACAGAGTTTTGCACACGATCCGTGGGCGCCGATTGATAGTGTGCGGGTCATGCGGGCCTATCTCGATCTCGTCCAACGAATCCTCGACGACGGGGTCGCCAAGGGTGACCGCACCGGCACCGGCACGCGCAGCGTCTTCGGCCACCAGATGCGGTTCGACCTGCGCGACGGATTTCCGCTCGTGACGACCAAGAAGGTCCACCTCAAGTCCGTCGTCGCCGAGCTGCTGTGGTTCATCGCCGGCGACACCAACACGTCCTATCTGCGCGACAACGGTGTGACCATCTGGGACGAGTGGGCCGATGACAACGGCGATCTCGGCCCGGTCTACGGCTATCAGTGGCGCTCGTGGCCCGCCCCCGGAGGCGACCACATCGACCAGCTCGCCGGCGTCATCGAGCAGATCAAGGCCAATCCCGACTCGCGGCGCCACGTCGTCAGCGCGTGGAACGTCGCCGATCTCGACGCGATGGCCCTCATGCCGTGCCATGCATTCTTCCAGTTCTACGTCGCCGAGGGACGGCTCTCATGCCAGCTCTACCAACGCTCGGCGGATGTCTTCCTCGGCGTCCCGTTCAACATCGCGTCCTACGCATTGCTGACCCACCTGGTGGCTCAGGTCGCAGGACTCGAGGTCGGCGACTTCGTCCACACCGTCGGCGACGCGCACCTCTACGTCAATCACCTCGACCAGGCACGCGAACAGCTGACCCGCGAGCCGCGCGAGCTGCCCGAATTGTGGCTCGATCCGGCCGTCACATCGATCGACGACTTCACCCTGGACTCGATCAAGGTCACCGGCTATGACCCGCACCCGGCGATCAAGGCACCCATTGCCATATGAGCGCCGCATGAGTCCCATGACGTCGTCATCGTGACCGTCACGATCGTCGTCGCGATCGGGGCCAACGGGGTCATCGGGCGAGATGGTGACATGCCGTGGCCGCGCACCGGCGACCAGCAGCAGTTCAAGGCCCTGACGATGGGTCATCCGATCGTGATGGGCCGCACGACGTATGAGTCGATCGGTCGCCCGCTGCCAGGACGTATGTCGATCGTGTTGACCCGGGATGCCGCCTGGCACGCCAACGGGGTCGAGGTCGCGCACACCCTGACCGACGCCCTGGCGCTGGCGCTCGGCCGGGACGACGACGTGTTCCTGATCGGCGGCGCGCAGGTCTATGCCGAGGCGCTGGCTGGCGGCCTCGTCGATCGGATGGTCGTCACCCACGTCCATCTCGCACCCGAGGGCGATGCGTGGTTCCCCGACGTCGACTGGGCCGATTGGACCGAGACCGCCCGCGAGACGTTCGAGACATACGACATCGCGAGCTACACGCGGAGGCGCTGAGCCCCCCGGTGGGTCAGAGGATGGCGAGCTGGCGGCTCTGGGCCACGAGGTTGCCGGCTTCGTCCCAGAGCTCGCAGTCCTCCTCGTGGAAGCCGTTGATGACGTGGCGGGTGGTGAGCCGGGTCGCGATCCAACCCGGCACCGGCCTGCGGTGCAGGTGGACCGTGAGCTGGACGGTCATGGAGCCGAGCTCACCGATCTCAAGGACCGGCGGGGCGAACGAGTCACACAGGAATGCCAGCGCCGGCAGGTCGATCTCGCGCCCGTCGGCGAGCCGCTGCCAGAGCTCGACGGTGGGGTCACCACTGGGCAGGCCGTCGACCCACCCCGGCCGGGACGCCATCCGGTAGTCGACTCGGTCGAAGATGCTGGCGGTGACGTCGGGCATGCCCTCCGTGCCGGGATCGACACACGCCCCGGGCGGCGGCAGGGGTGGGGACGTGCCGAGCTCGAGGGTGCGTCCGCCGGTGCGGCTCCCATAGCTCGCGAGGAGCTGGGCGATGTGTCGGTCGCCCTCCCACAATGCCGCCTCTCCGGTCTGGACCCGGCGACCCCGCCTCAGCGTGGACGTGCGGAGCTCGGCCGGGCCGGTCTCGGGGGAGGCGAGGTAGGTGATGGCGGCAACCATGGCGTCGCCGCCCCCGATCTCCTCACCGAGGCCACGAAGCATCGCGGCAAGCAGATAGCCGCCGTTGGGCTTGCCGAGAGGGGTGTTCCACCGATCGGTCAGGGTCAGGTCACGGATGCCGTCACCCCGGGGGGTCGACGCGGTGTCAAGGTCGTAGATGTCTTCGCTCACCCGCCCATACTGCCGGTCGCCACCGACAGGTCTCCAGGCGGTAACCTCGTGGGTATGACGTCGCCGCTGGCCTCCGAGGCCGCTCCCTTCGGGCGGGTGCTGACCGCCATGGTCACGCCTTTCACCCGTGAGGGTGAGCTGGACCTCGACGCTGCGCAGCGCGTCGCGACCTATCTGGTCGATCAGGGCAACGACGGTCTTGTCACGAGCGGCACGACCGGCGAGTCGCCCACGACGACCGTCGAGGAGGACGGGCGACTGCTGGCTGCCGTGCTCGAGGCCGTGGGCGACCGGGCAACTGTCATCGCAGGGGTGGGCACCAACAACACCCGCCACTCCGTCGAGCTCGCCGAGCAGGCCAAGAAGGCCGGAGCGCACGGACTGCTGATTGTGACGCCCTACTACAGCAAGCCCCCCCAGTCGGGCATCCTCGCGCACATCGAGGAGGTTGCCCGAGCAGGTGACGACACCCCCGTCATGCTCTACGACATCCCGGGTCGCACCGCCGTCACGATTGCCGACGAGACGTATGACGCTTTGGCGGACCACCCGCTCGTGATCGCGATGAAGGACGCCGTCGGTGACCTCAACCGAGGCGCCTGGCTCATGCGCGAGACCGGCATCAAGATCTATTCCGGTGACGACCCCGCCAACCTCCCGTGGCTGGCCATGGGTGCCAGCGGCATCGTGAGCGTGGTCTCCCACGCCGCTGCCGGAGCATACGTCGACATGGTCGCGGCCGTGGATGCCGGAGACCTGCCCACCGCACGATCGATCAACGACCGACTGCTTCCCGCCGTCAAGGCGATGATGACCCACACCCAGGGCGCAATCACGTCCAAGGCTGCCTTGCAGCTGCTCGGAGTCCTCGAGCACCGCACCATGCGTGCACCACTCCCCGAAGCCACCGACGAGGAGGTCGCGATCGTTCGCGATGGACTCGTGGCCGCGGGCCTCCTCAACAACTACTGACTCGAAAGCTAGGCCACATGAGCGAGCTCCAGCGAGCGACTGACGATGCAGATTTCATGCCGGTACATCCGTACCGTGCCTTTTCCACGGAGGTTCCGGCATGAGCGAGCGCCAGCGAGCGAACAGAACAGATTTCATGCCGGTACATCCGTACCGTGCCTTTTCCACGGAGGTTCCGGCATGAGCGAGCGCCAGCGAGCGAACAAGACAGATTTCATGCCGGTACATCCGTACCGTGCCCTTTCAACGGAGGTACCGGCATGAGCCACATGCACCTTGAGCTCGACCCGCCCCCCGCACTCCCCGAAGGCGCCTTGCGCGTCATCCCGCTGGGCGGACTGGGGGAGATCGGCCGCAACATGACGGTCTTCGAATACGGCGGCAAGCTTCTCATCGTCGACTGCGGTGTGCTCTTCCCCGAGGAGCACCAGCCAGGGGTCGACCTGATCCTGCCCGACTTCGGGCCCATCCGTGACCGCCTCAAGGATGTGGTCGGCATCGTGCTGACGCACGGCCACGAGGACCACATCGGCGGCGTGCCCTATCTCCTGCGTGAGCGGGGCAACATCCCGGTCATCGGTTCCCAGCTGACTCTGGCGTTCCTTGATCCCAAGCTCAAGGAGCACCGGCTCAAGGACGCGCCCAAGCATGTCGTCAGTGAGGGTGACATCCAGACATTCGGACCGTTCGAGTGCGAGTTCGTCGCGGTCAACCACTCGATCCCCGACGCCCTTGCCGTGGCGATCAAGACGCCGGCCGGCGTTGCGCTGCACACCGGCGACTTCAAGATGGACCAGCTGCCACTGGACGGTCGCATCACCGACCTGCGCGCCTTCGCGCGGCTCGGCGAGCAGGGCGTCGACCTGTTCCTCACCGACTCGACCAACGCCGAGGTGCCCGGCTTCACGACCTCCGAGCGCAACATCACGCCGGCGATCGACGCGGTCTTCGCCAGCAGCAGTCGCCGCATCATCGTGGCCTCGTTCGCTTCGCACATCCACCGCGTCCAGCAGGTCATCGATGCTGCGGCCAAGCACGGTCGCAAGGTCGCATACGTCGGACGCTCGATGGTGCGCAACATGCAGATCGCGCGCGAGCTGGGCTACCTGCACGTGCCGGACGGCGTCGTCGTCGACAAGATCGACGCCGCACCGCCGCACAAGATGGTGCTGATGTCGACGGGCTCGCAGGGAGAGCCGATGGCCGCGCTGTCACGCATGGCCAACAACAGCCACCAGCAGGTCAGCCTCGAGCCCGGCGACACCGTGCTGCTGGCCTCGTCGTTGATCCCGGGCAACGAGAACGCGATCTATCGCGTCATCGACGGACTGACCAAGCTCGGCGCCAATGTCGTGCACAAGGGCAATGCGCTCGTGCACGTGTCGGGGCATGCCTCTGCCGGCGAGCTGCTCTATTGCTACAACATCGTCAAGCCCACCAACGTCCTGCCGGTGCACGGGGAGATCCGTCACCTGCACGCCAATGCCAAGCTCGCGACCGCGACCGGCGTGCCCAACGTCCTGCTGGCCGAGGACGGCTTCGTGATCGACCTGGTCGATGGCCACGCCTCGATCACCGGCGCGGTCGAGTGTGGGTATGTCTACGTCGACGGCTCGTCTGTCGGTGACCTGACGGACTCAGAGCTCAAGGACCGTCGGGTCCTCGGCGAGGAGGGCTTCATCTCGGTCGTCGTGGTCATCGACTCCACGAACGGCAAGATCGTGTCCGGACCCGAGATCCACGCCCGCGGCATCGCCGAGGATGACTCGGTGTTCGACGAGATCCTGCCCAAGATCGTGTCCGCGCTCGAGGAGTCGATGGCTGAGGGCAGCCATGACTCGCGCCAGCTCCAGCAGGTCGTGCGGCGCGTGCTCGGCTCATTCGTTGGCCGCAAGCTGCGTCGCCGCCCGATGATCCTCCCCGTCGTCATCGAGGCCTGATCCGGGGGATCTCACAGCGGGGGCTGGGGGACTGTGCGGACAGTGTTACCTCGTCCTCACCGTTTGGTCCACGGGCCTGAAACACGCGCTGCCTAGTTTCGAGGCACAAGATCCGGCACGGTGCCGGATCCTCGAGCCCGGAGCGTCCCATGACCAGCGTCGTCACCAGCCCTCCTGACAATCAACCGGTTCCACCCAGCCGGCGAACCGGCAAGTGGATCGATGACTGGGAGCCGGAGAACCCCGCATTCTGGGAGTCCACCGGTCGCCGCGTCGCGCGTCGCAACCTGATTTGGTCGATCTTCGGTGAGCACCTCGGCTTCTCGGTGTGGCTGCTGTGGAGCGTCAGCGCCGCCCTGGTGACCAGGGCGGGCTTCGCGTTCTCACCCCAGCAGCTGTTCTGGCTCGTCGCGGTCCCCAACCTGGTCGGCTCGCTGCTGCGACTGCCCTACACGTTTGCAGTGCCGAAGTTCGGAGGCCGCAACTGGGCGGTCTTCAGCGCGCTGATGCTGGTCCTGCCGACGCTCTTGTTCGCCCATTTCGTGCAGCGCCCCGACACGCCGTACTGGGTCTTCATCGTGATCGCCGCCACCGCTGGCGTGGGCGGCGGCAACTTCGCCTCCTCGATGGCGAGCATCAACTTCTTCTATCCGACGAGGCTCAAGGGCACGGCGCTCGGCCTCAATGCCGCCGGAGGCAACCTGGGCGTCTCGGTCATCCAGTTCTTCCTCCCGATCATCGTGGGCGGCGCGGGAGCGTTCGGGCTCATCAAGGCGAGCCAGAGCGGCCTCGTCCTGGAGCGCGCGGGCTACCTCTACGCCGCCCTCGCGGTGGTTGCGGCCCTCACGGCGTACTTCTTCATGAACAACCTCTCGGCGGCCTACTCCAAGCCGCGCGAGCAGCTCGCGGTCGTGAAGTACAAGCACACCTGGGTCATGTCGTTCCTCTACATCGGCACCTTCGGGTCGTTCATCGGCTATTCCGCTGCGATGCCGCTGCTGATCAAGATCAACTTCTTCAACCAGCCGATCCCCACGGTCCCGGGCATCGGGATCAACTTCGCCTACTACGCATTTCTCGGTGCCCTCGTCGGCTCGTTCACCCGCCCCCTCGGTGGCTGGCTCGCCGACAAGTACGGCGGGGCGCGGGTCACCTTCGGCACGTTCGTCGCGATGATCCTCGGCACGATCGCGGTCATGATCTCGTTGGTCCAGCTCGACGCCGTGCCGAAGCCGGCACCCGGGGCGCCCGCACCCGATCCGGCGACATTCGAGTACTCAGATGCCGTACGCGTCGCGGTCGAGCACAACTCGGACGTCTTCCCGTTCTTCCTCGCCGCCTTCTTGTTCATCTTCGCGGCCACCGGGATCGGCAACGGATCGACATACCGGATGATCCCGCTGATCTGGAAGAGCTATGCGCTCGAGGCCGGCGATGACGGCTCCGCCGAGCGGAGCGCAGCCGAGCGGAAGGCGACCAAGGAGTCGTCGGCCGTGATCGGCATCGCAGGCGCGATCGGCGCCCTGGGCGGCTTCCTGATCCCGATCACGTTCAGCGCGCCGTGGATCGACGATCCGGTCGACGCGGTCAAGAGCGCCTTCGTGGTGTTCGCGGCCTTCTACGTCATCTGTCTCGCCGTGACCTGGGTGTTCTACCTCCGCCCGAAGTCACACATGGCCACAGTCGGCGTCTGAGCGTGACCCAGACCCACTGCCCCTACTGCGCCTTGCAGTGCGCCCAGACGCTCCGCGGCGAACCACTCGCCGCGGAGCCGCGGGCATTCCCGACCAACGTCGGGGGCATGTGCCAGAAGGGCTGGACCAGCGCAGAGCTGTTGCGGGCGCAGGACCGCATCACCACGCCGTTGCGCCGTGTTGCCGGTGGCTTCGAGCCGGTCTCGTGGGACGTCGCACTCGACGACATCGCTGCGCGCGTGCGGGCAGTCTGGGCGAGCGAGGGACCGGACGGCGTCGCGGTGTTCGGCGGGGGAGGGCTGACCAATGAGAAGGCGTATCAGCTCGGCAAGTTCGCCCGGCTCGCCCTGCGCACCCGACTGATCGACTACAACGGCAGGTTTTGCATGTCGTCGGCGGCAGCGGCCGCCAACCGGACCCTCGGGATCGACCGCGGCCTGCCCTTCCCGCTGACCGATCTCAACGATGCCGATGTCGTCGTGCTGTTCGGCAGCAACCTTGCGGACACCATGCCGCCGGCGGTCCAGCACCTCGGCGCGACACGCGAACGGGGCGGACTCGTCGTGGTCGACCCCCGACGCAGCGCGACGGCCAGACTCACCGAGGACGGCGCGGGTGAGCACGTGCAGCTCGTGCCGGGCACCGACCTGGTACTTGTCCTCGGCCTGCTACACATCGTCTTTGCCGAGTCCCTGGCCGACGAGGACTATCTGTCGGCGCGGGTCGACGGTGTCGATGCCGTACGGCGCAGCGTCGCGGAGTGGTGGCCCGAGCGGGTGGCCGCCACGACCGGTGTCGCCGAGACCCAGCTGCGCCGGCTCGCTCGACGCCTCGCTGACGCGAGTCCGCACCGGGGTGGCCGGGGAGCATTCCTGCTGACCGGCCGCGGTTCGGAGCAACACGTCGACGGGACCGACACGGTGACCGCCGTCATCGACCTTGCGCTGGCGCTCGGGCTGGTGGGCGCCGAGCGGGGCGGCTATGGAGCGATCACGGGCCAGGGCAACGGCCAGGGCGGTCGCGAGCACGGTCAAAAGGCCGACCAGCTGCCCGGCTACCGCATGATCGGGGATCCGGCCGCACGGTCCCACGTCGCCGAGGTCTGGGGAGTCGATCCTGCCGTGATCCCCGGTGCGGGCGTCCCGGCGGTCGAGTTGTTGATGGGTCTGGGCACCCCTGGCGGGCCGCGGGCGCTCTTCGTGCATGGCAGCAATGTGCTGGTCAGCGCCCCCGATGCGCATGAGGTGCGTCGCCGGGTCGAGTCGCTCGACCTGGTCGTGGTGTGCGACTTCGTCCCCTCGGAGACCGCCCTGCTGGCCGACTACATCCTGCCCGTGACGCAGTGGGCCGAGGAGGAGGGCACCATGACCGGCCTGGAGGGCCGGGTGCTGCGCCGCCGCAAGGCGATCGAGGCGCCGGTCGGCGTACGGTCCGAGCTCGAGATCTTCTCGGCCTTGGCCGGCCGGCTCGATGCGCCCGGCACGTGGTCGACAGAGCCTCGGGAGGTCTATGACGAGCTGCGGCGCGCGAGCGCCGGTGGCCGGGCCGACTATGCCGGGATCTCCTATGACCGCCTCGATGCGGGCGAGGCACTCTTCTGGCCGTGCCCCTCGGAGCACCACCCCGGTACGCCCCGCCTGTTCGCCGAGTCGTTCCCGACCGCCAACGGCCGCGCGCAGATGGTCGCGGTACGTCCGGTCGGGCCGGCCGACGATCTCAGGGCGGAGGCTCCCGTGTGGCTCGTGACCGGCCGCGTCCTGCAGCACTATCAGTCCGGGGCCCAGACCCGCCGGGTCGCGAAGCTCAACGACTCGATGCCGCGTGCCTACGTGGAGATCCACTCGCTCCTGGCCTCGAGGGTCGGCGTGGAGGGTCTGGATGACGTGCGCATCACCTCCAGGCGCGGGTCAATGGTCGCGCAGGCAAGGATCAGCCCCGACATACGCCCGGACACGGTGTTCGTGCCGTTCCACTTCGCGGACGAGGGCATGGTCAACGCCGTGACCAACGCGGCAACAGATCCCATCTCCGGGATGCCGGAGTTCAAGGTGTGCGCAGTCCAGATCGAGAGGGTTGGATCATGAGCGAGCGCCAACGAAGTCATGTTGAGACAGGCATGAAGGTCGTGGTCATCGGCGCCGGCATGGTCGGCAACCGGTTCGTTGACGAGCTCGGGCGCGTCGCGCCCCAGATCGAGGTCGACCTGCTCGGTGAGGAGCCCTATGAGCCCTACAACCGGGTGTTGCTGACCGAGCTCGTCGCGGGTCGGGTCGACTTGGCCGGCTTGTCGCTGCCGACGCCGAACGAGGGCCGGGTGCGGGTGCGGGCCGGTGCCACCGCCCTGGAGATCGACCGTGACCGTGGCTGCGTCGTGACAGCCCAGGGCGACTTCGACTACGACCACCTCGTGCTGGCCACCGGAGCCCGGGCACGGGTCATCCCGATCCCGGGACTCCGCGACGGCCTGCCTCGCGGCGCACACGTGCTGCGCAGCCTCGATGATGCGCGGGACATCTCGGCCGCCGCACTCAACGCCGAGACGGCCGTCGTGATCGGCGGAGGGCCGTTGGGCCTGGAGCTCGCCTGTGGGTTGCAGCACCGCGGTGTTGCAACCACCGTGATGTCGGTCGGCTCCGTGCTCCTCGACCGCGATCTCGATCCGTCCGTGTCCGCCGTCGTCGCGCAGACCGCGGCCGACCTGGGCATCAGCTTCGTCGGCGACGCGCAGATCGCCTCGGTCGGGGTCAAGGATGGTCATGTCACCGCCGTGCAGCTCGCGGACGGCAGGTCATATCCGGCGGGACTGGTGGTGCTTGCGTGCGGCGCCGCACCGGAGTCGGGTCTCGCCGCGGCCGCGGGACTGGAGACCAATGTCGGCATCGTGGTCGGCGGCGACCTGCGTACGACCCTCGACCCGCGGGTCTCCGCGATCGGTGACTGCGCCGAGACCCCGACCGGCGTGAGCGGACTGGTGGCTCCGGGCTGGGCGCAGGCCCGTGCGCTGGCCTGCAGCATCGCGCACGACACCGAGGTCGACCTCCCGCCGATCTCGGGTTCCGCGATGCGGCTCAAGGCGGTGGGCATGAGCGTCGTGACAATGGGCGTGCGCGCGTCCACCGCGGGGCCCGACGATCGGGTCGTGGCGTTGTCCGACCCGCGCGAGCGACGTCATGTGGAAGTCGTCGCCCGAGGCGACACGCTGGTGGGGGTCACGTGCCTCGGTGCCCCCGATCTGGCCGCGCACCTCTCGACCCAGTTCGATCGCCCCGGCATGCTGCCGCTCGACCCCATGCACCTGCTGATGGGCAACGCCCCCATGGGTGGCGTCGAGACCGCGTCACCGACCGCGATGCCGGCCACGACGACGGTGTGCCGCTGCAACGGCGTCACGAAGGGCGATCTCCTGCACGCCTGGGACGGCGGCGCGACGACAGTCGACGCGCTCGCCGAGGCAACCCTCGCCACGACCGGGTGCGGCGGCTGCAAGGCATTGGTGTGCGGCATCGTCGACTGGCTCGAGCAGAGCGATCCTCCCGAGATCTCACAGGCCACGGACGCGGTCCGTGAGAAGACCGTTCCGTCGAGGTAACACGCAGACCCCTGCCCCGAAATCTGTCTTCCCTAACGTCGAGCACATGACCCAGAAGAAGAAGCTCGCCGTCGTCGGCGCAGGTATGGTCGCCCACCGTCTCGTCGAGGCGATGGTCGAGCGAGGGGCCGACGAGACGTGGGACATCGAGGTCTTCGGCGATGAGACCCGCCCGCCGTACGATCGGGTGGCCCTGACGTCATTCTTCTCCGATCGGGATCCTGAGGACCTGCTTCTGGGAGACGGCGACCTGTGGAAGCGGCCGGGAGTCCGCCTCTATCGCGGCTCGATCGTGAGCCGCATCGATCGCGAAGCGCGACAGATCCACGCTCGCAACACGACCTTCGACTACGACCGGCTGGTGCTGGCCACGGGTTCGTATGCCACCGTGCCGCCGGTCGAGGGCTCGGACCTCCCGGGCTGCTTCGTCTATCGCACGGTCGACGATGTCGCGGAGCTCCGCGCCTGGGTCACCGATCGTGAGGCGTCGCTGGGACGCAAGGTCCGGGGTGCCGTGGTGGGCGGCGGCCTGCTCGGTCTCGAGGCCGCTGGCGCGCTCACGGCGCTGGGTGCGGACACCACGGTCGTGGAGTTCGCCGACTGGCTCATGCCGCTGCAGGTCGACCAGGCCGGCGGTGGTGCGCTGCGACGGATCATCGAGCAACTCGGTGTCACCGTGCGTACGTCCACGGCCACCTCCAAGCTGCGGCCCGGCCGCGACGGCAAGATCGCCCGCATGCAGTTCGCCGACGGCGACAAGATCCCGGCCGAGGTCGTGGTCTTCGCCACCGGCGTCCGCCCCCGCGACGAGCTCGCGCGGGACATCGGTCTCGAGATCGGTGAGCGCGGGGGAGTCATCGCCGATGAGGGCTGCCGGACGAGTGACGAGTCGATCTTCGCGATCGGCGAGGTGGCGCACATCGCCGGCCGGGTCTGGGGCCTCGTGGGTCCGGGCTACACGATGGCCGAGGTCGTGGCCGACCGGCTGCTGGGCGGCGAGGCGTCCTTCGAAGGCGCCGACCTGTCGACCAAGCTCAAGCTGCTCGGCGTCGATGTGGCGAGCTTCGGCGATGCGTTCGCCAGCACCAACGGCAGCCTCGAGGTCGTCTATGCCGACCCCACCGCAGGTGTCTACAAGAAGCTCGTGATGAGTGACGATGCCCAGACGCTCCTCGGCGGCATGCTCGTCGGCGACGCCAGCGCATACACGAACCTGCGGCCCATGGTCGGTCGGGCGCTCGGCAGCGATCCGACCGGCTGGCTGCTCCCCGAGGGCATGGAGCCACCGGCCGGTGGCGCGCTGCCCGACGATGCCAACGTCTGCTCGTGCAACAACGTCACGGCCGGCGCGATCCGCGGGGCTGTGACGGATCACCAGTGCACGGACCTGGCTGGCGTGAAGGCGTGCACCAAGGCCGGCACGAGCTGCGGCTCATGCGTGTCGCTGGTCAAGAAGCTCATGGAGACCCAGCTGGCCGAGGAGGGGCTGGAGGTCAGCACGGCATTGTGCGAGCACTTCGCCTTCACCCGCGCCCAGCTGTTCGACATCGTGCGGGTCAGCCAGATCTCGACGTTCAGTGAGCTCATCGAGCAGCACGGCACGGGACGGGGCTGCGACATCTGCCGCCCCGTCGCGGCTTCGATCCTCGCCGTGCTCGGCACGGGGCACGTGCTGGACGGCGAGAACGCGACGTTGCAAGACACCAATGACCACGTCATGGCCAACATGCAAAAGGACGGCACCTACTCTGTCGTGCCGCGCATCGCCGGTGGCGAGGTGACACCGGAGGGCCTGATCGTCATCGGTCAGGTGGCCGCAGACTTCGGGCTCTACACCAAGATCACGGGTGGCCAGCGCATCGACATGTTCGGGGCCCGCATCGAGCAGCTGCCCGAGATCTGGAGGCGGCTCATCGACGCGGGCTTCGAGTCCGGGCACGCATACGGGAAGTCGCTGCGGACCGTGAAGTCGTGCGTCGGCCAGTCGTGGTGCCGCTATGGCGTGCAGGACTCCACGACCCTCGCGATCGATCTCGAGCTGCGCTACCGCGGGCTCCGCTCGCCACACAAGCTCAAGCTGGCGGTGTCGGGCTGCGCTCGCGAGTGTGCCGAGGCGCGCGGCAAGGATGTCGGCATCATCGCGACTGACAAGGGGTGGAACATGTATGTCGGAGGCAACGGCGGCTTCACCCCGCGTCACGCCCAGCTGTTCGCCGAAGACCTCAGCACCGAGGACCTGGTGCGCGCGATCGACCGATTCCTCATGTACTACGTCCGCACTGCCGATCGCCTGCAGCGCACCGCGCCGTGGCTCGAGTCCATCGAGGGTGGCATGGATGCCGTGCGCGCGGTGGTGCTCGAGGACAGCCTCGGCATCGGTGCAGATCTGGACGCGGCGATGGCGGTCCACGTCGACACCTACGAGGATGAATGGGCCGCGACCTTGGCTGATGAGGAAAAGTTGAGGCGGTTCGAATCATTCGTTAACGCCCCCGAAACACCCGACCCCGATCTTGTATATGTGGAGGAACGCGGTCAGCGCCGACCCGCGGACGACGACGAGCGTGCCGTGCTGATCGCCGGTCCGAGCATCCCGGTGCGTGACGAGGAGGTGGTGGCATGAGCGAGTGGGAACGTGTGTGTGCGCTCGATGCCCTGACCCCGGATCGCGGCGCAGCGGCGCTGGTCGGCGGTCACCAGGTCGCGGTGTTCCGCCTCAGTGCAGGCGACGTCCACGCGGTTGACCACCTCGACCCCTTCAGCCGTGCCAACGTCATGGCTCGTGGTCTGGTCGGCAGCCGCCAGGGGGTGCCGACGATCGCCTCGCCGATGCACAAGCAGTCGTTCGACCTGCGGACCGGTCAGTGCCTCGATGATCCGGACGTCTCGCTCCGGGTCTGGCCGACGCGAGTGTCCGGCGGCTGGGTCGAAATCCTCAACGAGGCCCGAAGTGGCGCCGCATGACCGTACTCGGGCCAGTCCTGGCCGGCACCCAGATCCTGGTGACTGCTCAGCGCCGGGCCGCCGACCTGTCCTTGGCCCTGGGCCGCCGCGGCGCCGACGTCACGGTCGCCGCGTCCCTGGGCGTCGAGTCGCACATCGACGAGGAGACCCTGATCGCCCAGACCCGGCAGATGATCGCAACCGGGACCGACGTCGTCGTGGTCACGACCGGCATCGGGTTCCGTGGCTGGCTCGACACCGCAGAGGCTGCCGGCATCGGTCACGAGCTGGTCGAAGCCCTGCGCTCGGTACGACTCGTCGCTCGCGGTCCCAAGGCGCGTGGAGCCCTGCAGGCCGCCGGTCTGGTGCCGGACTGGGTCGCGGAGTCCGAGACGTCGGCCGAGATCGCCGAGTTCCTCGCTGCCGAGGGCGTCCGGGGTCTGTCGATCGCGGTCCAGCACCACGGCGCCGGCGACGACGGGCTGGAGAAGCGGCTGGCGGCAGCCGGTGGTCGCCCGTTCGGGCTCGTCGTCTACCGCTGGGGCCCGCCGCCGGACCCGTCCGCGGTTGAGCGATCCGTGCTCGACGCGGCCGCCGGCGCATACGACTCGGTGGTCTTCACCTCGGCGCCGGGCGCCGCGGCGTGGCTCTCGGCCGTCAATGAGGCTGGCGTCGATGACGACCTCCGGCGGCTGGACAAGGACCGCCGTCTGGTGCTGGCCGCGGTGGGACCGGTGACCGCCGATCCGCTGCGTGCCGCAGGATTCGACCCGATGATCCCGGACCGCGCGAGGCTCGGTGCGCTCGTGAGATCGCTCGTGATGCACCTCGGTGACGCCTCGGAGAGCGTGCCGACGACCGCCGGGCTGCTGCGCGTACGTGCGACGGCGGCGACACTGGATCATGAAGTCCTGCCGGTGTCGCCGAGCGGGCTCGCGATCCTCCGGGCGCTGGCGAGCGAACCTGGCTCGGTCCGGTCCCGCGAGGAGCTCCTGGCGGTGCTGCCGGGTGAGTCCGGCGATCCGCACTCTGCCGAGGTCGCCGTCGCGCGCCTGCGCGAGGCGATCGGCCGCCCCATCGTCCAGACCGTCGTCAAGCGTGGCTATCGACTCGCGCTCGAGGAGGCCGGCCCATGACGATCTCGCTGGTGGCCACGAGTCACGGGACCGGCGTCGCTGCAGCGCGCACGGCCGTCACCGGACTGGTCGATGCGGTTCGGCAGGCCTCGCCGTGCCTCGACGTCCGGGAGGCATTCGTCGACGTCCAGGAGCCTTCGGTCGGGCGTGTCGTCGAGTCGCTCGACAGGCGCGCCGTGGTCGTCCCGCTGCTGCTGGCCCCGGGCTTCCACGTCCACGTCGACATCCACCGGGCGGTCGACCGCCCGTCGGCGGTCGCGGCCCGGACCCTCGGTCCTGATCGGCGCCTGACCGACGTGCTGCTGACTCGTCTGGCCGCGGCCGGAGCGACGAAAGAGGATGTCATCGTCCTGGGCGTGGCGGGATCGACCGACGAGCGAGCATTGCGGAGCGTCGATGCCGCAGCTCGGAGCTTGGGTTCGCGGTGGGGCTCGCCCGTGCCGGTCGGCCACGTGGGAGGGGCGGGCACCCCCATCGAGGAGATCGTCCAGGGTGCTTCGCGCACCGGGCGCCGGGTCGTGGTCGCGGCCTATCTCATGGCTCCGGGCCACTTCTATGACCGACTGCTCGGTTGTGGGGCGGACGCCGTGACCCGGCCGCTGCTCGATGGCAGCGAGGTCGAGCCCCAGCTGGTCTCGCTGGTTCTCGATCGCTTCGCCGAGGCCGCCGACCTGCTCGACTCCCCGCTGAGCCGGGGCGGCGGAGATGTAACTGAAGCACGTCATGTGCGTTAACCGCCGCGAAACAGGTGCCATCGAGGCTAGAGGTGCTGGTGGGGAAACCCTCGTCGACTATCCAGAGGTGGGGTATGAATCGCGCCGGCGCCTCGAGATCGCACCGCGGTAGTCCCCGCACCGCAGATTCGGGAGCCTCCGCCGTTTACGCAACGGCGGAGGCGCACCGATGCGGCGCATCGCAAACCACGGACTGCTCGGGATTCGTGGTCGGCGGCCGGCGGTGGGTGTGAACCGCACCCTGATCCTGTGCGCTCACAGTGCGGAGAGCGCACGCGGGCGGGGCGCGATCGCTGGCCTGGTCAACGCGGTACGCCGTGAGGCGCGCAACCTCGAGGTCGTCGACGCACTCGTCGACGTGCAGGAGCCCTCCCTCGCTCGCATGGTCGCCGAGACGTCGGGCCCGCGCTCCGTGGTGCCGCTGATGCTGGCATACGACCAGCAGGTCGGTACCCACATCGTGCAGGCCTTATCGTCAGACCCGGCTGTCACGGTGAACGCGCCCCTCGGGCCGGACTGGGTGCTCGCGGAGGTCGGCGTGCGCCGGCTCTTCGAGGCGGGTGCCCGGTCGGACGACACGATCGTGCTCGCTGCCGACGTCGTCGCGACCGACGATCGCGCGGTGGCCGATGTCGGCAAGGCGGCCCGCCTGCTCAGCGCGGTGTGGGGTGGTCGTGTGCATGTCGGCACGCTCGGGGGCACCGATCCGGCCCTCGCGGACGCCCTGGACGTCGCTCGGGCATACGGGCGGCGGGTGGTGGTCTCGACCTATCTGTTGACGCCGGGCTCCGTGCACGACGACATCGTCGCGGCCGGTGCCGATGTCGTGACCGGCCCCCTGCTCGACGGGGGGCCGCCCGACCCGCGGATCGTGAGCCTCGTCCTTGCCCGCGCCCGGGCTCGGGGCAGCTGGCTGCCGGTCGGGGAGGACCCCGGATCGCGATTGGCCCACTTCTAGCCCGCGAAACCAGGATTTGAACTCCCCCGCGTGGTAACCCCGAAACCTACGACTGGTGATTTCGCCTTTGCCCATGGCGACCCTACCGTCTGCCCCGCCGCGCAAGCGGCCGTCCGGCAGCCAGGCCCGCAAGAAGCCCGCAGCGAAACGCAAGCCACAGGCCCGCAAGCCCGCAGCTCGCAAACCCGCAGCGCGCCGTTCGGGACCTGGTCCGATTGCTGCTGTCATCTCAGCCCTCCTGCGCGGCTCGACCGCCATGTGGCTTGGTCTGGCCGGCGTCGTCGGTGCGATTGCCCGCAGCATCGGCCACAGCGCCAAGGACCTGGAGCCCGAGCAACGTCGCGACGGGGTGGGCTTTGGCATCCTTGGTCTGGCGATCGTGGTGTCTGCTGCGGTCTGGGGTGACATACCCGGCGTCATCGGCAGCGTGATCCGGGACGTGACCGCCGGATCCGTCGGCATCCTCGCGTGGGCTGTGCCGATCCTGCTCGTCGTGGTGGCCTGGCGCACCCTGCGCCACCCCGATGCGAGCGGCCCGGCCGGACGACAGGTCATCGGCTGGGCGTCGATCTGCGGCGGCATCCTGGGCCTCGTCCACCTGGCACACGACGTGCCGCGTCCCAGCGACCCCGATCCCGACGCGATGCGCGAGGCCGGTGGGGCGATCGGCTTCCTGTTCTCCGCGATCCCGATCGACCTGCTCAAGAGTGCGTACGTCGTCGCGCCCCTGCTGGTCCTGGTGGCTGTCTTCGGCCTGCTGATCGTGACCAGCACCCCGCTCTACGCCGTCCCGATGCGTCTACGGGAGCTGCGTGACCAGGCGCTGGGGCGCGCGAAGGACGACACCCCGGCCGAAGAGCCCAAGAAGCGCAAGCATCCGCGGACCGCGGTCGCCACCGACGAGAAGCCGTTCGAGAACCCGCTGGTCGACGGCCCCGATGAGGATCGGCAGGTCTCCGTCCGGGTCTTCGACGTGGAAGACGACGACGAGCCGAGTGCGGTCGAGCGGCCGCCGATCGAGCCGATCCCGGCCCGTGCCGAGCAGCTCGCCCTCACCGGTGACGTCGTCTATGTGCTGCCCGACAGCGCCGCGCTGCGGGAGGGCTCGCCGCACAAGGCGCGCTCCAAGGCGTCCGACGAGGTCGTCGAGCGACTGACCGAGGTTCTCGAGCAGTTCCAGATCGACGCGACCGTCACGGGTTACACCCGTGGACCGACCGTGACCCGCTACGAGGTCGAGCTCGGCCCAGCGGTCAAGGTCGAGAAGGTCACTGCGCTGTCCAAGAACATCTCCTACGCAGTGGCGTCCAACGAGGTCCGCATCCTCTCGCCGATCCCGGGCAAGTCCGCGATCGGTGTCGAGATCCCCAACATCGACAAGGAGATGGTGTCGCTCGGCGACGTGCTTCGCTCGGCCAAGGCGCGCAGCGATCATCACCCGATGGTGATCGGCCTGGGCAAGGACGTCGAGGGCGGCTACGTCGTGGCCAACCTCGCCAAGATGCCGCACCTGCTCGTCGCCGGCGCGACCGGCTCGGGCAAGTCGTCGTTCGTCAACTCGATGATCGCCTCGATCCTCATGCGGTCAACGCCCGAAGAGGTCCGCATGATCCTGGTCGACCCCAAGCGGGTCGAGCTCACGGCATACGAAGGGGTCCCGCACCTCATCACTCCGATCATCACGAACCCCAAGAAGGCCGCTGAGGCGTTGCAGTGGGTCGTGCGCGAGATGGACATGCGCTATGACGACCTGGCCAACTTCGGCTTTCGCCACATCGATGACTTCAACAAGGCGGTTCGTGCGGGCAAGGTACGCCTGCCAGCCGGCAGCGAGCGGGTCCTGGCCCCCTACCCCTACCTCCTGGTGGTCGTCGACGAGCTCGCCGATCTCATGATGGTTGCCCCGCGGGACGTCGAGGACTCCATCGTCCGGATCACCCAGCTCGCAAGAGCCGCCGGTATCCACCTGGTGCTCGCCACGCAGCGACCGAGCGTCGACGTCGTCACAGGTTTGATCAAGGCCAACGTGCCGAGCCGCCTGGCGTTCGCGACCTCGTCGGTCACCGACAGCCGAGTGATCCTCGACCAGCCCGGAGCCGAGAAGCTCGTGGGTCAGGGCGACGGACTGTTCCTGCCCATGGGCGCCAACAAGTCGATGCGCATGCAGGGAGCCTGGATCACCGAGGCCGAGATCCACACGATCGTCGAGCACTGCAAGACGCAGCTGCAGCCGACCTATCGCGAGGACGTGACGGCGCCCGTGGCGGCCCGGCGCGAGGTCGATGACGACATCGGCGACGACATGGACCTCGTGCTGCAGGCGATCGAGCTGTGTGTCGCGACCCAGTTCGGCTCGACCTCGATGCTGCAGCGCAAGCTGCGGGTCGGCTTCGCCAAGGCCGGGCGTCTGATGGACATCCTGGAGAGTCGCGGCATCGTGGGTCCCAGCGAGGGGTCCAAGGCACGCGACGTCCTGGTCAAGGCCGACGACCTCGAGCAAGTTCTTGCCAGCATCCAGAGCGGCTAGCCCGATGGCTGAAGCGTTCGAGATCCGCCGGCGTACGAGCCTGTACCTGTTGCTCGCGATCGTGTGCTTCGTCCTTGCGGCCGGCTTCGGCTGGCTCGCCTTCGACCGATCGGACCTGATCCTGGGGGCCCCTGCGGCAGGACTGGTCCTGATCGGGTTGGTGCACCTGCTCGGTCTCCGTGACGCGCGGACGCCCCTGTTCGTCGCGGACGACCACGGCGTACGCATGCGAGCTCGGGAGGGCTGGGTCGGTCTGCTCTGGAGCGAGATGGGCGAGATCAAGGTCGAGCGCCGCGCCGGCATCCGCCACGACCCCCGGGTCAAGGTCGTGAGCCACGACGGAACCAAGTTCTACACCTCGCCGCTGGGCTTGGCAACGACCGTCTCACCGGGTGAGGCGGAGGTCCAGTTGGCGCGCCGCCGCTCCGCTGCCGCATACTGAGGCGTTGGTTTCACGCCACCGAGAGGGTCCCATGGCAGCGGCAGAGGCGCCGAGCAATCTGAACATCGCGAACGCACTGACGGTGCTGCGCATCGCCGGCGTACCGCTCTTCGGGTGGCTCCTGTTGACCGACGGTGGGGAATCGGTCGACTACCGCATCGCAGCGTCGGTTGCTTTCATCCTGCTGATGATCACCGACAAGATCGATGGCGACCTCGCGCGCAAGCACGATCTGGTCACCAACTTCGGCAAGCTCGCCGATCCGATCGCCGACAAGGCACTCACCGGTATGGCGTTCGTCGGGATCGCGATCATCCACCCGATCTTCTGGCCCGTCGCGATCATCATCCTGGTGCGCGAGTGGGGCATCACCCTCATGCGTTTCGCGGTCAAGAAGTACGGCGTCATGCCAGCCGGTCAGGGCGGCAAGATCAAGACGACGTTGCAGGCGGTCGCCATCGCGGGCTATCTGCTGCCGTTCGATCTGTGGAACAACGCGCCGAGCGACTGGAAGGACACCCCGAGCGACATCATGATCTGGGTGACCCACGTCGTCATGGCCGGCGCCCTCGCGATCACGCTCAGCACCGCTGTGGAGTATGTCCGCGACGCACGCACCCTGCGCCGCGAGTCGAAGGCAGCGGCCCAGCAGTGACCCTGGCCGTCGATGCGGTTACCGCGCTGCGATCGGCGTATGCGACGGTCGCCGTGGCGGAGTCGCTCACGGGCGGATTGCTGTGCGCCACGCTCGTCAGCGTGCCCGGAGCCTCCGACGTGGTCCGAGGAGGCGTCGTCGCGTATGCGCCGGAGCTCAAGACCCAGCTGCTCGGCGTCGACGCGGCCCTGATCGCGGAGCACGGCACGGTGGCCTCAGAGGTCGCGGTCCAGATGGCCGTCGGCGTGCGGGAGCGGCTCGGGGCCACATACGGCCTCTCGACCACCGGGGTGGCTGGACCGGATCCGAGCGAGGGCCATCGTGCGGGGACCGTTCACGTCGCCGCCGCCGGTCCGGACGAGGTCTGGACGGCGCAGCTGGACCTGGCCGGAGACCGCGACACGATCCGCAGGGAGACGGTCGACGCGCTGTTGTCGTGGCTGGTCGGTAGGCTGAGGGAAGAATCTCGATCCACTGAGGGTTGAGACACACATGGCACACCAGGACGGAGGCACCCGATGACCGCGATGCGTCAGCTCGTCGGCGAGGTGCTCCGCGCGCGCCGCATGTCCCAGGGCCTCACGCTGCGTGATGTCTCGGGCAAGGCCAGGGTCAGCCTCGGCTACATCTCCGAGGTCGAACGAGGACAAAAAGAAGCCAGCTCCGAGCTGTTGGCAGCACTTGCCTCGGCTCTGGAGGTCCCGCTCTCCAAGGTTCTGCTGGATGTCGGCTCGCTGCTCGAGGTCGAAGAAGCCGCTGAGGCCCACATCGCCAGCATCTCCTCCATCGCGCCGGGTGACGTCTCCGCCTCGGCGGCCTGACCTCGCTGCGTGAAGCACAGCGAGTTCTGGCTCCGTATGGAGCAGCAGTTCGGCCGCGCATACTCACGGGTGTGGGCCGACAGCCACGTGATGCGTGAGCTCGATGGCCGCACCGCATGCGAGGCCCTCGACGGGGGGGAGGACCCCAAGACCGTGTGGCGCGCCGTGCACACCAACCTCCAGCTCCCCGCCGCCGACCGCTGACACCGCCTCGGACGGCGCTGTGAGCCGCGAACGTTTCGGTCTCGGCGTGTCGCGGGGCGTCGAACAGATGTTCGGGTAATCTCGTGCACAGGTTGGACGTTCGAAGGACGACATCCACAGGCGGGTCGACGAGGCCCACATATGTCTGAGGGTCCTTCTAGCGTCGTCGATGACCCGCCGCCCACGAGCAGAAACGGAAAGCCCCCATGGCACAGCCCAACAGTTCCCTCGCCACCTCCAAGGACAAGGACAAGTCCCTCGAGAATGCAATGGCCCAGATCGACCGCGCCCACGGCAAGGGTGCCGTCATGCGACTGGGCGACCAGGCCCGTGCGCCGATCGAAGTCATCCCCACCGGTGCGACCGCGCTGGACGTGGCCCTCGGCATCGGCGGGCTGCCCCGCGGACGAGTCGTCGAGATCTACGGCCCGGAGTCCTCGGGCAAGACGACGGTCGCCCTCCACGCGGTGGCCAACGCGCAAAAGGCCGGTGGCGTCGCAGCCTTCATCGATGCCGAGCACGCGCTCGACCCCGAATACGCCAAGCGGCTCGGCGTCGACACCGACGCACTCCTGATCTCCCAGCCCGACAGCGGTGAGCAGGCCCTCGAGATCGCGGACATGCTGATCCGCTCCGGTGCGCTCGACATCATCGTGATCGACTCCGTGGCGGCGCTTGTGCCCCGGGCCGAGATCGACGGCGAGATGGGCGACAGCCATGTGGGTCTGCAGGCTCGGCTGATGAGCCAGGCGTTGCGCAAGATGACCGGCGCCATCAACGGCTCGGGCACCACGGCGATCTTCATCAACCAGCTCCGCGAAAAGATCGGCGTCATGTTCGGCTCGCCCGAGACCACGACCGGCGGCAAGGCGCTCAAGTTCTACGCCTCGGTCCGGCTCGACGTCCGGCGTATCGAGACGCTCAAGGACGGCACCGACATGGTCGGCAACCGCACCCGCATCAAGGTCGTCAAGAACAAGCTCGCCCCGCCGTTCAAGCAGGCCGAGTTCGACATCATGTACGGCCACGGCATCAGCCGCGAGGGCAGCCTGATCGACGTCGGCGTCGACGCAGGACTCGTCCGCAAGGCCGGCGCCTGGTACACCTACGACGGCGATCAGCTGGGCCAGGGCAAGGAGAAGTCCCGCCAGTTCCTCAAGGACAACCCCGATCTGGCCAACGAGCTCGAGAAGCGCATCTTCGAGCACATGGGCATCGGTGCACAGGCCGACAAGCCAGCGCTCGAGGTCGTCGAGGTGCCGCCGAGCGACATCGAGTTCTGACCCATGCCGCGGACTCCCGTGGAGGAGATGAGTCCGGCCGAGGTCGCGAGCTTCGCCAAGGAGATCGTCGTGCGCAAGCTCAGTGAGCGCGCGCACAGCCGCAGCGACCTCGCTCAGGCACTGGTCAAGAAGCAGGTGCCTGAGGAGGTCGTGAATGCGACGCTGGCCAAGTTCGAAGACGCTGGGTTGATCGACGACGAGGACTTCGCGCGATCGTGGGTCCAGGCCCGGCAGCGGGGCAAGGGACTCTCGTCAAGGGCGCTGGCGATGGAGCTGCGCCGCAAAGGCGTCGATGACGAGATCTCCAAGGAGGTCCTCGCCGAGCTCGATCCCGAGGCTGAGGTCGCGGCGGCCCACCGGCTCGTCCAGGCCAGGCTCAGGTCGATGTCCCGCTTCGACGACACCATCAAGATCCGCCGGCTCACCGGCATGCTGGCCCGCAAGGGCTATGCGCCGGGCCTGGCGTTCGAGGTGGTCCGCCAAGAGGTCGGCGCCGAGGCTCAGGCACTCGACAGCAGGTGACCGTGGCGGGACGTCATCACGGGTCTGCCGTACACACTACGGGTGTGATGACGTCCGACAGTTTCAGACAGGACTACAGCGTCCGGCGCAGCTTCTCGACGATCTCGGCCTCGCTGTCGTAGTAGGCAAGGCCCCAGTCGGCGACCCGTGCCGGGTACGCCACGGCTTCGTTGTCGCCGAGCAGCTCCCGCACCGCCTCCAGCTCCTTGCGGCGCTCGGCCAACGCCTCCACGTAGCCGTCGAGCATCGACTCGACCTCGCCCGGTCCCATGAGGCTGCCCATCAGCAGTCGCAGGGCGATCGGGTGCTTGAGGATCGGGAAGTCCTGCTCGGACGTGTGGAGCCAGTCCGTCAAGGACGTACGCCCCGCGGTCGTGATGCGGAACCGTCGGGTCGTGCGCTTGCCGGCGTTGTCGTCGACACCCTCGACGAAACCGCTGCGGCTCAGGCGCTCGAGCTCGGTGTAGATCTGGCTCATCGCGGGGGAGACCCAATAGAACCGCAGCGTTCGGTCGGCTCGCTGCTTGAGCTCGTATCCGGTGAGACCGGTCTGTGACGTCGCGCTGTCGAAGACCAGGAGCCCGAGCAGGGCATATGAAGTCGTTGACAGCTGGGTGGTCACGGACCTAGCGTACTGTTCCTGTTAGGAATACGCGCGGAGGCGGTACGAGATGAGTGACACAGTCCTGCTGGCAGGCACCCGCAAGGGCCTGTTCATCGGCCGGTCCGACGGTGATCGTGCGTCCTGGACCTGGGACAAGCCGCAGTTCCCGATGGAGGAGATCTATTCCGCCGCGATCGACTGCCGCGGCGGGTCCACTCGCTTGCTGGTCGGCGCGACGAGCCCGCACTGGGGTCCACAGGTGTTCCGCTCCGACGACCTGGGGCGCACGTGGGACGAGACCAAAGGTGGAGCGGTGCGCTTCCCCGAGGACACCGGAGCGTCGCTCGAGCGGGTCTGGCAGCTGCGCCCGGCGCCGGAAGGCCAGGACGGCGTCATCTACGCCGGAACTGAGCCGTCTGCGGTGTTCCGCTCGACTGATCGCGGTGAGACCTTCCAGATCGTGCGCAGCCTGTGGGACCACCCACACCGACCCACGTGGCAGCCCGGAGGCGGTGGCCAGGCGGTCCATACCGTCGTGCCCCACCCCACCGACCCCGACACCGTCACGATCGCGATGTCGACAGGCGGGGTCTATCGGACCGAGGACGGCGGCGACAGCTGGTCGCCCTTCAACCGCGGTATCGGTGCGGACTTCCTCCCGGGCGATACGCCCGAGTACGGCCAGTGCGTCCACAAGCTTGCCGTCGATGCCGGCGACCCGGACCGCATGTATGCCCAGAACCACGGGGGAGTTTTCCGATCCGATGACGCGGGGCGCTCGTGGCAATCGATCGCCGATGGGCTCCCATCCGATTTCGGCTTCCCGATCGTCGCCCATCCCCACAAGCCCTGCACGATCTATGTCTTCCCACTCGTGGCCGACATCGAGCGGTTCCCACCGTCGGGCAAGCCTGCGGTGTGGCGCTCGTCGGACGCGGGGGAGACGTGGGAGGAGACCGGGCCGGGGTTGCCCACCGAGGCCTACACCGCAGTGCTTCGCGACGCGTTTGTGTGCGACAGCGCCGAGACCGCCGGCCTCTATGTCGGCACGCGACACGGCGCAGTCTGGGCCAGCAACGACGAGGGCGGCACGTGGGCCGAGATCCGCGACAACCTCCCGGACGTACTCTGTCTGCGCGCCGCCGTGATCTGAGTCTCGTCCCCGTCACGCGGGTTACCTTTCGGTAACATGAGGCCATGTCCTCGACTCTCGCCCTGTACAAGAAGTTCACCGCGCTGCCCCAGGGCAAACGGCTGTTCTCCGTAGCGTTCAGCCAGAAGGCGCCCTACTTCGCGTCGATCCACCTCGAGGTGCAGGAGATGAAGCCGCACCTCGGCCAGATCAAGATCCCCAAGCGTCGATCGGTCAAGAACCACATCGGCACGATCCACGCGATCGCGGCGTGCAACGGGCTGGAGGCGGCGATGGGGCTGCTGGCCGAAGCCACCTGCCCCGATGACATGCGCTGGCTGCCCAAGGGCATGGAGGTCAGCTATCTCGCCAAGTCGACGACCGCACTGACCTGCACTGCCGAGAGCACCGAGGCCGACTGGGCCGGGGGCCCGGACGTGCCGATCAAGGTCAAGGCAGTCACGTCCGACGGCACCGTCACGGTCGCGGGCACGATCCACCTCTGGGTCACGCCGAAGCGTGCGACCTGACCAGCTTTCGGTGACGCAGGTCGCAGGCGCGGCGTGTTTGTCTCTCTGACCCCACGGGTACTCCTGTTGTCCCCCCTCATTCAGGAGTACTCGATGGCCCGCAACACCATTTCCCGCTCACTTCACGACCTCGGCCTCTCGGCCTGGTTCGGCGGCACACTGGCAAACGCAGTGTCGCTCAACCCCGCCACTGCCGAGGCAGCTGACCCGTCGGCGCGCGGTGCCGTCGCCAACGCCGGATGGGATCGCTGGACTCCGGTCAATGCAGCCGCGATTGGCGCTCACGTGATCGGCAGCCTGGGCCAGATCAAGGGCAACACCGCCCGGATCCAGGGTCAGCAGGGTGTGGCGACCATGGTGGTCGCGAAGACCGCTCTGACCGCGGCCGCCCTGGGCGCGACGGCGTATGCCCGCATCCTCGGGCAGAGGGTCTCGGAGTATCAGGCCGTGCCCGTCGCCGCCGGCACGAAGCCGTCCGGCGGGACGCCGGCTGAGGTCGCGGCCGCTCAGAAGCAGCTCGACGTGTTGCAGTGGGCCATCCCCGCCCTGACCGGTGCTGTCGTGGTCATCAGCGCGTTCGCCGGCGAGCAGGAGCGTGCGTCCGAAGTCCACAAGGGCTTCGCGAAGCGCCTGATCGGCTAGCGCCGTGTTCTTCTTCAGCAACCGGCTCGGGTGCCTCGGATCGCTTGCGATCTCGGCCGTCGGCACGGCTGTGATCGTCGCGATATTCTGGCGCTGATCCATGCGAAATGCCCCGCTCACCTCTTTCAGGTGAGCGGGGCATTTGCCTGTCAACGGCTAGAGGACGCGGGTGTTGTCCCCGCCGCGAGTGTTGATCTTGGCCAGGCCACGGCTGATGAGGAAGCCGACGGTCAGCAGCGTGACGTAGAACCAGGCCTCGGAGGCGGTGAAGCCAGAGCCGTTGTCCTCGTCGATGATCGCCGACGTCACGAAGATGCCGAGGACGGCCAGCACATACAGGATCATCTCGACGGTGAGATAGGCGGACTGTGAGCCCGTCGAGACGCGCAGGTCGCCGAAGTCGCGAGCGCCCCCGGTGTTGCGGGCCCCGCCGGTGTTGCGGGCCCCGCCGGTGTTGCCGGTCCCGCCGGTGTTGCCGACGTTCTGGGTAGCACCGGGGTTGCGGGTGTCGCCGAGGTTCTTCGTGGGCTCGTGAGGGGGATCGAGCGGCTCGTTGCTGGACATGATGTGCCTCTCCGTGGATGTCACCGAACTCGAGATGCTCGAGCTCATCTTGGGGCATACCCCTGTCCGACGCGGGCGAAACCGACCGCCCCTGCGGGCGAGCGCAGCGGGACGCGTATCGAAACCCCGGCACAGGCGCTCGACCAGCACCCGCGTTGACGCACGTATCCTTGACCAGTCATGACCAAGACCTACGAAGTGCGCACCTACGGCTGCCAGATGAACGTGCACGACAGCGAGCGGCTGTATAGATCCTGAGTCCCACGTAACATCCTGCGGATTCATGGGAAGAGTCAACTGCGTCGGAATCCCGTCGTGTAGACCGAACTTCTGCTAGCGTCCGGACGCATTAGGGCTGATCGACTCAGGGTGACCCTAATGATCGGACGGGGGCGCAGTGACGACGGGTCCCGAGGCTCCCCTTCGCGGCTCACCCCGTCGCATCACGGACCTCAAGGAAGCGTTTCAAGATGGCTTCGTTAGAGCCGTAGTTGCGGCATCAGGATGTGTCATCGCGGGTAGGCCGGAGATCGATGAGGGTGTCGATCTCAACCTGACTCACAGGGCAGAAGTACACCAGGGTGATGGAGTCGCTCGCCTCGAAGTTCAGTTGAAGGCCACCTCTTCACCGAGCAGGATCGGCGAGGAGCAAGTGGGTGCGCAGATTCGCCGCGACCGCTACGACTACTTCCGCGTATTCGACCCAACGATCGCAAAAATTGTGGTGATCCTCGCGCTACCATCCGAAATGGATGGATGGGTGCTATCGAGTCACGACGAACTTTCGCTGCGGCACTGCGCGTACTGGGTGAACCTTGCTGGAAGTCCTGACACTGACTCGAAGACCGTGACTATCCACGCCCCGAAGACGAACATCTTCGATGATCATTCGCTCTGCGCGATGATGGAGCGGATTGGCCAAGGAGGTGCGCCGTGACTAGTCCTTCCGAGTTGAGCCTCGAAGAGCAGAGCAGGTCCGTTACGGCTCTCCTTCGACACTTCGCTTGGGCGAGGGTTGCTGCGCGAGATGGCCTGTATGAGGTGTGGCGGCCGGAGGATGACCCGACCGACGATCTTGAAGTGGTCGTTCCGCTGGATCCGAACAGAGGCGACTTCGGGGCGCTCCTCCAACGTGCCAAGTCGCAGGTGCTTCGTACCTACGGCGAGTCCGCGCGACAGGCAGACGAGTTGTTCATCCTGCGCAGCAGGGCATCTTTGGACTCCACGCAGTGGCTCAAGGAGACGCCGTTCGACGCAGGCTTGATTGGTTGGGAGGAGGGCGAGCGGCTGTATGGCGCTGCACGAGCCACCCTCGTCGCTGCCGCAAAGGCTGCACGAGAGCCGCGCAAATACCACGGCAACGCCAGTGCCTTCGTCGCCAAGAACTTCTTGGAGCAGAGTCTTATGGGGCAGACGGAGATCGGCAGTTTCGTCGTCACGGCTCACACTCCGGCCGGTAGGCGTTTTCACCTCACCAAGAAATCTGAGGACGCGGCTTTGTCGAAGCCCAGAGACACGGAGACGCGCTCTGGGCGAGACATCATCGATGTGTTCGAGCGAGCACTTGAGGCCGTCCGTGGCGGGCTTGACGAGTACCGCAAGGCGCCTCGGATCGAAGTATTCGAGGAGTTGGTGGATGAGGGTGTGTCGTACGAACTCACGAAAGCGTTGGCTGAACTCTCGTCCAACGGAGACGCGGGCGTTGAGATCGTCCGGCACGCATTCGATGGATCTCCGGAAATCCCGCCGAAAACCTTCCACTTGACCTCGGAGGAATCCCAGGTCTTGGGCCACGTCGCAACAGTCTTCGCCGAAGATCCCGAACCGCGGGAGGTGACTCTTCTTGGCGAAGTCACATTCCTAAGTCACAGTTCCGACGACCCAGCGCACGTGATCCGTCTACTCGTTGAAGATGGAGCGGACGCGCGGATGGCGCGAGTTCGACTCAGCGCCGATGAATATCAGCAAGCACTTGAGGCGCACCGACGTGACGCGCGCATCAGGATCTCAGGCTCACTTGAGCGCGAGGGAAATATCAACTGGCTCTACAACGCTAGGGACCTTCGCGTAGTGCCACATACCGAGACGGACTCCATGCAGCAACTCGGACTATTCAAATGATTAGCCCTTGATTACATGAAACGACGGAATGCTTGAGATCGGACCGGTCTAGACATCCCACGGGTGGAAGACGTCAAGCGGCGATTGGTTCGGCGGTGGGCCAGGCGATGGTCTCGTCGTAGCTGGTGTGGTGGGTCAGGCAGCCGTGGAGGATGCCGACGAGGCGGTTCGCGAGGGCGCGGAGCGCTTGGTGGTGGGTTGCTCCGCGGTCGCGATGTCGGTCGTAGAGCGCGCGGGCCCCGGGCGATGAGCCTAAGGCTGAGAAGGCTTGCTGATAAAGCGCGTCGGCCAGTCGTTTGTTGCGGGCGTAGCGGGCCAGCACGACGCGTTTGGTTCCCGATGCTCGGGTGATCGGCGACATGCCAGAGTAGTTTTTCCGTCCCCGGGCATCGACATAGCGGCCGGGATCGTCACCGAACTCGGCGAGCACCCGGGCTCCGAGGGTCACTCCGAGGCCGGGTTGGCTCAGGTAGATCTCAGCGTCCGGGTGCTGGCCAAAACCCGCCTTCACCTGTTCCTCCAGAACTGCCGTTTGGGTGACCATTTCGGTGATCACCGCAACCAAAGCCGACACGCTCGCCGCATAGGCGTCACCCACGCCGGGCCGGGCAGGCAATTGCTCAGAACGCAGCGCGGTGACGATCTGGTCGGCCCGGGTGGCCAGGTTGCGTTGCCGGCCCGCCTTGCGCAGCAGAGTCTGGATCTTCGCCGCGGAGAGCCGGGCACCTTGCTCCGGGCTCGGTGCCGCCGCCAGAACCGCCAGGGCGTCCCTGTCGGCGAGATTCTCAAACGTGACCAGTGCGGCTGGGTAGAACTCGCGCAGCATCGAGCGCAGCGTGTTCACCGTGCGTTGCCTGGTCCAGATCATTGTCTGGTGCGCCCGGGCGGCAATCTTGACCTGCTCCGCGATCGCGGTGTCACCGGCAACAGGGCGGTGATGGTCACGATCCAGCCGGACGAGCTCAGCAAGAACGTGGGCATCACCAGGGTCCGACTTTGCTCCCGAAGTGCCATGGCGTTCGCGATAGCGGGCTGCCTGCAGAGGGTTGATCGGATAAACCACATAGCCAGCCGCGATCAACGCCTGGACCCACGGACCACGGTCGGTCTCGATCCCGACCAACACCCGGTCCGGTTCGTCACGATCGTCGAGTTGATCGGCGACCAGTTCGTGCAGCTTCGCGATCCCAGCGACCCCCTCGGGCAGACGTCTCCTGGCCAAAACCTTGCCTTGCTCGTCCTCGATCTCGATGTCGTGATGGGCCTCGGCCCAGTCATCACCGATGAACAACATCATCCTTCTCCTTCCGCCGAATCCGACTGAGCCTGCGGAGAAGATCAAGGCAACCTAATGGATCAGTGCTCACGCGCAGTGACGGGCACGACATCCCACCAGCCCTGCGACCTCCTCACCAACCAACAGGGACACGATCTAGACCTAGACCTCAATGGGCCTGGAACCTGCAGTGCTCACCCGATGGCGGCTCGGACACCAGACTGCCGCAAATGGAGACCGGTGCGCTCCCATTAGGCTCCGGGACGATACGACTACTTCACTCTGTTCAACGATCTAATCCATGGCTCATGCGCGGCAGGAAAACTTAGTCAACTGACATGGTCAGGGTCCTCGCTTCTTGGCGCAGACCACTACGCTCTATGGATCTCACTGCGCGTCTCGGGCACGAGGGTCAGATCCTTGATTGAGTATGTGTGTACTCCGGAAGACTGCGAGCCGAACGTTTCGAAGAAGTTGTCCAAGAGTGGTTGTGGTAGCAGCCCGTCCATCTCAGGGGAGCGTCCATATCTCTCACATTCTCGCTGATACTGGTCATTTTGCGCTGCGAGATCCCTATCTGTGATTCGCAGGACCGTCGTGCCGTCCGATTCCTTAACTGAAATTCCGAGCGACGCATCGGCTGTACATGGACCGAACTGCGAGATGTAGTCAACGAATGACTCCCACAGTGCGAGTCTCTTCTGATCGAAAATCGGCATGTTAGAAGGCTGGGCCGCGGCAGTACGCCGGGTAGGTACTCGCCGCCCTACGTGGGAAAGTTGTCATAATGCGGACTCCTGTCTTACCTAGAACCGCAACCACGCGTCGCTTGATTGTTTCGTTGCCGTTCTTGAAGTAGAAGATTCTCTCGTAGCAGAACCGAGTAGCACTCTGCTCCGTGCGGCGGTCAGGATCGCTAAAGACGTAACCAAGCGCCCAATGCATCCAGTTGCCCCAATTTCGCCCTTCATAAGAGGCGAGTTCTTGGAAGTCCCCCTTATGCCCGGCGCGTACGTGGCGCAAACCGAATGCATCTTCTCCGTCGCCTGCAGGGTGTCTCCCACAGTACATTTTGACGGTGGTGCCCTTCATGCGGCTGGTGCCAACGGCACGACTGTACGTCTTAACTATGCTGTATCGGTTTGAAGTGCTTGAGTTACTGCCGCACTGACCGTCCCACCAGCCAGACGCGATAGAAAAGCCCTCATCCTCCGACACGTGGGTGTCCCCGCCATTCTCCTCGGTGGAAGACGCCCAATCTCCAGGGGACGGGACTATCTCCGGCTCGTCCGTCGAAGTTTCGGGGTCATCCTCTTCACCGGTGTACGGCTCATATATGTCAGGGTCGCTAAACCAACCCTGAGCGTCAAGGATGATGTCGACCGCCCCGCCACTGAGGTTTTGAATGGCGACCTCTCCGGCATTCGAGAGGGAGATAATTGAGGTCGATGAAACATCGCGATCGAAGGGCGCTGTGAATGCGATATTGGTCGTGCCAGTCGGCCCTTCGTCAGGATTGAACACACGGACGGAGCCTGTCGCATGCCAGTTGAGCGCCATAACGGTCATTGCTACCGAGCCTGCGGTCCCATCGTCTGGAACCCCGGCCAAGCCGGCCACGGGAACTTCAACCAATCCGTTGGCTGGAATCGAAACGGTGTCGCTGGAGTTGTAGATCCGCCGTCCAGTCAGCGGTGTGTAACTTCCCCCGCCCGCGGGGTCAGGAGTGAAGTATCCCTGCACGTCGATAATCAAATGCGCTGTCTGAGTCAATGTTCCGGACATGATGACCTTGATCTTGCCGTCCGGGCCGAGTTTCATCGAGAGACCTGAGTCGTTGAACTCGTCTGTCACAAAGTTGAGCGAGGTTGACGTGCCGGTTGTTGCTTCGGATGGCAGCAACTTCACGCCGCCGCTGTACGAGGAATCGTAGACGCGAACATTGCCGAAGATCGCGGTGGCATTAGACGGGATGTCACCGACTCCGCCCACCTGCACGTGAGTGGTAGTTCCGCCCTTCAAAGCGCCCCCGGTGATCCCCGTTCCGGCACCAGTGGAAACAAGGCGCGAAGGCGTTATCGGCACAAACCCGCCCGGCGAACCTTCGCCGCTCACATCTGTAAAGTAGCCCTGAACATCCACATTGATGTCAGTGCTTCCGTACGAGTTATAGAACGCCACCTTGCCGTTGGTACCAGGTTTGACGATGACTGTGTTGGAGTCCCATCCGTCGTTGGCGTCGATCTTAAGGAATGATCCGCCACGCGTCGTCCCGTCCGAGTAGGCGTAGACGGCTGCGCCAGCGTTAGACGATCCGGCCACATCGAGCACGACTGCGCCGACCCCGGTAGACGGGATGCCGCCGACCCCGAGCACGTTGATCGACCGCACCCCACCGGATGCAAGGGGCACGGCTGAAGTATTGGTTCCTGTGGTCGTATCCGCGATTCGTGCTGGTGTCACCGGCACGAACACGCCACCGGAGTTCTCTCCAACCGCCTCCGCAGTGTTGGAGCCCACGGTCAGTAATGCGGCGAGAAGGGCGAACAGCGCAATGCCGATAGCGGTGACTCGGATATGAGCGAGCATCGATGAATCCATCCTGAGAGTAACCTGAGTGGCACAGTCTGTCACAAGGGTTGCGAGCGATGGTCGTATATGGCGATAGTCGTTCGTGCTGCGCTTGTGTCATTCGAAGTCGCCACGATCGTGCGACCTGGGTGACTCCCGAGGCGGCAGACAGGAATCACAGAACATCGGACTCGGGAAGGCAAAATCTACTGCTGCGCGATCCTGGACGCCTACTCCAGGCGAGTCGTTGGCTGGTCCATCGACTCATCGCCCACGGCGGCCTTGGTCACGAACGCGCTCGGAATGGCCATCGACAGCCGGCTCGGCAAGGGCACCGACTCGAAGACGATTATCCACTCCGATCACGGAGTCCAATTCGGCTCTTGGGCCTTCACCAGACGTGCACGCGACCCCGGCCTGCTGGCCTCGATGGGCAGCATCGGCGACTGCTACGACTGTGAGACTGTCGATTGTCTTCAGGTGGCCTGACTCTTGCTTACGACTGACCCCGCGGTTTGGGTGTCCTGGCTGTTGATCTGTCGTCCGCCTGGAGGCGCTGCACCCTCGGTGCTGGCCGGGCGGGCAGTGACCTCATAGGAGCCTGACTGCAATCAGCCTCGTCACAGTCCCGTCCACCCGGCCGGCCAGCGTCGTTACCTGTCCGGTTCGAAGTGGAAGGCAACTACTGATGAGCATGATTGATGATCCCCGTCGCCGTCGAGTCACGATCGGCGTCGACACCCACAAGCACGTCCACGTCGCCGTTGAAGCGCCCTAGGTTCTCTGCCGCTCCTATACGGGTTGCGGCTCTCGGTTGAGAGCAGCGTAGTGGGCTTGCTCGAGCTCGGCGGGTGGGACGTTTCCCAGGGTCGAGTGGAGCCTTCGGTTGTTGTACCAGTCGACCCAGCCGGCGGTCGCGTACTCGACGTCGGCGATGGTCTTGTAGGGGCCTTCGTGGAAGACGGTCGTGCGGATGCACTCGGCCTTGTAGAGGCCGTTGATCGTCTCCATGAGGGCGTTATCGTAGGCGTCGCCGACCGATCCGATCGAGGGCCGAATCTCCTCCAGAGCGAGGTGCTCGGTGAAGCGGATGCTGGTGTATTGACTTCCGGCGTCGGCGTGGCAGATCAGTTCGCCGGCCGTGATTGGGTGTCCGTCGCGGTCTCGCTGCCACAGCGCCATCCGCAGCGGGATCATGACGAGTTCGGTCTCCTTGGACGTCGAGGCGTGCCAAGCCACGATCCGTTGGGCGAAGACGTCAACGATGAACGCGACATAGACCCACCCTGCCCACGTCCTGACATACGTGAAATCGGTGACCCAGACGCGGTTCGGAGCCGCGGCCGTGAAGTCACGATCGAGCAGGTCGCCGGCGCGTTTTCCGTCCTTGGCCGGGATCGTGGTCCGGATCCCCTTGTCCCTGCGAACACCAGACAAACCCAGCGTCCGCATCGCCCGGTCAACCGCCCCCGCGGAGGCATCCGCGATAACGGTGCGGCGCAGATAGGCGGTCATCTTGCGGCGCCCATACAAGCCCTCGGGGGCCAGTTTGCGCACCACCACACCATCAGCATCGACGGCCACATTCCAGGCGATGTCACGCACCGCGTCAACGACACGGGCGTCGCTGATCGTCCTCGCCGCTGGGACAGCGATCCGCCAGTCTCGGTAGGTTCTCGCGGCGACCTGCACGCCCTGCTGACGCAGGACCCGACAGATCGACTCGACCGCGTGACCCTGCGACCTCATGGTGTCGATGAATCCGGACATCATCGGTTGCGGGGGTCGAGTTCCCCCGCGAAGAAAGTCGTCGCTGCTTTCAAGATCGCAACGTCTTCACGCAACTGCCGATTCTCTGCCTTGAGCCTCTTGATCTCAGCCAGCTCCGCAGAGCTCAGGCCATCGCGGTGTCCGCCGTCGATCTGGGCCTGCACGACCCACCTGCGGACGGTTTCTCGGCCAACACCAACCTGGCGGGCGACCGCAGATGAAGCCGCGGTCAATGACGGGTACTCACCGAGATGGTCATTGACCAGCCGAACAGCTCTGGCCCGGACCTCGGGATCGATCTTCTTGGGCATGTGCTCATCCTTTCAACTCAAAAGGATGCGGCGGGGAACCTGGGGCGCTTCAAGACCAAAGCCGAGATCATCCGCTGCCTCAAACGCCTCCTCGCCCGCGAGATCTGGGCCCACATGCGCCCCCTCCGCGAACCAAAAAAAAAAAAAATTGACCTCATCCTGGCTGCTTGACAGCTATAGGAGCATCAACTCTATGATCGAATCGTTTTGGTCGCGGATGCAGGTCGAACTGCTCGACCGCCAAAGTGGAACACCCGCATCGAGCTGGCCAACGCGATGTTCGACTACCTCGAGATCTGGCACAACCGCAAACGCCGACACAGCCAGCTCGGCATGCTCAGCCCGATAGAATTCGAACGCAACCGCATCATCACCGTGGCATGAGAATCCAAGAAATCCGCACCACGCGAAATCCGGGACACACCATCTGCTGGACGGCCGGGTCTTCCATGTCCAGAATTCCCATCTGTCCCAGCAAGCGTTCGTAGGAAGTCAGGGTCGTTTCGCGTAGCCCTTTTTCAAGTGCGATAGCGAAAAGTCGGTCTCTGATGAGCATGATGAACCTAAAGGTCGTGGCACGTAGAATCAAGTCGTCATGACCAAGACCTACGAAGTGCGCACCTACGGCTGCCAGATGAACGTGCACGACAGCGAGCGGCTGTCGGGCCTGCTGGAGACCGCGGGCTACAGCAAGGCCAACGAGGGCACCCCGGACCTCGTCGTGTTCAACACGTGCGCCGTGCGGGAGAACGCCGACAACAAACTCTATGGCAACCTCGGCCACATCGCGTCGGTCAAGGCGCGCAACCCGGGCATGCAGATCGCGGTCGGCGGTTGTCTGGCGCAAAAGGATCGCGAGACGATCACCACGCGAGCCCCGTACGTCGACGTGGTCTTCGGCACCCACAACATCGGCTCGCTGCCGGTCCTGCTCGAGCGGGCGCGCATCGCCGAGGAGTCGCAGGTCGAGATCCTCGAGTCGCTCGAGGTCTTCCCGTCGACGCTGCCGACCAAGCGCGACTCCGTGTTCGCCGCATGGGTGTCGATCAGCGTCGGCTGCAACAACACCTGCACGTTCTGCATCGTCCCCGCCCTGCGCGGCAAGGAGAAGGACCGCCGCCCCGGCGACATCCTCGCCGAGATCGAGGCGCTGGTTGCCGACGGCGTCGTCGAGGTGACGCTGCTGGGCCAGAACGTCAATGCATACGGCGTTGAGTTCGGCGACAAACAGGCGTTCGCCAAGCTGCTGCGTGCGTGCGGCGAGATCAAGGGTCTGGAGCGAGTACGTTTCACGAGCCCGCACCCCAAGGACTTCACCGACGACGTCATCGCGGCGATGGCCGAGACGCCCAACGTCATGCCGCAGCTACACATGCCGTTGCAGTCCGGCTCCGACCGGGTGCTCAAGGCGATGCGCCGGTCCTATCGGCAGGAAAAGTACCTCGGCATCATCGATCGCGTCCGTGCAGCGATGCCCGAGGCCGCGATCACGACCGACATCATCGTGGGCTTCCCGGGCGAGACCGAGGAGGATTTCCTCGAGACGATGGAGGTCGTCCGCAAAGCGCGCTTTGCCGGCGCGTTCACCTTCCAGTACTCCCAACGCCCCGGCACCCCGGCCGCCGACCTGCCCGACCAGCTCCCAAAGGCCGTCGTGCAGGAGCGGTATGAGCGCCTGGTCGAGGTCGTCAACGAGGTCGCGTGGGACGAGAGCAGGCGGCTCGTCGGCACCACCGTCGAGCTCCTCGTCGCCGACCACGAGGGCAAGAAGGATGGCGCCACCCACCGCCTCACGGGCCGTGCCCGCGACAACCGGCTGGTCCACTTCGTGCCCGGACCTCACGACGTACGCCCGGGGGACATGGTCGAAGCGCGCATCACGTATGCCGCTCCGCACCACGTGGTCAGCGACGACGCGCCGGTCAGCTTCAAGCGCACGACCGCGGGCGACGCGTGGGAGTCGCGCCAGGGCAGGACCGAGGTCCGCTCGGTCGGCCTCGGCATGCCGTCGCTCGGGGCCCCGGCCCCGCTGCCGCCCGCGCCGGCCTGCGCGGTCTGACGTCAGTACGCATCGGAATCGGCTTGATCGAGCAGAAGGACGGCTGTAGGGAGTTCGCACGGGACGTCCGAGGCAGAACTCATGGACATGGTCACGGGCTGGCCTTGCTCGTCCTCCGGTGACACGTAGGTCGCCTGGCCGTCCGCCTCCAGGTCGTCCGCGTACCTCTCGACAGCTGCGAGCACGCGGTTCCAATCGTCGCGCCATCGGAGGGCGCCCGCATCTGCGCCCTCGACACCGTCGATGGCAGCCGGAATCTCCCGTCCGACGTCGACGAATCGGCGAACGGTCGCAGTCCCGTCCTCGGGAGTGAGATAGAAGGGGATGTCTTCGCCGACGAGCTGCATCTGCTCGCACGGCTTGGACACGGCCTCATTGACTGATGCCTGATAGACCCAGTAGCGGTCGTCGTCCGGGGCAGTCAGCAGCACGACGAGCACGACTACTGTGATGCCCCCGGCAGTGATCAGTCCGACGCCGGTCAGCCATGCGATCGGACGAAGGTGCCATGGCTGCCGACGTGGAGTTCCCCATGGGGGCAGTGAGGCCATGGACGAGTGTCGCACCTGATGGTGTCGGGCAGCTGGAGATCGATTGAACCGGCCCCTCCGTGCACGGACAGGTTGTTGCGGCGTCAGCGGTTGCGGAGGGCGACCAGCACTATGCCGATCGGGATTGCGACCAGCAGCACGATGATGACGATCTCGGTGACTGAAAAGTTCCCCACCACGAGAGCGTAGCGCGCTTGGTGGCAACTCCTGGACTGCCGCTGCGGCTGGGCCGTTGTCATACGTCGGCGGCAAGATGAGGCGTATGACCGCGACCAAGGCCGACCTGCACGCCAAGCTCAACCAGAGCCGGGCCGCACTGCTCGGCGCCGTGGAGGGTGCCAGCGAGTACGACCTGCGGCGCCCGATGACGCCGACCGGCACCAACCTCCTCGGGTTGGTCAAGCACCTGATCGGGATCGAGCACGTCTATCTCGGTGACTCGCTGGGCCGTCCGGCGCCGGACACGCTGCCGTGGGTCGAGGACGGTTCGGTCTGGGACGGCGCTGACATGTGGGTGACCGCAGGCGAGACGAGCGAGGAGATCCTCAGGCTCTATCGACGGGCGTGCGCGCACGGCGACGAGACCATCGCGGTGCTGGAGCTCGACAGCCCGGCGAGCGTGCCGCACTGGCCCGAGGAGGGGCGCGTCACGACGCTCGGCTTCCTGCTCATCCGCATGGTGGCCGAGACCGCCCAGCACGCAGGCCACGCCGAGATCATCCGCGAGCTGGCCGACGGCCGCGCCGGCTCTGACACCGGCGAGAGCGGCACCGACTGGCCGGCATACGTCGCCGCGATCCAGGCCGCCGCCGACCCCTTCCGCGACTGACCTACACGACCAGCGTCGGGTGCAGCCTCGTCATCGTGACGGTCTGCCGTCGTCGGGCCGCCAGCACCGTGACCGAGAGGGCCAGCACGGTGAACAGCGCCAAGGCCAGGAAGTCGGTCGTGACTCCCTCGCCACCGCCGGCCGTCGCAGCACGGAATCCGTGCACGGAATACGTCATGGGCATCAGGTCGTGCAGGACGTTGAAAAATGGCGGAGCCGTCTCGATCGGGTATGTCCCGCCGGCTGCCGTCAGCTGGAGGCACACGAAGACCAACCCCACGAAGCGACCCGCTCCACCCAACAACGCGACGAGCATCTGGTTGATCGCGGTGAACACCGCACCGGTGGCCAGAGCGATGCCGATGAACAACAGCTGGTTGGCGGGATTGATGCCGAGGACGCCCTGCAACACCCCGATCAACAGCACGACCTGCACGAACGACAGCGCGACGCCTGGCGCGTAGCCCGCGAGTGCGGTGCGAACGCTGCCAGTCGTTGAGGCGATCGCGCGAGCCGAGAGCGGGCGCAGAAGCAGATAGATCGCCATGGCGCCGACCCACAGTGCGAGCGCCGCGAAGTAGGGCGCGAGCGCCTCGCCGTTGTTCTTGACCGGGTTGACCCGGTCTGCGACATTCTCGATCGGCGTAGCGGCCGTCTCGGCAAGCTGCTCACGCTCGGACTTGTCATAGTCCGGCACCTTGTCGCTTCCGTCGTCGAGCCCGTTGAACAGCCGGAGTGCTCCGGCCGAGAGCTGGTCGGCGCCGTCGGACAGCTGATTGCTGCCGGCGGCGAGCCGGTCAGCGCCCGTGGCGGCCTGGGCCGCTCCGTCGCTGAGCTGGCCGGTCGCGCCGGCGAGCCGCTGGGCGCCGCCCGCGGCCTGGTCGATGGCGCCGACGAGCGCGGGCACCTCCCCCGCGAGCCTCGCGTTGCCTGCTGCTACCTTGGCGGCGCCGTCAGCGAGCTTCTGGGTCTGGCCTGCGTAGCCATCGGCCTGATTCGCAACTTCGTCGACGGCGCCGGAGAGCCCCGCAGCCCGATCAGCGGCCGCGGCGATGTCGTCGCAGTTCGCCGGGGCTGGATCCGCGGCGCGGCACTGCTCTGCGAGGGTGCGGAGCGACGCGGCGACCGCGTCGATCTGGGCCTTGGCGTCGTCAGTCGATCCGTTGATGCCGGACGTGACGCCCTGCACGAGGTCGTTGATCTGCGCGGTTCCCTGCGCGACCTGCTTCGATCCGTCGGCCAGCTGCCGCGTCGCGCCGGGCAGGGGAGCCGTGCGCTTGTTGAGCTGGCCCAGCCCGCTGGACAGCCGTTGCGCTCCGGAGTCGAGCTGTGACGCGCCATCGGCGAGGCGACGGTTGCCATCGGCCAGTGTGTTGGCACCCTCCGACAGATCACCCGCACCTCCCGCGAGCTTGTCGGCACCATCGGCGAGCTTGGCAGCGCCGTCGGCCGCGTCCGACAGCGCCATCTTGAGGTCGGAGAAGCTCAGATAGACGTTGTCGAGATACGTCTCGGTGACCTGCGCGTTGAGCGCCCCCTTGGCCGCCGTGAGGATGGTCTGCGCGATCGCCCCGTTGACATAGTTGACGGCGTCATTGGTCTGCAGGTCAAGATTGCCCTGTACTGCCTCTGCCGGGTCGCCGCCTGTCGAGGTCGCCGCCTTGGAGAGGTTCTTTGGGATGGTCAGGACGGCCTTGTAGTCGCCGTCGGCGAGGCCCTGCTGGGCATCCTTGGCATCGGTCAGGACCCAGTCGTAGTTGTCCTTGTCGTCGTTGCTCACCAGGTTGCCGGCCAGCTGCCGGCCCACCGCGACGGGCTGCTTCTTGCCGTCGGTGCCCTTGATCTCGACGAGCTGGTCCTCGTTGACGACGGCGGCCTTGACGTGGTCGAGACGTCCGGCGGGATCGATGTTTGCCCAGACATACAGGGCGCCGTAGAACAGCGGGACCAGCATGACGGCGATGACGGCGGCCCGGGTCAGGCGACTGCGGCGGAACCGCGCGAGCTCGAACCAGGGGAGTGTCGGGGAGGGAATCATCAGATCATCAGCTCATGAAGGGTGCGAGTGGTGTCCAGCTCCAGGAGGTGGAGCCGGTTGGACGGTTGGGGGGCGGAGGACGCCGACTGGACACTGGCGACGAGCGTGACCTCGCGGTCTTCCAGCAGCCAGGCCAGGGCGGCCCAGAGCAGCTCGATGTCCTCGGCTGCGCGCAGGTCGTCGACATCGTCGACAACCACGATTCGGGGGTCCTCGGCAAGGGCCAGCACGACGCCCAGCATCTTGCGCTGCAGCCGGGTGAGGGTCGAGACGACCGCTGAGCCGGGCAGCGGTTCGTATGTCAGGCCGGCCTCGTCGTGCGCCCGTTCGAGCGCATGGTTGAGCTCCTGGAGGATGGGGGCCAGCCTGCTGCGGGAGACCCAGAGCCCGAACGAACGGATCGACAGTCGCTCCGCGATGTGCTGGTCGATCGTCAGGTTGCCCTCGAGTTCATTGACACCCGTCAGCTCGGCGAGCGCCACCGAATGGCGCACCGGCGATGCCTCCTGCGGCAGGAGGTGGCCGTTGACGCGGAGGCGACCGGTGTCGAATGCCATCCGCCCCGCGAGTGTCAGCAACAGGGCGGTCTTGCCCGAGCCGCTCGGGCCGTGCACGACGAGCCAGTCGCCCGGCTCGACCTCGACCCAGACGTCGTTGAAGATCGTGCCCTCGGGTCCGGCGGTGGTCAGTCCGGCGGCGGTGATCGCGGCGGTCGATCCGGGCCGCGGCCAGGACTGCAGCTGGACCCGGTGGTGCAGTCCCTCGCCCTCGACGTCGACGTGCGGCAGCTTGCCGTCGAGCCAGGCGGGCAGGGTCCAGGAGCGCCGACCGAAGAGCTCGAGCACGGCGGGTGCGAACAACATACGGATCAGGAAGGCGTCGACGAAGACGCCGATCGCCAGGGCGAACGCGATCGGCTTGATGCTGGGGTCGCCCTCGGGCACGAACGCGGCGAAGACCGCGAGCATGATCACCGCCGCCGCGGTCACGACGCGGGAGCTGCCGACGAAGCCGTCCGAGATCGCGCGATGCGGGTCGTCGGTGCGGACATACTCCTCCTTCATGCGGGACATCAGGAAGACCTCGTAGTCCATCGACAGGCCGAACAGCACCGCCATCAAGATGATCGGGAGGAAGCTGATCAGCGGACCGGTCTGCTCGAGGTGCACCACCGACGAGAGCCAGCCCCACTGGAACACCGCGACGACCGCGCCGAATGACGCCCCGGTCGACAGCAGGAAGCCGAGCGTGGCCTTGAGTGGGACGACGATCGACCGGAAGACGACCATCAGGAGCAGCACCGACAGTCCGACGACGACCAGTCCGAACGGCAGCAGCGCGGCCTGCAGCCGGTCCGAGACATCGATGCCTCCGGCGGTGAGACCGGTCACCGAGACGTCGGTGCCGTACTCCTGCTTCCACTCGCCTTCACGATCGCGGATCTCGCGCACGAGGTCGGTCGTACGCTCGTCGGTCGCACCCGACGACGGGATGACCTGGATGATGCCGGTGTCGGCCGTGCGGTTGGGGGTTGCCAGACCGATCGCCTCGACGCCGTCCATCCGTCGCAGGTCGGCCTCGATGCCGTCGACGACACCGACCGGGTCGGTCGTGGAGATGATGTCGATGCTGATCAGCAGCGGCCCGTTGTAGCCAGGACCGAAGTGTTCATCGACCAGGTCGTAGGCCTCCCGCTGGGTGCTGCCCTCGGCCGCGGTGCCGTTGTCCGGCAGCGCGAGGCGCAGATCCTGGGCGGGGATGGTCGCCACGCCCAGTCCGATCACGACGATCGAGATCGCGAGGAGGGGGAACTTCGTGACGATCTCGACCCAGCGACGGGAGAAGCCGCCCGGAGAATTGTCTGTGCTCGGTGCCAGCTTGGGCCCGGCCCGTCCGAGCAGCGCTGGCAGGACTGTCAGCGCAACAGCCACCGCGATGACGACCGACAGGGCTGCCACGGCACCCATGATCGTGAGGAACGGGATGCGTGCGATCGCGAGCCCGAGCAGGGCGATGACGACAGTGACGCCAGCGAAGACGACCGCCGATCCCGCGGTGGCGACCGAGCGTGCCGCAGCCTCCTCAGGCTCGAGCCCGTCGGCCAGCAGCTCCCGGTGTCGCGAAACGATGAACAGCGCGTAGTCGATGCCGACTGCCAGGCCGATCATCAGCGCAAGCAGGGGAGCGGTCGCCGAGATCGTGATGAAGCCCGTCGCGGTGATCGTCAGCGCCGTCGTGACGATCACGCCCAGCAAGGCCGTGACGATCGGGATGACGGCGGCGCGCAGCGAGCGGAACATCAGGTAGAGCACGATGAAGGCGACCACGACGCCGATGACCTCGATGATCGACAGCTGCGGACCGGTGTTGGTGAACACGCCGCCACCGAACGATGCCTCATAGCCGGCATCCCGCAGGGCGTCGCTCGTGTCGATCAGCTGGGTACGGTCGGCGTCTGTGACCAGCGTCAGGTCGCGGTCGAACTGCACCTGCACCTGCGCGGCCCGCTTGTCGTCCGAGATGCCGATCTCGATCCGGTCGGAGTATGGCGACACGACCTCCGTGACGCTCGCGACCTTCTTCATGCCCTTGATGGCATCCGCGACGAGCTGGCGGGTGCGGGAGTCGTCGACGCTCTGCCCGTCGGGTGCCACGACGATCAGATAGGCGGAGGCGCCGCTGAGCTCGGGGAACGTACGGCCGAGGGAGTCGATCGCGTCCTGGGACTCCGTGCCGGGGATGTCGAACGAGTTCTTCGTGCCCGAACCCAGGCCGAGGGCGGCAGTGCCTGCCAGGACCACGATCACGACCCACGCGCCAAGGACGCGGCGGTGGTGACGGAAGGCCCAACGACCGAGCGAGTAGAGAGAGGTCGACACACCATTACGATACGTTTCTGTATTCAGTACGTCAATGTATCGAGTATGGTGTGTAGGTCACACGAGAGGACGAGATGACCGTCGAGGAGTCTCCCGAACGCCCGGCCGTGCGCCGCCGTGCCGCGACCCGCGAGCGCCTGCTCGACGCCGCGCGCGAAGTGCTGGCCAGCGAAGGCATCCAGGGCGCCTCCGTCGAGCACATCTGCGACCAGGCAGGGTTCACCCGCGGCGCGTTCTACTCCAACTTCGCCAGCAAGGACGAGCTCGTCTTCGCGTTGTTCGACCGTGAGCGTGAGGTCATGCTCAGCACCCTGCGCGAGGCTGCCGATCCCGCGTCATACGCCGGGATGGGCGTGGCAGAGGCGATCGCCGTGATCATGGACCGATTCCTCCTGCTGCAGCCGCCCGACCGCGACTGGTATCTCGTGCACGCCGAGCTCCAGCTCCGCGGGGTCCGCGACGACGCCGTCGGGCGCGAGTTCGTCACGATGTGGAAGCAGGTCGAGGTCGACTTCGAGGAGTTCATGGTGACGGTCCTCGCGGCCCTCGGCCTGCGGCCGACCGTCCCTTCGAGACACCTCGCGATGATCCTGATGGGCACCTATGAGGCCGCGTTGCGCGAGGCGCTGGTGCAGAACAGGCCGATCGATCTCGACCTCCTGCGTGGCACGCTCCCGGCCGTGCTGCTGTCGGCCACCGCCCCACCCGCCTGACGGCCAGGGCCTCCTGGCGCCGGCTTGCCGGTGGCACCATGAGCCCATGGCCATCCAGATCGCCCAGGATCAGCACGCCGACGAGGTGCTGACCAACGACTCATTCGCACTGCTTGCCGGGATGCTGCTGGACCAGCAATTTCCCATGGAGCGTGCATTCGCCGGTCCGGCCAAGGTGCTCGACCGCTTCGGGACGCTCGACCCTGCTGCGATCGCCGAGGCCGACCCCGAGGCGTTCGCCGACCTGTGTGCGACACCGCCGGCGGTCCACCGCTATGGCCGCTCGATGGCGGGCCGGTTGCAGGGCCTCGCCCGTGTGGTCGTCGATGAGTATGACGGCGACACCTCGCGCATCTGGACCGAGGCGCGCACCGGCGCAGCACTGATCGCCCGGCTGGAAGCCCTGCCCGGATTCGGCGAGCAGAAGGCCAAGATCTTCACCGCGCTCCTGGCCAAGCAGCTCGGGGTCAAGCCGCCGGGCTGGACCAAGGTCGCCGGCGACTACTCCCGTAGGGGATATCGCTCCGTGGCCGATGTCGTCGACGCCGACTCCCTCGCCAAGGTGCGCGCCTTCAAGCAGCAGAAGAAGGCCGAGGCTCGAGCCTGAGGCTCAGACCTCTGAGCTCTCGTTGGGGAAGGGATCGACCAGCACCTCCGGCACGTCGCACGACGACTTGCCGAGCCACACCTCACCCATACGGACGTCGATGTCCTCGCCACGTGCGTCCTCGGGGATGTCGAGATCCGGCCTGGATCCATCGCGGATGAGCTCGGCGAACGCCGCGCGCGCCGCGACCAACCGCTCCCAGTCCTCGAGCCACTCCGCGGCAGGACGGTCGTCGTCGATGACCTTGGGACCCTCCGCGCGGATCTTGTCGACCATCTGCTCGACCGCACGATTCTGATCGGTGATCGTCCTGGCCTGGTTGCTGGGCGATCCGCCGACCGGCATCGACTCGACCGTCGAGGTCATCATCCGGCACTCACGCTCGATGACGGAGATGAGCCGGGCGTTGTCGATCGCACTCGGTATGCCCGAAGATCCGACAGCGATCGCGACGGCCACCATGGCGGAGCCTCCGGCGAGTCCCACGACCAGTGCGAGGATCGCGACCCACTTCCACCTCGGTGAGATCGGTGGCGGGGGGAACTGCCACGCGTTGCGCGGCGGCGGGTAGTCAGGCAGCCCCCGGGAGTCGAACACGGGTCCATCGTGTCACGTCCCGGTAGCCTCTGACCCGTGATCCTCGCAGCGGCCGTGTGCCCCCATCCGCCGATGATCATCCCGGAGGTCGCATCGGGTGCTGCCGGCGAGCTCGCATCGCTGCGCGCCGCGTGCCACGCCGCCGTGGCGAGTCTGGTCGATGCCGGGCCGGACCGGATCCTCGTGATCGGCGCCGGAGAGAACGGGCCGGATCGGGACGAGTCGGCGGGTGGGAGCTTCGCGGGCTATGGAGTCGAGGTGCACGTCGGGGGAGCGGGTGCGGGTCTGCCGCTCAGCCTGGCCGTTGGGGCCTGGCTGCTCGACGCGGCCGGATGGGTTGGCCCGCGGACATACTCCACCGGTATGCCCGACATCGGCGGCAGCCGCGTCGCGCTGCTCGTGATGGCTGACGGGAGCGCCAAGCGTTCGACCTCGGCTCCAGGCTTCCTCGACGAGCGGGCCGAGGCGTATGACGGGCGGATCGCCGCGGCCCTGGCGGCGGGAGACACCGAGACGTTGGCGGCGCTCGACGTCGATCTCGGCCACGAGCTGTGGGCGGCCGGCGCCCCGGCACTCCGAACGCTCGGACAGATGACGAAGGGCACCGACGTGGACGCGCATCTGCGCGTCGACGTGGCGCCCTTCGGCGTCGGCTACTGGGTCGCCGACTGGGTGCTTGGTTAGACCGCCGGTCCCTGGTTCGGGTTGACCGCCGGTCCCGGGTTCGCTGCCGGTCCCGGGTTCGGATCGACTGCCGGTCCGGGCTTGCCGCCATCCTCGGCGAGCCTGTCCACTCCCTCGCGCGCCTTGGCGGCGGCGGAGTCGATCTTGCCCTGGTGCTTGCCCTTGGTCGCCTTGTTGACCGCGTCGGCTGCCTTGCCGATGCCGTTGTCGATCTTGTCGTTCTGGGTCCTGGCGAGGTTGGCTGCCTTGTCCTTGAGGCCGGGAGCCTGCTTCTTGAACTTGTCGAGGAAACCCATGGCTTCCCTCCTTGCGTCATGAGAGGTGGAGCGGCCGCCCCCGTACGAATCCCAGACTACTGCGAGACTTTCGCCATGCCAGGGGCCGATCGCATCGTGACCATCGTCGGTCCGACGGCCTCGGGCAAGTCATCCTTGGCAGTTGCGTTGGCCCGGCTCCTCGACGGCGCGGAGATCGTCAACGCCGACTCGATGCAGCTCTATCGAGGGATGGACATCGGCACCGCGAAGCCATCTGCGGCCGAGCGCGCCGGGATCCCTCATCATCTGTTCGACGTGCTCGACGTGACCGAGCCTGCGGCGGTCGCCGAGTTCCAGGCCTGGGCGCGTGACGCGATCAGGGCCTGTCAGGCCCGCGGTGTCACACCGATCGTCGTCGGCGGCTCGGCGCTGTACGTCCGCGCGGTCCTCGACCGGCTCGACTTCCCCGGCACGGACCCGGCAGTTCGTGAGCGTTGGGCCGCCGAGCTCGCCTCCCGGGGATCGGCCGCGTTGCACGCCGAGCTGGCCAGCCGCGACCCCGCCGCTGCAGCACAGATCCTGCCCAGCAATGACCGGCGCATCGTGCGGGCGCTCGAGGTCATCGAGGTCACGGGACGACCATTCGCTGCGACGATGCCGGCGCACGACTCGGTCTTCGACAATCTGACGATGCTCGGGCTCGACGTGCCCCGCGATGTCCTCGACGTACGTCTGGCCGAACGGGTCGACCAGATGTGGGCCGCCGGATTCGTCGATGAGGTCCGCGCGCTGCGTGACCTCGGGCTCGACGATGCTCCCACCGCGAGCCGGGCGCTGGGCTATCAGCAGATCCTGTCCTTCCTGCGCGGCGAGACGACCGAGGACGAGGCGCGCGAGTCGACGGTGGCCGGGACGCGCAAGTTTGCCCGACGCCAGGACCGCCTGTTCCGCAAGGATCCGAGGATCCACTGGCTCCCCTATGACGCCGAGGACCTGGTCGAGCGGGCCCTCGCCCGCCTCACCCCCCAGATCTGAAGCCTTGTGGCCGGTTTCCCGGCCGAGAAACGTCCGGAAGGCTTCAAATCTGGGGGAGGGGGTGGATAGGCGGCCGCGTAGACTGGGGGCATGACGTTTCCATGGCTCAAGGGGCACGGCACGGAGAACGACTTCGTGCTGCTCCCGGACCATGACGGCACCATCCATGGCGAGCTGGACGGGGCCTTCGTGGCCGCACTCTGCAACCGTCGGCGCGGCATCGGCGCCGATGGCGTCATGCGTGTCGTCCGGTCTGCCGCCCTCGGCGAGGAGTCGGCCGGCGAGTGGTTCATGGACTATCGCAACGCTGACGGCTCGGTCAGCGAGATGTGCGGCAACGGCGTCCGGGTGTTTGCCCTGCACCTCACACAGGAGGGCCTCGCCGATCCGTCCACTCCCATCGTGATCGGTACGCGTGGCGGCGACAAGACAGTGACGATCGACGATGACGCGATCAGCGTCGACATGGGTGTGCCCGAGGTGCTGGGCGTCTCCAAGGTCAGCGCCGACGGCCACACGTGGGAGGCGCACGACATTCGCACGGGCAACCCGCATGCCGTCGCATTCGTCGAGCGCCTGCTCGATGCGGGCACGTTGCTGACCCAGCCTGACTACGACGAGACGGTCTATCCCGAGGGCGTCAACATCGAGTTCGTCGTCCGCGAGGGTGCCGAGCACGTGGCGATGCGGGTCCACGAGCGTGGCTCGGGCGAGACCCGGTCCTGCGGCACTGGGGCCTGCGCTGTCGCGGTGGCCGCGGCTGTCGCCGATGATGCCGCCCGACCCGCCACATACCGCGTGGATGTGCCCGGCGGCACGGTTCACGTGACCTGGCAGACCGACAACCACCTCGTCCTCACCGGCCCCGCAGAGATCGTCGCCCGCGGCGACATGGATTGGATCGCATGACCGAGCAGCACGGCAACACCGAAGGTCTGGAGCTCGAGGAACGCAACTCGCTGAGGCGCATCGCCAACCTGCGCACGGAGCTCGAGGACATCACCGAGGTCGAATATCGGCAGCTCCGGCTCGAGCGGGTCGTCCTGGTCGGCGTATGGACCGAGGGCACGTCCGAGGACGCCGACAACTCGATGACCGAGCTCAAGCTCCTCGCCGAGACGGCCGGCTCCGAGGTGCTCGACGCGCTGATCCAGCGCCGCCAGAAGCCAGATCCGGCAACATACATCGGCTCCGGCAAGGTCGACGACCTGCGCGCCGCCGTCGAGGCGACCGGCGCTGACACGATCATCTGCGACGGCGCGCTCGCTCCCAGCCAGCTGCGCAACCTCGAGGACCGCTGCAAGGTCAAAGTCATCGACCGGACCGCCCTCATCCTCGACATCTTCGCCCAGCACGCCAAGTCCAAGGAGGGCAAGGCCCAGGTCGAGCTGGCGCAGCTCCAGTACCAGACCCAGCGCCTGCGCGGGTGGGGTGGCAACCTGTCCCGCCAGGCCGGCGGACAGGCAGCGGGCGGCGAGGGCATCGGCGGCCGCGGGCCCGGCGAGACCAAGCTCGAGACGGATCGCCGCCGCATCCAGATGAAGATGACCAAGCTGCGGCGTGAGCTCAAGGAGCTCGGCAAGGCCCGGGAGACCAAAAAGGCCAACCGGCGCCGCCACGACATCCCATCGGTGTCGATCGCCGGCTACACCAATGCCGGCAAGTCGAGTCTGCTCAACCGGCTCACCGACGCTGGTGTGCTGGTCGAGGATGCGCTGTTCGCGACCCTCGACCCGACCACGAGGCGTACGCAGACCTCCGACGGCCGCGTCTACACGTTGTCGGACACCGTGGGTCTGGTCCGCAACCTGCCGCACCAGCTGGTGGAGGCGTTTCGCTCCACCCTGGAAGAAGTCGCCGAGTCGGATCTGATCCTGCATGTCGTCGACGGATCGGATCCTGACCCCGAGGGCCAGATCGCGGCGGTGCGCCAGGTGATCCTGGAGGCCGGCGCGCACGAGGTCCCCGAGATAATCGTGGTCAACAAGGTTGACGCCGCGGACCCGCTCGTGATCAAGAACCTGCTCGCCCGGGAGCCGCACGCCGTGGTCGTCAGTGCCCGCACAGGTGAGGGCATCGACGAGCTGCTCAGCGCCATCGAGGCCGATCTGCCGCAGCCCGCGAGCCTGGTCGACGTCCTGCTCCCGTACGCCCGAGGCGACCTGCTCAACCAGATCCACACGCAGGGGGAGATCGAGTCGCTCGACCACGAGTCCGACGGGACCCATGTCGTCGCTCGGGTCCACGGCCAGCTCGCCAGCGAGCTCGAGCCCTACTCGGTCTGACTGTGGACGCGCGTTGCGGTGGTGCGTGCGTCGACGGATAACCTCCACGCATGCCTTCCAACCCTGATGTACGCGCAGTGCTCCACGCTGCGGTGGAAGCAGTCGGCGGAGAGGACAGGCCGGGCCAGATCGAGATGGCCCAGGCTGTGCAGCACGCCCTCGAGAGTGGGAATCACCTGCTGGTGCAGGCCGGCACCGGCACCGGCAAGTCGCTGGGCTATCTCGTCCCGAGCCTCCTGCACCGCAAGCGCGTCGTCGTCGCGACGGCCACCCTCAACCTGCAGCACCAGCTCGTCGAGCGAGACATCCCTGCGCTCAAGGATGCTGCCCGGGCCACCCTCGACGTCGTCCCGCATCACGCGGTCGTCAAGGGTCGCGGCAACTATGCCTGTCTGCATCGCATACGTGAGGGGGCTCCGGACGATCAGGGCACGCTGATCGACGTGCCGGAGGGCTCTCTCGGTGCCGAGGTCATCGAGCTGCGCGAGTGGGCCGAGGAGCAGGCCGTCGGCGGACACATCGCGGACCGCGACTCTGCGCCGGCCCACACCGAACGCGCATGGCGCCAGGTCAGCGTCAATCACCGGGAGTGCCTCGGCGCGTCTCGCTGCGCGCACGCGCTTGAGTGCTTCGCCGAGCGAGCTCGGGAGGATGCGCACACCGCGCAGGTCATCGTGACCAACCACTCGCTGCTCGCGATCGACGCGATCGACGGCGTGCCGATGCTGCCCGAATATGACGCAGTCGTCGTCGACGAGGCGCACGAGCTCGCCGCACGGGTGACCCAGGCCTCGACCGACGAGCTCGACCCCGTCGTCGTCGAGCGCGCCGCCCGTCGAGCGCGCGCGCAGGTCGACGGCATGGAGGCCTCGGATCTCACGGATGCCTCAGACGCCCTCGCCGACGTGCTGGCCCGCACCGGGGAGGGGCGCATCGACGATCCGCCGCAGCCGCTGCGCGAGGTGCTGGCGTTCATCCGCGACAGCGCCCGGGCCTGCCTCTCGGCGTTCCCCAAGGACAAGGAAAAGGGCGAGCCCGATGCGGCGCGACAGCAGGCGCGGGGGATGGTCGATGACATCCGCAAGATCGCCGAGCGCATGGCCGCCAAGGGTGAGACCGAGGTGCTGTGGATGAGCGACAACCGCGGCAACAAGCAGCTGCACATAGCGCCGATCGACGTGTCCGCGAGCCTGCGCGACAAGCTTTTCAGCGACAAGACCGTCGTGCTCACGAGTGCCACGCTCAAGCTGGGGGGTGGTTTCGACCCGGTGGCCCGCTCGTTGGGCCTCGAGCCCGGCGACGACTCCTGGAGCTCCCTCGACGTCGGCTCACCGTTCGACTATCGCAGGCAGGGCATGCTCTATGTCGCCCGAGACCTGCCGCTGCCGGGGCGTGAGGGTCTCGAGGAGGCGCAGCTCGCCGAGATCACGGCGCTGATCGAGGCCGCCGGCGGGCGTACGCTCGGGCTCTTCTCGTCACGGCGTGGGGCGGAGAAGGCCGCCGAGGAAGTACGCGAGCGGCTGCCCGACATCGACATCTGGTGTCAGGGCGACGCCCAGCTGCCCGAGCTCGCCCGACGCTTCGCCGAGACCCCGAGCGCGTGCCTGTTCGGCACCCTGAGCCTGTGGCAGGGCGTCGACCTGCCAGGCGACACGTGCCAGCTCGTCATCATCGACCGCATCCCCTTCCCACGGCCCGACGATCCGCTGATGAGTGCGCGCCAACGACTCGTCGAGAAGCGTGGCGGCAACGGCTTCATGAGTGTCGCGGCCAGCCATGCGGCGCTGCTGCTGGCGCAAGGCTCAGGACGGTTGATCCGGCGGGCCTCTGACAAGGGCGTCGTGGCGGTCCTCGATCCGCGCATCGTGACGGCCCGCTACGGGTCGTTCCTGGCCGCTTCACTGCCGGACATGTGGCGTACGACGGACCGTGAGACCGCGCTCGCCGCACTGCGGCGGCTCGACGCATCGGCGATCGCCTCTGCATCAACTGCCGACTGAGACGGCGTGGCCAGGACCCAGTAGCGCTGCGTTTCGGACCGGAGCAATCGCCCTGACAAGATGTACGCATGACTGTTCTCGTCACCGGCGGCGCCGGCTACATCGGGTCCCACATCGTGCGTGCCTTCGGACTGGCCGGCCTGGACTGCGTCGTGGTCGACGACCTCTCCAGCGGTCATCGTGAGTTCGTCCCCGACGGGGTCGAGTTCATCGATGCCAGCATCCTGGACAGCGCGATCGTCGCGAAGGCCATGGTCGAGCACGAGGTCGAGGCGGTCGTGCACCTCGCGGGCTTCAAGTACGCCGGAGTCTCGGTGTCACGACCCCTGCACACATACGAGCAGAACGTGCAGGGCACGGTCAGCCTGCTGCAGGCCATGCATGAGACCGGCGTCGACAAGATCGTGTTCTCCTCCAGTGCAGCGGTCTATGGCACGCCTGATGTCGACCTGGTGACCGAGGCGACGCCGCCCGGGCCGGAGTCGCCCTATGGCGAGAGCAAGCTCATCGGCGAGTGGCTGCTGCGCGATGCGGGTCGCGCCTTCGGGATGCACCACACCTCGCTGCGCTACTTCAATGTCGTGGGCTCGGCTGTGCCGGACCTCTACGACACCAGCCCGCACAACCTCTTCCCACTGGTCATCGAGGCACTGCTCGAGGGGCGTACGCCGCGGATCAACGGTGATGACTACCCGACTCCCGACGGCACCTGCGTGCGTGACTACATCCATGTGGCCGACCTGGCCGATGCCCACGTCGTCGCAGCCCAGAAGCTGCTGGCCGGTGAGGCGATCGAGCCGGTCTACAACCTCGGTAGCGGGGACGGCGTGTCGGTGCGCGAGATCATGACCGCAGTGGCGGCGGCGACCGGCATCGACTTCGAGCCGGAGATCACCGAGCGCCGGCCGGGTGACCCGGCCCGGATCGTCGCGTCGGGCGAGCTCGCCGCCCGGGACCTTGGCTGGGCGATGCGCTCCACCTTGGATGACATGGTCAGCAGCGCCTGGGCAGCCCGCCACAACACCCCAGCCTGAACCGGTTAGCGCGGGACGCAGCCCGCGCCAGGGTCAGACCCGGCGGAGGACCGCGGTGACCTTGCCCAGGATCGTGGCGTGGGTGCCATCGATGGGGGAGTAGTCGTCGTTGTGCGGGAGCAGCCAGACCTGGCCGTTCTTGCGCTGGAACGTCTTGACCGTCGCCTCACCGTCGAGCATCGCCGCCACGATCTCACCGTTCTCGGCCTCGGGCTGCTGCCTGATCACGACGTAGTCGCCATTGCAGATCGCGGCGTCGATCATCGAGTCTCCGGAGACCTCGAGCAGGAACAGCGTGCCGTCGCCGACGAGTGACTTGGGCAGCGGGAAGATCTCCTCGACCCGCTCCTCGGCGAGGATCGGCCCGCCGGCGGCGATGCGGCCGACCAAGGGGACGTTGGTCGCGGTAGGCAGGGCGTCGCCGATGCCGGTCACGTCGAACGCACCGTCAGCGGCTTCGTGCGTCGAGCTGCTCATCGAGCGGCGGGCGGCCATGACGTCCGGCAGGAAGATCTCGAGAGCGCGCGGACGATTGGGGTCGCGCTTGACGTAGCCCAACGCCTCGAGGGCTCGAAGCTGGTGAGCGACCGACGACGTGCTGGTGAGGCCGACCGCTGCGCCGATCTCACGCATGCTGGGTGGATAGCCGCGCGTCTCGATCTCGTCGCGCAGGAACTCCAGCACCTTGCGCTGCCGCGCGGTCAGGCCGGAGGAGTCCGGCGGTCCGTCAGGGAGCTCGGCGACATCGGAGTTGCGGTCATCACTCATGCGGGAAGACTAACCCGAATCACACCATCAGTTCAAACATATGTTCGATGGCGTGTCGCGAGTCGTGACGTCTAGGTTGGAGCGGTGTCGAAGCCCCTCGTGAAGCCAGGAAGCCCGCTTTCAGCCGTCGTGACCGGCGCGGGGCGGGGGATCGGCCGGGCGATCGCGCTCGAGCTGGTCGGACATGGCTATCAGGTCGTCGTGACCGATCTCGACGCTTCTGCCGCTGAAGCCACGGCCCGCGACATCGGTGCCGCCCTCGGTCGCGGCCTCGATGTGACCGATCCCGAAGCCAACCGTGATGTCGCTGCGAGGGCGTGCCAGATCGCTCCGTTGGGTGCCTGGGTCTGCAACGCGGGGGTGCTGGTCGAGGGCGACCTGACGGCGCTGTCGGTCGATCAGGCCCGCATGATGGTCGACGTCAACGTGCTCGGCGTGATGTGGGGCGTACGGGCCGCGGCCGACACCTTTCGTGATCAGCGCGGCGCCACGGGTGGCGAGATCGGGATCATCGCCTCGCTCAGCGCCCACGCGCCGGTGGCGGGCCTCAGCGTGTATGCCGCGACCAAGGCAGCCGTGCTCTCGCTCACGACCTCGCTGGCCGCCGAGCTGCACAAGGACAAGATCAGGATCCACGCGGTCTGCCCCGACGGGGTGGACACCGCGATGGTGGAGTCGATGGATGCCGGTGGTGATGTACGCGCTGCGCTGGCGGCCGGCGTGCTGCTCACACCGCCCCAGGTCGCTCGCGAGCTCGTCGACATGTTCGGTACCGGCCGCGTCTACAAGACCCTGCCCCCATGGCGTGGCGTCGTTGCGCGCACGGCATCGCTGGCACCGCGGGCCGCGGTCCGTATCGACCCGCTGATGCGCAAGGTCGGGGCACGGCGACTCAGGAAGGCTGGCAAGCGATGACGTATCTCGTGGTGGGAACCCGGTCGGGTGATGGTTGGGCGGTCGACGTCCGAGACGTCGGCACGACGACCGCAACCGAGCTGTCAGGGGTCGAGGCCGCCGCTCGAGCGCTGCTTGCCGACTCAGGCGTCGCGGACGCAGCCGACGTCGACCTGCAGCTGCTGCTCCCGGACTTCGAGGTGGACCTTGGAGAGCGGGGGTTGCCGGGTTCGACCCGACCGAACGTCGCGCTGGTCAGCGGGATGATCGCGTTGGTCGTGGTGGTCGGCGCGATCGCCTACGTGCTGGGGCGCGTCCTCTAGCCCTTTTTTGCGAGCGCCGTCACGATCGTATGGATCTCCGCGACCTGGGCGGCGATCTCCGGCACCTGCTTGACCAACGCGATCTCCTCCTCGAGCTCGGTCAGCAGACCCGTGACCTCACTCAGCGTCGATTGGGTCTTGGCCAGCACCTCGGTCGCCTCGGCGAGCGTCGAGCTGGCGTCGGTGAGCGTCCCGCTGACCGTGGACAGGGTCGTGCTCACGGTGTCGAGAGTGCCCTCGACTCGACCCAGCACGCCGTCCACGTTGCCCAGCGTGCTGTCGGCACGATTGAGGATTGCTGCTGGGTTCTTGGGGATCAGGCTGGCCATGGGGCTCCTCGGGTTGACGATGACACCCGACAGTGTCACGTTTGGGGGAGGCCGTCAACGACGTGCGGGCGAGTCCTTGCGACGGAACGGCAGGCGCAGCCGCCTGCGTCGCGAGACCGGATCGGCCCGCGGCGCGGGGGGTGTTTCGGTCTCCTCCACGACCTCGGCCGGCACGGTCTCGCCGTCGGCGCTGGACGTGCGCCACTCGGCGATCTCGGAGTCCTCCTCGACGGTCTCCTTGGTCACGACGTCCTCCCGCACGGCCTCGATGCAGGCGCCGAGCAGGATCGCGTAGAGGCCGATCCACAGCCACAGCAGCAGGACCACGACACCGGCGAGCGCCCCGTATGTCTTGCCGTAGCTGCCGAAGTTGTCGACATACAGGGAGAAACCGACCGAGACCAGGATCCACAGGGCGCTGGCCACCAGAACGCCCTTGGTGACGAGCTTGGGCGCGTGTGAGCGGTTGGGGGCGGCGCGGAACAGCACCCCGATCGCGATCACGATGGCGCCGAGCAGGAGGACCCATCGGGCCGCCTCGAGCCCCACGCGTACGCCGGGGACGATGTCGATCGCGTCGAACACCGCAGGTGCGGCGGCGACCAGGGTGACGACGAGCGCCAGGAAGAGGATCGCGCCGATGGTCAGGCCGAGCGCGAGCAGCTTGCGCTTGAAGAACCCGCGAGTCTCGGCGAGCCCGAACATCGAGTTGATCGCCGTGACGAGGTTGCCGATCCCTCCCGATGCGCCGTAGATCGCCAGGAGGAGAGCGATCACGAGACCGACGCCGAGCGAGTCGCTGGGTGTCGCGGTCAGGGATTCGAGCTGGCCGGTGATGAGGGAGGCGGCATCAGCGGGGAGTGCATCGGTGATCTCGGCGGACTGCCGGTTGACGGTCTCGGGGGAGGCCACCAGCCCATAGGTAAGGATCGCGGCGATCATCGCGGGAAACAGCGACAGGAACGCATAGAAGGCAACTCCCGCGGCCAGCAGGGGGGCTTGCCGGGCTGAGGCCTGTTTCCAGGCAGTCATGACACTCGCGCGCGCAGAAGGCATGTCTTGACGTTAGTGCGGAGGCGGGGGAACTGCCTCCCGAGGGCGCTGCCGCGCCGAGATCGCAACATCTTCACACCGAGTTTGCCCTGTTATGGCGGCATCTGAAGGTCGCGAGTCGAAATTGTGTTCGATCAACGCTTCCTTTTGTCCGGGGCTTCCCCTAGTGTCGTACACGTGTTCGATCGAACGCCTGTTCGCACCATCGAATGACATCGAGAGCAGCGTTTGATCGTCCACACCACAACTGCAGATCCACTCCGTCTCACTTCCCCCATGGAGGCAATCATGAGCACCATCGCACTGCACCCAGGCCGCAACCAGACCGTCCGTCAGGACCGCCGGCTCCGCGTCGTCCCGGACGCCTGGTCAACGAGCCCCGCGCCGCAGGTTCGGCTGACCCCCCGCGGCAAGGCCACCATCTTGGCTGCTGCTGTCGCCGTCGTCGCGATGCTGGCGATCGTGCTCGGATCCTCCTCGGTGGCCGGCGATCAGATCGGTGCTGCACCGGAGACCACGACGGTCCGGGTCCTCCCGGGCCTCACGCTGTGGGAGGTCGCCGCCGAGGCCAACCCCAACGGCGACATCCGCCAGACGGTCGATGAGATCATCCGGCTCAACTCACTTCCGAACGCCTCTGCTCTGCAGCTCGGCTCGGAAATCGCGGTGCCGGTCTACGAGTAGTCCCACCGACGCACCACCCCCTACGTCCGCGGTATCCCTTGGGGAAGGGGTGCCGCGGACGTAGCGCGTTGACCGGTGATGGTGGCACCTGTTTGACTGCTCGCTCCGCCACCGTGCGTCCGGTGCTCTTCCCCGAAAGGCCCACATGCTTCCCGCTGCCGCCCGCGGTCGACAGGCACTCGCAGGCGTCTGCGCCCTCGCCGTCACCTCGGCACTGCTCACCGCCTGCTCGTCGAGTCGGCCCGACCCTCGGGACATCGCAGAAGCGCTCGCGATGGGGCTGACCAAGCAGGATCTGTCGGGCATCAAGATCGTGGAAGGCGGACCCCGGGCGCAGCCCGAGCTGGAGCGAATCGTCGAGGGCATGGGCGGGGCGAGAGCCAAGGTCACCGCCGGTGACATCGAGCAGGATGACGACGCCGCGACCGCGACGCTGCGCACGCGGTGGACGTTCAAGGGCTCGGACTGGACCTACACCACCCCGGCGACGCTGGCCTATGTCAAGGGCGCCTGGGCGGTCAAGTGGAGTCCGGCGATCGTCGCGCCCAAGCTGACCGTCAACGAGCGACTGGCGCTTCGCACCACGCCGGCCGACCGCGGCGACATCCTCGGCGCGGACGACGCCGGCCTGATCATCGAGCGCAAGACCGAGCGGATCGGCATCGACAAGTCCCGCATCAGGGCGGCCGAGGTCGACGGGTCCGCCAAGGCCCTGGCCCGACTCATCAACATCGATGCCGCTGGCTACGCCAAACGGATCAAGGCCGCAGGCGCGCAGGCGTTCGTGATCGGGCTGGTCGTCCGCGCAGACTCCGACGAGGCATTGAGCGCCGCCGAGCTCGCGTCGATCCCCGGCGCGGTCCAGCTGAGCGCGGAGCTTCCGCTCGCGCCCACCCGTACCTTCGGGCAGCCGCTCCTGGGAGCCGTGGGTGAAGCGACGGCCGAGGTCGTGGCAAAGTCGAAGGGGTCCGTGCAGGCCGGCGACCTGGTGGGGCTGTCCGGATTGGCCCAGCGCTATGACGACCAGCTGCGTGGCACCCCCGGGGTCACCGTCATCGCAGCCTCGACCGAGGACGGGGTCGAGCCCAGAGGGCTGTTCACCAGCAAGCCGCGGGCGGGCAAGCCGCTACGCACCACGATCGACATCGACCTGCAGGGCTCGGCCGACACGATCCTCGCCGGCGTCAAACCCGCCAGCGCGATCGTCGCCATCCGGCCGTCGAGCGGCGAGATCGTTGCGCTCGCCAGCGGTCCGGGCGGCAAGGGTGCGGACACGGCGGCCTCGGGTCACTATGCCCCGGGTTCGACCTTCAAGCTCGTGACGGCGTTGGCCTTCCTGCGCTCGGGGGTGAAGCCGTCGACCGCGGTCCCGTGCACCGAGTCGATCACGGTGGAGGGCCGCCGGTTCAAGAACTACTCGGACTACCCCGCCGGGGCGATCGGCGACATACCGCTCCGCTCGGCGATCGCGAACTCGTGCAACACCGCCCTGATCGCCACGCGTGGCAAGGCGCCACAGAGCGGGCTGGCCGGAGCGGCCGCAGCCCTCGGCCTGGGCCCGGACCTCGATCTGGGCTACCCGGCCTACCTCGGCTCGGTGCCGGCCAAGGCGACCGGCACCGAGCGAGCTGCGTCGATGATCGGACAGGGCCGGATCGAGGCATCCCCGCTGGCCATGGCCGTGGTCGCCGCCTCGATCAGCAAGGGTTCACGGGTGACTCCGACCTTGATGGCCGCCTCGCCGTCCAAGGCCGCCGACAAGGCCGATGTCCCGCTGACAGGAGGCGAGGCCACGCAGCTGCAGGAGCTGTTCCGTGGAGTGGTGACCGGGGGGAGCGCGGCGTTCCTCGCGGACGTTCCAGGCGGCCCGGTCTCGGCCAAGACCGGCACCGCGGAGTATGGCAACGACACCCCGCCGCGTACCCACGCATGGATGATCGCGACGCAGGGTGATCTCGCGGTTGCGGTGCTCGTCGCCGACGGCGAGTCAGGCTCAGCGACCGCGGGTCCGCTCCTCGAGGCATTCCTGCGCCGGAGCCAGTGACCGACCCGTCACAATGAGTCCATGCGGATTCATGTGGTCGCGGACGCGGCCGACAAGGACGGTGGGCACTTCCACGAGCGGCTGCTCCTGCTCGGGGCCGAGCTCGTCGAGCTCGACCGGGACGACCTGCCGGCACACGGCAGCATCGGCGAGACCGACCTGATCTTTCTGCTCGGCTCGGACAAGGGTGCGCACGAGCCGAAGTGGAAGGACGTCGTCGAGCGGGAGTCGGCGTTCGTACGCACGGCTCTGCGGTCCGGGACTCCCGTGATGGGCATCTGTTACGGCGCCCAGCTGATGGCCCGCGCGCTCGGTGGCACGTCGTGGCGGGCGGACCAGCCTGAGCTCGGCTGGCAGCGTGTCGACACGACCGACCCGGTCCTGTGCCCCGAGGGTCCGTGGGGGCAGATGCACAGTGACGTGTTCGCGCCACCGGCCACGGCCCGGGTGCTCGGCACGTCATGGCGCGGGCCGCAGTGCTTCGTGGACGACTCGCTCGGCACCCGCTCCATCGCCTGGCAGTTCCACCCCGAAGTCACGGCGGCGACCTATGAGAGATGGGTGCACGACGGCTACTACGGTGACTCCGGGGTCGACACCAAGGAGCTGATCCGGCAGGCCCGCTTCCACGAGGCCAAGACCCGCAACCTCGCCCACGCGCTCGTCGACTCGGCGCTCGACTTTCTCCAGGTCCGCCGGTAGAGGTGCCTGCGAGGAATCGAGGCGTCCAGCTTCTGCGGTGACGCGCTTCGCTGCGCTCGCCGCGAACCAACCAGCGAGGGCAGCGACATCGTTGGACTTACCTGATGCGACTCGTGTCGCGAGAGAGCGATGATGCCGACGGGTAGCCGCTCTTGCGGGCAACCATGCCGAAGCTGATTACGGAGCCTTTGTCGGAGGTGCGCAGCTTGTACGTCCTGCTGGTCGCGCCCCTGATCGGTTGGCCGCTGCGATACCAGCGGCGGGTGTACGAGGCGCCGGACAGAGACCACTTACCGCTGTGCGCGGTCAAAGTTCGCCCGTGCTGACGAACGCCGGTGACGGTGGGAGCGGTGAGGGCGACCAGACCATCGGACACCACGAGATCGACGTCAGTACCCGCGCCCGTGCTCGTGTTCATCGAAGGGGTGACTGTCTTGGCCGTCGTGCGGGATGAGCCCCCGCCGTACCACCGTGTCAGGAAGAGGTTTTCCGCATCAGTGACCCGGACCTCCACCGGCGTGGTCGGTAGGTCGCTGAAGCGGAACATGCCACGCCTCGGTTCTGCATAGGTGGCTGCGTCGGTCATGGTGTATGCGAGGGGTGTGGCGGTCCCTGGTTCGTACGCCGTCACCAGCAAATGATCAACGGGGGTTCCTCGCGTGCTTCGGACGGTCCCGGTGATGTCACCGTGTTCGGGCACCATGAAGTCAGGGGCGGCATTTGGCCCGGCCGCCACGGTGATGACGGTTGCCGTGCTGTGGGTGCGCCCGCCTCCGTACCAGTAGCCGTCGCCGAAGCGGAGCTTGTACTGGCCCGCAGGCAGGTCCTTGAAGTTGAACTCGCCTCGACCATCTGGCGACTCGTTGGGCACATAGACGTCGGTCAGCCTCATCCAGTTCGTGTCGTCCTGGGCACGAAACAAATAGATCTGGGTGGAACCGTTTTCAAGGTCCGGGCCGATCACCTTTCCGGCGATAGACGCATCCCACGGCCCGGCGGGGACAGGCGGCTGGGTCACCGGCGACACCCGGGTCATGTCGAAGAACTGCCGCCACGTGGAGAAGGGCCCAGCATTCCTGAAGCTTGAATTGTTTTGCGCCCACTCCGATCTGTAGCGCCCGGTGGGGTCAATCAGCCGAGCCTTCGCGGGCGATCCAACCGAACCGAGGACTTGGCCCGTCTCGCTGCTGTTGATCCTGGCGACGACCTCCGTCGGATCGTGCTCGTCGTAAAGGGCAACTCGCACGTACGGGACGGACGCCCGCGAGCCGAAGACTTCGGAGTTGAGCGAGGCCGGGCTGTGGGAGGGGATCGAGAGGCGATTGGTTCCCGCATTTAGCCGGACCACCTTGGCGGATGCGAACGACTTGCCGCCATACCAAAGCTGGTCGTCGGAGGAGATCTTGTAGTCGCCTGGCGGGAGGCCGACGACGATGTCGGGATCGGTCGACGAGGTCTGTATGAACGTGTGTTCCTGGTCAGGGTCGTTGGCCCTGAAGATTCGCACCTCGATCGTTTGTCCGCTCGGCTGTGTGGCGTTCAGGTGAAGCTCCAGCACCGCACACGGGTCCAGCGGACAGGTAAACCCGTTGCCCGCCGACGAAACTGAGGGGGTGAGGGACAACATGGTCGCGGTCAGAGCGATCGCTCCGAAAGCTGCGGCCGTCCGTCGGCGGAGGAGTGACATGGATGGAACCATTCTGTGGGAGTCCAACTATTTGAATGGCAGCATTCCACATTTCGAGTCGGCTTGTCGCGGGCAGGACAAAGCCCCGATCCGCTCGTGGCGAATCGGGGCTCCGAGTATGTGGCTGCTACTCGGTGACGTCGGCGGCGTCGCCTGCTTGAATCGCGGCCTCGGTCTCCGAATCGGCGCCGGCGGTCGACAGTGCGCCGCCTGAGCTTTCCAGGTGAGCGCGCACGAACCAGTGGAACAGCTCGAGCTGACGCAGCTGGCCGATGATCATGTCCTCGCTGACCGGGTCGAGCTCGGCAACGGTCTCCTGCACCTTGCGGTGGTCCTGGATGAGGTTGACGTACACCTCATCGAGCGCGCCGAGATGCTCGTTGGTCGTCGCGCGGCCGAGGGAGTAGTCGTCCCACGTGCGCGTCTCGACGATCGAGCCGGGCGTGCCCTTGGGGGAGACGCCGAGGGTCGCGATGCGCTCGGCGGTCTCGTCGGTCATCGCGATGACTTCATCGACGTGCGGGTCGATCATCTCGTGCACCGCGATGAAATGCGGGCCGACGACGTTCCAGTGCACGTGCTTGAGCGTCAGGTGCAGGTCGCTGAGCGCGGTCAGACGCTCCTGGAGGATCCCGGCGAGCTTGGCGCCGTCGGCCTTCGCCAGGCCTGGGATGGTGAATGAGGGGGACTTCGATTTCGTAGCCATGTGTGGGTCGTACCCCGGGTGCCCCGTCCTACACCCCGGTCCGCGACCGGAATGGTCAGATTCGCCCAGGCTGCACGACTCGCCCTGGGACCCGGGCACCAAGGAGCGGCCGAGACGATGCCGCAGGAGCTCGAAACGCTCCGACGCATACGTTGGTCACATGGCCCTGATCGTGTGTCCGCTGTGCGTCCGCGAGGACGATGTCTTTCTCCTGCGCACCCTGCCCGACGGCAGGAAGGAGGCGGAGTGCCGCGACTGCGACTTCACCTTCGCGTACGGGTCGCCGACCCCCGAGCCCAAGCCTGCAGCGGTCAGGAAGAGCACGCCTCGCAAGACCGCGAGCAAGGTCGTCCCGCCGCGGCCGATCGCGTACGTCGTCCCGCAGTTCCCCAAGGCCGCCGGCGTCGCTCCGGCCGCTCTGGAGCGGGCCGAGGCGCTCAAGGCCGAGTTCCTGACGGGCACGTCGTACGAGCCCGACCCGCAGGTCGCCCGGCACTGGGCGAAGTTCAGCTGGGTGTTCTCCGCGGACGGGCTCGACAAGGCGGTGATCTCCGACCTCAAGCTGTTCGCCGACGACCCGACCGGCGGCAGCACCGGTGACCCGACCGAGTTCGACAAGGCGTGGATCCTGCTGGGGGAGTTCGAGGGTGCCCGGCGGGTCCGCGCAATGACCGACCACCTGCTGCGTGGCCGCGGCGAGCTCGAGGACCGGCTGACCGATCTGGTCTCCGGCACGTTCGCCCAGTCGATGCCGGGATGGGGCGAGTCGCTGCTCACCAAGACCCTGGCCGTGGTCGATCCGCTGCGGTTCGTGCCGGTCCTGACGTATGCGCAGAAGCGCGCGATCGCCAGCGCCGTGTACGGCCTCGAGCTGCCTGAGCCCGACGAGACGTCGTGGACGATCGGACGCCTCGCGGTGTGGAGCAACGACCTCCTGGTCGAGCTGCTCGGGGAAGGGCTCATCGATCAGCACCACGCGGCGCAGTTCCTGCGGTGGGCCCACGACCAGTCCTGAGGACCTGCGACACGCCGTGATTTCGGGGCCCGGATGAGGCCTGACCAGCGCAAACACCTGCGGCTGGAAAAAGTGTCATGGCCGCCTGCGATTGTGTTGCATGGGCCACTTCTCCGGCGTACAGTGGCACTAGATCTAGTAGTTACATGCATGTCATTCGTCCACATCTAGTTCCACAGGTGGAGACGGGTTACCCACCGAAAATCGTCGAAATCCACACGGCTTCCACACCTTTGTCCCCAATTCGGGACCAACCGGACGCCTTCGGTATGAGAGGAGTTGCGCGCCATGCACTGTCCGTTCTGCAAGAACACCGACACCAAGGTCCTCGACAGCCGTGTCGCCGACGAGGGTGGAGCGATCCGCCGCCGTCGTGTCTGCTCCTCCTGCGAGAAGCGATTCACCACGATCGAGCAGATGCAGCTCACCGTGGTCAAGCGCTCCGGCACCACCGAGCCCTTCATCCGTGACAAGGCCATCTCCGGCGTCCGCAAGGCCTGCAAGGGCCGCCCGGTCTCCGACGACGACCTGGCGCGGCTCGGCCAGCAGGTCGAGGACACGCTGCGCGACTCCGGCAGCGCAGAGGTGCCGGCCCACGAGGTCGGCCTCGCGATCCTCGAGCCGCTCAAGAGCCTCGACGAGGTGGCCTATCTGCGTTTCGCCTCGGTCTACAAGCAGTTCGAGTCTGCGGATGACTTCGCCGACGAGATCGCCAGCCTGATGGCCGCCGGCGCCGACGGCGAGCTGGCCGAGCAGACCGCAAAGCAACGGCACGACAACCCATCTTCGTAAGACCGAAGCACTGCACGACCAGCACCACCCTCACACCGCGCACACATACAAGGAGCACACACATGACAGAAACGGTCAGCGGATCCTCGGGGTCCTCGCGCAAGACTGCTGGCAACAAGGGCGCCGCCCTCACGATCCAGCGCGTCTACACGACCGAGGGCGTGCACCCCTACGACGCCGTGACCTGGGAGCGTCGCGATGTCGTCCAGACCAACTGGAAGACCGGCGAGAACGTCTTCGAGCAGCGCGGTGTGGAGTTCCCCGACTTCTGGAGCGTCAACGCCTCCACGATCGTCACGACGAAGTACTTCCGCGGCGCCGTCGGTGCGCCCGACCGCGAGCAGAGCCTCAAGCAGCTGCTCGACCGCGTCGTCCTGACCTACACGCAGGCCGGCCGCGACCACGGCTACTTCGCGACTGAGGACGAGGCCACGATCTTCGAGCACGAGCTGACGCACATGCTCCTGCACCAGGTCTTCAGCTTCAACAGCCCGGTGTGGTTCAACGTCGGTACGTCGAGCCCGCAGCAGGTCAGCGCCTGCTTCATCCTCGCGGTGGATGACTCGATGGACTCGATCCTCAACTGGTATCGCGAAGAGGGCCTGATCTTCAAGGGTGGCTCCGGTGCGGGCCTCAACCTGAGCCGCATCCGTTCGTCCAAGGAGCTGCTCCGCTCCTCGGGTGGCACGGCCTCGGGTCCGGTCTCCTTCATGCGCGGTGCCGATGCCTCCGCCGGCACCATCAAGTCCGGTGGCGCCACGCGCCGCGCGGCCAAGATGGTCGTGCTCGACGTCGACCACCCGGACATCCAGGAGTTCGTCGAGACCAAAGCCAAGGAGGAGGACAAGATCCGCGTCCTCCGCGACGCCGGCTACGACATGGACCTCGGTGGGGTCGACATCACCTCGGTGCAATACCAGAACGCCAACAACTCGATCCGCGTCAACGACGAGTTCATGCGCGCGGTCGAGTCCGGCGGCGAGTTCGGCCTCCGCGCCCGCACCAACGGCGAGATCATCGAGACCGTCGACGCGCAGAAGCTGTGGGGCGACATCGCCCAGGCCGCCTGGGCGTGCGCCGACCCCGGCATCCAGTACGACGGCACGATCAACGACTGGCACACCTCGCCCGAGGCCGGACGCATCACGGCGTCCAACCCGTGCTCCGAATACATGCACCTCGACAACTCCTCGTGCAACCTCGCCTCGCTCAACCTGCTGAAGTTCCTCAAGGACGACGGCTCGTTCGACACCGAGACGTTCGTCAAGGCGACCGAGTTCATCATCACCGCGATGGACATCTCGATCTGCTTCGCGGACTTCCCGACCGAGGCGATCGGCGACACCACGCGGGCATACCGCCAGCTCGGCATCGGTTTTGCCAACCTCGGCGCGCTGCTCATGGCGTCGGGCCTGGCCTATGACTCCGACGGTGGCCGTGCGCTGGCCGGTGCGATCACGTCGCTGATGACCGGTACGTCCTACCGTCGCTCGGCCGAGCTCGCCGGCGTCGTCGGACCCTATGACGGCTTCGCCCAGAACGCCTCGGCGCACGAGCGCGTCATGCGCAAGCACCAGGCCGCCAACGACCAGATCCGCACGCAGCACTCGATCGACATCGCGGTGCACCGTGAGGCCGCCAAGCAGTGGGCCGACAACCTCAAGATCGGTGCCAAGAACGGCTGGCGCAACAGCCAGGCTTCGGTCCTCGCGCCGACCGGCACGATCGGCTTCATGATGGACTGCGACACGACCGGCATCGAGCCGGACTTCTCGCTGGTCAAGTTCAAGAAGCTCGTCGGTGGCGGCTCGATGCAGATCGTCAACCAGACGATCCCGGCGGCACTCAAGAAGCTCGGCTACACCGGCGAAACCATCGAGGCGATCGTCGAGTTCATCGCCGACAACGGTCACGTCGTCGACGCGCCGGGTCTCAAGCCCGAGCACTACTCGATCTTCGACACCGCCATGGGCCAGCGTTCCATCGCGCCGATGGGCCACGTCAACATGATGGCCGCGTGCCAGCCGTTCCTGTCCGGTGCCATCTCCAAGACGGTCAACCTGCCCGAGTCGGCCACGGTCGCCGAGATCCAGGATGTCTACTTCCAGGGTTGGAAGCTCGGCCTCAAGGCGCTCGCGGTCTATCGCGACAACTGCAAGGTCGGCCAGCCGCTGTCCGATGGCAAGGGCGCCAAGGAGTCCGGATCCACCAAGGTCGAGGAGGTCGTCCGCGAGGTCATCGTCGAGCGGCCGATCCGTCGCAAGATGCCCAAGTCCCGCCAGGCGATCACCACCTCGTTCTCCGTCGGTGGCGCCGAGGGCTACATGACCTCCGGTGCCCACGAAGACGGTGCGCTCGGCGAGATCTTCATGAAGCTCGGCAAGCAGGGCTCGACCCTGGCCGGCATGATGGACGCCTTCTCGATCGCGATCAGCATCTCGTTGCAGTACGGCGTGCCGCTGGAGACCTTCGTCCAGAAGTTCACCAACATGAAGTTCGAGCCCGCCGGTCTGACCGACGACCCGGACGTCCGCATGAGCCAGTCGATCATGGACTACACGTTCCGCCGTCTCGCCTTGGACTACTTGGACTTCGACACCCGCTCGGCCCTGGGCATCCACTCGGCCGACGAGCGCCAGCGCTACCTCGACACGGGCTCGCACCAGCCGATCTCAGCGGGCACCACCGCCGCCGAGCTCATTGAGGACGCCCCGGTCGAGCCCATCGAAGCGGGTGCGGTCGAGGCACCCAAGGTGGAGGTCAAGAGCGTCTCAGCCGACAGCAACGAAGCCGCCGCCGCCAAGCCCGCCCCGGCAGCCGCCCACACGAGCGCTGAGCTCCTGGAGCAGATCACCGGCTCCGCGGTCGACTCGCCGCTCTGCATGACCTGCGGCACCAAGATGCGCCCCGCCGGCTCCTGCCACGTCTGCGAAGGCTGCGGCAGTACCAGCGGCTGCAGCTGACGGTGTGAAAGCGTGAAGTAGCAGTGCGAGAATGGGGGAGAGCTTCGGCTCTTCCCCACTTCTTCATGTGTGGGATAGCGCTCGTGCTCAGCAAGCGAGGAAGGACTCGTAGCGAATCGAAAGGCGCTCGCGGTCGGGCCTGTCGGGCCGTCGGCTGGGTATTGAGAGCGGCCGACTATCCATCTCTTGGATGCCATGCTTGAGCATCGGTCCGTCGACCTCGTCGAGGAGATCCTGATTGATGTGAACGGTGTAGTCCGGCGAGATGCCGAGCATGTTCGAGTCGTACGACGCATGGTGGATCTTGCAGAGCGTCAGTCCGTTCGTGACGACCGGGTCACCACCCGCCTCGCTGTCGCCGATGATGTGAGCAGCGTCCAGAAGTCGTCCGTGCTTTAGCTGGCAAACCGCGCAGCGAGTGTCGTATGCGAGCAAGACCCTTGCTCTGAACTCCGGTTGATGAAGACGTTGCCGAGTCAGCCTTGAGATGTATCGGCGCTCAGTTGGTGTCGGGTTCGATGGATCGTCGAGCGAACGCAGACTTTCATCGAGACCTAGCAAGAAGTGCCGCTGGTCGAAGTTGTCGGCGATGACGTACACCGGGAAGAGCGGCAAGAACTCTCGGTCGCGGACTTTGCGCAGAAGGATGATCGGCAGGCCCAGCTCGTACGCACGGCGGAGTTTGCGATTGTCCCCGTCTGTCGACCCGGCGCGATAGTCATAACGAAACACTGACCCGTCGAGCGCCGCGTCATCGTAGGGTCCCGAAGGTGTCGACAGGACGGACAGCGTGGCCTCGAGGTCACGGGGGTTCCAGATGCCGCGGGATTGATCGATCAGCCGCCGCGTCTCGAAGCCCAGGTCGACGCTGGACAACTGATCACGTGTCACTGTTCCGGCATCGGACCGGGCGTCTTCTAGCGCGTTCATGATGAGGCGTCGCAGCTCAAGCTCGCCGCGACTGTCAGTCATGGCTGTAGCTTTCCACATCTGCGGTCGCAGCTCTGGCATCGAGTGTCGCTCGAACCGGGCGATCGGTAGGTAGATAGCGGACCTAGTTAGTGCACCAGGCGGACCGTAGGGCAATTCGCCCACTAAGACGCAGGAGCGTCTATCTCCGCACTTTTCAAAGGCAGCCATTGAGACTCGTAGTAACCGTCGGATTCGCCAAAGTCTCGACGATCGGTCGGATGCGCTGGATGGTCGCCTGACAGCGAGCTCCGGCGCGTCCGACTGGTTCAACCCTCGGCCGTTTGTCGGCACCACGCGCCCTGCCCTCACGAACGGGCTGACGAGGATGCCGTCGTTGCCGAGATCGCCACCAGAGGACCAGCCATGGTGAACGCACACCGGTCGTCGTCGGACGAGCCAGGCCTCACGGCGTCCTGCGCTGTGTCCTAGGGCTTCGGAGCCGACTGGGTCGTCTGGGCTGCCTTCAGTGCTTTCGTGAGTTCGTCCACAATGATTGACAGATCCTGACTGCTGACCGCCTCGTTGTGCCGTCCTGCGTCTCGGCTAGAGAACCGCGAGAGGACGTTCTTGACGAAGACAGTCTCGCCAAGCGCGTTGCGCGCGGCAGTTCGATCGTGGTTGTCGGCTCCGGCGTAGTACGGCTCGATGGCCCGCATAGCAGTGGCGACCTCCTCGGCAGTGTCTGACTCCGTGTAGTGCCGCCGTGACTCTGCGGCGAAGTACCCACCGACTGCGATGACCGCGATAATCGCGGCAGCTCTAAGCAGGCCGTCACCGACCGTCAGATCAAAGTCCTCTTTCACCGCGCGATCCACAATGTAGTAGGCCAAGCCGAGACCGGCAAAGCCAAAAATGATCGCAAGCACCCGCAAACCGAGGCCGCTGCGACGTTCGCGACTCGCCCGAGTCGCCCAGTCCAGCGCCGTCAGGTTTCCTGCCGCATGCTCCACGAGACGCTGACCGACGAGTGCTGCGGCAGTCAAGAGCGCCGTCTGATCTTCCATCCGATCATCAAGTGCGCTGTCCTTTTGATCGCGTTTGTTCACCCATGTTGTGAGGTGTTCTTCGTACTTCTGGTTCAGAAGCGACTCCGACTCCGCGGCCACCGTTTTGATCTGTTGCGCGGCATCGGTCGAGGCTGCGTTCTGCTGTTCGATTGTGGTGGCAAGCCGGTTCAAGGTCGTCTGCTGATTCTCCACCTCAGCGCGAAGGGTTTTGATCTGATTGGTCAGTGCCGTAAGTTCCTCCTCTCGCATACGTATTGCCGTATCGAGCTGCTCGATATAGGTCTGGGGCATATTGCGCATCGGCGGGCCAGGTAAGGCGCGGACAAGCGAAGCGACGTTGTTCATCTGGTTGGCCGCGAACTGGTGAAACTGATTCTCTTCTGGCGGGATCTGATTGACCAACGACTGCAGATCGGCGAGGAGCCCCGCGTACAGGTGGGGCTGCGCGTTCTCGCGTGACTTGAGCGCATACGTCAGGACGTCAGCCATCGCGATTCGTTCCTTGTCGATGGTGCCGTTGCCGTAGCGCGCAATGTGTAGTGCTTCCGCCTTCAGACGCAGCACTTCCCATACCTGATGCTGTCGGTACTCCTCTACTTCTGCTCTTGCCATACCCGAACCCTAGGGGTCGAGTCAGACACGAATCGCTAGAACCCGAGATTCATGACGGGCTGTCGACTTCGGTCTGCTCGACCTTGCGCACGACGCCGCAACAGTTCGATGTCTTGCCGACTGATCGCACCAGTGCACGGCGTCTGGCAGTCAGACTAAGACGGAGTGCGACGCTCCTATGCTTCGTCAAGCCGCTGCGGCCGTGTTTTCGAGTAGGCGATAGAGGTCGCGGGCGACGTAGCGGGCAAGGCAGCGTTTGATCTCTCGGCCGGTCTTGCCTTCGGCAGTACGGCGAGCGACGTAGTCGCGGGTGGCTGGCTGGTACTGAATCCGGCTCTGGACCACGGTGTGCAGTGCGTTGTTGAGCTGGCGGTCGCCGTAGCGGTTGAGCCGATAGCGAGTGGTGACTTGGCCACTGTTCGCCGGGATCGGTGCCACGCCGGCGAGCATCGCGAACGCTGCCTCGGAGTGGATACGGCCGGGGTGGGACCAGGCGCACAACACCGTCGCGGCCACGATCGGTCCGACGCCGAACTCCTCGAGCAGGTCAGGACGCCAACTACGGATGATGGCCACGATCGCCTTCTGCAGCTCCCGTGCCTCTTTCAGCATCGCGTGCGCGCGACGTGCCAAGGTCCGCAGCGCCACCACGGTGCTGGTCGTCTCGGTGTCCCAGGAGGCGTGCAGTCGCAGGTTCGCGGCGGTGTTGAGCATCGCGGCAAGCTTCTGACCGCGGAATCTGAGTCGGATCGGTTCGGGTGCTGCGATGACCAGGCTGAAGACCTGCAGCTGGGCCTCGGTGGAGGCATTGATCGCGGAGCGGCGAGTAGCCAAAAGCACCGACAGTGCTTGGCGTTCGCCCCCAGTGCGGGGAGTTCCCAACCGCGGCCTGGCCATCGCTTCACGCGCAGCGCGGATCGCATCGAGCGGATCGGACTTCGCGCCGTTGCGGCGCGCAGCCCGCTTCGGACGATCCAACTCGATGACGATCTCTGAGGCCTCCAACAGGTGACGACTCAGACCGGCGCCGTGACCGCCGGTCCCCTCTATCGCCCAAGCCCGCAACATCGCGTGGTTGTTGGCGAACTCCACCAGCTCGGCATAGCCCTGGGCTGTTGCCTCGATGGTGATCTCATCGAGGACACCACCAGTCGCAGCATCAACCACGGCCGCGGAGTGGGTATGGACGTGGGTGTCGACGCCGATGACGACATCGACCACCTCACGCAGATCGGTCAGACTGTTCATGCGTTCTCTCCTTCGCCGGACGGGACGTGGTTCCGGTCCGGGACGGAGGCTCGGCAGGACTGTGATGAGACACATCCGGCGCCACTAACGCCAGATGGTCAAGCTCCTGATCAGGCCAGCTCCTCCAACCGGGCCGGGGCCGGCAACCGCGAGCGGACAGGTCGCAACAAGGCACAAAGCCAGTCATTCCAGGGGTCACACTCACGGTCACCAACCACAGCCCAGCACCTTCGGGCTGCGTTGGCGATCCTCACAGTCATTCCACCGCAAAAGCGCTGGGTTCAACCGCCGACCTGCGGTACTAGCCGCCGTTCAGTCCGTGGCTGATCGAATCGAGCGCTTGCTTGTAGTGGCTCTCGGCGCGGTTGATGACGTGTGTAGGGGTTCCGGGATCGAACACGCGCAGTAGCGACATGCGGAAGGAGGAGGGGTCGAGGTTGCGGAGCCGTACATTTCCGCCGTGTCCGTTGGCGGCGTAGGTGGCCCATCGCTGGCGGATGTTCTCGTCACCATCAGCCTTGCCTACGTAGTGCCGGCCATCCCGGGTGTCAGTAATGAGGTAGATCCCGACAACCGATGCCAGGGCCGTCTGCCAAGACGCGTAGCGGTGTTCGCGCATAACGCTCTGAAGTTGTGCATAGCTCAGGATCAGCTTGTCGAATCCAGGAAAGGGCACAGGCTCGGCATCGGCGATCTCCATCACCGGGTAGCCCGCTGCCGTCGTCGCATTAGTCCGCCAGGTGCGAGGCGATCGCCATCCGAGCACAAGTCGGTTCTTGAGGTCGGCCATTTGATCGTTCTGTGTCAGGTCGAATGTCCGGAGCGTTGCATCAGCTGTCGTCTCGCCGTGATTAGTCAACACCGACCACAGTCGGGCACGGTCACCACCTTCGGGAAGGAACACGACCCAGATCGGTGGCGGCTTGGCCGGGAAGATACGCGGGTTCGGCGACTGTGCTCGGGTGTAGGCGAGGATTTCTTCGTCGGTTGAGTCGGCGTGAATCGGGACGGTTCCGTCCTCATGCTCGCGCACATACGCGTGCCGAATCACGAGTGCCTGGGCTGGGTCGATGCCAGCGCTCATCAGAATCGACGCGAATGTCAGAGTCACCCGAGCAACCTAGCGGCTCAGAAGCTGTCGCACCGCCGCGACCGGCGGGCCGCTCGCTGGATCGGTCTTTCTCCTCAGGGCCGGTCGAGGCGGGCGTTGCTCCAGTGTCCCCGATCGCCTTGGTCGTGCCGTGACGAAGGCACTCCACTCGGGCTATCACTGGCGGCCGAGGCGCCCAGTTCGACCTCAAGCTGGCTGCCCTCCGGGACTTCTCTGGAGGGGTGAACAACGTCCGGCATAGCGGCACCGGCGCCCGACCGTTCAGGGATGAACTTCGCGAGGTAGCGCCGCAGCTCTGGGTCGCATACGTACACGTAAGTGCCGCGGATGCCGCGGGTGAGGAGGACCGCGTAGATGTTGCGGACCGCGGTCAGGAGATCCTCGTCGTCGAAAGTGATCCCCAGCATCTTGTTGTTGAGCTTGCCCTTGGTGTCGTAGTACGAGTCACGGTGAAAGCGGAGCCTCCGATCGACGGGGTCATAGCTCAGGTCAGGGCCGATGATGACGCCTGCGTAGTTGAGGTCATATCCCTGCGTGGTGTGGATTGAGCCGACCTCGTTGATCGACGTGGGGGAGTTGATCCAATCCGTGGCGCTGTTGTTCCACTGCAGACGCTGCCCGTCGATCTCGATGTCGTATTGACTTTTGTCCTTCTTGCTGCGCCATTTCCAGGCGAAGCCTGCGACGAGACGCGACAGACCGAATTCCCGCTCGCGCTGGAGAATGGCGTGTTTCATGACGCCGAGGTTGTCGAACAGCCGAAGGTCGTAGTCAGCGAAGGCCACCGGTGCCGGCGGGTTTGATGAGAGGAACCCGCGCACGTACGCCACGTAGTCCTCCCCAGCGCGCACTCGCATTTGGGACTTGAGCGCATACAGCCGCCCGGTCTCGGCGGCGTCTCGCTCGAGAGCCTGGAGGACCTCAGACGGGAGGTCGAAGGCGGGCCTGATGCTCTGCTCACCGTCAACCAGGAGGATCTGGTGCCTGCTGGTCAGACGAATCCAGTCGAGTTGGTTTCCGCCAGCTTCGTGACCATTGAAGAGCCGCCGATTGATGGCCTTGAACTTGAGGATCGACATCGCCATCGTGGCTGCTAGCTGTTGAAGACGATGCGCCTCATCCACGATGAGCAGGTCGAACTCGGCGGAGCTCTCACCTACCTGAAACGGTGAAAGGACCATGTCTTTGCTGAGACCCGAAGTCTTGGCGAAGACCTTCTCGACGGTTCTGCGCAGGGACTGCTGAGGGACGACGAACCCCATACGGAAGTCCTGCAGCAACGCCGCATTCTCTTCGGTGAAGAAGCCAGCGAAGATCGCGTCGGATTCGGTATCAATTAGCTCTGCGCCCCGGCGAATATCACTGAGCAACTTCATCAAGTAGATTCCGACGATCGTCTTGCCGGTCCCAGGCTGTCCCTGCACGACTGCGGTGCTCCGCGCGTCGGCACGAAGGTCGGCAAAGAGCCGGTCCAACATGCCCATGATGGCGACGCGCTGGTCGTAGTTGAGCTCCTTGAACGGTGACAACTTGAAGAGATCGCTGTTCTCGATCTGGTGAATCGTGTGCTCAAAAAGCCCTTCAGCCCGCAGTTGATCGAAGATCTCGACGAATTGCTCGCGGTAGCGCCGACGCTCGTAGTAGTCCGAGCCAGTCAAGCCTGCATTGGCATTCTCCACCTGGTACTTGCCGTCGCCGGCGAATCGTTGAATGAGGAACGATTCAAGGTCGAGACATACCGACTTGTTGAAGGTCTCGTCGATGACGACACGAACCGATGTGAGGTGGTTGCGGTCGGGGCGGGCAAGGTGTTGGCGCATCCGGGTCAGCAGGTGGATCGTCTCGCCGACGTAGATGCGACGCTCGCCGTCGATCGTGTAGACGACGGGCCAGTTGATGGCCTTCGGATCCAGCTCGGCCCACGCCTTCAACGAATCTCCGTCGAAGGCAATGCGCTCGACCCTAGAGCTCGTCATATTTGTCGCTGCGGCCGCGAGCCTTGTCTATGGGGTATTTCCCTCGCGTTACTGCTAGTTTTTCGAGGACGATCTGGTCTGCGTCCAGGCCGAGCTTGTCGGCGAGGAGGTGGCAGTACGTGAGCACATCGGCAAGCTCGCCCCGAACGCGGTCGGTATCCGCGGACGCATTCCACTGGAAGCACTCGAGGAGCTCAGCGGCTTCGATAGAGATGCTCTTTGCGAGATTTTCGGGGGAGTGAAACCGGGCCCAATCACGCTCGGCGACGAAGCCGCGGAGAGCTGCGGGGACGTTGGACGGTATCCGGTCATCGTGCGGCAAGGTCATTGTGTGGCCCAGGCTAAAGGTGACCAGCGCTCGAACCGCTGCAATCTCGTCGTCCGCCCTTCGACAAAGGCTGACTTCAACAAGGTTCCGTTTCGTCATCGATGCCATGCAGCTAGCACTACGGCGGCCACGGCAACGACTACCTCAACGCCTTCGAGGGCATTGACTGGGTCGAGGGCCAGTCCGGTAACGACTTCATCCAGTCCACCGAGGTCACCCCGGCGTGCGACCACCTGGTCGGCGGTCAGGGCAAGGACACATTCGCGGTGAAGGACGCCATGAGCACGACAACGCCAACCGGGACAACGTCGACATCGACAACTTCGACAACCCGGTCACCAACAAGAACGCTGCTGCCACCACCCACTGGATCAGGTCACGATGCCACCCAAGCAGCGTCGCCTTCGGGAGCCATGGGGCTGATGGTGCTGAAGAGACCTGCGTGACGCGTGCGACTGCTGATACTCTGCCCGAACGCTGCGCGGGGGCTGCGACGATCTGCCGAAGTCGAGGGCGCGGCGGGACGATCAGACGGAGACGACTGACCCATGGACATAGAACCCGCCCACCCGCGCCTACTCGTCGGCGCCCTGGCGGCCATCTTTGCGACGTCCGGCGGGCTGGTGGCCACGACGTCACCGGCCGAGGCCCTCTCGGCACCGAGCGGACTGCATGCGGCCTACGTCGCGACCAAGGGTGTCGGCCTGCAGTGGAAGAGCGTGGGCGACGACGCCTACCGCGTCCGCATCTCCACCAGCTCGACCATGGAGTCCAACCAGGACACGTGGGACGTCCTCGGAAGCTCGTACGAGTGGATCCGCACCAAGGCGAGCCCGAACACGATGTCTCCCCGGCTAACACCCGGAGAGACCTACTACTTCCAGGTCAAGGCGATCACGGACGACCGGAACGTCAGCGCGCGGGACGATCTGAGCAGCTACAGCAGGACACTGAAGATCACACTGCCGAAAACCGGTGCGTCCGAGCTCAAGCCTGTCGGCGTCAAGGCCACCCGGGCCAGCGCCACGTCGATGTACGTCTCGTGGCGCAGCCGCGGACCCGGCGTCGACTACGTGCTGCGCTACACCAGCAACCCCCGTCTGTCCGTCGTGAAGTGGAAGTCGATCAAGACCGACGCCGAGGGTGGGGTGGTCACCGGTCTGAAGGCGGGCACGAAGTACTACTTCCGCTCCCGCGTCATCGACTCAGCCGGCAGGGGCATCAGTGACTACTCCGCCGCGAGCGCGGCGGCGCTGGCCGGTTCGCCCAGCAGCCGACGCCTGACGATGGTCAGCTACAACGTGCACAAAGCCTCGGGGACGCCGACCTGGGACACCCGGCGCAAGGCCGTGGCGGCCAACATCCTGGCGCGCAAGCCTGCCGTCGTCGCCCTGCAGGAGGCTTCACCCCTGCGGTATGGAGAGGTGAAGCAGTACGACGATCTGGTGGGCCTGCTTGGCCCTGACTACGCACTAGTCACGCGCGCCGGGTCCAGCGGCAGCAAACTGGTCCACAACAAGACCCGCACGTCGGTCGTGAAGGCGGGCACCAGAGCGCTCACGACTGTCGGCACCGCCACCCGGTATGCCGTGTGGGCCGTGCTGGAGGACAAGCAGACCGACGGCCGATTCTTCGTGATCAACACTCACCTCGAGCCTGGTGCGCCAGCCGCGGGGACCTACAACGACGCTCGGATCAAGCAGGCAAGGGAAGTCCTCGCCCTCATCGACGCCAACGCCGGCAACCTGCCTGTCGTCATTGCCGGCGACATGAACTCGAGCCGGACGGCGGAGCCGAACAACGGGCAGTACGAGACCTTCACCAGAGCCGGCTATGTCGACCCGCTGGACAACGAGGACGCCAGCTGGGCAGCAGGCCGCGAGGCGAGCGCTGAACACACCCTTGACGTGGAGTACAACAGCTTCAACGGCTTCGAGCCCGAGGCGCGACGCACCTCGTTCCCCATCGGCTCTGTCGTCGACTATGTCTACACGTCGCCGGGAATCCGCGTCGCCACGTGGCGCACCGTCGTGAAGCTCGACACCAAGGGCGCGTTCGTTGGCGTGATCCCGTCAGACCACAACCTGCTCGCGCTTGACCTGCATCTGGGCAAACCGGTCCCCAAATAGGGGACGACAACTCGGCCAGTTCGGCAATGACGTCACCCAGTCGCACGAGGCCACCCCGGCGTACGACCACCTGGTCGGCGGTCAGGACAGAACTCTCGCAGGTCGCGGACGGCGACGCACGTGCGAGTCCAGAGTGCGCCCGACTGACCTCAGGCGTCCAACCCCAGGACCCGCAACCGAGCCCGTATGTCCGCCAGCAGCCGTGCCGGGAACTCCGACGTACGCCGACATCGCTCGACGAGGTAGACGATCTTGTTGAGGCGCGGCCCCGGCATCTCCAGACCCCGCGAAGCCAGCGCCGGCCGAAGCAGGTTGCGGTCGAACGCCCCGTCGCTGTGCTGCTCGACTCCGCGCCACACTGCGAACGCGCGCTTGAGGTCCCCGTGCGCGACCACGCCGTTCTCAGGTGACAAGGCCACGGCGATCGCAGCGACGAGCCAGGCGTCATCGTGCTGCAGCGACTCGACGCCGAGCTGCACCGTGCCCGACCCGGCCGCAGGAGCCGCAAGGTCGAACGACACCACGAGGGACAGCGTCAGGTCGGGATAGCGCAGCTCGATGCGGCTGCCGCTGCTGGTGAGCGAGATCTTCTGCCCCGGTGCGGGCGTCGTGGATTCGCCGGACGGGCCGATGATCTCGACGATGGCGCCGTTGTCGCGCTGCCCCCGATGGACCACGGGTTGCCCGGCGGTGGCCGTGATGACCAGCGCGGGGTCACTGACGTAGGGGAGTCGCACGAAGACATAGGCCGACCCGTCGATCCGCTCCGCGACGAGCGACTCCTGCTCCGGCAGGTTCATCCGCCGCGCGAAGATGAATGCCGCGCCCACCTCGAGCGTGGCCTCGCCGGACTGCCGTTCACCGGCCGTCCAGGCGATGTGCAGCACCGGTGCCCCTCCGTGGAATGCGTTCCGTCGCGGCTCGACCTGCGGCGTGGATGACCTTCACGATGATGCCATGACCGGAACTCTCTCCACGCTGACGTTCAACCTGCTGATCCTGCTGATCTTCATCGCCGTGGTCTATGTCGGCCTGCGGGTCGCGCAGAGCATCTTCGGCACGAGCACGAAGAAGGCCGCAGCCACCGAGGTCGCCGCCAAGCTCGTCGCCTATCCGACCGGATCCTCGGCTGTGCTGCGCCGCCGGTTCGTACGCGCGTTGACCGGCCAGCACGTCGTGATGCCAAGTGGCGAGCGGTTGGCGTTCGGTGACCTGACCGTGCGCGTCGCGCCGGAGGATCTCGAGCGGCTGGATCCCGACGGAGACCTCGAACGACTGGGCGAGGACGGGGCGAGGCTGTATGCCGATCACGCCGAGCGGGTCGGCTGGGCGCTGCCGCGGCAGGTCAACGTGACGGTCGAGGTCGACCCGGGGCTGCGCTCGGGCTGGATCCCGCCGGCCCGGGGCAGCGGCCGCGCCGACCCGGCGAAGCGCGACCAGCAACCTGATCGCCTGGGCTGGGACGTGGTCACGCCAGCACCGAAGCCGCCAGCCAGGCCGGCAGCCAAACCCACCGCCGCGCCGCAGCCGGTCCGCGCCGATCCGGCCGCGACGATGGGCTTCCCGGCGCTGGTGCCCGACCTCGACGACACCGCCCCGACGATGAACGTCGCCAGTGGTCTGCGCCTCGAGCGCGGCGGGCACGTCGCGACAGTCAAGGACGGCGCAGTTCTCGGACGTCTGCCCGAGAGTCCCGTGCCGTTCAAGGAGCCCGAGGTCTCCTATCGGCACGCCGCGATCCGGCGCCAGGGCGCCCAATGGCAGATCAAGGATCTCGGCAGCACCAACGGCACCACGGTCGACGGCCAGCGCATCGACGACTGGGAGGCCCTGCGGCCCGGATCCGTCGTCAAGCTCGCCGGCGTGAGCGTCGTTGCAGCCCTCGACACGGCCGGAACCGTGCATCTTCGCGGCGTCACCACTCACTAGGGACAATGGACCTGCCGGGCATACCGTCCGGCGCGCATCCCGATCAGGAACAGGAGGATCACCGTGGTGGCAGATCCTCTCCCCACGTCCCTGATCCGGGCGGACACCATGTCGGTCGAGCGTCGATTCGAGCTGCTAGGCCGGATCGGCGCAGGCAACCACGGTGTCGTGTTCCGCGCCCGTGACAGCCAGCTGCAACGTGAGGTCGCGGTCAAACGGTTCTCCCACTTCCTGGCCGACGACCCCCGGGCGATGCGTCGCATCACCCGCGAGGTGGCGACACTGGCGCGCGTCTCGCACCCCAACGTGGTCACGGTGCACGACCTGGTGCAGATGCCCGACGGCGACGGCGAGATCACGCCGCACCTGGTCATGGAGCTCGTCGAGGGCAGGTCGCTGCGCGATCTGTTGACGTCGCACGGCCCGAGCCCGCGATCGGTCATCGTGGTGCGCGGCGTGCTCGAGGGACTCGCAGCATGCCACCACGCAGGCATCCTGCACCTGGACATCAAGCCCGCCAACGTGCTGGTCACGGCCGAGGGAGGCGTCAAGATCGTCGACTTCGGCATCGCCCGCGCCGCCTCGGATGCCACCGCCACGATCGCCGGCACCCCGCACTACATGCCGCCGGAGCAGTATGAGGGCCGCGCCGACCAGCGCAGCGACATCTATTCGGTGGGTTGCCTGCTGTTCGAGTGCCTGACCGGCAGCCCCCCGTTCCGCGGGACGATGGCGTCGCAGCTCTTGGCCCACCGCGAGCAGCCGCGCCCCGACCCTCGGTCGCTCACGCCGCAGGTCCCGGCGGGGATGGCGGCCGTGGTGATGCGGGCGATGGCGATCGACCCAGCACACCGCTATGCCACGGTCCAGGACATGCTCGCCGCGTTGGCCGCCGCGCCCATCCACGCTGCAGAGCCCCATGCGGCCACGCCACCGCCACACACACCTCGGGCGGTCGCGGGCCCACAGGTGAGCCGCTCGACCAGGCTGCGCGCCTACGCCGTCGGACTCGCCCTCAGCGCGTTCACGGTCGCGCTGGTGCCCGGCCTGGTCTGGCTGGCCGCGGCGTTCGCCCCCGACCGATATCGCCCGGACGCGATGGACCCGTCGACGGCTGGGACGTGGTGGATGATCGCGGTCTCGATCGCGACGGTGCTCCTGCTCCTGCGCCGCCGCAGCTTCTTCGAGGCGATCGGCGGTCCCGCGGTGGGCTCACTCCAGCCCACTCGCCTCGTCGACGCGCAGATGACCCGCGGCATCCAGATGGCGGCGGGATCGGCCCTGCGCGGCTCTCTGCCGATGCTGTTTCCCTGGTATGTCGCCCTGGTCGCCATGTGCGCCGCAACGGCCGGGACCGCGTGGCCCGACGATGTGTTCTCGATGTGGGGCGTGGCCTGGTTGTTGATGCCACCGGCGGCGATCCTGCTCGGCATACGGGGCCTCACCGGCCTGCGTCCTCGATTCGGCGCAGTGCTGACGTCGGCGGTCTATCTCGCGGGTGCGGCGCTGGCGATCGTGCTGTTCATCGCCTATCCGCTCGCATCATCGTGACGACAGGCGCTTGACGTTTGGCTCGGTGGGTAACCCTCGAGGCATGTCTATCCTCAGTCACCCCATCAAGAAGCTGACCATCCTCGGGATCTTCGCCGGAGGCTATGTGCTTGGCGCCAAGGCCGGCCGCGAGCGCTATGAACAGATCCTGCAGGCCGCGGGCCAGGTCAAGGAGGACCCGCGGGTCAAGGAGGCGACCGCGCGTGCCGAGGATCTCGTACGCGAGACCGCGACCAAGGTGACCGAGGACCCCCGCGTCAAGGATGCAGCCGCACGCGCCCAGGAGGCCGTCCGCGAGGCCACCGGCAACACGGCCACCGGCAACACGGGCGGGACCCCCACCGACACGGTCCGCACCAACGCCGGCGGCCAGACTCACCCGCTGCTCGCGGACCCGCACATCGATGCTGAGGACGAGGTTGTCTACAGCACCGGTCCCGACATCGAGGAGACCGTCGAGCAGCAGCGCCCGAAGCGACACTGAGGCCCAGCTGGTCGAGGCTCAGTCCGCCAGCTCGGCGAGCAGTGCAGGGTTGACCCGGCGCAGGATGCGCTCGGTGTCTTCTGGCGACGCTGCCGGGTAGAGCAATCGGCGGGCGGCCGCATATTTCGGGTTCACCTCGCGACCCAGCTTGGCGACGCGTTCGGCGAGCGAGTTGTGAGCATTGTCCGAGATCTTGACGAGGGTGGCGTCGGGGGAGTCACTGATCCGCAGGATCATGTCCTCATAGCTCGATCCCTCGGGGTGGAGGTTGTTCGAGACCAGGGCGATGGCCTGCAGCGACCGCTCGGGCACCCCCTGGGCGCGGAGCTCGTCGATGGTGATCTGCCGTCCGGTCTGCTCCAGAGAGTCCTCGACGACATCGTGGAGCATCCCGGCGATCTCGAGCTCTGACCCGAAGTCGGCGAGTCCGGCAGCAACTGACTCGACGTGTCTCATGTAGGGCTCGCCGACCTTGTCGGTCTGGTTGGCATGCACGCCAATCGCGATCGCGCGGGCGTCCTCGATGGTGAAGTTCTCGGTCATGTCGTGGCTCCTCGTCGCCGGACGATCAGCGCCGCGACCAGCGCTCCGAGCGTGCCCAGCAGCTCGTCGCTGAGGGTGTCCTCGTATGCGCCGTCGAGCTCGGTGCCGCGCCTGATGAATGTGTACCACTCGCCGAGCTCCCAACCGACGGCGAGGATCGCACCGAGACCGGTGATCGTGAGGACCAGCCCCCATCTCGGGCCGGTCCACAGCAGGCTCAGCAGCAGTCCGCACCCCCACAGCAGCAACAGCCAGTTGACGAAGTGGTTGGCGTTGTCCCACCAGCCGACCTTGTCGTAGAGATCGAGCGTGTTGCCCGAGACGTCGACCAGGAAGGGCGACATGATCAGGGCGAATGCGGCCCAAGGCAGCGCGTTCGCGGTCGTATGGTCGCGGCTGCACCACCACCAGATCGCCGGCACGATCAGCATCAGCAGGGGATAGGCAATCAGGCGGTAGCCGAAGGCCTTGCCCTCGAACTGCTCCAGTCCGGCGAAGGCGCCGACCGCGAGCTGGACGATCGTGAGCATCAAGATGACGACCGCGGCGAGGAAGCCACGGGTCCTGGGGATCTGCATGGCGTACAGCCTGCCACGACTCTGCAGGTCGGGCTTCGAGGGTGCGGCGAGGCCAGCCCCTGGCCGCCGCTATGCGGTGAGTCTGGATTGTCGGCGTTGTCGTATGCCGGCGGCGGTCCTGCGGATGAGGTAGTTCTCGTGGAACTGTGCTCGGCGTTGTCGGTAGGCGGCGAGGAGGGGCCGGTTGTCGCGGTCGGTGAAGGTGAAGCCTCGGACGGCGTTGCCGGTGATGAGGAGCATGCCGCGGTGGTGCAGGTGGTGGCAGCGGACGCAGAGTCCGATGAGGAGGTCGAGGTCGGTGGGGCCGCCTTTGGACCACCAGATGGTGTGGTGGATCTCCAGGTGGGTGTGCTGGCAGCCGGGTGCGGCGCAGACCCCGCCCTGGCGGGCGATGACTGCGCGGCGTTGCTTGAGGGTGGGCGAGCGGTGGGACCGTCCGACGTTGAGGATCTGGGACTGCCCGGTGGGGGAGCCGGTGCGGGTCAGGATCGGGGTGAGGTCAGCGCCGCAGGTGATCAGCGCCAACGTCTTGGGGCCGATCGACCCGTAGCCTGCGAGCTTGGCCGGAACCCCGGTGGTGCCGGCGTCGAGGGTGTCGGCGTCCACGATGACCGACAGGTGCGGTCGGACGCCCTTGTCGGCCGGTAGCCCGCTCTGGAGGATGTCGGTCATCAGGTCGTCCAGGCCTTGAACGCGTCGTTCGGACCCAGGCCTCGTGTCGTCCTTGTCGTGGGGTGCTGACACGGAGTCCAGGACCTTCTTGAATGCGGTCCCCGTCGTGATGTTGAGGAACCCGGTGAGGTGGTAGCCGCCGGGAACGGGGTTGACCTGGATGTCTTGTTTGTCCATGCCGTTCATCCAGGCCTGGTCGAGGTCGTCGGGGAAGATCGCGTCCCGCAGGGCACGCATCACCCGGTGCAGCTCGACCGGCTCATGGGACCGGGCCACGTCCAGCAGCCACGGTTGGGCGGCAGCGACGATGTCGGCGTCGATGTGCTTGAGACCATAGGTGAACACCGCCACGTGATCGGCTCGGATGACTCCGGCGGCGGCTGCATGGGCCACGGCCGGCAGCTGAGCCAACGTGGCCGCAGCGCGGGTCAGGGCGTTGGCGTCCTTGGCCGAGAGTCGCAGCTCGTTGCGCACCCACGTGTTCAGGGTCGAGGCTCCGTCGATCTCGTAGTCACGGGACACCTCGAGCTCAGCCAGGCACTCGGCCTTGGCTGCATCCAGCGCATCCTGCGCTGTCTGGATCGCGCGCACCCGGTCCCGCGCGTCGCCGGTCCGAAGGACGCGCACGGTGGTGCGCATAGCTTCGATCACCAGCTCCGTATCCATGACCTCAGCCTAGTCGAACACCCGTTCGAGAACCAGTGGAAAACCCTGTGAATTGAGGGATTTCTTGAGGTCGCGACGCGCCCGCGCTAGCCTCGAGGGCATGAGACCCAGCTACAGCCAGATCATGTCCGTCGCGACCATCGCCTACTCCGTGTTCGCGCTGGCCAAGCCGCGCCACCTCGGCAAGGCGCTGACCAACAGCCCGCTGAAGCAACCCGAGTACGACGTGGTTGCCCAGACCTTCGGCTTCCGGGACCTCGTCGTGAGTGGTCTCGCCCTCGCCGCGCCGACCCCGGCCGCCCGCGAACAGGCGATGGTCGGTCGTATCGTGCTCGACCTCACCGACTCGGCGCTGTTCACGACCGAGGCCAAGACCGCCGGGGCCAAGGCGAAGGTGCTGCTGGCGACCCTCACGTGGGCGGGACTCAACGCGGCGGCCATCGTCGCGGACCGCCGCAACTGACAGCATGTCCGCGTGAATCAGTCGACTGCCGAGGGGTACACCTACTGAGCGGCGCACCCGCCGCATCATCAGCAACACAGTAGTGAGGAATCCTCATGGACATCATCGGTCTACTCATCGCAGGCGTCATCATCGGTCTGCTCGGCAAGTTCCTCGCCCCCGGCGACAAGGACAACATCCCGATCTGGCTCACCATCGTGTGTGGCATCGGCGGCGTCCTGCTGGGCAACTACATCTACGCCGCACTCAGTGGCGGCGACACCTCCGGCGTCGACTGGGCCCGCTGGGCCGTCGCCGTGGTGACCGCAGCCGTGCTCGTGGTCATCGCATCCACGGTGACCGGGCGCAGCAGTCACAAGGTGCGCCGCTGACGCATCCATGAGCGAGAGGGACCCCGGCCTTGGGTCGGGGTCCCTCTCGCTGTGTTGGGCGTGATTCGGGTGGCCGAGCCCGCGCACGCGCAGCACACTCAACACATGCGCAACGACGTCTCGTTCCACAGCCATGGCACCCGCATCTCCGCGTGGCACTTCCCGGCGCAGACCGGCGAGCTGACCGGCCCCCGGGGCCGCCCCTGCGTCGTGATGGCGCACGGCTTCGGTGCGACCAAGGATGCGGGCCTCGAGCCGTTCGCCGAGCGGTTCCAGGCCGCAGGCGCCGACGTGCTGGTGTTCGACTATCGCGGGTTCGGTATGTCGGCGGGAGACCAGCGCCAGAACGTCGACCACCGTCGACACCGTGAGGACTATGTCGCGGCAGTCGCCCACGCCCGTGCGCTCGAGGGCGTCGACCCCGACACGGTCATCCTGTGGGGCAGCTCCTATTCGGGTGGACACGTCATTGCGGTGGCCGCCGACGACAACCGGGTCGCCGGCGTCATCTCACAGGGTGCAGCGATGGACGGGCTCGCGGCCGTGATGCTGATCTGGGGATATGCCGGTCCGCTTCAGCTCCTCAAGCTGACGGGCCACGCGCTGCGGGACGTCGGCCACGCGATCCTGCGACGCGAGCCCCACATGATCCCGATCGTGGGCCCGCCGGGATCTCTCGCCGCGATCAGCTCGGCCGACGGCGAGTCCGGCTACGCCAAGATCATGGGTCCCACGTTCCGCAACGAGATGCAGGCACGGGGCATCCTGCCGATCCTGATCAACCGGCCGGTGACCAGGGCCGGTCGTCTGCACATGCCGGTCTTCCTGGTCGTCGCGGCCAAGGACACGATCGCTCCGGTCAAGGCCGTCGAGCGGGTCGGTCGTCGCGTCGCCGGCCCGGTGCACGTCGAGCGATTCGACGTCGCACACTTCGACATCTATGACGGTGCGCCGTTCGACACGTCGGTCGCCGGACAGGTGGAGTTCGTGCGCTCCTTGGCTGCCCCGGCGTCCTAGACTGATCACGGCCCAACATCCGGATCGGGGACCATGCTCAAGCTCGTGGCGATGATCATCGCGGCATTCGCAGGCGTCGCCGCGCAGTCGCAGGTCGGGCCGTCGATCGACCACCACCACTACGCCAACCAGACGCCGTATGGCAATGCCGCGGCCGCTCCGATCAAGACGCCGCCGAAGGGCTATCAGCTGGCCTTCCTGGAGACCGTCGGCCGCCACGGCGCGCGAACGCTGACCAATTCGGGGGCCGAGCGACGCTCGTTGAGCGTGTGGAAGCGCGCCGCAGGCCAGTATGCGACGACATCACTCGGCAATCGTTTCGCCAAGGACCTCCGGGTTTTCCAGCAGGCCGAGCAGCGGGTTGGCTACGGCAACCTGAGCACGATCGGCGCCGCGGAGTGGAGGGGCATCGGCCGCCGTACGGCCGACAGCTATCGCACGTTCCTGGCCGAAGCGACTGCCGCCGGCGATGAGGTCGAGTTCAAGACCTCGGGGGTCCAGAGGACCGTCGACAGCGCCGAGGCGATGGAGTCGGGTCTTGCGGCCGGCATCCCGGGTCTCAAGGCCGCGCCCTACGCGTTTGACCCCGCCCGGTTGCTCATCGGCAACGGCGCGTCATTTGCCGGCAATGACGCTGTCGAGAAGATCCTTGACAGCCCCGAGGTGGCAGCTGCCTCGCAGCGGCTGTTGGGCCGGCTCTATGACAAGGCTTTTGTCGACAGCCTCGAGGACCCCGTCGCCGCGGCGCTCGACGTCTATCTGCTCTATTGCACCGCGCCGGGCATGCGCGCGGACTCCGGCGTCACGTTCGATCCTTATGTGTCGCTCGAGGACGCGAAGGTGCTCGCATACGCGATCGATGCGAAGAACTTCTATCGCTACGGACCGGGGGTCAAAGGTGAGCCCAACTCCTACCAGGCGACGAAGCCGCTGCTCCGGGACTTCTTCGCCCAGCTCGACAAGCGCCTCAAGGGGGGCGACACGGCGGCTGTCTTCCGGTTGGCGCACGGCGAGACCACGATGCCGTTCGCGGCGCTTTTGCAGCTCCCTGGCAGTGGGGAGCAGGCTCCCAAGCGTGAGGTCTTCACGTATGCCGACAACCCGTGGCGCGGCCATGTCGCGGGTCGCCTCGCCGGCAACATCGAGTGGGCGGCCTATCGGGATCGCTCCGGCAAGGCACTTGTGACCGTGCGTCACAACGAGCGGCCGGTCAAGCTGCAGAAGTCCTGCCGAGCGACCGTGCCCTTCTTCTACCGTCCTGCCGAGCTGAAGCGCTGCCTCGGCTGAGCGCTCGGCGTAGAGTAGGTCGATGAGGTCCCGTGGAACGGCGGTCCTGCTCGCTCTGCTCATGTGCGCCGTCATGGCGGGACTGACGACATCCGCCCGGGCCGACCTCGTCAGCAACGCGAACTATTACGCCAACCAGACTCCGTATGGCAACCCCGCCAGCACCCAGGTCAAGGCCCCACCTGCGGGATATGAGCTGCTGTTCCTCGAGACGGTGGGACGCCACGGCTCCCGCACGCTGACAAGCGACACCGTCGAGGACCGCGCACTCGCGCTGTGGCAGCGCGCGTCGTCGCAGGGCAAGCTCACGACCCTGGGCACGCAGTTCGACAACGACCTGGCCGCGTTCCGGGCGGTCGAGCAACGCATCGGCTACGGCAACCTCAGCGCCCGGGGCAAGGATGAGTTGCGGGGGTTCGGTCGGCGTACGGCCGTCAACTACGCGGGCTTCTTCACCCGGGCCGCTGCCAAGGGCGACAAGGTCCAGATGAGGGTCTCAGGCGTCTATCGCACACTCCAGAGCGCGCGCTACATGAGGGAGACGCTCGGAGCCAAAGTCCCCGGACTCGACTTCGCCGCCCGCGTCGTCGACGAACGGCTCCTGATCGAGAGCGGGTCGACGAGGGCAGGCAGGGCCGCAATCGCGGCCAACAGGCGCCAATCGAGCGTCCTGGCCAGCTCCAAGCACCTGCTCGAGCGCATCTACCGGCCGTCGTTCGTCGACGGGCTGAGCGATCCCGTCGCCGCGGCGTTGGACGTCTACGCCCTCTACGCCACGGCTCCCGGGCTCAAGGGCGACACCACCATCACGTTCGCCAACTACGTGCCGATCGACGACGCGCGCCGCCTCGCCATGGTCAAGGACACCGGCAACTTCTATCGCTACGGGCCGGGCGTCGCGGGGCAGGTGAGTTCCTACACGCAGGCCAAGCCGGTCCTCGCGGACTTCTTCGCGCGACTCGACCAGCGGATCGCCGGGGGACGTACGGCCGCGGTGTTCCGGCACGGGCACGGCGAGACCACGATGCCGTTCGGTGCCCTGATCAAGGTGCCTGGCAGCACCAAGCAGGCTTTGAAGAGCGCGCCCTACACGTGGGGCAACAACCCGTGGCGTGGATTCGTCGCCGGCCGCCTCGCGGGCAACATCGAGTGGGCCGCCTACCGCAAGGGCGGGGCCGTGCTCGTGACGATGCGCCACAACGAGCAGCCCGCCAAGTTCGCGAGTGCCTGCACACCGGTGGAGGCGACCTCGTACTTCTACCGTCTGGGCGAGCTCAAGAGCTGCCTGGGCTGAGCGTGTTCGCTACCTGCGCAGTCTCACCAGGTCCGCCAGCGCGGCATCCGACAGCTCGGTCAGCGCTCCTTCGCCACCGTTGACGACGGCATCGGCGAGGGAGCGCTTGGATCGGATCAGCTCGGCGATCGACTCCTCGATCGTCCCTTCGCTGATGAGCCGGTGCACCTGCACGTTCTTGGTCTGGCCGATGCGGTGGGCGCGGTCGGTGGCCTGGTCCTCGACGGCAGGGTTCCACCAGCGGTCGTAGTGGATCACGTGGTCGGCGCGGGTGAGGTTGAGACCGACTCCGGCAGCCTTGAGCGACAGCACGAACACCGGCACCTGCCCACTTTGGAACCGGTGCACCATCTTCTCGCGTGCGCGGATCGTGGTGGCGCCGTAGAGGAACTGGTGCGCGATCTTCTTCTCCTCCAGGTGTCGCGTCAGCAGCCGGCCCATCACGGCATACTGCGTGAACACCAGCGTCGCTCCGTCCTCGGCCACGATCTCCTCGACCAGCTCGTCGAAGACGCCGAGCTTGCCGGAGCGTCCGCCCAGCCGTGCGGCCGGCTCTCGGAGGAACTGTGCGGGGTGGTTGCAGATCTGCTTGAGCTGCGTCAGCAGCTTGACGACGAGGCCGCGGCGCTGAATGCCCTGGGCCGCCTCGATCTGCGCCATCGTGCTGCGTACGACCGCTTCGTAGAGGCCGACCTGCTCACGCGTCAGGTTGATGCGGTGGTCGGTCTCGATCTTGGGCGGCAGCTCGGGGGCGATGCCGGGGTCGGACTTGCGGCGGCGCAGCACGAACGGCCGGATGAGCTGGGACAGCCCGGTGGCCTTGCCCGTGTCGCGGCGCGACTCGATGGCACGAGACCAGGTGTTGCGGAACTGCTGGTATGTCCCGAGGAGACCCGGCGTGGTCCAGTCGAGGATCGCCCACAGCTCGGAGAGGTTGTTCTCGACCGGCGTGCCGGTCAGGGCGAGGCGGGCCACGGCGGGGATGTCCCGGATGGCCTGGGCCGTGCGCGCGTGCGGGTTCTTGATGTTCTGCGCCTCGTCGGCGACGACCAGCCCCCAGCCCGGGCTGTGCTCGGACAGCTCGATCACGTCGGAGCGCATCGTGGCATAGGTCGTGACAAGGAATCCGTCATTGACTCCGTCGAGCCGGCGCCTGGGCCCGTGGTAGCGACGGACGCTGACGCCCGGTGCGAACCGCTTGATCTCCCGCTCCCAGTTGCCGAGCACGGATGCCGGACACACCACCAGGGTCGGCGCGCTCGACTCGACCGAGCGTTGGAGGTGCAGCGCGATCAGCATGACGGTCTTGCCGAGCCCCATGTCGTCAGCGAGGATGCCGCCGAGGCGCAGGTCGACGAGCTGCGTCATCCAGCGCAGGCCCTGCAGCTGATAGTCGCGCAGTGTCCCGTCGAGCCCTTCGGGCTGCACCGCCGGTGCGATGTCCCGGTCCTGCACCGCGAGCCGCCGGCGTACGTCCTCGAGCCAGCCGACCGTGTCGACCTCGGTCATCCGTCCGTCGATCTCGAGCTCGCCTGTCACGGCGGCTCGCAGCGCCTCGAGTGGCGAGATCTCGCGCGTACGACGCTCGAGCACGCGCTGCAGCCGTGACTTGTCGACGAAGACCCAGCGATCCCGCAGCCGCAGGAGTCCGGTCTGCGACTGGGCGAGCTGATCGAGCTCGGCCGCCGACAGGATGTCGTCGCCGAGCGCGACCTGCCAGTCGAAGGAGAAGAGCTGACCCTGCGTGAAGGCCGACGGGCGGTCAGATCGCGGTGTCTCTTCGCGGCGCACGATCGCCGACGTGGACAGCTCGCGCACGAGCTCGGGGGGCCAGCGGACCTCGATGCGGTTGGCCATCAGCGTCGGTGCGAGGCTCCGGTCACCCAGGCGGGCGAGCTCATCGGGGCTCACCGTCACGGCGCCGCGCGAGTGCGGATCGCGCATGCGCTCGGCGGCGGGCCACCAGGGCTCGACCCGGCGAAGCATCGCGGCTGTCGGCTCCTTGGCATCTGGCGCCAGAGGGTGCGACGGACTGCCGAACAGGTCTCCGGCGTCGAAAGCCGCCCACGAACCCGAGCGGGGGTGGATCCGCAGGCGTACGACCGCGGCCTGCTCAGGCGTCGGTTGCTCGAGGAACGACACCATCAGCGACCAGGAGAACGTCGTCTCGCGCTTGCGCGGCTGGGCTGCGTGCGGAGACACATAGGGCTGTCGCTGCGGGGTCGATGCCGCAGCGGGGGCGTCGACGGCCAGGGCCTTGAGAAATGCGCTGATCTTGGCCTGACCGGCGCCGGCATTGGGGCCGATCGCTGCACCGGCGTTCTGCAGCTGGTTGAGCTCGGTCGCATCGGGTGATCCCAGTGCGCCCCGGGCCATGATCCGCAGCGCGAGAATCGCGGGAGTGGCCCACGCGCGTACGGAGGGGTCCGCCGACATGACCCGGATGCCCTGGCTCAGCGCGCCGATCGACTGATTGGCAGTGGCCGCGTGGTCACCCTCCGGGGCGTGAAAGACGAAGCGTGAATCGGCCGGATCATCACCGGCCACGAAGTCCACCGGAAACTGCAAAAGCCTGCGCAGATCCGTGGAGGTGGGCATCCCTTTATTGTCGCTCACGCCTCCAAGTGGCGGTCATCGAGGTCGAGCGACTTTCGCCTTTCGCCAGTCGTCGAGGTGCCGGGATGGACGCCGCGGGAGACGCTGGTGCCGTGCCTGTTCCGAGCAAGACGTGCGTCTCGTGCGGCCGGACGATCGAGTGGCGCAAGAAGTGGGCCCGCGACTGGGACGATGTGCGCTACTGCAGCGCGACCTGCCAGCGGCGCAAGATCACGGACGAGGAACGGGATCTCGAGCGCCGCATCGTCGAGATGCTGGCCGCCAGGTCCCGCGAGTCGACGATTTGTCCCTCCGACGTGGCCAGGGCCGTCGCACCCGACGAGTGGCGTCCGATGATGGAGCCGGTCAGGCGGGCGGCTCGAAGGCTCGTCGACCGAGGAGAGGTCGAGATCACTCAGAAGGGTTCGGTCGTGGACCCGTCAACCGCCAAGGGGCCGATCCGGATCCGGTTGCCCCGCGCTCCCTGACACTGTCTGTCATCGTTGGGGAGTGAAGATCAGGGCGACCGGGGCAATCCCGTCGGACGTGTCATGAGCGAGCACGCCTTCATCCCACGAGATCGAGACGTCGTCTATCGCGTCATCGCCGAGCGCCGGGACATGCGGCACTTCGCCGGTGGCGTCGTGGAAGAGCCGGTGCTGGCCCGACTGCTGGCAGCGGCACATCAGGCCCCGAGCGTCGGCCTGATGCAGCCATGGCGCTTCGTGCGCATCGCCGACCTCACGTTGCGTCAGGCCCTCCACGACCATGTCGAGCAGGAGCGTCGGCGCACGGCTGAGGCGATGGGGGAGCGCTCGGATGAGTTCATGCGGCTCAAGGTGCAGGGCATCCTCGACTGCGCCGAGGTGCTGGTCGTCGCACTGGGCGCCGATCGTGAGCGGCATGTCTTCGGCCGTCGCACGATGCCGCACATGGATCTGGCGTCGGTGTCGTGCGCGATCCAGAACCTGTGGCTCTCCGCCAGGGCAGAGGGGCTCGGCATGGGCTGGGTGTCGATGTTCGAGCCCGAGGTCGTCGGCCGGCTGATCGGAGCTCCCGCCGGCGCCGAGGCCGTGGCGATCTTGTGTCTCGGGCCGGTCGACGCGTTCTATCCACGACCGATGCTGGAGCAGGAGAGCTGGACCGTGGCGCGCCGGCTCGACGAGCTGCTGGCCGTCGACGTCTGGCCGGACTGACGGCTCAGCGCCGGGTCAGGACCCGCGCGTTGACGAGCTTGAAGTTGGTGTTGACTCGCGGCTCACCACCTCCGTCGACCTCGACCGGGGTGTTGTCACCGTCCTGGACCACGAGGAGTCCGTTCGGGAATCCGGGCAAGGGCGTGCTGACGGTGTCGGCGCCGTCGCTGTCCTGCGAGCCATCGGCCGCCGGACCGTCGACAACGGCGAAATGCCTGAGCGGGCGATTGGTCTGCCGGTCGTAGGTGTAGAACGTGTTGTCTCCCTGGCTCGACACAAGCAGGGTGCCGGACCTGGGTCCGGTCTGAAAGATCGTGAGCCCCTCGGTGTCTGCCGCGATGCGACCTCCGTAGCCCGGGTTGGCACCGGTCGGGGCGCACTCCTCGGCCTGCTCGTCGTATGCCGCCGGCGCGCCGAACTCACGGGTACGTTCGATGCTGCGCGGCTTGCCGGCGAATGATCCCCGACCGAGCTGCACACGCCACAGGCCGATGTCCTCCTGCGCCGCATAGAGCGTGTGGGAAGCCTCGTCCACGACGACGCCCTCGAGCTGTGGGCCTTCGCCCGGGTCCTCGCACGGCGACCATGTCGAACCGTCGGGCAGGCGGAACGTGTCGGGGAAGGTCAGGGTGTCGACCTTGCGATAGCTCACCCGCCCTCGCTCGGCGACGAGCTTGAACATCCCGATGTCCGTGGTGTGCCGGCGGGTGCCGATCACCAAGGCACCTCCGCGGCCGTCCTTGAAGGCCGTCAGCCCGTAGACCGTGGCCTGCTCGTTGACGTCGTCCTGATCTGCGGAGAAGGCCAGCGGGATGTTCGCCGAGGTGACATCGCTCAGGCGACCGGTGCGGGAGTCGATGGCGTACGAACGGATCTGGTCACGGCCGCGGTCGCTCGTGACGGCGAGGTCGACCGATCGTCCGCCAAGCCGGAACCCATGCACGATGTCGACGTTGTTGAACCGGCCTGACTCGTCGTCGGCGCCAGGCGCGGGCGGAGCGGCGATCGATTGGCGCAGGCGACCCTTGAGGTCATAGACGTTGAGCCCGGCATTCTTGGCCGTGCCGATGACGACGCTGCGCGAGCGGTCGCGGTGATTGACCCAGATGGCCGGGTCGTCGGCATCCCCGTTGTCGCCCGCGTCGTCGTCGAAGACACCGGGTGTCTCTGCCGTGGCGGTCACCTCGACGAGTTGAGTCGGGGGCCGCTGGTCGGCCGAGGCGGGGAGGGCGAGCGCGGAGACGAGGAGCAGGGCTGCCGTAGCGGGCGCAAGAGGAGTCACGGCCCAGACGCTAGGCACCAGGGCGAAACCTCAGATGACGTCAAGGTGTGCGCGTGGCGAACTCTGCGGAGCCACTGTCAGACCTCAGTGGTTGAGTCGAAGCATGGACTTCGACGAACCCGGATGGCAGTTGATCGACGACTTCTTCGCGAAGGAGGGGACGGGTCGTGCCGGTGCGACGGTGCGCCGCTACGCGCGGGTGCGCGACCGGCTCCAGCACTTCCTCGACACCGGAGAGATGGCCGACTGGCTCGGGACCCACCCCGCCACGCTGTTGTCCGCCGAGCGGGAGTTCCACGAGCGCGGCGCGTTCTGGCAGCTGTTCGGCCCGGACGAGCTGGTCTGCGTCCTGCCGGGATTTGTTCGCGAACCGTGGATGCCTGACAGCGTGGGGGAGGCGCGCACCCAGATCAGTCTGGTGTCCCGCCTGCTGAGCCACCTGAGTCGCAAGCGCCTGCTGGACTTCTCGGTGGTTCGTTGTGCCTATTGGGAGGCCGAAGCCGCGGTCAAGCAGGCGCGCAGCGATCTCGACACGAAGTCCGCCGCGCGGGATCCAGATGGGTGGGCGGGCGAGATGCCCCGCCGTTTTCGCCAGCAGCCCGGTGCGCAGTGGTGAGTCCCGATCGGCGGCGACCCCCGATGGGGTCAGCAGTCGGCCACGACGTGCGCCGCGACGGGCACCCGGCACGCTAGCCTTCCCTCGACCTTCATCTCCAGAGGAGCAACGTGTCCAACATCGAAGAACCCAACCCGACTCAGCCCAGGCCGCCGGCATACGCCCCGCCAGCCGGGGTCGCACCCACCGGCGGCTACCCCGTCGCGAGACCCCCGGGAGCCGGCCAGCCCGGCCAGATCCGCGGCACTGGGATCAGCATCCTGCTCTACATCGTGACCTTCGGCTTCTACGGCTGGTTCTACTACTACAAGACCCACGAGGAGATGAAGCGTCACTCCGGTGAGGGCCTCGGCGGCCCCCTCGCGCTGATCCTGGCGATCTTCGTCGGCATCGCGATGGCCTATCTCACGCCCCATGAGGTCGGCAGCCTCTACAAGCGCGCGGGCAAGCCCGAACCGGTCTCGGCCATCACGGGACTGTGGTACTTCCCGGGCATCTTCATCCTGGTCGGCCCGATCATCTGGTTCGTCAAGACCAACGGTGCGCTCAACGACTACTGGAAGTCGCAGGGGGTCGCGGCCTGAGGCTTCCGGGCGACGGCGGTGATCAGGTCTGCTGGGCTCCGGGCGCGTCGGCGTCCTGCTCGGCGATCTGACGCCGAACATCGTCCATGTCGAGCTCCCTGACGGCCGAGATGATCTGCTCGAGTCCGGCCGCGGGGAGCGCGCCGGGCTGGGAGAACACCAGGACACCGTCGCGGAAGGCCATCAGCGTGGGGATCGAGCTGATCTGCGCCGCTCCGGCGAGCTCCGGCTGATCCTCGGTGTCGATCTTGCCGAACACGATGTCTGAGTGCTGCTCGCTCGCGGCCTCGAACACCGGGCCGAACTGCTTGCAGGGACCACACCATTCGGCCCACCAGTCGACGAGCGTGATGCCGTCGGCGCTGATGGTGTCGTCGATGGTGTCCTTGGTCAGGGTGACGGTGCTCATGAGGACCTTTCGTTCGGAAACTCGGTGCGCATGTGTTCAACGGTGCCCGCGCGGGAGGCATTCCCATGCCCTGTGCCCGACTACCCGAAAATTGCCTGCCAAAATCTCGTCATACGCGACGGCGGACATACTCTCACCCCTTAGAAGATGCTGGGAGTGCCTTCGGGATTCCCTGGCTGATCACAATCTCGGGGAATGCGGGGAATGCGTCGTGAAGTACGACAAACCGGTCTGGCAGATCATGCACGCCTGTGCCGACGCGATGGCGGAGTCCTTTCGCTACGAAGATGTCAGTGACTGGTTCAAGCTGAAGTATCCAGATGTCAGCGAGGCCACGATCCGCGCGCACCTGGTCGGACTCACCGAAAATGGTCGGGCCAAGCACGTCCAGTTCGCCCAGCGGTCGCCGGTGTTCAGGCGGGTCGCGCGCGGCGAATACGCCCCGATCCCGATCGCTGAGCGCGGCGAAGACCCCGATGCCGACGGCCCCTCGGCCAGCAACCTCAAGATGGGGCCGGACTACCGGGCGGGCCGGCCAGAGCCGCTCGAGCGCAAGTCACCCAAGAAGCCGAACAAGTCCAAGAAGGCCAAGCACGCCAAGAAGCTCAAGCAGGCCGAAGCCTTGGCTGACGACTCGTCGGAGGTCGAGGAGCCTCACGTCGCCGACATCATCCTGCTCGGCAGTGTGGGCGACCGAGTCAATGTGCCGGCACCGGCCAAGGAGGTCTTCCGTGAGGTCTCATTCCAGCTGAGCCGGCTCGAGGCCGAGCTGTCCGGCAGCGAATGGTTCGTGTTGTCCGCCGAGCACGGACTCCTCGCTCCGAACGAGTGGATGTCACCGGACTCGCGAACTCTGGCAGACATGGACCCGGCCTATCGCGTGAGCTGGGCCGGTTGGGTCGTTGCCCGCCTCGAGTCGCTCGTCGGCTCCCTGGAAGGCCTGTTCGTCAGTGTGGGGGCTCCCAACGAGTTCATCGGGCCGCTGTTCGCCGATCTGCAGGACGCCGGTGCGGTCGTCTCGTCCGGCCAAGTCGGCCTGACCGTCCAGCCGCCGGCCGCACGGACGGCCGACCAACCGCATTTCGAGGTGAAGGGTGCTGAAATCGATCACCCGGACGTCCTCGATGTGACTGCCCGCCTGGTGGAGGGTGCGACAGTGGTGCCGATCGACCCGGATTCGCCGGCCGGTCTCCACCTCGCCGACCAGCGACATGCGGTGCCTGCCAGCGAGCTCACCTCCTTGCCCAACTCGCCGGGCCTCTATGGCTGGTTCGTGGATCCGATCGGCGCCCGCGAGCTCAACCGCAGCCTGATGTTGCCGGTGCGCTCTGGATTGATCTTCGTCGGGCAGGTCGGCGGGTCCAGCTGGCAATCCCTCGCGGACCCGGTGCTCAATCTCCGTGACCACGTGGAGCGCATCCAGCTGCATGGGCGAGCGCGGGCCTCGACCTTCCGCATGACACTGGCGACCGTGTTGCGTGACCATCTGCACATGACGTCGCTCGAGGACCCCAAGCTCACCGCATGGATGCTCGAGCATCTTTCGGTCGCGACGTGGGCGCACGACAACTTCGGTGAGCTCCGCGAGCTCGAGCAGGCCGTGATCGGTGAGCTCGACCCGCCGCTCAATGTCGATCACCTGCCTGCCAGCGAATATCGCGCTCGGCTGACCCAGATGCGCAGCGCCCTCGCCTGACCTTGCCTTGTCCACGTCCGGACCGGTGGCACGACGTCATCGGCTAGGGGTTGGACTCCGGGTCAGGGCTTGTCGACGGATCGGGACTCGGTGAGGGAGTCGGCTCGGCCGGGGTCGCCTTCGCCCCGCCCCCGCTCTTGCTCTTGTTGCCCTTGCCCTTGTTGCTCTTGTCGGAGTCGTCTGGGGAGTCGTCCTCCTCGGCCAGATCAGGCGCGCCGTTGGACACTGTCAGTGTGATGGTGGCTCCGCTCTTGGCAGTGCTGGACGGATCGACCGCCGTCACGGTGCCGACGCTCTCGTCTGATGGTTCGTACTGCGGTGTCGCCCGGAGCCCGAGCTTGTCGAGCTCGGCGACTGCCTCGTCGTATGTCGAGCCGATGAGCGTGTCGACCGGGACCTTGATGCGACCGGTCGCCACCGAGATCGTCACGACCGCGCCCTCATCAACCTCCTCACCGGAGGCAGGATCCTGGTCCACGACTTCACCGGCCTTGCCACCCGCAACATTGACCTTGCGCACCTCGACCTCCAGGCCAGCGGCCTCGAGCCGGGTGGTCGCCTTGCTCTGGGTCATGCCGTCCACGTCCGGCACGATCACCGGGTCGCTGCCGCTCATCAGCATCCAGCCGAGGGCCGCGGCGACGATGGCGACCACCACCGAGCTGAGCAGCACCATGCGTCGCGAGGAGTGCCCGCCTCGTTCGTGCTCGGCGGCGACCTCGCTGCCACCTCTTTGATCGGCGCCAGCCGGATCGGTGTCGGCCGCACCAGGGGCCACTGAACCAACCAGGGTCGCTGTCGCAGCGGCGTCACTGGCGCCCACGGTCACGGGCCGCTCGACGATGCCCGGCAACGTGTTGTCGTCAGGCCTCGCGGCAGCGTCCGGCATGGTCGGTTCGCCATCCAGGAACGGCGCGTGACCGGGCGAAGTCGGGACGGAGGTCGCAAGTGGTGCGGCGACCTGGGCAACTGCCGTGGCTGACGTTGGCCGTTCGTCGGGGTTCTTGGCGAGCAGCTGGTTGACGAGCGCAACCGCGTCGTGCGGCACAGTCGCCGGCAGCTCAGGAGGCTCGTCCTGCAGGTGCGCCAATGCGGTTGCGATGTCGCTGTCCCGGTGGAACGGCAGAGCGCCGCTCAGGCAGGTGTGCGCCACGACCCCGAGGGCGTACAGGTCAGACGCGGATGTCGCCGGACGCCCGGATGCCTGCTCGGGGCTGAGGTAGTCGGCCGTGCCGATCAGGGCTCCGGTCTGTGTCAGCGGTTCGCCGCCCGAGGCGTGCGCGATGCCGAAGTCCACCAGCATGACCCGGCCGTCAGGCGTGACCAGGATGTTGCCCGGCTTGAGGTCCCGATGCACGATTCCCGCGTCGTGGGCGGCAGCGAGCGCCGCTGCGATCTCGGCGACGATCGCCATGGTCTCGCCGGTGGACAACGTCCTCCGCTCGGCGAGCACGGCAGACAGCGCGGCGCCATCGATCAGCGGCATCACGAGGAACGGGACGGGTCGACCATCCTCATCGTCCTCGCCATAGTCGAACACGTCGACGATCCCCGGGTGGTGCAGCGAGCCGGCGAGCTGGGCCTCGACCCGGAGTCGGGCGCGCACGTTTTCATCGTCCGCGAGATGAGGTCGGATGATCTTGATCGCGACGGTGCGATCGAGGACCTCATCGTGCGCCCGCCAGACCTCGCCCATGCCTCCGCCACCGATGAGTTCGTCGAGGCGGTAGCGACCGCTGAGCGTTGTGGGCATCCCTACAGATTAGTGCGTCTCACAAGACTTCTCATTCTGAGGGCCGCGGATTGCCTGTTGCCGTTTCGGCCCGGCAGGCATGATCGACACATGGAACGTCGAACGTTGTTGACCGGGTTTGCGGCGGCGGGCAGTCTGACCCTGCTCGGATGCAGCGGCAGTGACGACAAGCGCGAGCCGACGCCCACGCGTGCGCCGGGCGGTGACTCGTCCGAGACCGCGGCGCCGAACGCCGTGGATCCCAAGATCGCGTCCACGGTCGCCACCGGACTCAACGTGCCCTGGGACATCGCATTCCTGGCTTCAGGTGACGCGCTGGTCTCGCAGCGCGACGAAGGGTCGATCGTACGCATCTCGCCGTCCGGCAATGTCACCAAGGTCGGCGACGTCGACGGTGCTTCCGGAGGGGGAGAGGGGGGCCTCCTGGGTCTCGCGCTGGCACCTGGCGACGAGAACATCCTGTTCGCCTACGTCACGACGGCCGCGGACGATCGGATCCTGCGGCTGACCCTGGATGGAGGCTCCATCGGTTCCCAGGAACCGATTCTCACCGGCATCTCAGTCGGGTCGCGCCACCATGGTGGCCGCCTGCTGTTCGATCCCGACGGCAACCTCTTCGTGTCGACCGGCGACGCCGGTGACGGCTCACTCGCACAGGACAAGGAGTCGCTGAACGGCAAGATCCTGCGGGTCACGCAGGACGGCAAGGCCGTCGATGGCAACCCGTTCGACAACCGCACCTGGTCGTACGGGCATCGCAACATCGAAGGGCTGGTCTACGACGCCAAGGGTCGGCTGTGGGCCACCGAGTTCGGTGACCAGACCTTCGATGAGCTCAACCTGATCGAGCGCGGGGGCAACTACGGCTGGCCTGATGTCGAGGGCACGTCGGACAACCGGGACCTCATCAATCCGAAGGTCACCTGGGGGACTGATGAGTGCTCGCCGGCGGGCCTGGCGATCGTCCGGTCCACCGCCTTCCTCGGAGCCCTCCAGGGCGAGTGCCTGTTTGCCGTCCCGCTCGACGGCGAGGACGCCGGCAAGCCAAAGGCCTACTTCTCAGGCGACAATGGCCGCATACGGAGTGTCACAGCGGCGCCGGACGGAGCCCTGTGGGTGACCACCAGCAACACCGACGGCCGGGGCGACCCGGGCCCGGATGACGACCGGATCTTCCGGGTGACGGTGTAGCGCAGAACCTACTGCGGGGTAGGGCTTCTCTCGCGGCAAACATGAGGATAGCCTCATGTCACCGCCCGAATCGAGGAGGAGCCATGGACGAATCATCGTTTGAGATCGACTCGGCGCAGGTCGCCGCGGCATCGGCACGATTCCCGGCGCACCGACGCGGCCCGCGGGAGACCGGGCCCGTAGCCGACATGACCTGTCTGACCACTGCGCCGAGCGCCGAGTTCGGTCGTCACGCCTGGGATGAGGCGGGGCATCTCTGACCCCCAGACGCCGCAGGATGTGAAGGACCCCGGAGCCGAGGCTCCGGGGTCCTTCGACATTAGCTGACATAGCGAGGACGGCAAGCCGTCCCCAAGCTCTCGCGAGCCTGGATCTGAATCAGAGGGGACGGCAAGCCGTCCCCAAGCGCTCGCGAGCCTGGATCTGAATCAGACGGGACGGCAAGCCGTCCCCAAGCGCTCGCGAGCCTGGATCTGAATCAGACGGGACGGATGTTTGCGGCCTGCAGGCCCTTCTGGCCCTGCTCCACGTCGAACTCGACCTTCTGGTTCTCATCCAGCGAGCGGTAGCCGCTGGACTGGATCGCGCTGAAGTGCGCAAACACATCCTCGCTGCCGTCGTCCGGGGCGATGAAGCCAAAGCCCTTGTCAGCGTTGAACCACTTGACGGTCCCTGTTGCCATGTCCTACTCCTCTTGGCGAGTTCACCCACGACTCTCGCGAGCGACGGTCGCGACGTACATCCAACCTTCGAAGAGAACTAGACACCCCGAGAGGAACTCATTCATTCGTACGGCCAACGTCGTGCAACTGCTGACAACCCTAGGGAAACCGGACCCCGGAGCGAAAGTGGTTCAGAGGATGAAATCGAGGAAGTTCACGTTCGACATCGACTACTTCCTGCCGTACACCTGGGCGACCCACCACACGCCGTTCTTGTCCTGTGCCGCACCCACGCCGCTGTAGCGCATCCTGGAGTTGATCAGGTTGGCGCGATGGCCGGTGGACCTCATCCAGGCCGACACAACCGCATTGCCAGAGGTGTAGCCATAGGCGATGTTCTCGGCGACCCCCCTGAGATTGCAGGCGTCGAGGACGGGACCCAGCTTCTGGTGCCTGAGCACGCGATGCGATGCCATCCAGGCTGCTTGCCTCTCGGCGTAGCGGTCGACACACGTTTGGTATTTCAACGGGACCCGGTCGCGATCGACCCTCTTGACGTTGACCCGGTCGAGGACCTGCTTCTCATAGGTCGGCGATGTGATGGCGGACGCCGGCGCAGCGGTCATGACCACCGTGGACATCACCAGCGCTGAGATGATGCGGGTGCGCAGATTGTTTTTCATGGGGCTCCCTCCCACAGTCAGGCTAAAACAATCTCGGACCTGTGGAGGCCGATCGGCCGAACCGAGTTTCTAGCTCTAAGGAACTAGATAGATATAGTCATTTGTGGCCAAAGTCAAGACTGCCGTTCTTCCTGAATGTTCTCTACGTTGACTCTGTTGTGCCGCGCGCGCCTCACGAGGGTGCGCGCACTCGTGAGTCAGGCGACCGCCCGACCGCGCATCTGGAAGTCAACAAGGGGGAACAGTGAAGCGTGTGACCTCGGGCCTCGTCGGCCTCACACTCGCAGCATCGCTCGGACTGGCCTACGCCTCACCCGGCACCGCAGCACCCGCACCGCCGGTCAACAGCACCGACCGTCCCGACAAGGTCAAGGACGACCTGCCCAACCCGCTCGAGCAGAAGCGTCGTGCGCTTCGCGAGACCGGCCTCACGTCGGTCCTCAATGGCGATGCTGAAGCCGTGCAGAAGAACGGCTCTTCGGTCGTCAAGGTCGGCAAGGGCTACAGCCCCGCAGATGCCGCCGCCCTTGCCAACGAGAAGGCGAGCAAGAAGACGCTCGACTCAATCCGAGGCAAGAAGAAGAAGGATCAGTACGTTGAGCTCAAGCAGGAGCGCGCCGACAAGATCTTCGTCATCCTCGCCGAGTTCGGCAACCAGCGTCACCCCGATTTCCCCGACAAGGACACTGATCCGACGGTGCCCGGTCCGACGACGTTCGAGGGGCCGTTGCGCAACAAGATCCCTGAGCCCGACCGCACCAAGGACAACTCGACGATCTGGCAGGCGAACTATGACCGCCAGCATTACCAAGATCTCTATTTCAGCGAGCAGGACGAGTCGGTCAAGACCTACTACGAGACGCAGTCCTCGGGTCGCTACACGGTCGACGGCACAGTCTCGGACTGGGTCAAGGTCCCCTACAACGAGGCGCGCTACGGGCGTGACGAGTCCTATCAGACGGTCTGGAACCTCATCGAGGATTCACTGACGGCGTGGGTCGCCGATCAGAAGGCCGCGGGCCGGACCGACGCCCAGATCAAGGCGACCATCGCGTCATACGACAAGTACGACCGTTACGACTTCGACGGTGACGGCGACTTCAACGAGTCCGATGGCTACATCGACCACTTCCAGATCGTGCACGCCGGTGGTGATGAGGCCGACGGCGATCCGCAGCAGGGTGAGGATGCGATCTGGTCGCACCGTTGGTACGCCTTCGGCACCGACGCGGGCATCACGGGGCCGGAGCAGAACCGCCTCGGCGGCACCCAGGTCGGCGAGACGGGCGTCTGGGTCGGCGACTACACCGCCCAGCCCGAGAACGGTGGCCTGTCGGTCTTCGTCCATGAGTACGGCCACGACCTTGGTCTGCCAGATGACTACGACACCAGCGGTGGCGGAGACAACAGCAGTGAGTACTGGACGCTGATGGCGCAGAGCAGGCTCAACGCCAAGGGCGAGGCGCTCGGCACGCGTGCCGGCGACCTCGGTGCGTGGAACAAGTTGCAGCTCGGCTGGCTGGACTACGAGGCAATCGCGACGAAGCAGAAGAAGACCCTCAAGCTCGGCCCGCAGGAGTACAACTCCAAGAAGGCCCAGGCCGCGGTCGTCGTGCTGCCCAAGAAGGATGTCTTCATCGACAACGGGGCCCCGGCGTCGGGCACGAAGCAGTTCTTCTCCGGCTCAGGCGATGACCTCGCCAACTCCATGACGACCGATGTCGACCTCACCGGCAAGACCGGCGGGGTCCTGGAGGCCAAGGTCCGCTATGACATCGAGAAGGGCTACGACTACGCGTACGTCCAGGCCTCGACCGACGGTGGATCGACGTGGAAGTCCCTTGACGGCACGATCAACGGCACCACGATCCCCGACGACGCGTCCGGCTCGCCAGCGATCGACGGCAAGCTCGCGACGTGGGGCGACCTCAAGGTCCCGCTCGGTGCCTACGACGGCGAGAAGATCAAGCTCCGTGTCTACTACAAGACCGACGGTGGCCTGGCCAAGGCCGGACTGTTCGTCGACGACGTCAAGATCCTGGCCGGCAGCGAGACGCTGTTGACCGACGGTGCTGAGTCCGGTGGGCCCGCGTGGACGTTCGACGGCTTCTCGGTCGTCGGTGCGACCTCGACGTTCAAGGCGGACAACTATTATATCGCCGGGCACCGGTCGTACGTCTCGTACGACAAGTATCTGCAGACGGGTCCGTACAACTTCGGCTTCATGAACACGAAGCCGGACTACGCGGAGCACTACAAGTACGGGCACGGCCTGCTGATCTCGTACTGGGACACCTCGGTGGCGGACAACAACACCACCGAGCACCCCGGGACCGGACGCAACCTCATCATCGACGCCAACCCGGCACCGATCACGAACATCGTGACGGGTGCCCCGTGGCGTGCACGGATCCAGATGTATGACGCGCCGTTCTCGTTGCACACGGCCGACTCGATGACCTTGCACACCAATGGCAAGCCGAGCTACATCCGGGGGCAGGCGGCCAAGCCGCTGTTCGACGACACCAAGAAGTATTGGTTCGCCGAGCTGCCCAACCACGGTGTCAAGCTGCCTGCCGCTGGCGTCAAGATGAGGGTCCTGGAGGAGAAGGGCACGTCGCTGAAGGTCGCGTTCAACTGACCTCCCGTGGCGGGGGCACCGTCAGGGGTGGGTGCCCCCAGCCGCCATCAGCGGGCCAGGACGATCGTTTGCACAAGTAGTTGGCGGCGCCGAGACCGATCACCACGGTGCCGGCGATGACGGTCGACGTCGGGAGGCCCAGCGCCAGGGTGAGGCACCCGGCGAGACCCAGCGCGCAGACCACGCGCCATGACGGTGACCGGCTGAGGGTCCACGCGGCGAGGTTGGTGATCGCGTAGTAGGCCAAGACGCAGTACGAGGAGAAGGTCACGCTCGTGATGAGGTCTCCGACGCAGATCAGGCCGGCCACCACCAGAGCGACCGCGACCTCGGCCACGTGGGGAACCCTGGTGCGTGGGCTCACACCTGCGAGGGCGCGAGGCAGATGACCATCGCGGGCCATCGCCAGGGTCGTGCGGGAGACGCCGAGCATGAGCGACAACAGGGCACCCCCTGCCGCGAGGGCGGCAGCAGCGAGCACAGATGGCACCAGGACCCGGGCCCCAGCCGCATCGACTCCGGCGACAAACGGGCGCAGCGACTCCGCCAGCGTGACCGTGCCGAGCGAGTGCAGAAGTGCGGCCGCGGCGGCCGTGTAGAGCGCGAGGACCAGGACGAAGGTCACGGCCATGGCGACCGGGATCGTGCGGGCGGGCTCGCGCACCTCCTCCCCGAGCGTCGCCAGGCGGGCATAGCCCGCGAACGCGAAGAAGAGCAGACCGGATGCCTGCAGGACGCCGCCGGAGGTGACGCCGCTGCCGCCGGCGTCGGGTGCTGCGGGACCGCCCAGCATGGCGACGACCGCGACCAGCACCACACCCACGACCGCGGCGACGACCGCGATGCTGACGGCGGCGGACTTCTCGACCCCGGCAAGGTTGACCGCGGTGACGACGACGACGGCGCCAAGTGCCAGCAGCCGGGCGTGATCGGGCCAGATGTAGGTGCCGAGCGCGAACGCCATGGCGGCGCACGACGACGTCTTGCCGGCGACGAACGACCAGCCGGCGAGGTAGCCCCACAAGGGACCCAGCCGCTCGCGTCCAAAGGCATACGTGCCTCCCGCGACGGGGTGCCGCCTGGCCAGGCGCGCCGAGGAGATGGCGTTGCACGCCGCCACGGCGGCCGCGATGCCGAGGGCGAGCAACAAGCCGTCGCCTGCCGCGGCCGCCGCAGGGGGGAAGGCGACGAACAGACCCGCGCCGATCATGGCACCCGTGCCGACCGCGACCGACCCGAGCAGGCCGAGCCGACGATCGAGCGGCGCGGTCATCTCAGAGGTCGTAGTCGATGACCAGGGGGGCGTGGTCCGACCAGCGCTCGGCCCAGCTGGGCGCCCGGTCGACCGTCGCCTCGCGGGCGACAGCGGCCAGCTCCGGTGTGGCGATCTGGTAGTCGATGCGCCAACCCGTGTCGGTGTCGAACGCCTGGCCTCGCATCGACCACCAGGTGTAGGGGCCGTCGACCTCGCCCGCGAGCGCGCGGTGCACGTCCACCCAGCCGAGCTCACCAAAGAAGCGGTCGAAGTAGGCCCGTTCCTCGGGCAGGAAGCCGGCCTTCTTGACGTTGCCCTTCCAGTTGCGGATGTCACGCTCGGTGTGGCCGACGTTGAGGTCGCCGGTGACGATGCCGTGGTTGCCGGTTGACCGGATCTCGGCGAGGCGCACGGCCATGCGGTCGAGGAAGCGATATTTGTCGTCCTGGCGCGGTGTGCCTGCCTCGCCGGAGTGGACGTAGGCAGAGACAGCCGTCAGCGTCGAGCCATCGCGCAGGGGGATGTCGGACTCGATCCACCGGCCGGAGTCGTCGAAGTAGTCGTCGCCGTTGCCGACGCGCACGGTCGTGGGGCTGGTGCGGCTGAGCACCGCGACGCCGGCCCGGCCCTTGGCCGCCGCCTCGGCGTGGACGACGTGGTAGCCCGCATCGGCGGTGATCTGGTGCACGATCTCGTCGGGTGCCCGCACCTCCTGCAACGTGACGACATCGGCTCCGCGATCGGCGAGCCAGTCGCTGAAGCCGAGTGTTTGACCCCTCGTCTTGTTGTGGGCGGCGCGGATGCCGTTGACGTTGACGGTGGCGATTCGAAGCACGCGCCTCACCCTAATGGGCGAACCCGACGGTTCCGCGCTCGGTCGGCGGCGGGTTCAGGTCGCGGCGATGAGGCCTGAGATGACGGCGACGACCGCCGGCAGACCCTGGATCGCGGCCGCGCGGGCGAACGGCTTGCCGCCGCTGGAGACCAGGACCACTGCCGCGGCGAGCATGCTGGCGCAGGCGAAGACGATCAGCGTCCACCCGATGGTGTCGCGGGTGTCGGACGCGGCGACCAGCACGATGCCGACGATCGTCTCGACTGCGAGGAACAGGTTGTAGAAGCCCTGGTTGAAGGCCAGCGCTGCGGTCGTGTCCGCCTCGGCCTGCGACTCGAGACCGAAGGTCTTCCAGGTCTTGGGCTTCTTCCAGTCCAGTGACTCGAGCTTGAAGAACAAGAGGTGCAGGAGCGCGGCGACGCCGGCGGAGACGAGTGCGAGTGCGGTCATGGGAGCAACCTACGCCTGATCGATGTCCGGCCGCCGCCCCCTGACGACGGTCAGGCGGTCTGCCTGGCCGCGGCACGCCCGGCGGCTCGACCGCTGAAGATGCAGCCGCCGAGGAAGGTCCCCTCCAGCGAGTTGTAGCCATGCATACCGCCTCCGCCGAAGCCAGCGACCTCACCCGCGGCGAAGAGCCCCGCGAGTGGGGCGCCATCGACGCCCAGCACGCGCGAGTCGAGGTCGGTCTCCAGGCCGCCGAGTGACTTGCGGGTGAGGACGTGCAGGCGTACGGCGATCAGCGGACCCTTGTCGGGGTCGAGGATCTTGTGCGGGGACGCGACCCGGATCAGCCGGTCGCCGCGGTCGGCGCGGGCCTGCCGGAGTGCGGCGATCTGGAGATCCTTGGTGAAGGCGTTGTCGAGCTCGCGGTCCCGCTCGGTGACCTGGCGGCGCACGTCGGCGACGTCGACGGGGGAGTCGGGCGTCAGGGCGTTCATGCCGGCCACGAGCTGCTCGATCGTGTCGGCCACGACGAAGTCCTCACCCTTGGACTTGAACGCCTCGACCGGGCCCGTGGCGCCCTTGGAGAGCCGCTGCCTGAGGAGCTCGCGGACGCTTCGGCCCGTGAGGTCGGGGTTCTGCTCCTGCCCGGAGAGGGCGAACTCCTTCTCGATGATCGCCTGGCTGAGGACGAACCACGAGTGGTCATGACCGCTCTCGCGGAGGAGCTTGAGGGTGCCGAGGGTGTCGAAGCCGGGGAGGCCGGGGACCGGCAGGCGCTGGCCGGAGCCGTCGAGCCAGATCGACGAGGGGCCGGGCAGGATGCGGATGCCGTGCTGGGGCCAGATGGGGTCCCAGTTCTTGATGCCTTCGACGTAGTGCCACATGCGATCTCGGTTGACGTGGCTCGCTCCGGCACTCTCGGAGATCCCGAGCATACGTCCGTCCACGTGGGCGGGGACGCCGGAGATCATGTGCACGGGGGGCGTGCCGAGGCGCTCGGGCCAGTTGGCGCGGACGAGGTCGTGGTTGCCGCCGATGCCGCCTGACGTGACGATGACGGCCTGCGCCTCCAGGGCGAACTCTCCTGCAGACGTACGCGAGGTGGGTGCGGCCCGCTCGGCGTCGGTGGGCTCGAGGACCTGGCCACGTACGCCCGTGACAGCTCCGTCTGTGACGATCAGCTCGTCGACCTGGTGCCGGAAGGCGAACTGTACGAGGCCCTGGTCGTGGCCGGCTCGGACCAACCTCTCGAACGGCTCGACGATGCCGGGTCCGGTGCCCCACGTGATGTGGAAGCGCGGCACCGAGTTGCCGTGGCCGCCGGCGAGGCCGCCGCCACGCTCGGCCCAGCCGACGACCGGGAAGACGCTGTGGCCGCGCTCCTTGAGCCAGCTGCGCTTCTCGCCCGCGGCGAAGTTGACGTAGGCCTCGGCCCACTGCCGCGGCCAGTGGTCCTCTGGGCGATCGAACTGGGCGCTGCCCAGCCAGTCCTGCATCGCGAGATCGACCGAGTCCTTGATGCCCATGCGCCGTTGCTGGGGCGAGTCGACGAAGAACAGGCCGCCGAACGACCAGAAGGCCTGTCCGCCGAGGCCCTGCTCGCCCTCCTGGTCCACGAGGATGACCTTGCGGCCCGACTCGATGAGCTCAGCGGTGGCGACCAGGCCGGCGAGGCCCGCTCCGACGACGATGACATCAGCATCCATGACGGCGATTGTGTCGTACGGGTCTGCCCTGCGCGCGACACCACTCAAACACCCGGCGAAATGAGTGTCGCGAGGGAGCCTCAGCGCGCTAGATTCAGGCCTATACATTCACCGTTGGGAGAAAAACGTCATGGCCGTTGACCTCAAGTCTCTGGGCAAATACGAACAAGGTGCGCTCATATCCGGCGCGCTCGCGATCATCCTGTCGTTCATCAGCAAGTACGTCACCGCCTCGTATGACGGGCCCGGCTCCTCTGCGATCCCCGAGTCGTCGTCCGGCACGAACGCGTGGACGAGCTACGCCACGCTCGGAATGCTGCTCATCATCGTCGCGACGGCGATCGTGGCGACCAGGGCATTCGCCAGGGACAGTCTTCCTGACGGCGTCCCGTGGACCTTGGTTGCTGCCGCCACGGCCGGACTCGGCACATTGCTGCTGATCCTGCGGGCGCTGTTCCCCGGTGGCGGTGACGTTCCGGGCTTCGACATCGGCCCTGGTTGGTCGGGCTACCTGCTCTGGATCGCCGGCATCGCGCTGACGGTCTTCACGGTCCTGCTGTTCAAGGAGTCCGGCGAGAAGATGCCTGACGTCAACAAGAGGGACACCCCACCGCAGGCTCCGCCCGCCGCATGACCCACTGAAACGAACGGAAGGCCCGGCTTCGGCCGGGCCTTTCGCGTTTCGGTGGCCCCGGTCAGGGCCGGACGGTGCCGAGTATCAGCGCGCGGTAGCAGTAGACCTGCGCCAACAACGCGATCGGGACCGACGCGACGATCCCGATGACGCACGCGTAGGTGCCGAGGCTTCCGATGATGCTGACGACGAGCACCGTGAGCAGGCTGATGCCCAGATGCGAGCGCACCAGCGCAAAGCTCGCCTTGATGGCTTGGATCGGCCGCATGTCCTGATCGAGGACGAACGGCAGCGTATAGAAGGCGAAGGCCGCGAACGCGAGACCAGGGAGGTAGCAGAGCAACATACCGACGAACGTCGCGGCGCCGAGGGTGATCGTCGTGACGAGGATCCGGCCGACGCGCTTCGTGCTGTAGAGCATCGAGAGGGTCGGGCGGCCCCCGTCGGCCACCACCAGGGCGACTCGTATCAGGTTGGCCTGCAGCACCGAGATCGGGACCATGAGGAGTAGGAGCACCCCGGCGGCGACTCCCACCCACATGAAGAGGTCACCTGCCTCGGCATCGGTCATGTCGTCGCCGTTGAGGAAGAGGTCGAGGTACAAGACGAAGTAGGCGGTGTAGAACCCGATGATCACCACGAGCATCGGCAGCATCCCGACGATGAACACCGTCTTGTGCTCGAGGAACTTGCGCCACCCCCAGCCGAGAGCCTCGCCTATGTCGTATGGCTTGGGCCTGGGTTGGTAATAGGGCGGAGGTGGGGGAGCCGTGGTCATGTGGTTCCTCGGTGATCGACGACAGATGGCACGAGGCTAGCGGCTGCGACGGCCTGTCGCGTGCCCACATCCGGTGGTGGTGGGTCAGGAGGTGAAGGGCGGCCGGTCGTCGAGGCGTACGGACTGTCGGCCAGCCCAGCGCCACAGGCGCGCCGTGAAATCACGGTCCTCGTCGGTGACGAAGTTGCCCATGACCCGGAGCGCGAACGTCATGAGGCGGTGCGACCGCATGCCGACCGGTCCAGCGGTCGGCAGCAGGCCCGGAACGGTGATGAGTCCGGCGAGGCGGCGGGCGATCGAGAACGCCTCGCCGTAGTGAGCCGTGAGCAGCGTGGGCCACGCGGCCTCGAGATCCGTGGTCGTACGCATCAGCTCGACACCGACGCGACCGGTCTCGAGCCCGTAGTCGATGCCTTCGCCGTTGAGTGGATTGACGCAGCCGGCCGCGTCGCCGACGAGGATCCAGTTGGGGCCCGCGACGCCCGAGACCGCGCCGCCCATCGGCAACAGCGCACTGGTGGGCATACGGAGCTCTCCGCTGAGATCCCACTCCTCACGGCGCAGGGTTGCGTAGTAGTCCATCAGTGGTCGGATCTGCAGCTCGGCGGGCCGCTTGGCCGTCGCGAGGGCGCCCACTCCGAGATTGACCTCGCCGTCACTGAGCGGGAAGATCCAGCCGTAACCCGGCAGCAGCTCATCATCCTCGCCGCGCAGCTCGAGGTGCGAGGAGATCCAGGGGTCGTCGCTGCGGCCGGATTTCACGTACGAGCGGCCGGCCACACCATAGGCGGTCTCGCGGTGCCACTCACGGCCCAGGACGCGACCGAGCGGCGAGCGCACGCCGTCGGCGATCACGAGCCGGTCGCACTGGATCGTGTGGGGCGTGCGGTCCTTGCCGACCCGGAACGTGACGGAGGTGACCCGGCCCGAGGCGTCGCGGGAGGCATCGATGGCGCGGGCGCCCTCGAGCGGGTGCGCGCCGGCCTCGATGGCGACGCGGAAGATCTTTTCGTCGAGCTCGGTGCGGGGGACCGCCGAACCCCAGTCGGGCAACGAACCGCCGGGCCAGGGGAGCAGCAGCTCCTGGCCGAAACCGGCTGCGCGCAGCCCACGGTTGGTGCCGTGGCCACGGACCCAGTCCTCGAGTCCGAGTCGCTGGAGCTCGGCGATCGCGCGCGGTGTCAGGCCATCGCCGCACGTCTTGTCCCGGGGGAACGTGGCGGCATCGGCCAGGACGGTGTCCATGCCGAAGCGCGCTGCCCAGGCCGCGGCCGCGGAGCCGGCGGGACCTGCGCCGACGACGAGTACGTCGGTGCGGGTCGGCAGGTCGTGGCTCATGCTCCCAATTCTCCCAGAGACGCGGTGGCTGGCAGGATGGGGCCATGAGCTCGCCGACAACCTCCGCTCACCCCGACCGCGAGGTCCGCTACGCCTCACGCGGATCGTCCTACTACGACGTCATCCTCGCGGTGTTCTGCGTCGTGCTGGTTGTGTCCAACATCGCCGCAACCAAGGCGATCGAGTTCGGCTCCGGCAGCTTGTCGCTCGGGCCCGTCCAGGTGTGGCCGGTCATCTCCGACGGCGGGGCGGTGCTGTTCCCCCTGGCATACATCCTCGGCGACGTGATGTCCGAGGTCTACGGCTTCAAGGCGGCTCGGCGGGCGATCCTGGTCGGCTTCGGGACGGCGCTGATGACGTTTGCGACCTTCCTGGTCGTCATGGCGTTGCCGGGAGCGAGCTTCTACGAAAACCAAGACGCATTCGAGAGCGTCGTGTGGTCGGGCCTGCAGATCGTCGGTGCGTCGATGGTCGCCTATCTGGTCGGGCAGTTCCTCAACTCGTGGGTGCTCGTGCGTATGAAGGCCCACAGCGCCGAGCCCGGACTGTTCCGCCGTCTCGCGGGTTCGACCGGTGTGGGGGAGGCCGCCGACACGTTCATCTTCTGCGCCATCGCCGCTTCGGCAATCGGCATCAGGGAGCCCGGCCAGTTCATCAACTACTTCGTCGTGGGGTTCCTCTTCAAGTGCGCCGTCGAGCTCCTCGTCATGCCGCTGACGATGCTCGTCATCCGGATGCTGAAGGACCGCGAACCCACCTACTGGGCCTAACGGTTTACCACGGTCCCTAAGCAAAGGTCGTCTGCCCGGGGCAAGCTGTTGGGTCCGCACCGTCCGCGCTAGGCAAGCCGTCGAGATCCATCGTCCGCCCTAGTTGTTCTGTCCACGGACGTTAGGAACGGCGTGCCGGGTGGACATGAGTGAAGACCTCCGGGTGAGGTGTGGAGCAACCACGCGTCCTCACCTTCACCGGAGGTCTTCATGCCCCACGCTAATGCCCCCTTGTCAGAGACTGGTCGGCTTCGTCTGGCCAAGGTCGTCGTCGATGACGATTGGCCGCTGGAACGTGCTGCCGAGCGTTTTAATGTCTCGGTCACCACGGCGCGGCGGTGGGCCAGTCGCTATCGGGCACTTGGCAAGGCCGGAATGGTCGACCGGTCCTCACGTCCGAAGTCGTGCCCACACCAGCTGCCGCGGCGGACCGAGCGCCGGATCGTGGGGCTGCGGGTCTCGCGCCGGTGGGGACCGGCGAGGATCGCTTACCGGCTCGGGTTGAACGTCTCTACGGTCCACCGGGTGCTGACCCGCTACGGGTGTCCGCCGCTGCGCTGGACGGACCCGGCCACCGGGGTCAGGCTCCGCACCTCACGGCGCGAGCGTCGCAGCTATGAGATGGCCGAGGCCGGCGACCTGGTTCACGTCGACATCAAGAAGCTCGGCCTGATCCCTCCCGGTGGCGGCCACCGATTTGTGGGTCGACGAGCAGGCCGGGCCAACAGCGGAACCCGTGGCCGCGGCTACGCGTTCATCCACAACGCTGTCGATGACCGGACCCGGCTGGCCTACTGCGAGATCCTCACCAACGAACGCAAGGAGACCGCCGCCGGGTTCTGGGAACGAGCCCGCGCCTGGTTCGCCGACGCCGGGATCGAGGTCAGAGCCGTGATGACCGATAACGGCTCTTGTTACAAGTCCAAGCTCTGGACCCAGACCCTCGGCGAAGCCAAACACGTCCGCACCAGGCCCTACCGGCCCCAGACCAACGGCAAAGTCGAGCGCCTCAACCGCACCATGATCGAGGAATGGGCATACGCGCGCCCCTACCGGTCCGAATCAGAACGCGTCGCTGAATTCGCCACCTGGCTCCACACCTACAATCACCACCGAGGACACACCTCACTCAAAGGCGCATCACCAGCCGACCTCGTTCCCAACCTGGCAGGACAGAACACCTAGGCAAGCCGTCGAGATCTACCGTCCGCCCTAGGCATACGTCGTCCGCCCCCGGGAAATCTCCCTCGGGCGGACGACTCTTGCTTAGGGACCGTGGTAAACCGCTGGCGCGGGGAGGTGAACCGTCACCCGTAGAAGCGGGCGAGGAAGTCGTCGCGGAAATCGGCGAAGGTGCCGGCCTCGATGTGGCTGCGCATGTCGTCGACGAGGCGCACGGTGAAGCGCTCGTTGTGGATCGTGGCGAGCGTCGCCGCGACATACTCCTTGGTCTTGAACAGGTGGTGCAGGTATGCCTTGGAGTAGTGCGCGCACGTGTAGCAGTCGCACCCGGGATCGATCGGCCCGAAGTCGCGCCGCGACGCTGCGACATTGAGGTTGTAGCGGCCGGTCATGGCATAGACCCGCGATGACCGGGCCACGCGGGACGGCGAGACACAGTCGAACGTGTCGCAGCCGTTCTCGACCGCGGTGAACAGGTCATCGGGCTCGCTGATGCCGAGCAGGTGCCGCGGCTTGTCCGGAGGGAGCTCCTCACACACCCACCGCACGATCTCGCCGAGGCTCTCCTTCTCGATCGCGCCCCCCACGCCATAGCCGTCGAAGTCCAGGCCCACCAGACCCCGCGCGGCCTGGCGCCGCAGGTCCTCGTGCTGCGCACCCTGCACGACGCCGAACAGCGCCTGCTCCGGCTGGTCGGCTCGTGAGGCCGAGAGCTGCTGGTGCTCGACGACGCACCGCTCGGCCCACGCCTGCGTACGCGCGAGGGACTCCACCTGGTATCCGCGGGTGTTCATCAGCGTGGTCAGCTCGTCAAACGCGAACATGATGTCCGCGCCGAGCTGGTGCTGGATCTGCATCGACACCTCGGGGGTGAAGCGGTGCTTGCTCCCGTCGAGGTGACTCTTGAAGGTCACTCCGTCGTCGTCCACGATCGCCAGCCGGTCCTTGCCCTCCGCGATGACATCGTCGGCCTGCACGGAGTGCGCAGTCATCGAGAGCGTCTTCTTGAAGCCGGCGCCCAACGACAGGACCTGGAACCCGCCGGAGTCGGTGAACGTCGGACCCGGCCAGTTCATGAACGAGCCGAGCCCGCCGGCCTCGTCGATGATGTCGGCGCCGGGCTGGAGGTAGAGGTGATAGGCATTGGCGAGCAGCGCCTGGGCCCCGAGATCGGCCATCGCCTCGGGCAGCACCGCCTTGACCGTCGCGCGGGTGCCGACCGGTATGAACGCCGGTGTGCGGATGTCACCGTGGGGCGTCACGATCGTGCCGCTGCGCCCGAGGGCGCCTTCGAGCTCCTTGCCGACGGTGAACACGCCCGCCATCTAATCAGGTGATCCGGTGATCAGGCAGCGAGGCCCGCGAGGCGTACGGCACCTGCCAGAGCCGCGAGAGTCAGGAGCAGGAACAGCAGGTTCCACGCCGCGGCGGGCAGGAACGTCAGGCGAGCCAGGATGTCGGCGTCGGTCGTCTTCGTACGTGTCCGTCGCCGGTGCCGCCACAGGTCGAGGACGGTCCGGGGGGCGGCGATCAGCAGGAACCACGCGAAGGTCAGCGCGGCGAAGTCCTGCACACGCTCGGGTGCCTGCCAGATCAGCAGGCCGACCCCGGCACCGCTGAGGGCGACGACGACCAGGCCGAACCAGTTGCGTATGTACAACAGCATCATCGCGAGGGTCGCAAGCCCGGCATACAGGGCCCACGGTGTGTGTCCGCCGTCGACCAGCGCCACGGACCCGAGCCCGAGGGCCGCGGGGGCGAGATAGCCCGCTGCCGCGGTGGCGATCATGCCCGGGCCGCGGGGCTTGCCGCTGGAGACGGTGAGCCCGGATGTGTCGGTGTGCAACCGGATCGCGTTGAGGCGACGGCCGGTCGACACCGCCGCGACGGCGTGACCGGCCTCGTGCACCAGGGTCACCAGGTGGCGGGTCGCGGACCACACGGGTGGGATGACGACGAGGGCCAGAGCCGCCGCGACGGCGGCCCAATAGGTGTCCAGGATCGTCAGCCGGTCTGTTCGCCGATGTCGGTCGACTCGGTCGGGGTCGGTGTGGATGCCGACGGGGTCGGCGTTCGCGTCGAGGTGCTGGGGGTCGGAGTCGTGGTGGAGGGCGTAGCCGGGGGTGTGGACGTCGGATTCCTGGTCGGGTAGGCGGGCTCCGGTTCGCCCTTCTCTCCGCCAAAGGTGTCACCGATCGTCGTGCCACCGGAGCCGTCGAGCGTGCGCCCGGTCATCAGCTCAACGGTCGAGATCGCGGCCAGCGCGACGGCCAGCACGATGAGGGTCGTCACGATGACGGTCTTCCAGTGCAACCGGGACGCGGGCTCATCAGGGATGATCTCTGCGCTCGTGACGGGGGCGTCGAGCTCGGCGGCCTGTTCCAACGTCTCGGCGACCTCGCCGTCCTCGACCCGGCGCTGGATGATCGTGCCGGTCGCGGTCGTGACGAGCAGGGTCTTGCCCTTGTCGAGCGTACGTCCGTAGAACGCCGTGCTCACCGTCACCACTGCGCTGCCCCGTGCGGCGCCGATCACCGTGCCGGCCACGCCGAGACGCGAGGCGATCCATGCCGCTGTCACGGACGCCAGGACACTGGCGGCAAGCTGGAACCAGGACACCTCGCCGAGGAACCCGCGCCGATTGGACATGCCGCTCAGCCTAGGGGGCCGACCCGAATGACTCGGTCGTCAGCATGTCCAGCTCGTCGAGCCAGGCCTGTCGCTGCTGCGGAGTGGAGTCGGTGACCGGCCTGAGCACCCGACGGGTGACCTGGGGGCCGCCGAGGTACGGGGCCACACATCGGCCCCAGATCGAGGCCAAGGGGTCGCCGTAGAGGTCCCGCTCGCGCTCGTCGGTCGTGTCGGAGGTGTTGACGACGAACAGGTTGGCGACCGGCGCCAAGGGCTCGGGATGGCCGGTTGCGTCAGCCAGGCGGTAGGCCACGCCGGGGACGACCACCCGGTCGATCCAGCCGGTCAGGATCGCCGGCGGCATGCCCCACCAGTTGGGGTGCACGACGACCAGTCCGTCGGCCTGGCGAAGCTCCTCCCGGTGCAGAGCGACGACCGCATCGGGGTCCCGGGCCAGGATCGACTCGACCGTCGCCCCGCTGGTGTGTGACTCGTCGGCGGTCAGCAGGGGGTCGAACCGTTCGACATACAGATCGTGCGACCGCACCTCATGGCCGAGCAACACGAGACGCTCGCCGATCCGCTCCGCGATGGCGTGGCAGAAGCTGGTCGATCGCGGGTGGGCCAGCAGGAGCATCACGGTTGCCATGGGGTGATTCTGGCAGGATCCGGAGCGCTGGATGTGCTATCTGCATGACCTGCGGCCTGCCTCCCGGAATGTGTCGGTGCCGGTTGCGAGACTGACGGCATGGAATCGTTGTTGCTGCTCGTGGTCGGAATCGCCCTGGGTGTCGCGGTCGGCTGGTTGCTGGCGCGTATGCCCCGGACGGACGAGACGGTGATCGCGCCCGAGGTGCTGGAGGCCCAGCACGCAGCGGCGATGGCTCAGGTGCGCCATGACGAGGCGTTGGCGCGTGCTGGGGTCGAGACGCGACTCGCGACCGCGGGGGCGACCATCACTGCTCTGCGCGAGCAGGTGGCGGCCGGTGAGGAGCAGCGCCGCGAGATCGCCGAGCGCCATCGCTCCGAGGCCCTGCAGCGCACAGCCACCGAGCAGGTCGAGAGCAAGGTCCTGCAAAAGCTCGCGCCGGTCGCTGCGCAGCTGAAGGACATGCAGCAGAAGGTGCTCGATCTGGAGAAGCAGCGCAGCGAGCAGCACGGCGACCTCGCCGCGCAGATCCGGGCCACGCGGCACAGTGCAGAGCAGTCCAAGATGGCCGCCGAGACGCTGTCGTCCGCCCTGCGCAACAACTCCGTCCGCGGAGCCTACGGCGAGCTCCAGCTCAAGACCCTGGTCGAGTCGGCCGGCCTGCTCAACCGCATCGACTACTCGGTGCAGGAGTCGATCTCGGCTGACTCGGGCGCACGCCGCCCGGACATGGTGATCAAGCTACCCGGTCGCAAGCAGGTGGCGATCGACTCCAAGGTGCCGTTCAGCGCCTTCATCGACTCCTTCCGCGACGACATCAGCGAGACCGAGCGCAAGTCCCTGCAGACGCAGCACGCCAAGCAGGTGCGGGGCCACGTCGACGCCCTGGCGGGCAAGGAGTACTGGACGGGGCTGCCGGTCAGCCCCGAATACACGATCGCCTTCATCCCGAGCGAAGCGATCCTCAACACCGCGCTCGAGGCCGATCCCACGCTGCTGGAGTACGCCTTCAGCCGCGGCATCGTGCTGGCGACGCCCGTCAACCTGTGGGCCACGCTCAAGACCGTCGCGCTGACCTGGAAGCAGGAAGACCTCGCCGAGAACGCCCAAGAGCTGGTCGACCTCGGCCGCGAGCTCTACAAGCGCCTCGGCAAGCTGTCCGACCACGTCTCCAAGCTCGGCCGCTCCATCGAGACCACCGTCCGGTCCTACAACGACTTCGCCGGATCGCTGGAGGGGCGCGTGCTGGTCACGGCCCGCAAGCTCGACGGCATCGACGAGGCCAAGATGCTTGGCGAGGTCAAGCAGATCGAGGGTGACACCCGCCGGCTGACCGCCAGTGAGTTCACCGTCCTCGAGGAGACCGGCATCGGTCGACCCGAGATCGACTTCGAGCAGACCGGACTGCCGGTCGAGACCAATGACGAGCGGGCCGGTTGACCGGGTGATCCACCGTGGCCCCACAATGTGGGTCGACCCCCGCTTCCATGATTTGGTGGACGGCAGGTCTCCGGCAGGGTTTGGTGTCTACGACAAAATGAGGCGGATCGCATGGCGCAGGTCGAGGAAGAGTCCCAGGACGGGCTGAAAGCGGGAGCCATCGGCTTCGTCGACGCACTGGTGATCGGCCTCAATTCGACTTCCCCGGCATACTCCATCGCCGCTGTGATCGGCGCGCTCGTCGCCTTGGCGGGGGTGCATGCGCCGGGGATCATCATCGCCTCGTTCGTACCGATGCTGTTGATCGCCTCGGCCTTCTTCTATCTCAATCGAGTCGACCAGGACTGCGGCACGACCTTCTCGTGGGTCACCCGAGCGATGGGACCGTGGGCGGGTTGGCTCGGGGGTTGGGCCATCACGATGACCGGCATCCTGGTGGTCGGATCGCTGGCCGACGTCGGGGTGAGCTTCGGGCTGCGGGGCTTCGGCCTCGACGACTTGGCGGACAACGCCGTGGTGCGCCAGTCGCTCGCGGTCGTGCTGATCCTGGTCATGACCGCCATCTGTGTCGCAGGCACCGAGGGTTCTGCCAAGCTCCAGAACGTCTTGATCCTGCTCCAGGTGTTGTTCCTGCTGGTCTTTGCGGTCGTCGCGATCTATCGCGTCTACACCGACGACAGCTCGCTCGACTCGGTCAAGCCGGCCTGGGACTGGCTCAACCCGTTCGCGGCCGGTGGCACCGCGCTGACGGCGGGACTGCTGCTCGGCGTGTTCATGTACTGGGGTTGGGAGTCGGCGGTCAACCTCACCGAGGAGGTCGAGGACTCGGCGTCCGCGCCGGGGCGTGCCGGCATCTGGTCGACGATCCTCCTGCTTGTCACCTACGTCTCGGTCGGATTCGCGGTCGTCGCCTATGCGGGCACGACCTTCCTGACCGACAACGCCGATGAGGAGGAGTTCGTCTTCGCCCTCCTGGCGACCGAGGTTCTGGGCAGCTGGGACTGGATCGTCTTCTTCGCGGTCGCCACCTCGGCGATTGCATCCACGCAGACCACGATCCTGCCCGCATCCAGGACGGCATTGTCGATGGCTCGCCGTCGGGCGCTGCCGCATGCCTTCGGCCACGTCAGCCACAGGTTCCGCACCCCCGATGTGAGCACGTGGGCCGTCGCCGGCATCGCGATCGCCTGGTATCTCATCGTCAATCAGATCAGCGAGAACGCGTTGTTCGACTCGCTGTCGGCGCTGGCGCTCCTGATCGCGTTCTACTACGCGCTGACCGGCATCGCCTGTGCGGTCTACTACCGCAAGCACCTCACCGAGAGCGTCAAGAACTTCATCCTGATCGGCGTCGGCCCCCTCATCGGGTCCGCGCTGCTGATCTGGCTGTTGGTCGAGGCCATCATCGACCTCTCGGACCCCGAGAACTCCTACAGCGGTGTCTCGTGGTTCGGGCTCGGGCCGCCTCTCGTGATCGGGATCGGAATCGCGCTGACCGGTGTGCTCGTGATGGTCTACTGGCGGTTCACCGCACCGGCGTTCTGGGATGAGCGCCCCGGTGTCGCCGATCCAGCCCTCGTCAATGGCAAGCAGCGCTGACATGGCAGTCGTCCTCGGCTATGACGAGTCCCCGGGAGCGGAGCGCGCCCTCAGTGCGTCGATCGAGGTGGCATCCGCATTCGGTGAACCTCTCGTCATCGTCTATGCGATCGGCCCGCCCGGCGTCGTCGGCGAGGAGTATGCCAGCCACCGCGAGGCGTTGCTGGCCCTCGGACGCACGGCGGTGACCCGCGCAGTGGAGGCCGCACACGATGCCGGGGTGCCGACGACGGTTGAGCTCGTGGACGCCAAGCCGTCGCAGGCTCTGCTCGATGTCGCAGACAAGCACGACGCCCGCGTGATCGTCGTGGGCACCTGGGGCGAGAGCCCGATCAAGGGTGCGATGTTGGGCTCGACTCCCCACAAGCTGCTGCATCTGTCGGCGCGGCCGATCCTCTGCGTACCCGCCGCCGAGTGACTCAGCGGTGGGCGGCCCTGACGGTCCGCAGGTTCGTGATCGCGATGACCGATACCCACGCGTAGCCCGGCCACAGGGCCAAGCGTTCCCATCCGCCCAGACCCGCCGAGCCGTCGACCAGCACGAGTGCAAAGAACCCTGCGACACCGGCCGCCGAGATGGCCGCCACCGCGACGGTTGTCTTCGCGAACCGCCGTCGTGCGGCGCGCAGGCTCACACCGGTCATCAGCAGGGCAGCTGGCTGGGCGAGGAACACCGGCAGCGCCACCAGGCCGTGCAGTCCGCCCTGCTCGTTGACCGGGATCAGGCCGACGCCGACCGAGCCGAGACCCGACGTGCACCACAGCAGGACGGCCGCTGCGCCCGCTCGGCCCGGCAGGATCCGTGAGCCGAGCAGGAGGGCCCCGATGGCCAGCGAGCAGCCGAAGTAGACGAACCCGACGTTCATCACGCTGTGCCACGGCGAGCACAGCGTGTCACCCCGGATGACCCGGCAGGCCGTGTTGCCGAGATCGCTGATCGTGCTGTCAGCGAAGCGATAGTCGGCCGAGGCCTGCAGGCCGACGACGATCTCCAGGACGATGTAGAGCGGCTGCAGCATCCACGCGGCGACCCCGAGGAGCCGGCTGCGTCCGCCGGAGGTCAGCGGAGCGCCTGCTCGAGATCGCCGATCAGGTCGGCGATGTCCTCGATGCCGACTGACAGGCGTACCAAATCCTGCGGGACCTCGAGCAGCGATCCCTCGGTGGACGCGTGCGTCATCGCACCGGGGTGCTCGATCAGTGACTCGATGCCACCCAGGCTCTCCGCGAGGATGAACAGCTCAGTGCGGGCGCAGAAGTCGAGCGCGGCCTGGCGCCCACCGGCGAGACGTACGGACACCATGCCGCCGAACCGGTTCATCTGCTTGGCCGCGACCTCGTGTCCCGGGTGCTCGGGCAGACCCGGATAGAGCACCGTCGCGATCGCCGGATGGCCTTGGAGGACGTCCACGACCGCCTCGGCGTTGTCACAGTGCTTGTCCATCCGGACCGCGAGGGTCTTGGCGCCGCGCATCGTGAGGTAGGCGTCGAAGGGTCCCGGGACGCCACCGGAGCCGTTCTGGAGGAAGGCGAAGGCATGGTCGAGAGCCTCGTCGTCGGTGATGAGAGCACCTCCCACGACATCTGAGTGTCCACCGAGATATTTCGTGGTCGAGTGCAGCACGACGTCGGCGCCAAGGGCCAGCGGCTGTTGGAGATAGGGCGAGGCAAAGGTGTTGTCGACGACGAGCGTGGCGTCCGCCGCATGTGCGATCTCGCTGATCGCGGCGATGTCGCCGACATTGAGCAGGGGATTGGTCGGCGTCTCGATCCAGATCGCCTTGGTCGCGTCGGTGACTGCCGCACGGATCGCGTCGAGGTCGTTGACCGCGGCGACGGTATAGGTGATGCCCCACTGGCTGAAGACCTTGTCGATCAGCCGGAACGTGCCGCCATAGGCGTCGTCGGGGATGACGAGGTGGTCCCCTGGCCGCAGCAGCGAGCGGATCGCGCAGTCGGTTGCGGCCATGCCGGAGCTGAAGGCGCGTCCGTGGGCACCTCCCTCGAGTGCGGCGAGATTGGCTTCCAGCGCGGTACGCGTGGGGTTGCCGGTGCGCGCGTACTCGTAGCCGCCCCGCATGCCGCCGACGCCGTCCTGCTGGAACGTCGAGCTGGCATAGATCGGCACGTTGACCGCACCGTTGTCGTGGTTGGGTTCATAGCCGGCGTGGATCGCCCGGGTGGCGAAGCCCTGCCAGGCACCCTCGTCCTGGGCGCTCCTGCGCTCGCTCATACGTGAACTCCCAGGAGGTCGTGGCGGGTGAGGACGCCGAGCGGCTTGCCGTCCTCGATGACCATGACGGCGTCGCTGGTCGTGAGTGCCTTGAGGGCGTCGTCGATGCTCTCGCCGGAGCCGAGCAGGGGGAGCGGCGGCTCCATGTGCTTCGACACGGCATCGGTCAGCATCGCGCGGCCCTCGAACACGGCACTGATGAGTGCGCGCTCGTTGACGCTGCCCGCGACCTCGCCGATGACGACCGGCGGTTCGGCGCCGACGACGGGCATCTGCGAGACGTTGTATTCGCGCAGGATCTCGATCGCGTCTCGGAGAGTCTCCGAGGGATGGGTGTGCACCAGGGCTGGCATCCCGCCGCTCTTGCTCAGTAGGAGCTCGCCGACAGTGAGCTGGTGCGGCGTGCCGAGCGGCTCGCGGAGGAACCCGTAGGACGACATCCAGTCGTCGTTGAAGATCTTCGCGAGGTAGCCACGTCCGCCGTCAGGCAGGAGCACGACTACCACGGCGTCCGGCCCGGCCTCGGCCGCGACCTGGAGTGCGGCGACGGTGGCCATGCCGCACGAGCCGCCGACGAGCAGGCCTTCCTCGCGGGCGAGACGGCGGGTCATCTCGAACGAGTCGGCGTCCGAGACGGCGATGATCTGGTCGGGGACTTCCGGGTCGTAGGCGCTGGGCCAGAAGTCTTCGCCGACACCTTCGACGAGGTAGGGGCGACCGCTGCCGCCGGAGTACACCGAGCCCTCGGGGTCTGCGCCGATGATCTTGACCTTGCCGCCGGACATCTCCTTGAGGTAGCGGCCGACGCCGGTGATCGTGCCGCCCGTGCCGACGCCGGCGACGAAGTGCGTCACCTTGCCATCGGTGTCGGCCCAGATCTCGGGCCCGGTCGTCTCGTAGTGGCTCTCGGGCCCAGCCGGGTTGGAGTACTGGTCGGGCTTCCAGGCGCCCTCGGTCTCGGTCACGAGGCGGTCGGACACGTTGTAGTAGCTGTCGGGGTGCTCCGGGGGCACTGATGTTGGGCAGACCACGACCTCGGCTCCGTAGGCGCGCATCGCGTTGCGCTTCTCCTCGCCGACCTTGTCAGGGCAGACGAAGATGCACTTGTAGCCGCGCTGCTGTGCGACCAGGGCCAGACCGATGCCGGTGTTTCCAGAGGTCGGCTCGACAATCGTGCCACCAGGCTTGAGCGCTCCGGATGCTTCGGCGGCGTCGACCATCTTGACCGCGATGCGGTCCTTGGCGCTGCCACCGGGGTTGAGGTACTCGATCTTGGCTGCCACGGTCGCGGATCCCGCGGAGGTGACTGAGTTGAGGCGGACCAGCGGGGTGTTGCCGATCAGCTCAACGATGTGATTTGCAATGGGCATGCCGCCATTCTTGCACTCGGCGGCTCACCTCGACCTCCCCGTCGTCAGGGTTTGACGAGGACGGGTGCGGCCTCCTTGACGTCGAGCTCGGCGGCCGGTCCGGACGCCTCGAGTGTTTGCCCGAGGGTTTGCCACGGACCGGCGTCGACGCGGTATCGGACCTGATAGGTCACGTCCACCCGTGGATGCACGTCGTCGGCCGGCTTGCGATATCGGTGTGTCACGTCCATCGCTGGATACGGCTTGCCGGGGTGGCTCGTCGTTGTCGCTGTGCCGTCGTCGTGGACCCAGCGATATCGCCCGGGTTTCGCCGCCAGATCGATGTCGAAACCCAAGAGGTTGATGCTGCGGTTGAACGCCTGCGGCCGGGTATAGAAGATCGTCTCGATGTTGACCAGCGTCTTTTCGCCCGGCTGGATGCGCACGTTGAGGCTCGGCAAGCCGATCTCCTGCGCCGCCGTGAGGATGTCACCCTCGGTGAGCTCCCGCCCCGGCCGAGCACGAGTCGGAGCCCCGGTGAACCCACCCTCCTCGCACCGGAATCCCAGGGCGGATCCCCCCGAGGAACAGGCAACCGACTCTTCCCGTTTCCCGCTTTGCGAATCTCCGACGGGCCTCGTTGAGCGAGCAGTCGGCGGCTCCTTCCGATCGGCTCGAATGTGGAGGGTGGGTTTCCAGGATTCTGGCGCGACGTCGACGTCAGCCGCAGCGGGAGAATGAGGGAAGAGCGACAACAACACGAGAGCCGCGACTGCGCGCTTCACTCGCCCTCCAAGATGTAGATGTCACGCACAGAAAAAGGTGCCGTAGAAGTTAGGACGAAGGTGAACCTGTATCGGCGGGACGACCGCCCTTCTCGGACGGATACTTCGGTACCTACCTCAAGTGGCGACCTCGTGCGGCTCACGGATGCGTCCTTCAGTCGCCACAAGACTCCTCCGAAGCGCTCACCGTCAACAGGTGGCTTCGCGAACTCGGCTGCGTAGCTGTCACACGGCTGACACCTACGTGACGCCGACTTCATCGGTCCTACGTGCCCAGTGTTCGCCGCGAAGTTGACCAGATCTACGTAGTGCTTCACGAAGTTCGCGGCCCCGGAAGGAGTGTCCTGCTTTGCCTGCGGCGGCATCGACGGCGCAGTGGCGGTGGGGGTGGGGCTTGTCGGGGTGGGGCTGGGTTTCGGCTCCTTGGGCGCAGGATCGGACGAGCACGCGCCCAGCGTCAATAAGGCCACCAAGACAATTCCCCCGAATCGCATAGCGGACAAACTACCGAAGCAGATGCGGTTCTGTCAGCCCCCAGCCGGTTCTCTGTGGAAAACCATCAAGGCCGAAGTGGGCGACCCTGGCTGTCGTTGGGGTCGCCGGTGAGCATGAGGATGCCGTCAATGAACGGCCACAGTGCACCGATGCCGCAGGTGAAGATCGTGACGAGGAGCTGGGCCACCCCAACCCCGGTGTCGCCGATGTAGAAGCGTCCGATGCCAAGCGGCAGAACGATCTGCAGGATGCCGGCGATCAGCTTCTGCTTGTCTGAGTACGGGACACCGGTCACCGGGTGCACACCCCAGGGCGCACCGGGGCCGGCGCCGTAAGGGTGGCCGGGTGGGGGCGGATAACCCTGGGTCGGCGGTGCGTAACCCTGGGTCGGCGGTGCGTAGCCCTGGGTCGGCGGTGCGTAGCCCTGGGTCGGCGGTGCGTAGCCCGGAGGCGCCTGGGCACCGGGAGGGGCGCCGTAGGGAGGGGGAGGCGGGGGCTGATCGGACGGACCGGGATAGGGCCCACCGCTCTGCGGAGGAAGTGGCACGGTCGGCTCGTTGCCGTCCTCGGGCTCAGGCGGGGTCGTCGTCATGCCCACACCCTAGGTGCCCGAGTCCCACCGTCCGCGCTGGGAGTGACGCTTTGGAGATTTCGACAGGCGTGTCGCATCAAAAGTGTCACTCCCAGCGGAAAGCGGGGGCGGAGGGGAGGGGAGGGTTGGGTCAGATCACGGCACCGGTGGAACGGCCGTCGTCGACGTTCGCGTAGGGATCGATGACTCGCTTGCGTGGATCCGATGGATCAAACGGCCACCGCTCCTCGAGCACCACCGCGAGAGCCGAGGCGGTGAAGATCGTCGACAGGATGCCGACCGAGAGCCCCAGCAGCAGCGCGATCGCGAAGTCGGTCAGCGAGTCGCCGCCGAGGAGCGCGAGAGCGGCGAGGATGAACATCGCGCCGAGCCCGGTGTTGATCGTCCGCGGGATCGTCTGCAGGATCGCCTCGTTGACGACATCACGTAGGGGTCGCTTCCGGTTCTCGCCCGTATGTTCGCGGATGCGGTCGAACACCACGATCGTGTCGTTGACCGCCAGACCGATGATCGAGAGCACCGCGGCGAGGAAGACCCCATCGATCGGCTTGCCCCACCAGGCGAACGTGCCGACGACTGTCAGCACGACCGACGACATCGAGAGCACCGCTGCAGCTGCGTAGGTCCAGCGGAACCGCCAGGCAAGATAGAGCATCTGCGCCGCGATGGCGATGGCGAACGCGATCAGGGCCTTGTCCCTCAGCTCGTCGCCGAGGCTGGGACCGACCAGCTCGTCCCGCTCCTTCTCGACGTCGCCGGCGACCCCTGCGAGCGCCTGCTCGATCTCGAACGCCTCGTCGTTGGTGATGTTGTCGAGGCGGACCGTGATGTTCTCGTTGGCGCCGTTGCCCGAGGACGACTGCACGACTGCCTTGGCAAATCCCGCGTCACCGACCGCGTCGCGAGCCTCCTCGACGTCGACCTGTTGCGAGGTCGAGAACTCCAGCAGCCGTCCGCCGGTGAACTCGACGCCGAGGTTGAGCCCGCGCAGCGCGATACCGCCGATCGAGACCACCGCGACGACCAGTGTCACCGCGATCCAGGTGCCGCTTCGCTTCATCAGGTCGGGGCCGCTCTCGGTGAGCCACATGCGGATGCGACCGGTCCCGGCGAGGCCGCTGAGACCCGGGCGCTTGCGCACGATCGCGCGGCGCATGGCCCATTCGGCGAGCACCCGCGCGATGACCAGAGCCGACACCATCGAGGCGACGACACCGATCGACAGCGTGACGCCGAAGCCCTTGACCGGCCCGGACGCGAAGAAGAACAGCAGCGCCGCGGCCAACAAGGTCGTCACGTTCGAGTCGATGATCGCCGACCAGGCCTTGTTGAAGCCCGTGTTGAGGGCAGGGGAGAGCCCGGCTGCCGTACGTTCTGCGTACTCCTCGCGCGCTCGCTCGAACACGAGGACGTTGGCATCGATCGCGAGCCCGATCGCGAGGACGAAACCAGCGAGGCCGGGCAACGTCAGTGTGGCGCCCAGCCAGACCAGCAGGCCGTAGGAGATCAGGGCGTATGACCCGAGGGCGATCGTGGCAAGCAGGCCGACGAGGCGGTAGACGAAGATGATGAACAACCCGGTGAGGATGATGCCGATGAGCGCGGCCTCGATCGAGGCGTCGATCGCGACATCGCCGAGGGTCGCGCCGACGGTCCGCTGCTCCACGACCTCGACCGGCACCGGGAGCGCGCCGCCCTTGATCAGCACGGAGAGGTCCTTGGCGGAGGCCTGGCTGAAGTCGCCGCTGATGCTCGTGCTGTTCCCGCCGCCGGCCTGGCACAGGTCGGGCACGACGCCGGGTGAGGAGATGACCTTGTCGTCGAGCAGGATCGCCACCCGGTTGCCGGCACTGGTGTTGGCGCACGCGTCCGCGACAAGCTGCTTCCACCCGCTGCTGCCCTGTCCGTTGAACTCGACGTTGACGACCCACTCGCCGATACCGCCGTCGGGGGTGCCCTCGGCGGCGTCCTTGACCCCGTTGCCGTCGAGGAGCGGCTTGCCGATGAGCACGGGTGCGCCCGACTCGTCGTTGACGATCTTCTCGTCCTTGCCGGGCTTCTGCCCTGCGGTCGGGACGCTCAGCACCTCGTGAAATGACAGCTGTGCAGTCTGGCCGATGACTTTGGCCGCCTCGCGCGGGTCCTGCACACCTGGCAGCTCGACGATGATGCGGTTGGAGCCGGACCTGGCAAGCGTCGGCTCGGCAACACCGAGCGCGTCAACTCGGCCGCGCAAGACGGTGAGCGCGCGATCGGTGGACTCGGCGTCTGCCTTGACCCGCTCGGAGTCCTTGGTCTCGAGCACGATCTGGGTCCCGCCCTTGAGATCGAGGCCGAGCTTGGCAGAGCTGGTGAGTGCCAGGGCGAGCGAGATGGCGATGACGGCGAATGCAGCGACGGCGCGCCACATGGGAGCACGGGACATATCAGGACTTTCGAGGGGTACGCCGAATGGCGCGGGCGGATGGGTGGATGGGTGGACGCAGGCCTAGCTGACCGGCGGCGCGCGTCCGATCGGCGCAACGACATCACGACTGAGGAGCGCGGCCGTCTGATCGGGTGCCGCGACGACCTCAGCGGAGCGCAGGTCCGGGTTGGTGCTCGGGGGAGTCGACGCGAGGTCGAGCTGGAGCGGGGCTTGCTGATCGTGGCCGGCCACGATGAATGTCTGAGGGACACGACCGGCCTTGACCGCTGCGCCGACCTGGCTCGAGGCCACGCTGACTCGTTGGCTCGATGTGCGGGACACCATGCCGAGCGTCACGAGCAGGGCGGCGATGAGTGCCACCGTCAGCACGGCGGCAGTCCTGCGCGCCGTGGGCATCGTGAGCATTCGGCGAGTCTACGGGAGCGGAAGCGGCGCTCGGCGCGGAGCGCCAGGTGCGCGAGCCACGGCGTTGAGCCTGCCTAGGCTGGGCGCATGACCACCACGCGACGAGCACTCGGATCAAGTGACATCACCGTCTCGACCGTCGGGGTCGGCTGCAACGCCTTCGGCACCCGGATCGACTCCGACCAGACCACGGCCGTCGTCGATGCGGCGATCGTTCGCGGCATCGACTTCTTCGACACCGCAGACACCTACGGCACCGGCCAGAGCGAGCTGCTGCTCGGTGAGGCGTTGCGTGGCCGTCGGGACGAGGTGGTCATCGCGACGAAGTTCGGGATGGACATGCAGGGCCTCAACGGCGATGACGGCGGACGGCGTGGCTCGGCGGCATATGTCAGGACAGCTGTCGAGGCGAGCCTGCAACGACTCGGGACGGACTACATCGACCTCTACCAGCTGCACACGCCCGATCCGTCGACACCGATTGAGGAGACCCTTGCCGCGATGAACGAGCTGGTGGTCGAGGGCAAGGTCCGCGTGATCGGTTGCTCCAACCTGCAGGCGTGGCAGCTCGTCGACGCCGACTGGATCTCGCGGACCAACGAGCTCGAGTCGTTCGTGACGGCGCAGAACGAGTACTCGCTCTACAACCGGACGGCGGAGGTCGAGCTGGTCCCGGCCTGCCTTGCGCTCGGCGTCGGCATCCTGCCCTACTTCCCGCTCGCGTACGGCCTGCTGACCGGCAAGTACGGGCGTGGCGAGTCGGCCCCGGCCGGTACGCGCCTCGCCACACAGACGCAGCGGCTGGCGGATGCGGACTGGGACCGGATCGAGGCACTGGAGATCTTTGCGGCGTCGCGCGGCATCTCGATCCTGGATCTCGCGATCGGAGGGCTGGCTGCCCAGCCTGCCGTGGCGAGTGTCATCGCAGGCGCCACCGGGCCCGAGCAGATCGCGGCCAATGCCGCGGCGGCTGAGTGGACACCGGCACCGGGGGATCTTGACGAGCTAGCGACGCTCGGCCGGCCCGGGCAGTCCTACACGACGTTCGCACCTCGCTGGAACTAGCCTCATCAAAACTAGCCACGTCAACCAGCTCATCGACATCGGGTGAGGGTCGCGTCGGGCTGGGAAGCGCCTCACGGCGCGTGGCCGCTCGAAGCGGCTAATTTTGGGACCCGGGGCTACCACAGCCCGACGCAGCAGCAAGCCTATCCGAGCGACGGCGCAACACAAGGCAACGAGTGCGGGACGTCCGCCGCGTGTCAGTGCAGTCGAGACGCTCGCTCGAGCTCGGCGGCCCGACGTAGGTGCACCGCCGTGTCGACGAGCTTGGCCGCGCTCTGGGGATCCCCGCTCTCGAGCTGCGCCCGGCCCACGCCGACGATGTGCGCAAACGACGCCGCACGATCCAGCGTGACGTCGAAATCGTCGCCGACGATGCCTCGCACGACTGTGTCGACCAGCGCGATGACCTCCTCGGGACCGGGCGGATCGACGACTCCGGCCAGCACTTCGTGCACCGGTGCGTATGCCTTGCCGGCTGCGAACTCGCGTGCCGCTTGCTCCGGCTGCCGGTAGACCCAGGTGCGCAGGAGATAGAGCCGCCAGAGCGTTCCGGCCAGGCTGTCAGCCGCGGCGTGGGACCACAGGTCGGCGATGACGCCGAGCCCCTCCTCGTCCGCCAGGTGGAGCACGCGATCGACCAGGCCCTGGTCGTTGTCGGAGCGCGGCCCGCGAACGAGGAGGTTGGCGATGCGGTGACCGGCGGCTGCCATCTCGGCTGGGTCGGCCCCTTCGGCCTGCGCCTCGAAGAGCGCAGCCCCTGGCAGTGACGGCCGCTTGAACTCATTCATGCCGCTGCTGCCGTCAGAAAGGCACGGTACGGCAGGGGCATGATCCCCGTCATCTGGTTCGCTCGCTGGCGCTCGCTCATGCGATCGCCGCCTCGATCGCCGCGACATACTCATCGGATCGCGAGTCACCGCAGGGGCGCTGGCCGTTGCCGGCCGGAATGGCCTCGAAGACCATGCGGTTCATGGCATAGGCGATGGTCAGGCGTCGCTCGAGGTCGTTGATGACCACGGAACCACCGAGTCCGCCCCAATAGCATCGTCGACCCGGCGCCACCGATGGCATCGATTCGGGCTCGGGCAGCGCCCACCCGACGCCGAATGTCGCCTTGACGCCGAGCACCAGATCGATGCCGGAGGCCTGGACCTCGAAGATGCGATCGATCGTGTCGGGGGACAACAGGCGTATGCCGTCGACCTCCCCGCCGTGGGAGATGAGGGATTGGATCCGGGCCATCGAGCGCGCATTGCCGTGACCGTTGAGTGCCGGGAGCTCGGCCCGTCGCCAGCGCTCGGAGTTGGCTTCACGTGCGGGCAGGAACGGATTGGCAAATGTCCGCATCTGTATGTCCGACGGTTCGGCGGGGGGCGTCTGGAGCGTGAGGGGGCGAGGCGAGCTGAGCGGGGACACCCGTGCGTCGTGGGCGGGGTCGAGGCCGATGTGGAAGTCGGCCGCGAGCGGACCGGCGATCTCCTTTGCGAAGAACTGCCCGAGGGTGATGCCGGTGATCCGCCGGACGACCTCACCGACCAGATGGCCCTGGTTGAGCAGGTGATAGCCCGAGGCCGTGCCGGGCTCCCACCACGGCTCCTGGGCGGCGAGCAGGGAGGTCGAGCGCTCCCAGTCATACAGGTGATCGACCTCGACCGGGCTCGTCCAACCGCTGACGCCGGAGGCATGGCCCAGGATCTGAGCCACCGTGATGTGCTCCTTGCCGCCCGCTGCGAACTCGGGCCAGTAGGTCGCGACAGCTGAATCGAGGTCGAGCTCCCCCCGTTCGACGAGCACGAGGGCGGCGAGATTGGTCATGACCTTGGTCGTCGACCACACCGGCGTGATGGTGTCGCGCTGCCACGGAACAGTCGAATCCCGGTCGAACCAGCCATCCCAGATGTCGACGAGCACCTCGCCGTCCTGGATCACGCACAGACTCGCGCCCCGCTCAGTGCCATCCTCGACGCGGGCGTGCAGCAACTCTGCCAGCGCCGTGAAGGGCGCGGTGTAGGTGCCGGAGGCCTCCGTCATGCGACAACGGTAACCGGCACCTCAACCCAGACGACGGGCCTACGGTGTGTCGCCGGACTAGCGACGTGCGGTCCCGCTCGCGGGCTGAGCAACAGGCGTCGCCTTCGGCGTGGGCTTGCGCAGGTAGAGCGGCAGGACAATCGCGAGGTAGCCGAGCCAGGCCAGGGTCTGGAGCCAGCTGGGGTTGGGCTGAAAGTTGATGGTGCCCTTGAGCAGGGTTCCGTACCAGCTGTCGGGCGGGATCGTCGAGGAGATGTCGAACGCCTGATTGCCCAGATTGGTCAGGCCGCCGACCTCACCGGTCAGTCGAGGTAGGAACGCGGCCTCCTGCAGGTCGTGCACACCGTATGCCAGCACCCCCGCCGCGACGACGATCAGCAGATAGCCCGTGATGGTGAAGAACTTGCCGAGGTTGACCTTGATGGCTCCTCGGTAGATGCCGGCGCCCAGCACCACCGCCACAACGATGCCGAGGGTCGCGCCGACGAAGGGCTCGGCCGTGGTGCTGCTGATGATCGTCGACCAGATGATCGCCGCTGTCTCCAGGCCCTCGCGCCCGACGGTGAGGAACGCGACGATCGCCAGGGCGAACGGTCCGAGCGCGAGCGCGTCGGCCATCTGCCCCTCGAGCTCGCGCTTGAGGGTGCGGGCGGTGCGCCGCATCCAGAAGATCATCCAGGTCACGAGTATCGCGGCGAGGATCGACAGGGTGCCGCCGACCGCCTCCTGGGCCTTGAAGGACAGCTGGTCGAAGACGATCGTCACCACGGTGAAGGCCACGACCACGAGCACGAGGGCTGCGGCGACTCCGGCCCAGACATAGCGGATCTCGTGTCGACGACGGGTCTTGACGAGATAGGCGATGAGGATGCTGACGATCAGGCTGGCCTCGAGGCCCTCACGTAGGCCGATCAGGAAGTTGGCAAGCACCCGTCGATCCTAACTTAGGTCTGGCTAACCTCTGCAATCATTCTGAGCGGAGCGCGCTGGTCAACGGCGGGGCGATCAGGCCGACCTGCCACGCGCGGGCACCCTGCGCCGCGAGCGCCTCACTCACCGACTCCACGCTGATCTCGGCGGGGGGCTCCCACGCCAGATTTCGTACGAGCTGCGGGCTGATGAGGTTCTCGGTCGGCAGGTCGTGCTGCTCGGCCAGGGCGACCACGACCTCTCGGCTCCGTGCCAGCCGGTCGGCGGCCTCCGGGAACTTGTCTGCCCAGGCTCGCGGCGGAGGCGGGCCGTCGGTGCGCTGATTGGTGGTCGGCAGCGCGGTCTCGTCGAGTGCGAGTCCGCGCTCGACGGCATCGAACCACTCGCTGACGAAGCGTCGAGGGCCCCGGTTCCGCATGATCCGCATGGACTTCAGGGCGTTGATGTCCTGGGGAGGGTTGACCGCGATCTCCAGGATCGAGGCGTCCGGCAGGATGCGGCCCGAGGTCGTGTCGCGCGCCTCGGCGATCGTGTCGCGCGCCTCCCAGATCTCACGGACCAGGCCCAGGGCACGTCGGCCGCGGGCCTTGTGGATCCCGGACGTACGCCGCCACGGCTCCTTGCGTTCGGGTGGTCCTTGGAATGACAGCAGCGCCTCGAACTCCTCGGCGGCCCACTCCCGCTTGCCGGCCTTCTGGAGGTCCGCGTCGATCAGGTCGCGGAGCTCGACGAGCACCTCGACATCGAGCGCCGCGTAGACGAGCCACGGCTCCGGCAGAGGACGGGTCGACCAGTCGGCAGCGGAGAACTCCTTGGCCAGGCTCAGGCCGAGATAGTGCTCGACCAGGGCGGCCAGACCGACGCGGGGCAGGTTGAGCAGCCGGCCGGCCAGCTCGGTGTCGAACAGTGACTCCGGATAGAGACCGACCTCGGCGAGGCACATCAGGTCCTGGTTGGCCGCGTGCAGGATCCATTCGTTGCCGTCAAAGGCCGTGTCGAGTGGCACCAGGCTGTCGAACGCGATGGGATCGATGAGGTGTGTGCCGGATCCCTCGCGACGCACCTGCACGAGATAGGCGCGCTGGGAGTAGCGGTAGCCGGAGGCCCGCTCGGCGTCGAGGGCTATCGGTCCGGTGCCGGCAGCGATGCGCTCACAGGTGTCGCGCAGCAGCTCGGGCGTGTCGACCACGGGTGGCAAAGGATCGCGCAGCTCCAGTCGCGGCGCCTGGGGGACGACCGGTTCCGGCGTCTGCGTCTCGATGCCCTCGATGGGGGTCTCGTCGGGTACGGCCTGGTCAGCAGGGGTCAACGTGGACCACGCCTGCGCTGCAGGGGGATCACTCCCGGTGCCAGTGGCGGCAGTCCGGCGATCGCGCACAACAGGTTGGACCACGCCGCGGCATGCGACTCCATGCCCGGAGTTGGCGGCTCGGTCAGTGGCGTCCAGGAGGCGCGCATCTCGATCTGCGCGTCCGACCCATCGGCCGCCATCTCGCCGAAGCCCTCCGAACGTACGACCGTCACGCTGCCACTCGCAGCTGTGTAGTCGCTGCCGTATGCGGTGAGCGCTTCGGTCAGCCAGCTCCAGCCGACGCTCGGGAGCACGGGGTCGGCGGCCATGTCGGCCTCGATGTCGGCGCGCGCGAAGGTCACGCATCGGAAGGTGCCGCCCCACGCGTCGTTGCCGGCTGGGTCGTGCAACAGGATGAATCGTCCGGTCGCCAAGTCGTCTTCGCCGACGAGCACATCTCCGCTGATCGCGAAGGCGTGCGGGGCGATGCGTTGGGGCGCGGGCATCTCGTCGACCACGACCTCGGGTCGGAGGACGGCGTGCCGTATCTGCTCGACCGCAGCCGTGAATTGCGCGGGGGTGCGGTCGATCTCGCTTCGGGCTCCCACCCTGTGATGGTAGGCGCGCAAGGGTCAGGGTCGGGCTCGACACTCCGCACGACTCGAGACGCTGCCCACCTGAGACAATGCGGTGTGACCGCAATGATGACCGACAGTGCCTTCCTCCAGGCGTGCCGCGGCGAGCAGCCCGCCCATACGCCCGTATGGTTCATGCGACAGGCCGGCCGCTCGCTGCCTGAGTACCTCGCGCTGCGAGAGGGCACCGCGATGCTCGACTCGTGCTTCCGCACCGACATGGTCGTCGAGATCACGATGCAACCCGTCCGCCGCTACGGCGTCGACGCCGCGATCTTCTTCTCCGACATCGTCGTCCCGCTCAAGGCCATCGGGGTCGACCTGGACATCGTGCCGGGCACCGGGCCGGTCGTGGCCGATCCGATCCGCTCGGCCGCGCAGCTCGCGCAGTTCCGCGACATCGAGCCCGATGACGTCACGCCGATCACCGACGCCGTCACGGCGCTGGTCGGCGAGCTCGGCTCGACCCCGCTGATCGGTTTCGCGGGCGCGCCATTCACCCTCGCCTCCTATCTCGTGGAGGGCGGTCCATCGCGCGACCACCGGCTCACCAAGGAGCTCATGTATTCCGATCCCGAGCTGTGGCACGCACTGCTCGGTCGCATCGCGGCGATCGCCGGACAGTTCCTCCGGATGCAGGTCGAGGCAGGTGCCTCGGCGATCCAGCTCTTCGACTCCTGGGCCGGCGCGCTGTCGCTGGCTGACTACGAGACATACGTCAAGCCACACTCCACCGCAGTGCTGTCCGCGGTCGAGGACCTCGGCGTCCCGCGAATCCACTTCGGCGTCGGCACCGGCGAGCTGCTGCACTCGATGGGCGAGGCCGGTGCAGACGTCGTCGGCGTCGACTGGCGGGTGCCCCTTGATGAGGCCGTCCGCCGGATCGGACCCGGCAAGGCCGTGCAGGGCAACCTCGACCCGACGGCGGTGTTTGCTCCGACCGAGTTCGTGCACGCCCGCGCTGCGGAGGTCATCGAGGCCGGGCGTGCTGCCGACGGCCACGTGTTCAACCTCGGGCATGGCGTGCTGCCGGCGACTGACCCCGACGCACTCGCACGCCTGGTCGACTTCGTCCACGACTACCAGCCGGCCTGAGGCCTTGTCCGTCAGCGCGTCGATGCGGGTCGCCGTCGTCGGTGGTGGGATGGCCGGACTCGCTGCTGCCCACGAGCTCGCGGCCGGCGGAGCCGATGTCGTCGTGCTGGAAGGATCGGATCGGCTCGGCGGCAAGCTCAGGCTGGGCGACGTCGGCGGGTTGACGCTCGACCTCGGCGCTGAGTCGATGCTGGCTCGGCGCCCCGAGGCGCTTGACCTCGTGCACACCATCGGGCTGGACGACCGGCTGGTCAACCCTCGCACGATCTCCGCGGCGATCTGGACCCACGGCGCCTTGCGGGCCATGCCGGCGACCGTCATGGGCATCCCCGCCGACGTCGCAGAACTGGCCGCATCGGGCATCGCTGGCATCGACGCGCACGTGCTGCCGGTGCCTGAGGGCGACATCTCGGTGGCGGAGTTCGTCAGCGCCCGGCTGGGCCGGGACGTGCTCGAGCGACTGGTCGAGCCGCTGCTCGGCGGGGTCTACGCGGGCCATACCGACTCGCTGTCGCTGCGGGCCACGACGCCGCAGATCGCCGCGCTGGGCGCCGACCTGCTCGCCGGAGCCACCTCGGCGCGGGCCGCGGCAACCGCGACCGGACCGGTCTTCGCCGGCCTGGTCGGGGGAGTGGGCCAGCTCCCGGCGGCCGTGGCAGCAGCTGGCGGCTTCGAGGTGCGGCTTGCCTCGACGGTGCGCGCTGTGACACGTACGGCTGACGGATGGCGCCTCTCGGTCGGGCCGACGACCGACGTGGAGCACCTCGACGTCGATGCCGTCGTCGTCGCCGCTCCGGCGCCGGCCGCGGCCCGCCTCATCGCGCAGGATGCCCCTGATGCCGCGTTCGCTCTGGCGGCGATCGATTACGCGAGCATGGCGATCGTGACCTACGTCTTCGACGAGCCGCCGACATTCGACGGTTCGGGGTTTTTGGTGCCGCCGATCGACGGGACCTTCATCAAGGCCGCCACGGTCTCGTCCAACAAGTGGGGCTGGGTCGCTGACACCGGTCGAACAGTCATCCGCGCCTCGGTCGGCCGGGCCGGAGAGGCGACGTTGCTCCAGCACGACGACCAAGAGATCACGGCGCGAGCCTTGACCGATCTGCGTACGGCCTTCGGCGCCCTGCCGGAGCCGCTCGATGCCGTCGTGCAGAGGTGGGGTGGGGCGCTGCCCCAGTACGACGTCGGACACCTCGAGCGAGTGGAGCTGATCGACCGGTCGATCGCCACGGTGCCTGGCCTGGAGGTCTGCGGCGCGGCCCATCGCGGTGTCGGCATACCCGCGGTCATCGCCTCCGGGCGGGCGGCCGCGCGGCGCGTGCTCGACGCTGGGACAATGGAGCCATGAGCGCGGTTCCCAACAAAGGCAAGCTGGCCAAGGACATCAACGACACCATCCGCTACACGATGTGGTCGGTGTTCCGGATCGAGACGGTGCTCGGCGACGCTCCGCGTGCCGCCCTGGCCGCCGAGGTCGACGAGCTGATCGGCAAGCTCGCCACTGATGACGTCGTGGTTCGCGGCACCTACGACCTCAGCGGGCTGCGGGCCGACGCAGACCTGATGATCTGGTGGCACGCGCCGACCAGCGACGCGCTGCAGGCGGCCTACAACGCGTTCCGGCGCACGGCGCTCGGCGCCCGCATGGATCCCGTGTGGTCGCAGCTGGCCCTGCACCGGCCGGCCGAGTTCAACCGCTCTCACATCCCGGCGTTCATGGCAGATGAGGACACCCACCCCTATGTCTGCGTCTATCCGTTCGTTCGTTCCTACGAGTGGTATCTCCTCCCCGATGAGGAGCGCCGCGACATGCTCCGTGAGCACGGCATGCAGGCGCGCGACTATCCCGACGTGCGGGCCAACACCGTCGCGTCCTTCGCGCTCGGCGACTACGAGTGGATCCTCGCCTTCGAGGCCGACGAGCTGCACCGCATCGTCGATCTGATGCGCGAGCTCCGCGCGAGCCGGGCCCGCCGCCACGTGCGCGAGGAGATCCCGTTCTACACGGGTCGTGCCCACTCGGTCAGCGAGCTCACCGAGCTGTGGCCCTGACCCGACCCGGCTAGGTGGCGTCGGGTTCGAGCTGCAGGCTCACACCGTTGATGCAGAAGCGCTCGTCGGTCGGGTTCGGGAAGCCCTCGCCCTTGAAGACGTGTCCAAGATGCGAGCCGCAGCGCGCACAGCGCACCTCGGTGCGCACGCCTCCGAAAAGCGAGCGGTCCTCGATGTACTCGACGCGGTCCTCGGCAAGTGGGGCATAGAACGCCGGCCAGCCGCAGTGCGCGTCAAACTTGGTCTCGCTGCGGAACAGCTCGGCACCACACGCGCGGCAGGCATAGACGCCCACCGTCGGGTCGGTCTCGTAGGAGGAACTGAAGGGCCGCTCGGTTCCGGCCTTGCGCAGCACCTGGTACTCGGCGGGGCTGAGCTCCGCCTTCCACTCGTCGTCGGTCTTGTCCACGTCGTACGCCATGCCTCAAGCGTACGCGGGAACTCAATCAGCGCTGGGCGTCGAACGGAACGTGCTCGAGCAGGTGGACGCTCGGCACGTCGAGCTTGCGCTGGGCGCGCGAGGTCCAGTCGAGCTGCAGGAACTCCCGTACGACGTGGGGCTCGGTCAAGATGATGACTTCAGAGGATCCGGTCTTCTTCACCAGCTCGAGCAGCGCGTCGATGGGGTCGTCCTCTGTCAGCGCGGCCGTGACCTGCTGGCCGCGGTCGCGGATGAGCGCGGCGCTCGCCTCGAGCTCGGACTGACCGGCCTGCACGAGCTGGGAGTGGATGGCCTCGATCGCGTCGGGCTCGGTGATCGGCACGATCTGCCCCGCGCCGAGCGCGCTCATTGACGAGGTGAGGATCGCATTGGAGCTCTCGACCGGCAGCAGGAGGTGATATCGGACGGTGTCATCGAGTCCCTCGTGCAAGGCGATGATCTGGTCGGCATCGAGGTCGATGAGCTGGCGTTCGATCAGGAGTGCGACGTCATACATGTGCGCCATCCTACGGCTGTGCGGATGCCGTGGCGGCACCCGGAGGGCATACTTCGGCCATGACCTCGTCGCTCGCCGCCCAGCTCACCGTCACCACTCCGATCGACCTGTCCGCATACGACTCACGGGCCACGACCGGCTTCGAGGGCAAGAAGGCCGATGCTGCCGAGCAGCTCGCTGAGATGGGCGACGAGCTCAGCGACCTGCAGGAGCGGCTGTTCGCCGGTGGGCGCAGTGGGGTGAGCAAGACCCGGATCCTGATCGTGCTCCAGGGCATGGACACCTCCGGCAAGGGCGGCATCATCCGTCACGTGGCCGGTCTCGTGGATCCACAAGGACTGGCGATCTCCTCATTCAAGCAGCCCACTCCCGCAGAGCTCGAGCACGACTTCCTGTGGCGGATCAGGCGTGGCCTGCCCGATCCCGGAACCATCGGCGTCTTTGACCGCTCGCACTACGAGGATGTCCTGATCGCCCGGGTCCGCCAGCTGGCGGCCCCTGAAGAGATCGAGCGCCGATACAACGCGATCAACAAGTTCGAGAAGGAGTTCACCGACTCCGGCGGCGTGATCCTCAAATGCTTCCTGCACATCACCTCGGAGGACCAGAAGGAACGGCTGGCCGCGCGCCTCGACGACCCCACGAAGCACTGGAAGTACAACTCCGGCGATCTCGACGAGCGGATGCTCTGGTCGGACTACCAGCACGCATATGCGGTTGCGCTCGAGCGCTGCTCGCCTGAGCACGCACCGTGGCACGTCGTGCCGAGCGGCCGCAAGTGGTATCGCAACTGGGCCGTCGCGTCACTCCTGTTGGACGAGCTGCGCAACCTCCACCTGGAGTGGCCGGATGCCGACTACGACATCTCGGTCGAGAAGGCGCGACTCGCGGGTTTGTAAGCCCCATCGCGACACACCGCGCACCGGGTTTTTCTGCTTGGGCGATGCTGGACCCATGAAGGCACCGACGCTTGGACGATATGGGTCTGGTGCTCGGTTCTACGACCTGCTCTCTCTTGAGCGACCGGTCTACCGGGTCGGACGCGAGCGGGCGATCGAGCTTCTGCGGCTCACCCCGGGAGACCGGGTACTCGATGTGGGTTGCGGAACGGGGCTGAACTTCCCGTCGTTGCGGGAGCACATCGGGCCGGCCGGTCACGTCGTAGGAGTCGACGCGAGCGCCGCGATGCTTGGCCAGGCGCGGAAGAGGTCCCGGTCGTGGGCCAACGTGACCCTGCTGGAGGGTGACGCCGGGGACATGAGGGGACTGCTCGACCGGTGGGAGTTCGACGCCGTCATCGCGACGTACGCGATGTCGATCATCCCCGCGTGGAGACGGGCGTGGCAACAGGCGACAGAGCGCTGTGTGCCCGGCGCCCGGGCAGCCATCGTCGATCTCGCGATGCCGACCGGTGCAGGTCGTGCCTTCTGGCCGGCGGCGAGATTCGCCTGCTTCACCGGAGGTGTCGACCTCACCCGGCAGCCGTGGTCGCTGGTGGACGAGGGGCTGGATGACGTCACTCACCAGACTCATCGAGCCGGTCATGTGGTGCTCGCCGTCGGCACCGTCCGGGGTCCATCGTTCGCTGGCGAGGAGATTCGTTGATGGTCACTCCAGAGGACTGGACGTCGGACTCGTGGGAAGACGTGCGCGACCGGCCGTGGGACCTGGTCGTGGTCGGAGGTGGGACTGCGGGCATCGTGGCTGCCAAGACGGCCTCCGGGTTGGGTGCCCACGTCTTGCTCGTCGAGCGCCACCGCACGGGCGGGGACTGCCTGTGGACGGGTTGCGTCCCGAGCAAGGCGTTGCTCGCGATTGCCCATCAAGGCGGTGCGGCCGGCGACTTTTACGCAGCGATGGCGCGAGCACGCGAGGCGATCACCACCATCGAGCCGGTCGACTCACCCGAGAACCTGCGCGCCGCCGGCGTCACGGTCCTGCATGGCGAGGGGCGGTTCACCGGGCCGAAGACCGTCGCGGTGGATGGGAGTGTCGTTTCCTTCCGCCGGGCGCTCGTGTCCACTGGCTCGGCGCCCGTGGTGCCCGGGGTGGAGGGCATCCAGCACGTCAAGCTGCTGACCTCGGACACCGTGTGGTCACTGACCGCACGCCCACCCCAGCTGCTGGTTGTCGGAGCGGGAAGCATCGGCTGTGAGCTGGGTCAGGCGTTTGCCCGGCTGGGCTCGCAGGTCTCGATCGTCGAGAGTGGCCAACGGATCCTGCTCCAGGAGGACGAGGACGCCGCGATGGTCATGTCCGGTTCCCTCGCGGCAGACGGAATCACGATTCGGACCGGCGTCTCGATTGAGTCGTTCGGGCCGGGCGTGGCCCGGCTCAGTGACGGATCTCAGATCGAGGTCGACACGGTGCTGGTGGCAGCCGGTCGACGACCACGCACCCTCGATCTCGGTCTTGGACAGGCCGGTGTCGAGCTGTCTGAGCGCGGTCACGTGCGGGTGGACTCGCGGCTGCGCACGACCAATCGACGTATCTGGGCCGCCGGGGACGTCACGGGACACCCTCAGTTCACCCACGTCGCCGGGGTCCACGGCAGCCTCGCAGCGACAAATGCGGTCCTGGGCGTTCGTCGTGCGGTGGATCTGGCCACGATTCCACGAGTCACGTACACCCAACCGGAGGTCGCGGCGTTCGGCGTGGGACTCGACCGGGTTGGTGTTTCGGGTCAATACGAACACACGATCCAGCATGCCGAGGTCGACCGTGCGATCACCGACGATCGTACGGTTGGTTTCAGCCGTCTCGTGCTCGACCGCCGTGGCCGGATCGTGGGTGCGACGCTGGTCGGGCCCCGCGCCGGTGAAACGCTCGCCGAGCTCGTGCTGGCGGCACGCCACGGCCTGAGGGCGCGCGATCTGGCGGGGTCGATGCACGCCTACCCGACGTATGGCGACGGCGTGTGGAAGGCAGCTCTCGCCCAGCTTCAGGATGATCTTGCCAAGCCGTGGTTTCGTCGTCTGATCAGTGTGCTGTTGGGCCTTCGGCGTCGGATGACGCTGCCGTGACCGCCCGTTTGCGACCGCGACGTGCGTGCACGGCACTCACGGCGGCGAGCAAGACGAGCCCGGTGACAGCAATGGCAAAGGGCCACGAGCCCGGCGAGAACCCGTAGGCCCCGACCGCGACGTAGACCGCAGTGCCCGGGACGATCCCGATTGCAGTTGCCGTGACGTAGGCCCGCAGGCTCACCGAGGTCAGCCCGAAGATGTAGTTGATCGTCGTGAAGGGGATCACCGGAAGCAACCGGGCACCCAGGACCGTCACGAAACCGCGGCGACCGATCTGGGCGTCGAGCCGCCGCACGCGGGTGGCCGTGAGTCCCCGCACCGAGTCGCGTCCCAGCCAGCGCGCCCCGACAAAGGCGCCGGTCGAGCCGACCACCGCCCCGATGAGGACGACGCCGAGTCCGGCCCAGAATCCGAAGATGGCTCCGCCGGCGATCGTGCAGACCGCCTTGGGCAGCGGCAGCAGAGTCGCCACGGCGTAGAAGATCGTGAACATGGGCAGGGCCGCCCAGCCGAGGCCGTCGAAGTAGTCCTGGACCTCGATCCGGCTCGGCAACCCGAGCTGCGTCTCGAGGATCACGAACGCCACGATGGCGGTGGCGAGCACCGCGACACGCAAGATGATCTGGCGGCGGGTCATGCCGTGCCTCTGGCAAACACCGAGCAGCGATCGGCGGGCAGACCAACCTCGATGGCCTCGCCGACGACCAGTGGCGCCCCGACCGGCAGGTGCAGGGTCATCAACTGACCGTCGACAGTTCGGCCGGTCGCGGCCAGAAACGTCCCGGCGAATCGGACCGACTCGACAATCAGGGCGTGCCGCGTCGCAGACCTCGCCGGCAGCTCGACAGCCTCGGGTCGGATGGTCAGAACCGCCTCACCCCTGACGGCACCGCTGTCGGTCGCGAGATCTGTGCCGGCGAGGCGAAATCCGCCTGCATGGGCATGGCCGAAGAGCTCGTTGGCGACACCGAGGAACCGCGCCGTCGCGAGGGTCGGTGGCGCTTCGAACAGTCGCTCCGGGGACCCTTGGGCCTCGACCCGGCCGTCGAGCATCAGCACGATCTCGTCGGCGATGTCGACCGCCTCGTCCTGGTCGTGGGTCACGAACACCGTCGAGACGCCGGTCGAGTCGTGGAGCTCACGGACCAGGCGGCGCATCTCTATCCGCAGCGTCGCGTCGAGCTGTGAGAAGGGTTCGTCCAGGAGCAGCACGGCCGGCCGCAGCACCAAGGCGCGGGCCAGGGCAACGCGTTGCTCCTGGCCGCCGGACAGCTCGTGCGGTCGGCGCCCCCCGAGCCCAGTGAGTCGGACCTGCTCGAGCATCTCAGCCACGGAGTCGGCGATGACGGCCCGGGGCACGTGCTGCATCCGCAGACCGAACCCGATGTTCTGCTCGACCGTGAGGTGGGGGAACAGCAGTGGCTTCTGGAACACCAGGGAGATCGGGCGGCGTTCGGGTGATACGTGCGTCATGTCGCTGCCGTCGACCGTGACGGTTCCGAGGTCGGGCGGGATCAGGCCGGCGATCATCTGCAGGGTTGTGCTCTTGCCACATCCCGATGGGCCCAGCAGCGAGGTGAACGACCCCGGCGCGAAGGTGAGGTCGAGCGCATCAACGGCGTGTGTCTGACCGAACCGTTTGGTCAGTCCACTGACCTGCAGGGCGGGCCTCACGAGCGGACCATGCCGATCAGCAAGCCCGCTCGGCCGCGCAGGAGACGCGAGATCAGCACGACGAGAAGTACGGGAGGGGCGACAACGAGCAGGCCGAGGGCTGCCGCGGCCGTGGAGTCAGATGACCCGATCGCGGCAAACAACATCAACGGGAGGGTCTGCACCTGACCGCCACCGATCAGCAACGTCAGGATGTACTCGCTCCACGAGATCAGGAATGTCAGCAGGGCGCTTGCGGCCAGAGCCGGTGCGAGCACAGGCACGGTCACCAGCGTCGTGGCCCGCCACGCACCCGCTCCGAGCACGCGGGCCTGACGTTCGAGGTCGACGTCGAATCCTTCGAAGGCGGCGCCGAGAATCGTGGCGGCGTACGGAACGGTGAGGACGAGCTGCACGAGGACGACGCCGAGGATCGACTCCGACAGCCCCCACCGGATGAAAAAGACCTGCAGGCCCAAAGTGACGGCGATGCCCGGCACGATGACCGGAGCGATGAGGCACAGCTGGACCAGACGTCTTCCGCGGAATCGGTGCAGACCGATCACTCGCCCGGCGGGCAATCCGATGATGGACGACAGGATCGCCACCGAGGTCGCGATCACGACAGATGTGACCAATGCTTCCCATGACCCGCTGGAGGTGACCAGATCCAGACCACGAGTCGTGCCTTCGGCGGGCAGCAGATCGGGGTAGGGCCACGACCTGGCGCCCGACCACAGGATCAGCCCGACGAGCGGAGCGATCACGATCGCTGCGATGGTGATCGCGACGAATCGCCTCACGTCCGCCTCCGTCTGGAGAGCTGCACCAGCATCAGGTAGAGGCCGGCGATGATCGTGGTCAGGGTTGCCAGGAGGACAGCCACCGCCATTGCCTGTGGTCGAGAGGTCAGGTCGGTGTCGCTGAACGATTGATAGGTCACCACCGACAGCGGCGCAGGGAAGGGTCGTCCCAGCAGCACGGGAACCTCGTACGAACCCATCGTGAAGGCAAGTACGAGGATGGCAGCCGCGCCCACCGGGGCATCGAGCATCGGTAGCGTGACATGGCGGAGGCGCTGCCACCGCGCCGCGCCGAGGGTGCGGGAGACGTCCTCGAGCCGGTTCAGATCCGCGGTCATGGCCGCCAGCGCGATGACTGCCATGAACGGCGTCTCCTTCCAGACATACTCAGCGATGATGCCCCAGCCGAACCCATCTTGGACCAGGGCGGGGAACTGCTGGCTCCCGTCGACAAGACCGATCGCGTGCGCCACCCGCGAAACCTGGCCCGTTGGGGACAGCAGGAGGGAGATGCACAGGGCGCCGACGAGGTGCGGCACGGCAAGTGTGCCTTGGAAGAGGCGGGTCATCCAGACGCGCCCGGATCCGAGTCGACGCACCACGAGTGCGCAGCCAACCCCGAGCACCGTCGCCAGAAGAGTCGAGAGAATCCCGATCCGCAGGGTCAGACCGATCGACGAGCGAACAGCGGGGTCGGTGGCGGCCGATCGGTAGGCATCGAAGGACCAGCGGCTGTCGCCCAGCAACGGTTGCTGCCCGAGGCTCTGGGCGAGGGCCTGCGCGAGCCCACCGATGAAGAACACGCCGATCACGAGCATCGCGGGGGCGAGCAGCACAGCGCGGCGCATGACCGGCGAGCTGGTGACCGCGTGGACGAATGTCATGGGAGATGTCTACTTCTGAAGGACTTGAGACTTCCAGTCCTTCTCGATCCGGGTCAGGTATTCACTGGAGAGCTCGGGCTGGGCGCGGGCCGAGAGCTCGTCGATCGACAGGACCGATGCGCTGCGGGGCACGCGGGCGAACTCCTTCTGGGCCGTCTTGCTGGTGCGCGACACGCCGATGCCGGGGTAGGCACCGGTTGCCTTGAACATCGCCAGCTGGACCTCGGGAGCCTGCAACGTGTCGGCCAGGACGAATGCAGCGGAGCGGTGCGCGGCATTCTTCGGGATGCTGATGAAGCTGAAGTTGCTGATGTTGCCGCTGGACAGGACGGCCTCGCGGGTCGATGTCGGGAAGACGCCGTCGTCAACCTTGGTGGCAACCGCGCCGGGACCGTACGTGAAGTAGGCACTGATCTCACCGTCGGCGAACAGCCTCTCGACATCGTCCTGGCTGGAGGGATAGGTCTCTCCTTTGCGCCACAGGCTCGGTTCGAGAGCGTTCAAGTCGTCGAAGAAGGTCGAGGTCGCCTTGGTGTATGCCTGCTCGTCGAAGGCGCCCGAGAGCGAGGAGGGTCCATCGATCCGTGAATACAGCAGCGATCGCACGGCCAACGATCCGGTGAAGTCTGGTGGCGCGGGATAGGCGAATCGGCCCGGGTTGGCCTTCACCCAGGCCAACAGCGAGTCACCTGAGGCGACGTCGGCGGGGTCGAGCTTGGCGCTGTCGTAGACGAGCGCGGAGTTGGCCTTCTGCCAGACCGATTCGCACCCCTTGACCGGCACACCGAAGTCATTCGCGACGGCAGGGTCGGTGTGGTCGACGTAGGAATCGTTGGGAAGGTCGTCAGCCCAGCCGCAAGCCCAGATGTCGGCCTGGACGCCGGTGGCGAAGTTTTCGCCGTTGATCCAGATGGCATCGACGCTCCCGCCGCTGGTACGACCAGCCTGAACCTCACCGAGAACCTTGTTGACCGCCTCAGCGGTGTCGGTGATCCTGACCTGCTTGAGCTTGACACCTCGGCTGGCCAGTCGCGGTGCTACTTCATCCTCGACGAAGGTGTTGAGGGCGTCGTCGCCGCCGAACATGTACCAGTTGACGGTCTCGCCCTTGGCATCGGCGAGAACGCCCGACCAGTCTTGGCTGTCGACCTTGGTGCCGGGGTCATCGCTGGCGCCGCAGGCGCTCAGGACGAGGGCGGTCGAAGTCGCCAGGATCAGCACGAGGGCGCGAAGGCGGAGAGGGAGACGGATGTCGGGTTCCTTAGGTGGGAAGGGTCAGGTGGTCGAGCGGAGTGAAGGGTCTCGTCTGAGGGTTGTGATGCCCTGGACGATGCGTTGGAGCGCGGTGAAGGCGACCGCCGCGGTGAAGATCCACGCGATGATCTCGGCTTGCTGGGGCACGAGCGTGATGAGGGCGTAGACGATGACAGTCTCGGTGCCTTCGGCCAGCCCACCGACGAAGCGCAAAGATCGCTCATCGAGGAGCTGGTTGGCGCGGCGACGTTCCAGTATCGACGACAGCGCGAGGAATGCGGTCCCGGAGACGTAGTAGGCGACCAACAGCGCGACGCAGGCCACCCGCGCCTCCGGCACCTCGATCGCGACCGCCAAGACGAATCCCGCGTAGATGCTGAAGTCAGCGGTGATGTCGAGGAAACCGCCAAGATCAGTTGGCCCGACTTGGCGAGCCACGGCTCCGTCGAGGCCGTCGAGCAGCCGATTGACCAACCACAGGATCAGGGCGACCTGCCACGCCCCTTGCGTGATCGCAAGGCACGCGGCGACGCCCGCGGCCCAGCCGACTGCGGTGATGGCCGAGGGGTGAATGCCGCTGCGTGCGAGGGTGGGGGCGATCCGGTCCAGTAGCGGTGCGGTGATCCTTCGGGCGGCCCTGTCGAGCATCGTGCCTTCCCCTGGTCGGTTGTGTGCTGGCTCAACTCTCGCGCATGCCCGAGCCCGATGCCGGGTCAAACAGCGCTCGAACGCCACCGGGTCGCCTAGCGGTCACGCGTGGCACCAAGGCTGGGCCGTCGCAATGTGACGGCCCTCTGTCGCAGACGATCACGCGGTTCTGGTGCTAGCGTCGATCTCGTACGTTCTCAGGGCGGGGCGAAACTCCCCACCGGCGGTGATGGCGGGTCCCACCCGGGGCCAGCATGAGCCCGCGAGCGCCTCCTTCGCGGGAGGGTCAGCAGACCCGGTGTGACTCCGGGGCCGACGGTCATAGTCCGGATGAGAGAGAACGCGACACGTTGGTGACGGCCCAAGCCGCCCTCGGATGCGTCGTCGCCCTGGGTGACCACGCAAACAGGAGGACATATGACGCAGTCAGGCACACCCCGGATCGCGGTCGTTGCAGCGCGTTGGCACGCTGACATCGTCGACCAGGCAGTTGAGGGGATCCGCAAGGGTCTCGCCGAGGCCGGTTCGTACGAGGTCGAGGTGCATGAGGTGCCGGGAGCCTTCGAGATGCCGCTGCACGTGAAGCGGCTCGCGCTGTCAGGCCGGTATGCCGCGATCGCCGCGTGTGCGCTCGTCGTCGACGGCGGCATCTATCGCCATGACTTCGTCGCCGGATCGGTTGTCGACGCCCTGATGCGGGTGCAGCTGGAGACTGACGTGCCGGTCTTCTCCGCTGTGCTCACCCCGCACCAGTTCCACGAGCATGCTGAGCATCATGACTACTTCACGCGTCACTTCGCGGTGAAGGGTCAGGAACTCGCCGATGCGGTCGTCTCCACCTTGTCAGGGCTGGAACGCATTCCCGCCTGATCTCCCGGCGGGACGTCATCACCGCCGTGCTGATTCACACGCGGCGGTGATGACGTCACAGGTCAGGCGGGCTAGGCGAACAGCGCCTCGAGCGGAACGAGGTCGACCGCGCCGACGGCATAGCGGGCCAGGATGACACGGGCCACCTCGACGTCGACACCGAGTGGCTCGGCCACGGCGACCGCGCCTGCCTCGTATGCCAGCTCGGTCACCCGGTCGGGCAGGACGCCCGGCGCGAGGAAGAGCTGACCGACGGCGATGTGACGGCGACCGTCTGCGCGGTGAGCGCGTACGGCCTCTCCGGCCGCCGGCGGGACGCTGGACGCGAACGCCGCGATCGTCGGCAGCTTGTGGTGCGCTCCCCATGCCCGAGCCGCCCGGGAGATGGCCGCGTTGGCGATCGGGTCGGACGAGCCGGCTCCAGCCAGCACGAGCGCGTCGAGCTCGCGGACCCGGTTCTTGGACAGGGCCTCTCGGAGTCGTTTGTCGAGCACGTGGAAGAACGCGTTCTCGATGCCGAGCACCTTGGTGGCCTGGATCTTGATGCCCTCGTGACGGGCCAGAGCTGACTTGATCGCGTGTGGAACGTCGACGTTGGCGTGGAAAGCCTCGGTGAGCAGCAACGGGACGACGACAATCTCTTGGTGCCCCTCGGTGACGAGCCGGTCAACGACCTGGTCGAAGTCGGGCTCGGCGAGGTCGAGGAACGCCGGCTCCAGCCGGAGGTCTGGGCGCATGCACGCGACCAACTCCGTAAGGGCGGTGATGGTCGTGGCAGAGCGCGGATCGCGGCTGCCATGCGCAAGAGCAATGAGTGCTGGTGCGGTCATGATGCTGTCCTCCTTCCAGGTGGTGCTGCAGGGGTTGATGGTGACGGGGGTGAGTAGGTGGTGACATCGCTCGGTGCGAGCTGGCCGATGAAGCCGAGGCGAAACGCCCTCAGGCACGATCGACATTCCCACTCGCCGTGCTTCTCGCCGTGGGGACGCAGGTCCTCGTCGGCACAGTAGGGGCAGTGGAAAGGGACGGCTCGTGCACTCATGACGTAACGCTCCCTCGTCGTGACCGAGGCGAACGCGCCACATGGCCGTGCGCGCCGGCACGAAAGGTCTTGGACTGGGGGTCCTTCATCGCAGGACCTCCTCGTCTGCGCGGGCAACCCAGCGGGCGAAGGACTCGGCGTCCTCACGCTGCTCGATGTAGGTCCGCGAGAGCTTCTCGACATAGTCGGGCAGGTGGTCGCCGGTGACCTTGTGCTGGCGGAGCTTGCGGCCGAAGCCGGCCTCGAGCCCGAGTGCCCCACCGAGGTGGACCTGGAAACCCTCGACCTGGTTGCCGTGCTCGTCCATCACGAGCATGCCCTTGAGGCCGATGTCTGCGGTCTGGATGCGGGCGCAGGAGTTGGGGCAGCCGTTGACGTTCACGGTGATCGGTGTGTCGAGCTCGGGGACGCGCTGCTCGAGCTCGGCGATCAGGTCCTTGGCCCGGTCCTTGGTGTTGACGATCGCGAGCTTGCAGTACTCGATGCCGGTGCAGGCCATCGTGTTGCGGCGCCACTGCGACGGACGTGCGTCAAGGCCGATCTCGGCCAGCGCGCTGACGAGCGACTCGACCTTGTCCTCGTCGACGTCGAGCACGAGGAGCTTTTGCATCGGGGTCGTGCGGACGCGATCGCTTCCATGCGCCTCGACGATGTCGGCGACCTGGTTGAGCAGCGTTCCGGAGATGCGACCCACCGTGGGCGCGGCGCCGACGAAGAATTTGCCGTCCTTCTGGCGGAAGATTCCGACGTGGTCAGCAGGGGTCTCGGGCGCCTCGGGTGCGTCGAGATCGATCAGCGAACGTCCGAGATATTCGGTCTCGAGCACGTCGCGGAACTTTTCGACGCCCCAGTCGGCAATCAGGAACTTGAGCCTCGCGCGGGTGCGGAGGCGGCGGTAGCCATAGTCGCGGAAGACGCTGGTGACGGCCTTCCATACCTGTGGGACCTCATCGAGCGGCACCCACACGCCAACCCGTTGGGCGAGCATCGGGTTGGTGGACAGCCCGCCGCCGACCCAGAGGTCGAAGCCGGGCCCATGCTCAGGGTGCACTGCGCCGGCGAAGGCGATGTCATTGATCTGCGGCACGACATCGTGACCGGGGTGTCCGCTGATCGCGGTCTTGTACTTGCGTGGGAGGTTCGAGAACTCCTTGTCACCGATGAACTGGTTCTCGATCTGCTCGATCGCGGGAGTTCCGTCGATGATCTCGTCCTCGGACACACCGGCAACCGGACTTCCGAGGATGACGCGCGGGCAGTCGCCGCAGGCCTCCTGCGTCGACAGGCCGACGGCCTCGAGACGCTCCCAGATGGTCGGGACGTCGCGGATGTCGATCCAGTGGTACTGCACGTTCTGACGGTCGGTGAGGTCGGCGGAGTCGCGGGCGTAGTCGACCGACAGGTCCGCGACGGTACGCAGCTGGGCGAGGTTGAGCTGGCCACCGTCGATGCGTACACGGAGCATGAAGTATTCGTCGTCGAGCTCTTCGGGCTCGAGCGTCGCGGTCTTGCCGCCATCGATGCCGGGCTTGCGCTGGGTGTAGAGGCCCCACCAGCGGAAGCGGCCACGCATGTCGCCGGGGTCGATCGAGTCGAAGCCTCGGTGGGCGTAGATGTTCTCGATCCGGGCGCGGACGTTGAGCGGATTGTCGTCCTTCTTGGATTGCTCGTTGGCGTTCAGCGGCTCGCGGTAGCCCAGGGCCCACTGACCCTCGCCGCGCTTGGGGCGCGGGCGACGGGCTGGTGTGTCGGTGCCGGGTGCTGAAGCCATGAACTTCCCTTGGAAAGGGCACACGGCGATCAGGACAGATTCGTCACGGATGAGGTCGCCGCGCGCCTGGTTTGATCGAGACTGAGTTGATCGAGATCAGTGCAGAGGTCGCGCGTTGATCAGCGACACATCATGTTGCGAGCACGACCGAGGTCGACATGGAGTCGTCCCACGAGCCAGAGGGCCTGTGCAGCAAGCATGTGAAACAGTCTGCGGACATGTCTTCACAAGAACAAGCACCGGTCCCACGATGTGGGACACCTGTCCATATGGTGGGATTTGTCGCCAAGGCGCAGAGGGGAAGTCGGCTCCTGTGTGGCCCGCGTCACTCGTGCGGTACGAGGACGGTCACGGCGTAGGCACCCACGATCGATGCGGCGAGCGTCGATCCGGAGGCAACCAGGGCGACGTCCCACGGCACCAGCCCGGCGGTCGCCAGGCCGATCACCGCGGCGGGATGAAACGCCGTGAGCAGGCCGAGCGGCAGGATCGCACCACTGACCACGGCCGGGATGGCAGCAAGCGATTCGTGCCCATCACCATCGACGCTGAGGGTCGCCCAGGCGCCGATCAGGCCGACCAGCGCGGCGCCCGCGGCGGTGACCACGAGGCCCGGTTGGGCGAAGACCAGGGTGTCGCCGAGCCGATCCTCCAGGGCGAGGGCGGCAAGTCCGCCGATCACGGCGCCGACCGTGTGCGCTGCGATGGCAGGCAGGAGATTGCCCCACGGCTGGCGCCCGACGACCGCGAGGGTCACTGCCGAAGCCGGGTTGGCGAGGTCCAGGGTCGAGCGCTCGTCGGTGGAGTGCAGCAGGGCATACCAGGCGAAAAGCACCACCACGGCGGCGACGGCTGCCACGGCGAGGGTGGCGTCGGCGGCCCTGAGTGCCATCGCCGAGACGAGAGTGAGCAACGCTGACAGCAGCGCCCCCATGGTCAGACGGCGCATTCGCTCTCCAGATGAGGGGGTGGCGCGGGAAAGGTTTCGATCGATGGAACCACCCGACTGGTTGGTGCGCGATGCAGGGGATCCATGTCGCTACGGTAGAGCCATGGTGGTGGAACCGGTAGACCGACCGGGGGTCCCCGAGGCAGGCAAGCGGGTCGTCGCCCGCACGGTCAGCAGCTGCTTTCGATATCGCGTCACTGGTCTGGCTGCCGAGGCCGCATTCTTCGCCATCTTGTCCCTGCCACCGCTGGTCTTCGGCCTCGCGGGGACGATCGGATTCATCGCTGATCGCTATGACGTGGCCCAGGTCGACGTGCTGAAGGACCGCGTCATCCAGCTCGCTTCGCAGGCGCTGACCCCTGACACGGTCGACGAGGTCATCGCGCCGACACTCAACGACGTCCTGGGTGGCGGGCGCATCGACGTGATCTCGATCGGGTTCGTCCTGGCGTTGTGGTCAGGCTCGCGGGCCCTCAACGTCTTCATCGACACGATCTCGATCATCTACGGCCTCGGCGGGCACCGGGGGATCGTCAAGACCCGAGCCCTTTCGTTCGGGCTCTACATCGTCGCGTTGCTGGTCGGCATCATCCTCGTGCCGATGATCCTGGCCGGCCCCCAGGTGGCGGCCGAGCTCCTGTCGGACCGGTTCGCCTTCCTCCGGTTCTTCTACTGGCCCGCGGTGCTGGTGCTCTCGGTCGGGTTCCTCACGACGCTCTATCACCTGGCCGTGCCGGTGCGGAAGCGGTGGCGGGTGGGCTTGCCGGGCGCCGTGTTCACCCTGCTGCTGTGGATCTTCGGCAGCTATTTCGTCCGAGGGGCGCTCGGGTTCTCCACCGGCGGCACATCGATCTATGGGCCGTTGGCGGCACCCATCGCGGTGCTGCTGTGGCTGTACGTCCTGTCGATCGCCGTGCTGATCGGCGCAGCGATCAACGCGGCCGTGGAGCAGGGGCTCGACGACTCGCGCTGGGGACACCGGGAACCGCCGCTGCTGGACAGCCCTGCCCCCTGAGCGTGTCGGGGGGTTGAGGGTGTCGCACGGAGCAGGGCGCGCCGGCGGTGACGCGCCCCAGCTCCGTACTGTGTGCACCGGCGGGGAGGTGTTCACCGGCCGGCTCGTGATCCAACCTACGATCGCGCGCGGCGGTCGGCAACCAACGCGACGTGAACGTCCGGCGACGACATCGAGACCAGCCGTGCTGGCGTGTCTCTGGCCCCTGGATCCAGAGACACGCAGTTCCCATTAGATGGACTTAGACCCCGGGGCGCCTCGTGAATACGGAGATCCGTGCGAATCTCATTCGAGTTGACTAGGGCTGATGCCCTGAATGACTAGGGGACGCAGAAACCGCAGGTCAGAATGTTCTCTGAACTGCGGTTTCGATGTGGTGGGCGATACAGGACTTGAACCTGTGACCTCTTCCGTGTCAGAGTTCTGGGGCACGTTTCAGGGTGTTTCCACAGGTAGCACAATCGCTGCGATTCCAGCAAATATGCACAAACCGAAACAACGTGAAACCAGCAGAAATCCGACTCAATGGCTGTCAAAGTGGCTGTCAAAAGCGAATGCCCCGGGCGTCCTGCGCCCGGGGCTCCGCCTCTCTGACCGCTGCGCCCGATTCGCGGCCAGAAGTCTCTATCAATAGTAGGAATCAGCCACACATGCGCCGATGACCTTGCAGCACGAGCAACTCGACGAGCGACCAGCCATAGAACGATCCCGGCGCCTCTTTGAACGTGCCAGCCTCTATCTCGCGTGCACTGCTCGGATTGCTAAGGCTCCGGGCTGCGCTGCTGATGATGACGGCTGCGAGGTCTTCCTCGCACTTCCCGGCGTCAACTCCGGTCCCGAACCCTCGGCCGCGAACGTAGGACTTCGCGAGGACTGCAGCCTGCTGCGCGTGCTTCGTGGCCTGAACCACTAGCGCATCATCGGAGGGCCATCCCAGATAGTTCAAGACGGTTTGGCCCGTGGGCAGCGGGATCATGGTCAGGCCGGGATCGTGATGCCGGTCAGAGCCACGACGGCCTGCGGATTCACCGGCTTGACGTCGTACCGTGCGACAACTCGCAGCGCCTGCTCGTCATAGTCCGCGTAACGCTCGCGCAGGACAGTGACGGAGGGTGCAAGGTCCCGGGCCACGGCAACCTGCGAGAAGTCCACCAGAGCAGCCCTGCCCGTCGGTGTGGCGCCGGTCGTGTCCGGGATGCGGCCGACGACGACGATCGGAATCCCGAAAGCGCGGTAGACCGAATCCTGCGTCGGGTCCGGCTGGGCAAGGTACCGCTGATCGTTGTCCTTCAAGCCCTTGAGCGTGACGAACTCCCTCGGGGTCAGCACCCACTTGAGCGACGTCATGTTGACGTTGGCCGACAGAGCCTTTGACCATGCTGCGAGCAGCACGTCATAGGTCAGCGGTCCGCCTACGGGCAGCGTCTGAATCCCGGACCAAGCGAACAAGCCTTGCGGGGTCGTGACTCCGTCACCTGATGCTGAGAAGAACTGCTTGTCCAGTTTCGCAGCGACGTCGGTCACGAGGCGCTGCTTGAGGGCTGCATCCAGAGCGATGACAGAAGAGCGGGCGAGTTCGTTGGAAAAGCGCGTGATGACCTTGACGCTCTTCATCGTGCTCGGGAGAAGCGAGACCTCGCCGAAGTCGACATCCCGCTCCGGGATCAACTCGGCTTCGCCTGTCCACCCCACATCAGCGACCGGCGCACCTAGCCCGGGAATCCTCAGCGGTCCGGTCGTGTCGTAGATCCGGGGACCTGCTGCGAGAAAGAGGCTCTGTGCCTCTAGCGGCAGCGTGAGGATCTTCGCCACTTGTTCCGTGGAGAGTTCGGGTGCGGTTACGCGGGTGACGGTCATGAGGGTGCTCCGATGAAAGTAGAGAGTGAACTTCTCTGCTTCTGGCCTCTAGCCATCCGCCTACCGACGATCCGGCACCCGGCCATCACGTCGTGTTGCCACAAGTATCGGCAGGCGGCCTCGAACCTTTCTGAGGCAAACCTGAGAAATCACCACAACTTGTCGCTCCGGCTCATACCCTGTCGCCAACGACATTTCTCTAGGGGAGGAAACATCGCAATGACCCAAACACCTCAGCCGCCAGAAGGCGGCAAGCCGCCTCCGGGGTACTACCCGGACCAGTCCGGCAACTCTCGCTACTGGGACGGCAACGGATGGACCGACCAGATGCAGGCTCCCACCGCATCGCAGCAATCAGCCGCACCACACGCCGGGACCACCATGACGGGCAACCCAAGGGCTGACGCCAAAGCCGCGAAAGCCTACGCGAAGGCCAGCCGTCCGTGGTTCAAGAAGAAGCGTTGGATACTCGCGATCGCCTTACTTCTGATCATCGTCATAGTTGCGGCCACAAGCGGCGGCGGCAGTTCCGATGACGATTCCGCGAGCAACACATCGGACGCCCCATCCGCCTCAACTGAGAAGAAGACTGACGAAGGAAGCAACTCAGGCGAAGAGTCCAAGGACGAACCCAGTGCCTTCGGATCTAGCAAGTTTCCGTTGCAGAACGGTGATTGGCGCCTCGACTCGATCAAGATCAAAGACGATGGTCTCGGAAGCCTCGGCGGCACCGCTCGCATCACTTACACGGGCGACAACGAAGACGGTGGAACGAACATCTTCACTGTGACGCTCTTCAAGGGCAAAGATGCGGTCGGGTCACTACAGGGCAGCGCGAACACGGTTAAGCCCGGAACAGCGGTGACAGTCCAGTTCATTTCGACTGACGAGTTTGTGAAAGGTCCGTACAAGTACGACTTCCAAAACGACCTCTAAAAGCCGAGTCAGCAGTGGCCCTATCCGCCCGGGTGGGGCCGCTGTTGTTCTCGCCTCTCCTCTCACGTTTTCAGAGTGAGCGTGAAGTGAAGTGATTCAGGGCAGGCTAGGTCACCCTCCCCACAGCCACATTCACCTCAGAACGAGGTAGGTCGTGACTGTCCTGACAGTCCAAGTCGTCAGGCCAGACCATCCGAAGATGCTCCAGAGAAAGGGCTTAACCCTCCCCGTTTCGCCACAGTGTCATCTACTCGCCGCCAGCGGTCAGGGTTCCTACGCCTTGACTGACACGACGAGCCTCCTGCGTCGTTTCCAAGCCCGCATCTCCCGATGTTGCTGGGTTGCTGTCAGCAGAAACTCGGCCCTGCGGAGAGAGTATCGGCAAGTGCGTGCACGAAAATGGGTCGACTTCCCGCGATTGCAGCGAAAAGTCGTTGTCGCGCGCGAGCCGATCACCACTAAACGCAGGATCCTCAACGGTCAGGACCCAGTGATGACGGCTGACTCGGCGGTGTCGTGTCCCATCTTCCCGCACGCTAACTGGAGTTCGTCGTACTCGGTGAAACTGCCCCAGATGTAAGGACGATTCATCTCGCACGTGAACGGAACGTCGATACCTTCGTACATCACTTCGGCCTTGAGTTGTGGCGTCCTGTTGTCCGGGTCGGTCTCGCTCCGCAGGGCCGAGATCGTCAGGTACGTCTCTCCGTGGTCGGTGAAGATGCGCCCCTCCGGCCTGATCGTGAACGTGTCGTCCGTGACGCCCATCCTCACGGGGATGGTCCGCGCTCCATCGTCCTTCGTCGCCCCTTGCTCATCGAAGTAGTCCTTCAGCGCAAAGCATCCTGTCATCAGCGCGAACAGCAATACGAAGACGCCGATCAACTTCAGGCAACCCCCGCCACCAGACGGAGTCACCACCTCGGGCTCATTCGCTTCAGTCATTCGCCGATCGTATTGGCGTCAGGCACCAGCCCGCAGCAGTCCAGCAAGATCGACGGTTCCAGCGTCAGAATCTTCACCTCGATGCCCTTGAAGTACCGGACCGCTAACTCTGCTGAGGTGAGGCTTCGCGGCCGCGAGGGCTTCGGCTGCTTCGCGGATGAGATCCGGGCTCGGCATCCCATCCTCGTCTGCGAGATTGTCGGACCACTCCAGCGAACTCGGGTCCTGCAGGATGCTCCCGGCCACCTTTGAGATGACTGCTTCGCGTAGTGCGGTCTCAAGGTCCGTAGCGCGCTTGGACTTGATCCGTCCCTCAGCGGCCTCGGCGCGCAGTTGCTCGACGTACTCCCGGGTGAACGTCTCGGGCTCCGTACGGCCATCCTCGGCCGTCTCAGGCTGCTCCTCGTGCTCCTCGTCAGCCTCAGGCTGCTCCGGCTCCTTCTCGTGCTCGTCCGGCTCCGTGCTCGGCTCCGGCAGGATCTGAGAGTTCTTCGGCATGGGCTTCTCGCTTTCGTTTTGCAGCGGCGCGCTTGCGTTCGCTGATCCTGACTTCCTCGTCTGTTGCAGGCTCCAAGTCACAGAGGCACTGCGGGTGGTCTCGGAACTTGATCGAGATCCGGTAGACGTTCCCGTCTCGCCTTCGGCACTCTTCGCAGGCGTCGGGCTGCGCGACCCAGCGCCACGCAGGGATCTCTGCTCGTCGCATGCGGGCTTGCTTGGTGTCCCGGCCGGTCTCCTCGGCTGCATCCCGGGCGACCCTGCTGCTGCTCGTCTCTACGCCTGTCCAGAACGACAGACGGGCAGTTCCCGCCTCGGGGTCCTCTATGTCTTCCACGGGCTCCTCAGCGCCTTCTAGCACGTCTTCGGGCACGGGCTCGGGTGCGTCCGCTGTGATCGTCTCAGCGGCCTTCTGCAGGGTCTGGAGCACCTCGGGACCCGGAGCGATTCCTAGCGGCTCGATCGGCTCGGGCCAGTTCGTCAGGGACCAGCGGAAGAGGTCGATCTCTGCGAGGCGTGCGGCTCGGATCTTGGCTCCGTAGACGATCGCCGCGAACACTTGCGTGAACGCTTCGCGGGTGATGGTCCCGGCTGCGTATAGGGCTGACAGAGCCGCGACCTTGGCCGCTGCGCTCTCCGCGTTCGCCTGCTGCTCGGTCGTCACAGATTCGCCGCCATCCTGAGCGCGGCCTCAGCGAGCCTTGCTGTCTTGTCGTCGGAGATCTCGTCCGGGCTCATGCCTATGCGCTGCAGTGTTGCCTCGACAGAGAGCAAGCCCTCGGCGTGCAACTTCGTAGCCGCGTCAGCGTCCTGCGCCTGCGTCCGGGTTGCCGGGTCTGCGAACAACGGCTCGACCCGCACTGAGCGGACGGGCACGCCGTCGCGGATCGCGACCATCTGCCGCGCGATGTCTGCGAACGGCTGCCGGACGCTGCGGATCTTCGCCTCAGCCCTCGACACAAGGGAGGTCTCGCGGGCCTTCGTCTCTTCACCGCTGATGGGCTGGCTGCTCATCGAGAGGTAGTGGCTCGGCAGGCCAGACAGTGCGCTGATTTGGTTGAGAAGGATGCCGACGAGCGTCCCGTATCCGCCTAGATCGGCCTGCGCGAAATCGCCAAACTTCGTGTCGGGCTGCTCGGCCTGCCACAGTTTCATGCTCTCGGTGAATGGGTCCTGAGGGTTGCCGTCGGCGTCCTCGACGATCGCGAGCCCGGTCGCCCACCGCTTGGGCCTCGCGTATGCCTCGGAGGTCACGAGTGCGTCCACGAGGGTCTTCACCAGCGCGTCGTTGAGATCTGCAATCTGTGCCATGTCAGAGACCCCGTAAGCCTCGGAGACGCGACCTCGGTTCGTGACCTGATGCAGCGTCAGCACTCCCAGCGGGGACGGTCGAGAGTCCACCTGCGTCCACCCGTCAGCGGGGATCATTCCGCCTTCGGGAACGCCTGCGAGGCTCTTGTACGTCGTGACCTGCCACGGCTCGTACAGGACGCTCCAGCCCTTGCCGTCCTCGGTCCACCGCTTCAATCCTGCGATGCCTTCACGGGTCACGGGATCGCGCTCGATGATGCACTGCGCTGCTGCCTCAGGTGTTGCCATCGGCCCGTCCTCGTTCGCCCACACCGACACGAACCCTCGCCCGCACATCAGCGCATCGGTCACGGCCTGCCCGGAGCCTTCCTCCATGCCCAGCGACTGCCAGCGTTCCCAGAGATCCGCGTCGTGTTGCCCGTTGACCTTGAACCCCACGACCCGGATGCGCTCGGCTAGAGCATCGACCGCGAGGCGGCTTAAGTTCACGTTGAGGTACTTGAGCCGGTCACCTAGGGCTTGCCGATCTTTGACGCTGAGGAACGTGAGCGGCACTTCGCCGTTGTATCGCTGCTCCCAGCCCCGGACGACGTTCGCCTGCTCGTCGAGTTTGCGCGAAAGTCGCGCCACGATCTCGGTCATTTAGAACCCCGCTACACGCCGACGCTGCGGCTTTTGATTGGCAAGGAACAGCGCGCGAGCGTGCCCCATGATTGAGCAAACTGCGAGGTCGATTTTTTTCTCGCTGTCCTTGTTCTCCTTCTGCACGCGGGTGCCTCGCGAGTCCTCGATCACTCGCGCGTTGAGTAGGTGCCGGTTCAAGTCCGCGTCCCCTGAGTGCGTCACGGTCCCGTTGCAGAACGCCTCATACAGTCCGACCGTCGCGGGGGTCATTCGCTGCGCGCTCTGCGGGAACTCCCGAACCGGATAGCCCTCGGTCTGCAACTGCTGCATGCTGCGCGTCCACCGCGCGGGGTCGAAGTTGACCTCAGCGACTCGCCACCGCTTGCAGGCGTCCCGCACGGCCTGCTCGACCTCCAGCACGGGCACCCGCCATCCCTCGGCATGAGCGGTCGGCTCCCACAGACCCACCTTGTCGAAGTGGGGCTCGGTCGAGATCGTTGTGGCTGTGATCGCCGTCGCGTCACCAGAGAACGACCCGTCAACGCTCAAGACGACGTTCGCCCCATCGGCTACGGGCCCGGGCTGCGCGGTCGCCTTGAGGAGATCGGGAGTCAGCCACGAGTCCTCGACGACGTCCAGCCATTGCCCCAGCCGGAGACGACGGAACGCGCTCTCCCGGGTGATCCGCAGACTGCTCCGCATCGCGTCCCGGCTCAGGAAGTCGCCTAGTGCCGGGTTGCTCGACTTCCAGCAATGCAGGCAGTCGACAGGGTGCTTAGGGTCGCTGGTCCATTCACGAAAGTAGAAACTTGGGTCCGGGCTCGTCCGCGCCAGATTCACGAGATCCCACATCACCGATTCCTCGGAGTCCGCAGGCGTCGAGAGCGCGAGCACAAGGCTCTGCTCCCGCTTGCCGGACGCGAGCACCATCGACTCGAAAACCGGACGCGTGACGACGTGCAACTCATCCACGAGACACAGCGACGGGTCCCAGCCCTGCAAGGCTGCTTCCTCAGCCGGAAGCGGCATCAGGATGCCGTTCGTCCCCGGCACCTCGATGCGGTCCTTGAGGATCTTGCAGCGTGCCGACAGTTCGGGACTCAACTCGACCATCCTGCGGGCCATCCCGAAGATGATCCCGGCCTGCCGATAGTCAGACGCGACGACGAGCACCTGCGGCGACTCGACCTCGTCGGCCAGCAGCGCATAGAGCGCGAGCCGTGCACCATTGGCGCTTTTGCCGTTGCCTCTTGGCAGGCTGATGAGCCCTTGCCTCGGACGCGGTCCCTTCGCCGGGAAGATGCCCCGGTCGATCTCCCGCTGCCACGGACGAGCCACGAACGGGCTCAGAGCGTCCTTGCCCTTGGGGACGACGAGGTACCTCTTCGCGAACTTGTCGACCCGTCGGTGATCCCGTGGTCCGAGGTCCGTCAGATCCAGCGGCTCCATGCTCGCCTGCGCCTTAGGACCCGGCTTATGGCTCATCAGAGGGCCCTTAGCGGCCTCCAGCACGGCGCTCACGAGGCCGCTCGCAAGTAAGAGTTAGAAACTTCTCCAAAACCAAACGGGCAGACCCCTTGAGACGTGGTCTGGACCCCCCACCATTGAGCGTGCTCAGTGGTCGAGTGCATCGCGCACCACCTCTTCGAAGTGCTGCTCGAACGCATGCAGCGCCGGGTCGTCGTCGAACGGGTGATGTCCTTCGCGGCTGAACTCCCATTGAGCGTAATACGCCGCTGCTCCGCCGTAGGTGATCCTTCCGCCCCACTCGCTGCCGTAGTGCCACGAGGACACTCGACCACTCGCTGCCAGTTGGCCGGTGTCCTTGTGCACGAACTCCTGCGTCACATCGAACGCGGCCGCGAGCGTGGCATCGAGTGCTGCCACGGTGCGCTCGTCGGGCAGGTGCTCGAACTGCTCCAACTGCCTCTTGAGTGGTCCGACGTTGAGGCTCGACCTCATGTGTGCCTTGCTCATGCAGGCACCTGCTCATTGAGCCATGCCTCATACCTCGGTGTCCCCGGTCTGCTGCTTCCTCTTCGGGTATTGCATGGTCCGCACACGACATCGACCATCTCGATGGTGATAAAGCGACGCGCTGCCTTCGCTGCCCACGCTGAGGGCAGGTGGTCAGTGGTCAGGGTGGCGGGGTCTGTGCTGCCGCAGTCACTGCACCATGGCTGCATACGCCGGGCCTTGAGGCTGAGCCTCTTCCACGCCCCATCTAGCCCGCGCTCATGAGCAGTGGGACGGGTGCGGGTGCGCTCGTGTGCTGCCTTGCGTGCTGCGTCCTTCTCAGCCTGATGGGTGTCACACCGTGACTCATTGGTCGTGTCTGCCCCACAGTCGAGACACGCCTTTGTGAACCCCAACATCAGCCGTTCACCGGCTTCTCATCCAAGATCCGGGCGCGCCAGTGCTGGACCTGCTGGATTGCCTCGTCGCCCATCGTGGCGTGGAGGAGTTGGCACATGCTCGACACGAGCCCAGCAAGGACACCGTCAGGTGTCCGCTCGGCTTCGGCGAAGAGCACGGTGAGGGCTTCATGGTCTGCTCGTAGGCCAGCCTCGATGAGTGCCATCGCGAGCAGGCTTCCGTCGACCTCAGCGGCTGTAAGTCCCTGCTGCTTGCCGCTCACGCTGACACCTCGTAGCGTCCGCTCAAGAGGATTGAGTGCTCTGCTCCGGGGATCTCGATCTCGGACGGCTCATCGCTGCGTAGGCTGCTGCAGACGGCCATCCATCCGTGCGCGAGGTCGTGCAACTCGGCATCTACTCCAGCCCAGACACTCCACGCGCGTGCGGCTGCGTCGTCCTCGACCGGCAGCCCGTCATTATCTCTCTGGCAATCTGCGTACAGATCCACCCGCACGATGCGCTTGACTCGCGTGTGGTGCTGGCTGGTGCCCCACGTGCCACCATCCTTGATGACGAGGTAGAGGCTGCCGGTCCCGTCAATCTTGCCGGGCTCCTTGCGGTTGTAGACCGGGACGCTGACACGATCGGACTCCTGCAGCCGGATGACTGTCGCATGTACGAGATCCATATCAGGCCACCTGCTCTACGCCGTGCTCACGATGGCTGATGCCGTGGAAGTTGGCGCGCTGCTCGGGGTCGTCTCTGATGAGGAACGTGCCCGCTGCCCCTCGCGTCATCACGACCCGGTCACCGGGCTGCATCGGTGAGCCCGGTCCGCTCAGAAGTGCGCCTCTACGATCGGCCTTCTGAAACTCCGTCTCGCTGTCTTCGCTGCGCTCGACTGCATCGAGCAGACACGGCACGTCAATAGCCACCGTGAACCACTCGTAAGCGGCTCGGCCGTCCTCAAAAGTCCGCGCTGACCGCTTGACCGTCGCGCGGTGCTTGAGTACCGAGTAGATCGCCACATCGAAAGTATCGGCCGGTCAGTGCTGCGTTTTCAGACCCAGCCGAATCCTAATGAGACTGACGCCGGACTGCGAGATCCCTAAGATCGACGCGCTCTGCTCCTGAGTCAGGCCTTCGTCGAAGTGTTGCCGCACAACCTGCTCGCGGTGATCGGTCAGCGCGCTTCTCGGTCGGCCCGAGTTGCCGTGGTGCGTCCTTGGCCGGTGCGCTGCTTGCAGACCCATTTCGCGCCATTTCAGCAACACACTGCTAGCGGAGATCCCGACCTCCTGCGAAACGTCGGTGCTGACCCGGCCAGCCGCGAACGCCTCTCGCAGAATCTTGTCCCGAGCCGCATTCAGTTCTCGCGTGAGTTCGGCCTGCCGGTGCCGCTCCATCGCCCGAATCTCGCGCTGCTCGCGCGTTAGAGGCGTCGGTGCCCGGTGCCTTGCTGCCCACGCCTCAGCCAGCGCGATCGTGTATTCGAGGTCCGTGCGGAACGCCTCGACCCCCGCACGCACCAGCCCGCCAAACTGCACGCGGATCTCGTCCTCAGTCAGCCGGTGGTCGGCGGGAGTCAGCAGCACATCGTCAGTATCGTCCGGCTGCGAGCCGGTCCACTTCGCCGACTTCGCCGTACTATGAACATGGACCCACAGAAACAAGAGGAAACGCGCCTCCTCACGCAAGCCGAAGCCGCTCGACTGCTCGGCATCTCCCGCACGACGCTGCACCGCCTCGTCAAGACGGGTGAACTCGGTCAAGTCCACCTCGGACGTGCAGCCCGCATACCTCGGGCTGACCTCGACGCGCTGATCTCTCGAAAGTCCGCCGTGACCTCTTAAGTCCGGCAGACTGAGCGAACCGAGAGAGAAGAGAGAGAACCATGGCAGCACGAATGACCAAGCGAGCGGATGGGCGTTATCAGTACGCGATCCGCTTCACCGACCCGATCACGGGCGAGAAGGATCGGAAGTACTTTACGGGCAAGACTCAGGCTGAGGTACGGGCCAAGGTCAAAGACGCCCGCGAACGGATCGAGGCCGGGGCTCCCGTCAAGGATGCGAGTCGGACGCTGGGGGACTGGTGTGCTCAGTGGCGCGAATCCACGCTAACGGCCTCCAACCGCAAGGACACGACCAAGGCCCTGTATCGCTCGCTGAGCCGCACACACCTCGAACGCGGCCCGCTGAGCATTATCCCGCTGGAGCGGCTCCGAGCCTCCGACGTCGACGCGTTCATCGTGCATCTGCAAGGCCAGAAAAAGGCGACTTCTACCATCGCCCGAATCTTCCACGTACTCCGGATGGCGCTCGACGATGCGGTGCGCGATGGACTCCTAGCCCGTAATCCCTCGCGACTGGTCAAGCAACCCACCGTGATCAAGGGCGAGGCTCGGCACCTGTCCTCGACTGAGGTCAAGGCGCTGCTGCTGGCTGCCAAGGATCGGCGAGCCCATCGGCTGCTGACCCTGATCGCGACGCTAGGGCTCCGCAAGGGTGAGGCGCTCGCGCTCCGCTGGGATGACCTGACCCTGACGGGTGATCACCCTGCGCTGAAAGTGCGCGGCACCCTTGCTCGGGTTAACGGGGCGCTGGTCATTTCTCAGCCCAAGACTGCCAAGTCACGACGGACGCTGCCGCTGCCCGCGTCGGTCGTCGCTCTGCTCAAGGCCCAGCGCAAGGCGCAGGCTGAGGACAGGCTGCGAGCGGGGGACCAGTGGCGCGATCTCGGCCACGTCTTCACCACAGAGACAGGCCTGCCCGTCGATCCGAGCAACGTCCTGCGGGAGATCAAGCGGGCCGCTGAGGCTGCTGGTCTGCTCGACGTCACAGTGCACGCGCTGCGTCACTCTGCTGCTACCTCGATGCTCGAATCAGGCATTCACCTGCGAGGCGTCTCGGACCTGCTGGGGCACTCTGACATCCGCACCACGGCGGAGGTTTACGGGCATCTCTCCGACGAGGTCGCCCGCACTGCGATGGACGGTCTCGCTGCTGCCTTTGACGTCTAGCCTGCAGATGGCTGTCAGGGTGGCTGTCAATCGGCAGTTTCAGAGAATCTGAACTAACTGTAGAAGCAGAAAATCCCTCCGATTGGAGGGATTATCAGGGTGGGCGATACTGGGTTTGAACCAGTGACCTCTTCCGTGTCAGGGAAGCGCGCTACCAGACTGCGCCAATCGCCCGTGCATATTCAGTTGTGATGCTCGAGGTGGGTACGGGATTTGAACCCGTGTAAACGGATTTGCAGTCCGTTGCCTCGCCTCTCGGCCAACCCACCGCTGGATGGGTATGGAGACCCGCTCCGAGCGGACAACGAGATTCGAACTCGCGACCCTCACCTTGGCAAGGTGATGCTCTACCACTGAGCTATGTCCGCAGTGCCTCAAATTGAGGCGACACGAGACTTTAGCCGATTCGGAGCGGCGAACCCAAACCGGGGTGGGTAGCGTGACGACATGAAGACATGGTTGAACGGGCACCTGTTGCAATCGCCGGGCGAACCGTCCATCAGCGCCCTGGATCACGGCATGATCGTGGGCGACGGGGTGTTCGAGACCATCAAGATCGAGGCGGGGGAGCCATTCGCTCTGACCCGTCACCTCGCCCGGCTCGTACGCTCCGCAGAGGGCCTCGGGATCGGCAAGCCGGACATCGCCGCGATCCGCGAAGGAGTCGCCGCGACGATCGAGGGCCAGGAGCTGCCCTTCGGTCGGATCCGGGTGACCGTGACGTCTGGACCCGGCCCGCTGGGTTCACCACGGGGGAGTGATGGCCTGACCCAGGTCGTCATCACCGAGCCGTGTGACCGACCGCCGTCGGTCAGCGCGATCGCGACCGTCCCGTGGCCCCGCAACGAGCGGGGCGCCTTGGCTGGGCTCAAGACGACGTCCTATGCCGAGAATGCGCTGATGGTCGAGCACGCCATCGCCCGGGGCGGGTCCGAAGCGGTCATGCCGAACACCGCCGGCGATCTGTGTGAGGGCACCGGATCCAACATCTTCTATGTGATCGGCGAGCAGCTGATCACGCCGACCCTGTCGGCCGGGCCGTTGGCCGGCGTCACGCGGGCCCTCGTGCTGGAGTGGTGTGCAGGTGAGCTCGACGTCGTCGAGCGTGACGCACCGATCGAGGTGCTCGACACGGCCGACGAGGTGATCCTGGTGGGCACGACTCGTGACGTGCAGGGGATCTCTCGCGTGGATGGCCGCGAGGTCGCAGCGCCGGGCCCGGTGACGCAGCGCGCCCAGGAGATCTGGGCTCGTGAAGCCGCGAAGAACGTCGATCCCTAGGCGGGGCACATTCGCTGGTCGGAAGGCCGGTAGGTTAGGGTTTCTGACGCACGCGGGCGATTGGCGCAGTGGTAGCGCGCTTCGTTCACACCGAAGAGGTCACTGGTTCGAACCCAGTATCGCCCACCCAGATTTGCCCTCCAATTGGAGGGTTTTTCTGTTATCCGCTCTGGCGCGAGGAACATATGAGGAACCTTCCCGCCATGTGAGACGACTTTCTTCTGTCGACGGTGCTCGGTTAGTCCTCGTCGGGGTCGCGCAACTTTTCGTTGAACGCGTCTGCGATCGTCTGGAAGTCGTCGCTTTCCACTCTCTGCTCGTCCAACACTTCATATCCGTCGGCAGTTCGCTTCACTCTCAGGATGTTGAAAGAGCCATCTTCGGTGAAGGTCATCTGAGTCATTGGGGAGGCTCCGTAGATCTCTTCCTCTTCTAAGGGATGGGTGTACCGAACGTTGGTCACAGGGGTCCCCTCAGTCGGCAACCCGACCGCGTACACGTCGAAAGTCCCGTCGAAAAGTTCCATGATCCACGCCACCGACGACATCCCCTTATCGGCGTACTGGGAGGCCATGAAAGACGCTGCCCGAGTCATCATCATCGTGTCCTGACTTGGCACGTTGAGGATAGTTGCGTCCGTCGTATCGGCAATGAAAACCCGTCGAAGACCGGGCCTCTCGTCGATGACAGTTCGAAGGTTCTGCGATTCAAGAAGCAATCGGTCAAACATCTCCGACGACTCGTCCTTGCGGTCGAGCATCGTGTCGGTCGTTATCCGTCTCAGGATGTTGAGGGCGTCCTGCACGGCTTGAATCGTCGCGTGATGGCCTCCCTCAGGCATGGATGGCCGTAACCTCTGCGCGTTCCGGGTGACGTTATTGACCGCTGGCCCGATCTCGTCCAGCCCGAGAACACTCAACTGTGAGGCCGCGCTGAGTAGAGGAATTATGCCCTTCCTGAATTCATTGACGATGGATCGATATCGCTGAATAGCGTCCGGCTCCCAGTCCTCCGCCCTCCCATCTTCAAGTCGATGGTCTGGATACTCTGCTCCCCACAAGTCCCAAGCCTCGACCATCTTGTCCACGTAGGCGATCGCGTTCGCGTCCAACTCCGCAACAAGGCTGAGAATTCGGTCTCGATCACGAACCGCTTGTTCGCGGTCGAACTTCGCTTGCTCTGTATCGACCTTCCGCTTCTCGATGACGAAGGAAGTCAGGAAGGTCAAGAGGCCACCCGCCAACACTCCCAAGAGTGCTGACCACCAAGGGGCGTCGGTTGCAGTCAAGAAGTCCGGAAGTTTGGCGACGATCTGCGCGGGCATGCGTTGATTCTGCCCGAGTTCATCGGTCTACTTGCGAGCCCGGTTGAACATGTTTGCGACTGTGCTTCCGGAAGGAGCATCGCGCGACCAATCTGCGCATAGGTCAGGCCAGTCGATCGCATCTTCACAGCTTCCTTGCGCTCCGAAACAAGGTGCTCTGCCGTCCGAGTTTCGACGTATGACGGTTCCTCGAACTGGCCTTCCCAGATTGAGATCCCGCCTTTGCTCATCCATGGCATAGAGACGTCAGTCCCGACCAATCGTGTGGTCTCGGATCGCGTCGATGATCTCTTGACGAACCTTCATCGGCAGGCGCATCAGGGGCGCTTTGGGTTCTGCCCTTTGCGACTTCCGTACTGGTGCAGGCGGGCGACGGGATCTCGTGAGCCGAATCGGAACGTGTCCTGAGTCCGTTCGTCGATGGCGTACTTGCCGTCGCCTGTGAACGACTTCAACAACTCACCCGTGAGCACCATGGCCGAGTTTGGCGCGTGCTTGTTCTTCCAGAGTGCGTACTTCGCGTCCAGTTCCTCCCACGGAGCATGCGTGGCACTCGGCCAGTGAAATCGCCCGCCTTCAGTCGCGACTGAACCGCCCCCCGCCACGATCGCGACTACGACTTTCACTCAGCGTCGCGCCTTCAGAATGAAGGCGAGCACGGCTGCTCCAACGCCGTTAGCGCGAGCGTCCTCTTCAGACCAGTTCCCCTCGCCAGCTCCCGGTTTTCCACATCGAGGTCGTGCCCGGAGGTATGTAGCGGAATCGGTTGACACGATGCGCAGCATGGGTAAGTGTCTGTTCTGTATGGCTATACAAATGTTTACCGAAGTGTGGAGGATGACGGTGGAGCAAGGCGTAGAGACGGCTGTCGACTCAGGCGCTCTTGAGCTGGGCGCACGAATCCGGAAGTTTCGGAAGATGCGTCGATTGTCACTCCGCGAGCTCGGTGGCACGGTCCAAGTCAGCGCTGGCTTCCTCAGCCAGTTGGAGCGGGGCGAGGCGAACGCCAGCGTCTCGACCCTGCGAAGGATCGCGGGTGCTTTGGGACTCGCTGTGGCTGACCTCTTTGAGGGAACCGAGCGAAATCACGCGCAGGTGCATCGAAAGGGCGATCGGCCGAAGCTCAAAGCAGCAGACGGGATGACGAAGTACTTGCTCTCCCGTCCACCGCTGCACCACATCGAGGTCTACCAGGCTGACTTCGTGCCGGGTGCCTCGACCGGCGCCCGCGCCCTCCGTCACGGATCCAGCCAAGAGTTTCTGGTCGTGATGCACGGCGACGTAGAGCTCGAGCTCGGCGACAAACGATTCGCCCTCCACGAAGGCGACAGCATCGAGTACGAGTCGTCGACACCCCACCGGGTGGTCAACACAGGAGATGACGACGCCGCAGTCCTGTGGATCATCAGCCCGCCGGATCACGAACGCCAACTGTCCGGCGGCGGAATCGACAACCACACGAATGGAAGATCGCAGTGAGGACAACACGAGCCATGGCGCATCGCGATGTCGCGCACAGAGCTCTGCTCTCCGCGCTGGGCGGCGCCTCCGTCGAAGCCGACAACTTGATCTCGGCGGGCGTCTAGATGACGTCGCAGGCAACCGGTGAGAACCTCGGACGGACACCCGGCTTTGTCGACGGCGATGTGTCGTTCTGGTATCGAGACATCGGCGTCCCACAACGTCGGCCCGCGTTACCGGGCAATATCGATGTCGATGTTGCCATCGTGGGCGGGGGACTGACCGGCCTCTGGACTGCTTACTACCTGAAGTCAGCTCAGCCAGACCTCCGCATCGCAGTGATCGAGAAGGAGTTCGCCGGGTTTGGCGCGTCGGGCCGAAACGGAGGTTGGCTCAGCGCCGAATCCCCGGGTCAGCTGACGCGTTATGCCGCTACCCACGGCCACGACGCCGCAGTCCGCATGCAGCGGACGATGTTCGATGCCGTCGACGAGGTGATCCGCGTTGCCACCAAGGAGGGGATCGAGGCTCATATCCAAAAGTCCGGCCTCCTCCACGTGGCGACGAACCGAGCCCAGCACGCCAGGTTGCTTCACAAGCTGCCCGAGCTGCGCCACTTCGGCTGGGGTTCCGACGATCTCAAGATGCTGGATGCAGACGAGCTGCGCGCGCGAGTCAGCATCCTTGGCGGAATCGGGGCTTCGTGGAGTCCGCACTGTGCACGGATTCAACCAGCACTGCTGGTTCGGGGCCTTGCCGACGCCGTGGAACGTATGGGAGTGCGCATCTATGAGGGCACTGCCGTGCGTGACATCCGGCCTGGTGCTGCCCTCACCGATCTCGGCACGGTGACGGCACCGTATGTCATCCGGGCTTTGGAGGGTTTCACCGCAAATCTGACCCGGATGCGGCGGACATGGCTGCCGATGAGCAGCAGCATGATCGTGACCGAACCACTCTCGAGCCAGACGTGGGAGCGCATCGGGTGGAGCGGGGCAGAGCTGGTTGGTGATGAGGCGCACGGGTTCGCCTACGCGCAACGGACTGAAGACGGGCGGATTGCACTGGGTGGACGCGCTGTGCCCTACCGGTATGGGTCGAGGACTGATCGGCGAGGCGAGACGTTGGGCAACACGATCGAGCAGCTACAGGCGGTGATGGGCAGGCTGTTCCCGGCTGCGAACTCTGCGGGCATAGATCATGCGTGGGCGGGCGTCCTCGGTGTGCCGCGAGACTGGTGCGCCACGGTCGGGCTCGACGAGGGGACCGGGCTGGGATGGGCCGGCGGTTACGTCGGCCACGGCGTCACCTCCACCAACGTGGCTGGTCAGACCCTGGCAGACCTGGTGCTCAAGCGGCAGACAGATCTGGTGACACTCTCGTGGGTTGGGAGACGGGTCCGCAAGTGGGAGCCGGAACCCATTCGCTGGATCGCGGTGCGCAGCCTCTATCACACCTACCATGCTGCCGACCGGCACGAGCGAGCCTCTGGCTCGGCGCGCACATCGTCGATCGCTCGGGTGGCAGACAAGATCACCGGCCGCTAGCCGAGCACCTGGTCCGACAGGCGAGAGGCGGGTCGGCGGTCAGGGCCCGTCGGGCTCAGGCGCGTGCGGGTCCGTCGGCATGACGGTGGAACCACCGTCAGGGTCCCCCGCAGGCAGGATCTCGGGTTCATCCGACGGGTTGGCCTCGGGCTCGAAGGGTGTCTCGCTCATGGCGTTCTCCTCATGAAGGGGCCGAGATCGGCGGGCCGATAATCTGCGTAAGAAGATCGGCCCGCGCGGATCTCGACCACCGGTCGAATTCGACAATTACCCCGTCTGTCAACGAGCAAACCCAGTAACTGTGAGTTACTTCACTCCTATTGATGGTGTGGGACAACAAATTGGTGGCTAGATTGAAGGCCTGCGCCAGCAGTACGGGATAAAAACTGTCACCTCAGTGGAGTTCCGGGAACAAATCCAGGGGAGTTCGGCAAACGTGTTCACAGAGAAAGAAGTCACGCCATCGGGCGAAGTGGCCCTCGAAGAGCTCGACGACAACGAGCTCCTCGACCTCACCCGGCAGGAGAATGCAGGGGCCTACGCGGTCTTGTATGACCGCTACGTCTACTCCGCCAGGCGACTCGCCCGGCATCTCGGTCAGCGTGAGGAAGCCGATGACGTCGTCTCGGAGTCCTTCGCCCAGGTGCTGGACCTCCTGCAGCGCGGGAAGGGTCCCGATCGCGCCTTCCGTGCCTATCTCTTCACCACGATCCGCCATGAGAGCGGACGCCGGGCCAAGGCGAACAAGCGGGTCATGCCGACCGACGACGAATCGCAGATCGATGCGACCGTCTCGTTCGGCGGCGGTCAGCTCGATGAATTCGAGAGCTCGGCCATCCGTGCGGCCTACGAGTCGCTGCCCGAGCGCTGGCGCACCGTGCTGTGGCATCTCGACGTTGAGGGTCTCAAGCCCAACGAGATCGCGCCACTGCTCGACATGAAGCCCAACAGCGTCTCGGCGCTGGTCTATCGGGCGCGCTCGGCGCTGCGAGACGCCTACCTCCAGCAGCACGTCAACCATGGGGACGAGCCGCGTGCGCGCACCTGCCGCGAAGTGCGGCGTGGTCTTGCCGCGGTCGTCAGGCGTACCGCGGGCAACCGTGAGCAGGAGAAGGTGCACAGCCACCTGCAGTCCTGCGAGGACTGCATGGCGGTCTACCTCGACCTCCACGAGGTCAACCGGGACGTCGGCTCGATCGTTTCACCGGTTGCCCTCGCGGCTGCTGTCGCGGGCGGCGGCATGCTGGTCGCCGCGCACGCAGGCAGCGCCGTCCTCGCGCACCTCGTCGTCGCCGCGAAGGGCGCCCTTGTGGCTGCGTCGGTTCCGGCCGCCGCAGTCGCACTGACAGTTGGCACCGCCGGCTGGGCCTCGACACATGTGGACACGCCGAGATCGGCGAACTATGAAAACAGTTCATCGGTCGCCACCGACCGCGCCCTGACGTCGGCTTCGCGGCCGGTCGTGCAGGACGAACGACGCAGCGAGCGTCCAGCGCCCGATCCGGCAAGCAGCTTGCCAACGAAGGACGTGCCCACGCGGGCGAAGCCCACGACCTCCGCCAGCGGTCAGACGCCTCTGCCCTCGATTCCTTCGGTCGATCTCGGAGAAGGCGATGTCTCGATCGACGCCGAGGGGGTCACGGCCGGTCCCCTCGCGATTACTCCCCAGTCGGTCAAGGACGGACTGGACCGTCTCGGTTCTTCGTTGACAAAGTAGCTTCCACGAGAAGCCTGCCTCGCGAGGAGCCGTGAGTCAGCGCCGACCGAAGATCAGGTGGAAGGGTCTGGCGGCCAGGGTCAGTAGCGGCTTGCGTCCGGCGAGGAAACCGATGGGACCGTCGGCAGCAAACGACCACCGACCCCTGGTGAGCCCCGTTCGCATGCGTCCGGAGACAGGGGAGACGAGAAGGGTGCCGGCGCGGTCCTGGGCCGTGCGGAACCCGATCGGCAGCGCGAATGGCAGCCGGCGCGTGCTTCGGACCGCGAGCGAGCCGATGTCCTGGGCGGCATAGGAGGAGTGCGCGGCGACATCGAACTCGGCAAGATCCTTGGGGATGGCCCAGAGCTCACGCCCGCCGTCACGTGACGCCGGGCTGTTGACCCAGATGTGGGTGATCGACACGCGAGGCCGCCACCCCTGGCGTACGAGAACGGTTGTCATGATCTCGTCGTACGTCAGTGGGCTGGGCTGCTCATAGACGAAGAAGGCCGCACAGACGACCGCCCGGCCGAAGATCGTGACGGTCCTGGTCGCGGGCGAGTGTGGCGCAGGGGTGTTGACGCGCGGCAGCAGCCACAGACCGACGTATGCATGCCCGTGCAGGTCCCAGGGCTCTTTCGGATAGGTCGTCATGCCCAGTGGAACGCGGCCGGCTCGAGGACCTTGGTGGCCTTGGCGAAAGGCAGCGTCGCGCCTGGCCAGTTGGAGGTGATGCGACCCGATCGGTGGCGATACCAGTTTTCGCAGTGCGCCCAAGCGGAGTGCTCGAGCTTCTCGGAGATCTCGAGGTCGTATGCCTCCTCGGCCTCCTGGGTCACCTCGATGGAGGAGTATCTGCCTGCCTCGAGGCGGTCGATCGCCTGTCGCATGTGCCGGGCCTGCGCCTCCAGCATGTAGATGATCGAACCGCCGCCGAGGTTGGTGTTGGGACCGTAGGTGACGAACAGGTTGGGGAAGTTGGGGACGTACATCCCAAGGTAGGCGTGCGCGCCGTCGGCCCACTGGGTTGCGAGCTTCTGGCCCCCGGTACCGGTGATGTCGATCGACTCGAGGAAGTCCTGCGTGTCGAAGCCGGTTGCGAACACGATGGCGTCGACCGCGTGCTCGACGCCGTCAGCGTCCACCACGCCGCCGGGAGTGACCCTGGTGACGGCGTGGGTGACGACCTCGACATGGTCCTGCGCGAGTGCGGGATAGAACTCGTTGGAGAACAGGATGCGCTTGCAGCCGATCGGATAGTCCGGCGTGAGCTTCGCCTGCAGAGCTGGATCGGCGACTTGCTGATCGAGGTGTCTCAGCGCGATCGCCCGGTTGATCCGACCGACCTTGGACTCGTCGTCGAGCCCGCGGGCGAACTGCTCCATGATCGTCCAGATGCCACCGCGCTCGATCCGCTGGGTGACCGGGGCAAACCGGAACAGCGCCTTGTGGATCGGCTTGTAAGGCTTGTCCGGCTTGGGCATCAAGAAGTTGGGGGAGCGCTGGAACACGAGGAGCTTGCCCGCGTCGCGGGCGAGATGCGGGATGAACTGCACTGCGCTCGCGCCGGCGCCGACGACCGCGACGGTCTTGCCCGTCGCGTCGAACGAGTGGTCCCACTCCGCGGAGTGGAACGACATGCCTGCAAATGTGTCGATGCCGTCGATGTGCGGGATGACCGGGCGGGACAGCTGCCCGACCGCACTGATCAAGATGTCAACCGTCTCGACGGACCCGTCTGCGAACGTGACAGTCCAGCTCGCAGAGTCCTCGTTCCACGTCGCCGCGACGGCCTCGGTGCCGAACCGCACGAGCGGGGTGATGCCGTGCTTGTCGGCCACGGAGCGGATGTAGGCGTGGATCTCCTCCTGCAGCGCGTAGCGGCGGCTCCAGCGGGGATTGGGCTCGTAGGAGAACGAGTAGAGCGGGGAGGGGACGTCGCACCCGGCCCCGGGGTAGGTGTTGTCACGCCACACCCCGCCGAGATCGCGCGACCGCTCCCAGAGCCGTAGATCCGTGTGGCCGGCGCGCTTGAGCTCGACCGCGACCGCGAGCGCGCCGAAGCCGGAGCCGATGATGCCGATGGATGTCATGGGCGGTCTTCCTTCACAGGTGAAAGGTCCTTCTGGACGAACAGCAGGATGGACGCGGTCAGCAGGTCGAGCGCCTCGACACGCGTGAACGTACCGCGCTGAAGCCACTCCCGACACACAGATTTGGTGAGCGCAGCGGTGGGGCGGAGCCGGGCGCGGAGCCTGGCGTCATCGGGCAACCCCAGCGCGTCGAGGACGAGCCGAGCGGCACGGTCGTCCGCCTCGTCGACGATCGCCTGGATGTCGGAGCTGCCGTGCAGGTTGGCCGCGCCGCTGGCTGCGACCCACGCCTGGCCGTATGTCGTCGCAGCATCGAGGATCCAGTCCATCGTGAGCCGGGCCCGCTCCTCGACCGACTTGCCGTCGAGGCCGGTGAGCGGGCGCTCAGGCATGAGCACGGACTCGCGCATGACCGCGAGGAAAAGCTCGCGCTTGTCGCCGAAGTAGTGGTTGATCAGCCCGCGCGCCACGCCGGCGGCGTCGGCCAGCTCGCTGGTGGAGACCGCGTCGTAGGGTCGGTCCGAATAGAGCTCGCGAGCCGCGTCGATGATCTGTTGGCGGCGCTCGGCCGGTGCCAGGCGTTGGCGGGTCGCGGTCATACCGACAGTTTTGCGGCCTATTGGCACACTGTCAACAAGCATCGTATGCTGCCGGGCATGAGCGGGAAACAGCGAGCGAATCACGAGTCCGGCATCGACCAGCACGACTACGACGTCGTCGTCGTGGGATCGGGCTTCGGAGGCAGCGTCGCCGCTCTCCGGCTGACCGAGAAGGGCTATCGCGTCGGGGTCATGGAGGCCGGCCGCCGGTTCAGCGACGACCAGCTGCCCAAGACATCCTGGCGGGCTCGCGGCTATCTCTGGGCGCCATGGGCGCGCTGCTTCGGCATCATGCGCATCACCCTGCTCCGCGATGTCCTGATCGCCAGTGGAACCGGGGTCGGCGGTGGATCCCTGGTGTATGCCAACACGCTCTACGAGCCGCTCGACGCGTTCTTCCGCGATCGCCAATGGGCCCACATCACGGACTGGAAGGATGAGCTCGCGCCGCACTATGCCCAGGCCAAGAAGATGCTCGGCGTCACGACCTATCCCGGTCACAGTCCTGCGGACGACCACCTCCGAGCGCTCGCCGCGGACTACGGCGTCGCCGACACGTTCCATCCGACGGACGTCGGGGTGTTGTTCGGCGCGGATCGGGGAGTGGGGCCGGGCGAGGCGATCGCGGACCCGTTCTTCGGCGGCGCGGGGCCCGATCGTCGCGCCTGCATCGACTGTGGAGCCTGCATGACGGGCTGCCGGCACAACGCCAAGAACACGCTGGTCAAGAACTACCTCCACCTTGCCGAGGGCGCCGGCGCTGTCGTGCAGCCCATGACGACGGTCGTTGACGTACGACCACTCTCCCGCGGTGGGTATGCCGTGGAGACCCGGCGCACCGGCAACCCGCTGCGCCGTCGGACGTTCACTGCCGAGCAGGTGGTGTTCGCCGGAAACGCGCTGAGCACACAGCGCCTGTTGCACAGACTCCGGGAGTCGTCGCTGCCCAGCCTGTCGGCGCGCATCGGCGAGCTGAGCCGCACCAACTCCGAGGCGGTCCTGGCGGCACGCTCGATGCGTAAGGATGCCGACTACACCCCCGGCATCGCGATCACCTCGTCGTTCCACCCTGACGACGACACGCATGTCGAGGTGTGCCGCTATGGCCGCGGGTCGAGCGCGCTCGGGCTGATCGGGGCCCCGCTCGTCGACGGTGGGCACGGTGGATCCCAGCTCAAGGCGGTCTGGCGGGCATATCGATCATTGGGACTGAGGCGTGCGATCGCGATCCACAATCCGCGGCGCTGGGCCGAGCAGTCGATCGTGGTGCTGGTGATGCAGACCCTCGACAACTCGATCACGACGTATCTCAAACGGGGCCTCTTCGGCCGGCGGATGACGAGCAAGCAGGGCGTCGGTGATCCCAACCCGAGCTGGATCCCCATTGCCAACCGGGTCGCGCGGGACCTGTCCATCGAGGTCGGCGGCAACGCAGGCAGCTCGGTGGCCGATCTGGCCGGCATCCCGATGACGGCGCACTTCATCGGGGGCTGCGTCATCGGCGAGACCACTGAAACAGGGGTGATCGACCCCTATCAACGGATGTTCGGCCATGCCGGCCTGCATGTGTCGGATGGATCGGCCATCACGGCCAACCTCGGCGTCAACCCGTCGCTGACGATCACCGCCCAGTCCGAACGAGCCATGGCTCTGTGGCCCAACAAGGGCGAGCCCGACCCGCGACCCACGTTGGGGGAGCCGTACGTGCGGGTGCCAGTTGTCGCTCCGCGCTCGCCGGCGGTCCCGGCGCACGCGCCCGCAGCCCTCGTCCTCCCCGTGCCCGAGGTGCCACCGCGCCGGCCGGCACCGCCCTCTAAGGTGAAGACAAGCAGCACGCGCCATCCGTAGGGCGCGTCATCACGAACAGAGGCTCCGCATGTCCGACATCCAGATCGCCCTGATCCACCCCTCGGGGGCAGAGGCCCGAGCCGTCGAAGAGGGCACCAAGGCGTGGCAGCTGTTTGCCGAGTCGCCGGATGTCATCGCGGCCCGAGTCGGGGGCGATCTCAAGGATCTCGCCCACGCGCTCGCCGAGGGTGACGAGGTCGAACCGGTCGCGATCGATTCGACCGATGGCCGCGACATCCTCCGGCACTCCGCCGCGCACGTCATGGCCCAAGCGGTGCAGGAGCTGTTCCCCGACGCCAAGCTCGGTATCGGCCCGCCGATCACGGACGGCTTCTACTACGACTTCGACGTCGCTGAGCCATTCGTCCCCGAAGACCTCGACAAGATCGAGTCACGGATGCGCAAGATCATCAAGGAGGGCCAGAAGTTCGACCGCCGCGAGATCTCCGACGACGATGCGCGCAGCGAGCTCGCCGGCGAGCCCTACAAGCTCGAGCTGATCGGCCTCAAGTCCAACGCCACCGACGCGGCCGAGGGTGCGAGCGTCGAGGTCGGCGACGGTGGCCTGACGATCTACGACAACCTCAAACGTGATGGCTCGGTGGTCTGGAGCGATCTGTGTCGCGGGCCGCACCTGCCCACGACCAAGCGGATCCCGGCGTTCAAGCTCATGCGAAGCGCCGCGGCATACTGGCGCGGCGACGAGAAGAACAAGCAGCTGCAGAGAATCTATGGCACGGCGTGGGAGACCAAGGAGGCGCTCGACGAGCACCTCCACCGGATCGAGGAGGCGCAGCGCCGGGATCACCGGCGGCTCGGGACCGAACTCGATCTCTACAGCTTTCCCGACGAGATCGGCTCGGGCCTGCCGGTCTTCCACCCCAAGGGGGGTGTCATCAAGCGCGAGATGGAGGACTACGTCCGCCGGCGCCACATCGAGGAGGGCTTCGACTACGTCGGGACTCCGCACATCGCCAAGGAGGGGCTGTTCCACACCTCGGGCCACCTGCCCTACTACGGGGATGGCATGTTCCCGGCGCTCGACGTGGATGGCAGCGACTATCGCCTCAAGGCCATGAACTGCCCCATGCACAACCTGATCTTCCGTTCACGTGGACGCTCCTATCGCGAGCTGCCTCTGCGGCTCTTCGAGTTCGGGCACGTCTACCGCCACGAGAAGTCCGGTGTCGTCCATGGCCTGACCCGGGTCCGGGGTTTCGCCCAGGACGACTCGCACTCCTACGTGACTCCTGAGCAGGCCCCCGATGAGATTCGGCACCTGCTCGACTTCGTGCTGAGCCTGCTCCGGGACTTCGGCCTCGACGACTTCTACCTGGAGCTCTCGACCCGCGATGCATCCAAGGACAAGTTCATCGGCTCGGACGAGGACTGGGCGATCGCGACCAAGGTCCTGGAGGACGTCTGCATCGAGAGTGGCCTCGAGCTCGTGCCCGATCCGGGCGGTGCCGCCTACTACGGCCCGAAGGTCTCGGTGCAGGCGCGTGACGCAATTGGTCGCACCTGGCAGATGTCGACGATCCAGTACGACTTCAACCAGCCCTCGACCGAGCGATTCAACCTCGAATATGTCGCCGCGGACGGGACTCGCCAGCAGCCGGTCATGATCCACTCGGCCAAGTTCGGCTCGATCGAGCGGTTCATGGGGGTGCTGGTCGAGCACTACGCGGGTGCGTTCCCCCCGTGGCTCGCGCCAGTCCAGGTCGTCGGCATCCCCGTCGCGGAGCGCCATGCCGAACATCTCTATGCGGTGGCGGCCAGGCTCAAGGCCCTGGGCATACGCGTCGAGGTCGATGACTCCGATGAGCGCATGCAGAAAAAGATTCGTAACGCGCAGACCCAGAAGGTGCCGTTCATGGTCATAGCCGGGGACAACGACATCGATGCCGGTGCGGTGTCGTTCCGCTATCGCAGCGGAGAGCAGGAAAATGGCATCGCGATCGACGATGCGATCGCGCGGATCGTCGAGGCGGTCGAGACCCGGGTCCAGGTATGACCGACTCACCCCATGTGACCGGGGGTCAAGGCGGGGTGGGGGAGCCGGATGCGTTCGAGCGTCTGTGGACCCCTCACCGCATCGGCTACATCAAGGGCGATGACAAGCCCACCTCATCGGCTGAGTCGGACTGCCCGTTCTGTCGCATCCCGCGGATGGGCGACGTGGAGGGACTCATCGTGCATCGAGGCGAGTCGGCATACGCCGTGCTCAACCTCTATCCCTACAACGCCGGGCACCTCATGGTGTGTCCCTATCGACATGTCGCGGACTACACCGAGCTGAGCACCGATGAGACGGTCGAGATCGCCGAGCTGACCAAGCGGGCCATGATCACGATGCGCGAGGTGTCCAGCCCGCAGGGCTTCAACCTCGGAATCAACCAGGGCAACGTCGCCGGGGCGGGCATCGCCGCACACCTGCACCAGCACATCGTGCCCCGCTGGAGTGGCGACTCCAACTTCCTGCCGGTGATCGGCCGGACCAAGACCATGCCTCAACTGCTGGGCGAGACCCGCGAGCTGCTCGCGGACGCCTGGCCCAAGGAGTAGACCGCCATGCTCGAACGTTTTCGCCAGTTCTGGACCAACGTGGTCGCGCCGCCCGCAGACCTGCTGCTGCGGCTCGGCGTCAAGCCGGACTGGGTGACCTGGGTCGGCACGATCGGAGTCACCGCCGGAGCGCTGATCTTCTTCCCGCGTGGTGAGTTCCTGATCGGCGTGCTGGTGGTCACGGCCTTCGTCTTCAGCGACCTCATGGACGGCTACATGGCCCGCAAGTCCGGCCAGTCGTCCAGGTGGGGAGCGTTCCTCGACTCGACGCTCGACCGCGTCGGTGATGCTGCGATCTTCGGTGGTCTGGTGCTCTACTACGCGACCGAGAACCCTGAGTCAGATCTCGGCGACCCCAGGCTCTACCTCTATCTGAGCCTGGCGTGCCTCGTGCTCGGTTCGTTGACGTCATATGCCCGTGCCCGCGCCGAGAGTCTCGGCATGACGGCCAAGGGCGGCATCGCGGAGCGATCCGACCGGCTGGTCGCGATCTTGGTGATGACGGGCTTTTCGGGCCTGCTCGACGCACCATTCCTGCGTGAGATCACGCTGTGGGCGCTCGCCGTGGCCAGCGCCATCACGGTCGCGCAGCGCATGTTGATCGTGCGCAGGCAGGCCGTGGCTGAACCCGGGCTCGGATCTTGACCGGCACAAACTTGTAAGATCTGAGCCCTCCCGCGACTCCCACCGGTGAGATGAACACCAGATGAGATGTATGTGACACGCCCTATGTGACATCATCGTTGACACATACCCTCGGTATGACGCATGCTGGCAGTACTACCATTCACGAGGAGCCCCGCTATGTCGCAGACGATCGATCACCCCGCTGTCGAGCTGCCCGAGATCCCGGTCGACGTGACCGCCGAGCAGTATGCCGACATCCTGGAGGGCTTGTCCCAGGCCTCGGTCGACCGGCACTTCGACGCCTTCATCGATGTCCCGTGGGACCATCCCGACTTCGAGGTGCTTCCCGACGATCCGCGCTGGGTCCTGCCGTCCGACGTCGATCCGCTCGGCGCGCACCCGTGGTACCAGTCCCAGTCTCTGGCTCGCCAGATCGAGATCGGCCAGTGGCGCCAGGCCAACATCCTCAAGGTCGGTCTGCAGTTCGAGAACATCTTGATCCGCGGCATCATGCAGTACGTCTTCACGCTCCCCAACGGCTCGCCTGAATATCGCTACCTGACGCACGAGGCCACCGAGGAATGCCACCACACCCAGATGTTCCAGGAGACGGTCAACCGCATCGGGGTCGATGTCGTCGGCATGCCCTGGCTGATGCGCAAGATCGCGGGCCTTCTGCCGTGGGCCGGCTCGGCCGTTCCGTTCGCATTCTTCATCGGGGTGCTCGCGGGTGAGGAGCCGATCGATCACACGCAGAAGGGCATCCTGCGCAGCGGCAAGGACCTGCCCCCTGTGCTGTCGCGGATCATGGAGATCCATGTGGCCGAGGAGGCCAGGCACATCTCGTTCGCCCACCACTACATCCGCCGCAACGCCCCGCGCCTCGGCCGTGTCGAGAAGTTCGTCGTCGCCTTGCTGTTCCCGGTCATCATGCGAGTCCTGTGCGACGTCATCATGGTGCCGTCCAAGGCGTTCCGCCAAGAGTTCGGCATCCCGCGCAAGGTCATGAAGGATCTCTACTGGAAGGCTCCCGAGTCGCGCGAGCGCCTGCAGGAGCTCTTCGCTGACGTCCGGATGCTGGCCGAGCAGTCCGGGCTGCGCCGGAACCGCATCGCCCGGTGGATGTGGAAGCTGTGCCGGATCGACGGTCGCCCGTCGCGCTACCGCAGCGAGCCGCCGGTCGCGTTCTCGCAGGGCTGACGTCGTGACTGAGCGCCAGCGAAGGAACAGTAGGGCGTTCACGACGCCGCCTCCGTACCGTGCCTCTTTGACGGAGGTGGCGTTGTGACTGAGCGCCAGCGAAGGAACAGTGGGGCGTTCACGACGCCGCCTCCGTACCGTGCCTCTTTGACGGAGGTGGCGTCATGACCCATGTCGTCACCCAGGCCTGCTGCGGCGACGCCTCGTGCGTCTTCGCCTGCCCCGTCAACGCGATCCACCCCACCCCTGACGAGGCAGACTTCGGTCTGGCCGAGATGCTCTACATCGATCCAGTCTCATGCGTCGATTGCGGCGCGTGCGTCGGGGCATGTCCGGTCGGTGCGATCGTGCCGGACAAGAAGCTGCAGGAGTCCCAGCTCCCTTTCGTCGACATCAACGCCCTGTTCCACGTCGGCGAACGGACCTATCCGATCCAGGCGCCGGTATCGCCGGTGCTGGCCAAGGACCCGGCCAGGGGCATCCTGCGAGTGGCGATTGTCGGATCCGGACCGGCTGCGCTCTACGCGGCCGATGAGCTGCTCAAGCGTCCGGGCGTCGAGGTCAATGTGTTCGACCGGCTCCCGACGCCTCATGGCCTGGTACGAGCCGGGGTCGCGCCAGATCACGCGAGCACCAAGACCATCGAAAAGCTCTTCGGACAGATCGAGGACCAGAAGGGCTTCGGCTACTTCCTCAACGTCGAGATCGGCTCGGACCTCTCCCACCGGGACCTGGACGAGCACCACCACGCCGTCGTCTACGCGACGGGCGCCTCACATGAGCGATCGCTGGGCATACCAGGGGAGGAGCTGCCCGGCAGCGGGACCGCCACAGCCTTCGTCGCCTGGTACAACGGGCGCCCCGATCACGCGGATCGGGTCTTCGACCTGAGCGGCGAGCGCGTCGTGATTGTCGGCAACGGCAACGTCGCCCTCGATGTCGCCCGAATACTGGCGACCGATCCCAACCGCCTGGCTTCCACCGACATCGCCGACCATGCACTCGAGGCACTCCGGGAGAGCTCGGTCAGGGAGATCGTGCTGCTCGGACGGCGCGGTGCAGCGCAGGCCGCCTTCACTCTTCCCGAGCTGATCGGTCTGCTCAGCCGTGACGACATCGACATCGTCGTCGAGGGTGCTGACCCGACCGACGAGCCGGTCGATGATGCGACCGTCGCGCAGAAGCTCGCCGCTCTGCACGTCGCTGCGGCGCGGCCGGCCCGTCAAGGGAACCGCCGGATCGTGTTCCGGTTCACGACCTCTCCGACCGAGCTGCTCGGCGCCGACCGCGTCACCGGGCTGCAGGTGCGACGCAACGAGCTCGTGATCGACGACGGGGTCGTGCGGCCGGTCCCGACCGACGAGGTCGAGACCATCACGACGGGCCTCGTCCTCCGATCGATCGGCTATCGCGGCGCTCCTGTCCCGGACCTGCCGTTCGATGCGCTGGCCGGCGTCATCCCCAACGCCGGGGGGCGAGTCGAGGGCACCCCGGGCACATACGCGGTGGGATGGATCAAGCGCGGCCCCACCGGATTCATCGGCACCAACAAGTCATGCTCCCAGGAGACCGTGGAGCACCTCATCGCGGACTTCAATGCCGGGCTGCTGACCGATCCGGTCGGATCGCAGCGCGCGCTCGGCGAGCTGGTCGCCTCCCGCACCCCGGCCGCGATCGACGTCCATGGCTGGCGTGCGATCGATCGGGTCGAACGGCGGGACGGAGCGCGCCAAGGTCGCGTGCGCCGCAAGCTCACCCGGCTCGATGACATGCTCGTCGCGGCCGACACCGCGCCCCTTCCGCGGCGCAGGCTGCGCAATGTGACCCGGCGCTGACTCCCGCAGTCCGTGGTGCGTCCGGCCGTCTCTGAGAAACTCCGCGCGGAGTAGACTCGAGTTGATCATTTGGGCCACCTACGAAGGACACAGCAGTGAGCAACGAAGCAACCACGGTCGGTACGTCGCGGGTCAAGCGCGGCATGGCAGAGATGCTCAAGGGCGGCGTCATCATGGATGTCGTCAATGCTGAGCAGGCCAAGATCGCCGAGGACGCGGGAGCCGTCGCGGTGATGGCGCTGGAGCGAGTGCCGGCCGACATCCGTTCGCAGGGTGGTGTGGCCCGGATGTCCGATCCCGACCTGATCGACGGCATCATCGAGGCAGTCAGCATCCCGGTGATGGCCAAGGCCCGCATCGGCCACTTCGTCGAGGCTCAGGTGCTGCAGTCGCTGGGTGTGGACTACATCGATGAGTCCGAGGTCCTGACTCCGGCTGACTACGCCAACCACATCGACAAGTGGAACTACACCGTGCCGTTCGTGTGTGGTGCGACCAATCTGGGTGAGGCGTTGCGCCGGCTGACTGAGGGTGCGGCGATGATCCGGTCCAAGGGTGAGGCCGGCACGGGCGATGTCTCCAACGCGACGACGCACATGCGGCAGATCCGTGCACAGATCCGCCGCCTGGGCACCTTGGCCGAGGACGAGTTGTTCGTCGCGGCCAAGGAGCTGCAGGCTCCCTTTGAGCTGGTCAAGGAAGTTGCCGAGAACGGCAAGCTGCCTGTCGTGCTGTTCACCGCTGGTGGCATCGCGACTCCGGCCGATGCGGCGATGATGATGCAGCTCGGCGCCGAGGGCGTGTTCGTGGGTTCGGGCATCTTCAAGTCCGGCAACCCGGCCGAGCGGGCCGAGGCGATCGTCAAGGCCACGACGTTCTTCGACGATCCTGACGGCATCGCCAAGGTCTCCCGCGGCCTCGGTGAGGCCATGGTCGGCATCAACGTCGATGACATCCCCGAGCCCCACCGCCTCGCTGAACGCGGCTGGTGAGATCGGCGGCCTCGCCGCCCTGCGACTTACAAGAGCCCCGGGCTTCGCCCGGGGCTCTTGTCTCGCTTCGCTCTGTGGTCGGGACCTAGGTCCCGACCACATGGTTCGTTATGACCATCTTCGGGCGAAAATTATGTTGCTCGGATCTTTGTGCGTCAGGATGTCTGCGGGAGCACACATCAGTAGCACAGCTGACCCAGGTCGCTGTGCCCATTTGCACGGGGAGAAAAACAAATGAAGAAGTCAACCAAGGGTGCTGCCGCGGCAGCCATTGCTGGAATTCTGCTGCTCGGGGGCGCCGGCACACTCGCATACTGGACGGCGGACACCGATGTCGATGGCGGCGACATCGCCAGCGGCAAGATCAGCCTCAGCACTCCGGACTGCGGTGATGGGTGGACGTTCGACGCGCTCGAGGACGAGGCTGGTGAGGCTTACGGAGCCGGCGACTCCCTCGTTCCCGGCGATGTCATCAGCAAGGTGTGCACGTTTGACATCACTGCCGTCGGAAATCACCTGCGCGCCTCGCTGGAGGTGACCGACGCCAGCTTCACGCCGGCCAACGATCTGTCCGCTGACATCACCGCAGACGCCACCTACACGATCGGGGGCACGGCCATCCCGAGTGAGATCACCGAGACGAGCAACGGAAGCACCGTCACGGCCACGATCTCCGTGACGTTCGACCCGACATCGGGCGATGAGTCCCAGGATCTGACGACGGTGCTGGACGACATCACTGTCTCCGCCGAGCAGGTTCACAACTGATCTGATCTGTTCGGCGCTGGTCGCCGGGCGTCGGTGGGTCCCAGGGGACGCATTCGCCGCCCGGCGCATTCGCCACCAGGTCAGGGAGCACATGTCCAAGCGCCGCGCCGAACATCTCAGCATCACCGGGTGGCTGAGCCAGGTATTCGCCTGGTTCGTCCTGTCTGCCTTGCTCCTCGTGCTGGCGGTCTCGGTGCTTGTCCCACGGCTTGCCGGAGCCACGCCCTACACCGTCCTGACCGGTTCGATGGAGCCCGGCATGTCCGCTGGAACTCTGGTCGTGGTCAGACCGGTCGACGCCAAAGAGATAGGCGTGGGCACCGTGATCACCTTTCAGCTCGAATCCGGAGAACCGACGGTCGTCACCCACCGAGTGGTGGGCCAAGGCGCGGACCGTGAGGGACGCCCGGTGTTCCGGACGCAGGGCGACGCCAACAGCGCGCCCGACGCCATGCCGGTGCGAGTCGAACAGATCAAGGGGGAGCGGTGGTACTCAGTGCCGTACCTGGGCCGGGTCACGAACGTCGTCACGAGCACTCAACGTCAGCTCGCACTGACGGTCGTGGTGATCGGACTGCTCACCTGTGCCGCCACCATGTTCCTGGGTGCGATCCGCGGACGTCAGAAGAAAACAATTGAGGAAGAAATCGATGTCACTTCATAGGAACACCAGACGTCTCGCCAGCGGTGTGACGTCAGTCCGGGTCCGCGCTCTGCTGAGCCTCGGCGTCGCTCTCGGCATCGGCTCGATCGGGACGTTTGCGTTCTGGACCGATGACTCGATCATCAGTGGCACGTCGTTCACCTCGGGCACGCTTGACCTGAAGGTCAACAACGTCGACGACGTCGCGACCACGACATTGAGCATGTCCAACATGACGCCGGGCAGCAGCTCGGCGGAGTTGCTCACGATCAAGAACAACGGTTCGACCACCTTCAAGTACTCGGTCGCGGGTGGGCTCGCCGGAACGGATGCGTCCACCTTTGCCACCGCCGCCGCACTCAAGCTCGCTGTCGTGGCCGGTGGCACCAGGAGCGGCACTGGAAACACCAGCACGTGCACGGGCGGCACCGTCATCGTGAGTGCGGCGGTGCTCACGAACACAACGACAACGGTGATTGTCCCCAAGCGCGGACCGCTTGCCGCCGCCGGCACCGAGGCCTTGTGCTTCCAGGTCACGTTCGACGCAGCAGCGTCGAATGCCTTGCAGGGCAAGACGGCCACGGTGACCTTCACAGCTACAGGGACTTCAGACCTGTCATGACACGACACGCCATCGCGCACGGCGCCCGGGAGGTCTTCTTGACCGTCGGGGCGCTGCTCGGTGTGCTCTGCATCATCGCCACGGTCGCTTCGTTCGCCTTCGGGTTCAAACCGCTGGTCTTCAGATCCGGGTCGATGTCTCCGGCCATCCATACCGGCGATCTCGCGGTTGCGCGTACGGTCGACGTCGGCTCGCTGGAACGCGGAGACGTCGTGTCCGTGGTCGATGCGAATGGCAATCGCGTGACGCACCGGCTGGTGAGCATGACTGACCGGGGGGCGGCCGGGCAGCTGACGTTGAAGGGTGACGCCAACACGGCAGCGGACACAGAGACCTACTCCGTGCAGCGCGCAGAGCGGGTGCTGTTCCACGTGCCCAAGGCCGGACACGTGGTCAGCGCGGCGGCGAGCCCGGCCGGCCTGTTCGTGCTCGGTCTGTATGTCGCCGGGATGCTCGGCCTGGTCTTCCGGAGGTCTTCGACCGGTCCGGGCGATCCGGGTGGTGGCCGGTCCGGGCCGGGTGAACGGCGCAGGGGCGCACGTCGTGCCGAGAAGTCGAGGACGTCGCGGTCAGTCGTACGCGCCGCGGTTGTCATGGCGGCAGGTGCCTCCCTCGTCGTGGCGTCGCCCGCGACAGCCGCCTGGCTCAATCCGGCCACTGTCAGCGGCACCACGTTCACAGCTCGGAAGGTGCCTGCGCCGGTAGTGACCTGTGGAACCGTTGCCCGTGGATCGGTTCGACTCAACTGGACCGCGGTGTCGGGCGCCACCAGCTACGTCATCCACTACGGGACCGGCGGCTCGCTCACCGAGACCGTGAGCGCGACCACGCTGTCCAAGGCCTACACAACGGCTGGCACCTCGGGTCGCTTCACCGTCGAGGCGCGCATCGCCTACGGCTCGGCCACCTGGGCATCGGTCCAGTCGAACGCCAAGAACTATGCGGTCTTCCTGTCTGTCGTGAGCACCTGCTCCTGACGATACGATCATCGCCGACACGGAGACCCGGGGGAACAGCGATGGCCGAGGCTGGACGGCGCAGGGCCAGGAGCAGCGCACGCACCGCGTGGTTCTGGCGCTCAGCCCTGCTCGTCGTCGCGGCCCTTCTGGGCCTGCTCTTCATCAGCTCGACGATCGTCGTGCTCGCCGCCGGACTGACGCCGATCGCCTTCGACTCCGGCTCGATGGAGCCGGCGATCTCATCGGGCGATCTCGTGCTGGCGAGAAAGGTGTCGGCAGGGGACGTCGGCGTGGGGGACATCGTCAGCGTGGATGACAGGCGGGGCACGCGGGTGACGCATCGAGTCACGACCGTCGAGCCCTACGGCGCCAGCATCCGCCTGACGTTGAAGGCCGACGCCTCGGGGGTTCCGGATGTCGAGTCCTATGAGGTGACGTCCGTCGACAAGGTCGTCGCGGTGATCCCATGGGTCGGCTTCCTGGTCGGGTCGCCGATCGGCGCGGTCGCCGGCGCGGTCTTCATCGCATGTCTGGCAGCCAAGCTCCCGCGGCGACACATGGGCGGGACGCGTCGGACGGGGTGAAATCTGCTCTGCGTAGTGAATTCGGGGCCCGAAGCGTATGATTTACCTGTCGTCGCGTCGAGGTATGGGAGTGCCTCACACAACGAGGCGGTGACAGAGGGAGCACGACCTGCACGACGTTCGTCGTCTGCGGACTGCTCGCCTCCGTCGAACCCAATCGGGAGGGATGTCCGAGAGGGAGCGGCGGCGGCGGCGTATCCCCTGGAGATTCGTCTCTCACGCCGCCGCCGCCGGCACGACGGCTCACACCAGTAGACTTTCGCGGTGTCTTCCCCGTCGATCGGCGTCTTCGCCCTGCAGGGTGACGTCCGCGAGCACCTGCGGGCCCTCGGCGACCTCGGCGTCGCGGCCTTCACGGTCCGGCGCCCCGAGGAGCTGGCCCGCTGTGACGCACTCGTCCTGCCTGGCGGCGAGTCGACCACGATGTACAAGCTGGCCCGGTCGTTCGAGCTGTTCGACCCACTGGCCGAGCGCATCCGCGGCGGCATGCCAACCTTCGGGACGTGCGCAGGCATGATCATGCTGGCCGATCGGATCGAGGATGGCATCGTGGGGCAGGAGACGCTCGGCGGCCTCGACATCACGGTCAGGCGCAACGCCTTCGGACGTCAGGTCGACTCCTTCGAAGGGGACATCGAGTTCGATGGATTCACCGATCCCGTCCACGCCGTCTTCATCCGCGCCCCATGGGTCGAGTCGCTCGGATCCGGGGTGGATGGCCTCGCGACGATCCCAACCGGCCAGGCCGCCGGTAGAATCGTCGCCGTTCGGCAAGGCAACCTGATGGCGACCTCGTTCCATCCCGAAGTCGGGAGCGACGATCGCATTCACCGTTACTTCGTCGACCTCGTCAAGCAGGCGTAGGAACGTTCAACGTAGAAGAGGGGACCGCCGATGTCAGGCCACTCCAAGTGGGCGACGACCAAGCACAAGAAGGCCATCGTCGACGCCAGACGCGGCAAGATGTTTGCCAAGCTCGTCAAGAACATCGAGGTCGCCGCACGCGCCGGCGGCCCGGACCTCGACGGCAACCCGACGCTGTATGACGCAGTCCAGAAGGCCAAGAAGTCCTCGGTCCCGCTCGACAACATCAACCGCGCGGTCAAGCGCGGCGGAGGCCTGGGCGATGACGCGGTCGACTACATCACGATCATGTACGAGGGATATGCCCCCGGTGGTGTCGCACTGCTCGTGGAGTGCCTGAGCGACAACCGCAACCGCGCCGCGATGGAGGTGCGCACGGCGATGACGCGCAATGGCGGCACGATGGCCGACCCCGGCTCGGTGTCCTACATGTTCCACCGCAAGGGCGTCATCATCGTCCCGGCCGAGCAGGAGGGCGGTCAGACCAACGAGGACGACGTCCTGCTCGCCGTCCTCGACGCGGGAGCCGAGGACGTCAACGACCTCGACGGGTCGTTCGAGGTCATCTGCGAGCCGACTGACCTGGTGGCGGTCCGCACGGCCCTGCAGGACGCCGGACTCGACTACGACTCGGCGGATGCATCGTTCGTGCCGACCGTGACGGTCGAGGTAGACGTCGACGCAGCGACCAAGATCATGAGGCTCATCGACGCGCTCGAGGACAGCGACGACGTGCAGAACGTGTTCGCCAACTTCGACGCCTCCGACGAGGTCATGGCCCAGGTGCAGTAGTCCGACGGGTGACCCTGATCGCTCGGCGCGTCGTCGGCTTCTTGACTCGGGCGCCATCTAGGCTGTCGAACATGCGTTCGGTATGCACGGCGGTCCCGGCATGAGGGTCCTCGGGATCGACCCCGGCCTGACCAGGTGCGGGGTTGGCGTCGTGGATGGCAGCGTCGGCCGTCCCCTCACGATGGTGCACGTCGGTGTGCTCCGAACGCCTCCGGACCTGCATGTGTCGCGGCGCCTCCACCAGCTCGAGCAGGCCATCGAGGCGAGCGTCCTCGAGCACCGCCCCGATGTCGTCGCAGTCGAGCGAGTCTTCAGCCAGCACAACGTCCGCACCGTGATGGGCACCGCGCAGGCCAGCGGCATCGCCATGGTCGTCGCGGCCCGGCACGGCATACCCGTCCAGCTCCACACGCCCAGCGAGGTCAAGGCGGCGGTGACCGGCAGCGGCCGTGCCGACAAGGCCCAGGTCACCCAGATGGTCACTCGGCTGCTGCGGCTCAGCGAGGCGCCTCGTCCGGCCGATGCGGCCGACGCGCTCGCGTTGGCGATCTGCCACATCTGGCGCGGGGGAGCACAGACCCGCCTCCAGGACGCGATCGACGCTCAGCTTTCGCGCGCCTCGGGCACGGGGGCCGCTCGATGATCGCTCACGTCCGCGGCCCCGTGGCTGCCGTCACCCTGACATCGGCTGTCATCGACGTCGGAGGAGTGGGCATGCAGGTCATGTGCACGC
>NZ_JBBJMJ010000022.1:0-43633 GCF_037719875.1 Aeromicrobium sp. | reverse complement strand
GGCGCCACGGGCACGCATGGCGGTGAACGCCTCGTGGCCCGGTGTGTCGATCAACGTGATGCGACGCTCGGTGCCGTCGACCTCGGTCGCGACCTGGTAGGCACCGATGGTCTGGGTGATGCCGCCGGCCTCCTTGTCCACGACGTTGCTGCTGCGCAGCGCGTCGAGGAGCTTGGTCTTGCCGTGGTCGACGTGACCCATGACAGTCACGACCGGCGGACGGGCCTCGAGATCGTCCTCGTTGCCCTCGTCCTCACCGAACTCGATGTCGAACGACTCGAGCAGCTCGCGATCCTCGTCCTCCGGGGAGATGACCTCGACGTTGTAGTTGAGCTCTTCGCCCAGCAGCAGCAGCGTCTCGTCATTGGCCGACTGGGTCGCCGTGACGACCTCGCCGAGGTGGAACAGCACCTCGACGAGCGACGCGGAGTCGCCGCCGATCTTGTCGGCGAAGTCCGCCAGCGAGGAGCCGCGGGTCAGACGTACGGTCTCGCCGTTGCCCTTGCGGACGCGGACACCGCCGATGGCCGGCGCCTGCATCTGATCGAATTCCTGACGCTTCGCGCGCTTGCTCTTGCGTCCACGTCGGACCGGCCCACCGGCGCGACCGAACGCGCCCTGCGTGCCGCCACGGGTGTTGCGACCGCCGGGACCACCCGTGCGCGGGGGCCCACTGAAGCCGCCTCCGCCACCGGGACCGCCACGGCCCGGGGCTCCTCCGCCACCGCCACCACCGGGGCGACCGGCGAACCCGCCGCCACCTCCGCTGGGAGCGCCGCGACCCGGTGCCCCACCGGGGCCACCGCGACCGGGGGCACCGCCGGGTCCACCGCGTCCGGGCGCGCCGCGCCCAGTCGGCGGGCCGAGAGGCCGGCCAGGCGCGGCATCATCGCCGGGTTGGGACGCGGCATGCCCGGAGCTGCCGGAGCAGCCCCGTCAGCACGTGCGGCCGGCGGGCGCGGGGCGCGCTGCATGCCCTGCGTGGACGAGAACGGGTTGTTGCCCGGTCGTGCGCCCGGGGCCTTGGGACCGGGGCGCGGACCGGGAGCAGCCGGTGCCGGTGCGGTCGCAGCAGCAGGCGCCTCGACCGTGGTTTCCGGCGCAGGAGCGGGTGCTTCGGCGACCGGCTCGGGCACTGGCTCCGGCGTCGGGGCGACCCGAGGACCGGGCATGGGTCCGGGCGTACGCGCCGGGGCAGCCGGGGCAGCCTCTGCGACCTCAGCCGGAGCGATGTCCGGAGCGGCGGTGGGGGCACTTGCCGCCTTCTGCGGATCGGCCGGTGCGGCCTTCTTGGCGGCGGGCTTGCCAGCGGACTTCTTGGCGCCCTGCGAGCGCAGGGCTTCGCCGTGCTCCTCGTTGAGGCGCCGGACGACGGGGGCTTCTACGGTCGAGGAGGCCGACTTCACGTACTCACCCATGTCTTTCAGGGTGGACAGGACGACCTTGCTCTCAACACCGAACTCGCGTGCGAGCTCGTGGACTCTTACAGCCACTCTTCTCCTTCAGGGGGGTCCGACCCCGAAGGAGATCAGACCACTAGTTGACGAACGTGCTCATTGCGCAGTACTCATCGCGCAGTACTCATCGGGATGTCATGAGCGAATGCTCCGTATTCATGTCGGGGAACGCAGTGTGCATTCCTTGTGGTCAAGCTGTTGGACCCGATTCCTCCATCAGAGCCACCACTGCGCTCAGATCGAGCGGACCTTCGATTCGAAGGGCCCGACCGAACGCTTTGCGGCGGGTGGCGAGGTCCAGGCACCGGTGCGTGGGGTGCAGGTGCGCCCCTCGACCCGGCAGCGTTCCGCGCGGATCGGGCGTCACGACCGAGGTCGTGGACTCCTGAACTGCGACGACTCGCACCAGATTGGTCTTGTCCGCACGCTGCCTGCAACCGATGCAGGTACGAACGACCTCGTCCAGTCTACCCGTTTCGCGAGGCGGTCGCGCCATGGCCTCAGGCGCCCTCGGCCCGCGGCGCCTCGGTGTCCGAACGGATGTCGATGCGCCAGCCAGTGAGCTTGGCCGCGAGACGGGCGTTCTGGCCCTCTTTGCCGATCGCGAGCGAGAGCTGGAAGTCCGGTACGACGACACGCGCCGATCGGGTCGCCGGATCGACCAGCGTGACCCCCTTGACCTGGGACGGCGACAACGCGTGCGCGATGAACTCGGCCGGATCGTCGCTGTAGTCGACGATGTCGATCTTCTCACCATGCAGCTCGTGCATCACGTTGCGGACGCGCTGGCCCATCGGGCCGATGCACGAGCCCTTGGCGTTGACGCCAGACACGTTGCCGCGTACCGCGATCTTGCTGCGATGACCCGCCTCACGGGCGATCGCGACGATCTCGACGGACCCGTCGGCGATCTCGGGAGCCTCGAGGGCGAACAACAGCTTCACCAGGTTGGGGTGGGTGCGGGAGACCTTGACGCGGGGTCCGCGCAGCCCCTTCTCGACCTCATAGACGTATGCCTTGAGCCGCTCGCCGTGGGCGTACTTCTCCTCAGGCACACGCTCGGATGCGATCAGAATGGCTTCGATCCTGCCGAGGTCGAGCATCACGTCGCCGGGGCTGCGGCCCTGCTGGATGACACCGGAGACGATGTCCCCGACCTTGCCGGCGAACTCGCCGTACTTCGACTCGTCCTCGGCATCACGGATGCGCTGCATGATGAGCTGGCGCGCGATCGTCGCGGCGAATCGGCCGAAGTCGTCGGGTGTGTCGTCGAACTCAGGGGTGTACTGCGGCGCCGGCCTCGGCGCGGGGGTCTCGGGCGCCTCACCGTCTCGTGCTTCGCCGGCCTCGGCGGGCTCGGGTCGCAGCTCGGGCTCGACCTCGATGCGCTCCTTGGCCCACACCGTGACGTGCCCGGTCTTGCGGTTGAGCTCGACTCGCGCGTTGGTGTGGGAGCCGCCGCTCTTGTGATAGGCGGACAGCAGAGCCGTCTCGATGGCCTCAACGACCACCTCGAAGGAGATGTCCTTCTCGTGCTCGAGGGCGCGCAATGCAGCCATGTCGATGTCCATGTCAGGCGTCCTTCCTGTTGAGCTCGGTTTGCACGAGCGCGGTGTTGATCTGGTCATAGGTGAGGCGCTGGCTGCCGCTGCGGCCCTCGATGTGGACGCCCTGATCGTCGCTGTCGCCGATGCGACCGTCGATCGATGAGTCGTCGGTGAGCCGCAGCCGCACCAGGCGGCCGGCATTGCGGCGCCAGTGGCGCGGTGCGGTCAGCGGTCGGTCCACGCCGCGTGAGGTGACCTCGAGCGTGTAGGGCTGCGAACCCATCGCCTCAGAGGAGTCCAGCGCCTCGGACAGCGCGCGGGTGGCGGCTGTGATGTGGTCGATGCCGACGCCGCCGTCGCGATCCAGGGCGATACGCAGCACCCGCTTGTTGCCCGCCGGAGTCAGCTCGATCGCCTCGACATCGAGGGCGAGATCCGACACACATTCAGAGACGAGGTTCGCCAATCGATCGTCCATGGCTCTTCCTCCGTGTTCTGTTGTCGGCACCGGCATCAGTGTCGGTGTCCACCCTACCGAACCGGCGGTGCTCCGGTGAACGTCACTCGTGGGCTAGCCTGCCGGGGTGATCAGCCGACGCGCGCTTCTCGGCACCGGGATCGCCTCTGCCGTCGTCGCGGCCGGGCTCGGCGCTGCGGCCCTGGGCCACACCCTGGACGACCTGGCCCGCGGCATCGGCGTCGAGCCTCACCCCGAGCCGGACCCCGCTGACGACCAGATCATCTCCGGAGCCGCTGCCGACCAGAACGCGCTGCTCGCCAGGGTCGAAGCGACCGCCTCGACCCACCGCGACCTGCGGCTCCGACGGTTCATCGCGATCAGCACCGAGCACGCGGAGGCCGTCGGTGTCGCCGCGAAGATCCCCGATGTCGCTCCCCCCCCGGCCGACCGGCCCAAGGCTGTCAAAGCCCTGTCGGCGGCATACTCCGACGCAGCGAAGGCCCGGGCTGCCGATTCGGCCAAGGCCGTGTCACCGGATCTCGCGCGGGTGCTGGCCTCCATGTCCGCCGGGCTCACCCAGTGCGCTCGAGAAGTCGCGGGGCTGCGATGACATCGGCCGAGGCATTACAGGACTGGCTGGCGATCGAGCACGAGGCCGTGTGGCTCTACCCCGTGATCGGGGCCCGCTTCGACGACCTTGCCAACCGGGCCCGCAGGTCGTACGCCTTGCACCGCAACCTGCGTGACCGGCTGCTCGCACGCCTGGACGACCTGGGTGTCGAACCGGTCGCGACCGCTCTGACATACGACGTTGGCCCGCTCCGCACGAAGGCACAGGCGCTCTCACAAGCGCGGAGGGTCGAGCGGGACGTCGCCGCCGCCTGCCTGACCCTGACGGGTGAGAGCAGCGGCGAGCTGCGGGCCTTCGCCACCCGCGAGCTGCGCCGCGCCGCCCTGGCCGAGCTCGCCTGGGGTGCACAGCCACGGGCGTTCCCCGGGCTGCCGGCTCAGTCCTGAGCCGCGGACGTGCGGACGAGGCGCAGACGCGTGCCATCGACACGCTCGAAGTCGGCACGCTCGGCGAAGAACTCATCAACGGCCCGGGCACAGCCCGACCACGAGTGATAGTCGTCGACCAGCAACACACCCCCGACGCTCAGGTGCGGGACCACGCGCTCCAACGACACCATGGTCGACTCGTACCAGTCGCCGTCAAGGTGCGCGAAGGCAACCGGCCCATCCGGGGTCAAGGTGTCCTCGAACAGGCCCTGGACCAGGCGGACCCGGTTGTCCTCCACCGGGTAGCCGGCGGAGGTGAACGCTGCGGCGACCTTGCCCAGGAGGTCATCCTGGTAGCCGTAGTAGTCGCTGCCCCCTGGCCCTTTGGCCTCGCCTTTGACGATCGTGTCGTAGCGCTGGTGGACGTCCTCGCCGTCGGCCTCGGTGGGCGGCGGGATCTGCCCGAACACGTCGTAGACCGCCAGCTCGCGGTCCGGCTCCTTGAGCGCCGTCAGCAGGATCGCGGAACCACCCATGGCTGTCCCGGTCTCCAGGAACGAGCCCTCCACGCCTCGCTCCTTGAGATCTGCCACGATTCCGCACATCTCGATGAGCGCAGGGACCCGGATCATCGTCAGTCTCCGGGAGGTCACGTGCAGCAGCACGCGACTCACCTCTGGTGAGAGCTCGGTGTTGCCGGCGACGAGGTCGAGCAGGCTGTGCATGTCGGCCTGCGTGTGCTCGAGCCGCCTGCCCAGCCTGCGGACCTCCTTGCCCTGCTCCTTGTGCCGGGCGCGAAGCTCAGCGAGAGTCGACTTCGCGTGTGCCCGCTGTCTCTTCGACGCCGCCAGCCTGGCTTCGAGGTCGGTCACGCCGAGACGACGACGTGCGGCTGCCTTGATCCGATTCACTGCGCTCCCTTGGCGAGGACGGTGTGGACGACATCGGCGAGCGCGACATCGGTACGCTCACCCGTCGCTCGGTCCTTGACCTCGACGACACCGTCCACGTACCCCTTGCCGACCACGACGATCGTCGGAACACCGATCAGCTCGGCGTCCTTGAACTTCACACCGGGCGAGACCTTGCCCAGGCGGTCATCGAACAGAACGTCGAGGCCCGAGCCGATCAGCTCGGCATAGAGCTCCTCAGCTCCTGCGACGACGGCCTCGTCCTTGCCGGCCACGACGAGGTGCACGTCGAAGGGTGACAGCTCCTTGGGCCACACCAGACCGAGGTCGTCGTGCGCATACTCCGCAACTGCGGCCACTGCCCGGGACACGCCCACTCCATACGAGCCCATCGTGACGGTGACGAGCTTGCCGTTCTCGTCGAGCACCTTGAGATCCAACGCCTCGCATACTTGCGGCCGAGCTGGAAGATGTGTCCCATCTCGATGCCACGCGCGAGCTCGAGCGGACCCGAGCCGTCGGGCGCGGGATCGCCGGCGCGGACCTCGGCGGCCTCGATCGTGCCGTCGGAGGTGAAGTCGCGGCCGGCGACCAGGTCGATGACGTGGGAGCCCTGGATGTTGGCGCCGGTGACCCACCGCGTGCCATCGACGACCCGTGGATCGGTGAGGTATCGGATGCCGGTCTCGCTCTCGCTGCCGAGTGCGGCCGGTCCGATGTAACCCTTGACCAGGCCGGGGTGCGTGGCGAAGTCCTTGTCCTCGAACGGCTCCATCTCGGCAGGAGACAGGGCCGCCTCGAGCCGCTTGGCATCGACCTCCCGGTCGCCGGGAAGGCCGATCGCGAGCGGCTCCCGCGTGCCGTCGGGCTGCCGCACCATGACGAGGACGTTCTTGAGCGCGTCGGATGCTTCCCATGCCCGGTCATCGCGCGGGAAGACCTCGTTGAGGTGCTCGACGAGCGTGTCGATCGTGGGGGTGCCGGGAGTCTGCTCGGCATGCGCGGCGGGAAAGTTGGTGTGGTCGAGCGCTTGCGGCACGACGGTCGTGACGGCCTCGACGTTGGCGGCATAGCCTCCGGGTGAGCGCACGAAGGTGTCCTCCCCCGTCTCGGACACTGCGAGGAACTCCTCGCTCGCCGAGCCGCCCATCGCGCCGGACTGCGCGTGCACGATGACGTACTCGAAGCCGAGCCGGTCGAAGATCCGGACGTATGCCTCTCGGTGCGCCTGATAGGAGGCCTCGAGGCCGGCATCATCGATGTCGAAGGAGTAGGAGTCCTTCATGATGAACTCCCGGCCGCGCAGGATGCCTGCCCGAGGACGCGCCTCATCGCGATACTTGGTCTGGATCTGATAGATGTGCAGCGGCAGATCCTTGTAGGACGAATAGAGGTCCTTGACCAGCAGCGTGAAGAACTCTTCGTGCGTCGGACCGAGCATCATGTCGTTGCCCTTGCGGTCCTTGAGCCGGAACACGTTGGGGCCGTAGTCGGTCCACCGGCCGGAGACATCGTAGGGCTCACGCGGCAGCAGGGCCGGGAAGCGTACTTCCTGCGCGCCGAACGACTCCATCTCCTCGCGGATGATCCTCTCGACCTTGGCGAGGACCCTCAGCCCGAGCGGCAGCCACGAATAGATTCCGGGTGCCACACGGCGCACATAACCGGCACGGATCAGGAGCTTGTGGCTCGGCACCTCCGCGTCGGCCGGATCGTCGCGGAGAGTACGCAGGAAGAGCCGGGACATACGCATGGCGACGAGCCTATCGGGCCGCGCCGAGGGATCCGACCTAGGACGTGGCGGCCCTCAACGCGATGCGGATCATCGGCACCTGCAGCGGAAGTCGCAGGATCGTGCCGAGCGTGAACCACCAGGGCTTGCGATCGTCGCGGGCGCTGTCGACCGTCATCTGCACATTGGCGGGGAGCACCGCCACGAGCAGACCCGCCGAGGCGAGACCCCCCGCCCGACGTGTGCGTGGATGCAGCATCATCGCGGCGCATGCCACCTCGACGACACCCGAGACGAGCACGAGCTCGCGCTTGTAGGGAAGGACCCTGGGGACGATCGCCTCGTATGTCCGAGGACTCACGAAGTGAAGCACTCCGGAGATCGTGAAGATGCCGGCAAGGAACTTGATGTCACGACCCATGGGGTCAGCGTAGCGGCGCGGCCGCTCAGAGCAGGATCGACGCGAATGTCGTCGTGTGCCTGAAGCCGACTCGCTCGTATGCCCGACGTGCCGCGGTGTTGTGGTCGTTGACGTACAGCGTGACGATCGGCGAGACCGTCGCCCGAACCTGCTCCACGACCGCGGCGAGCGCCGGTGCGGCGATCCCCCGGCCGCGCAGGTCCGGACGGACATAGACACCCTGCAGCTGGCACGCGTAGGGCGCGGCAGCTCCGACCTCGGCCTTGAAGAGCACCTCACCGTCCTCGATGATCGCGAACGACCAACCCTGCGAGATCAGCTGAGCCACCCGCGCCCGGTAGCCGCTGCGGTTGCCCACCTCGGGGTCGACGCCGACCTCTTCGGTGAACATCGCAACGCACGCGGGATAGACCGTGTCGAACTCGTCCAGGACGACCGGACGTACGCGCGGATCTGGGCGTAGCCTGCTGTCACGCTCGAGCACCAGGAACGGCTGGTCGATGCGGGGCGAGCGTGCCGGCCCCCAGTGCGGTTCGAGCAGCTTCCACATCGGCAGCACCGCGTCCCTGGGACCGACGATCGACGACGGCCGTATGTTGTCGGCGACGGCCCGCTCCGCGAAGGCCTCGATCGCGGCGGGGGTCGCCTGGACCGGTACGACATTGGCGCCGGCATGGCAGGCGGACACCAGCACATCGTCCTCGAAGTATCCCCACACCTGACCGCCCAGCCAGCGGGTCTGGAGCTTGGTCGCGTCGACTCGATTGCGTACGAACAGGTTGACCAGGGGATCGCGGTCCAGGAGCGCGTGCAGCTCGGTCAGGTCAGATGGCGTCAGCGGACGGACGTGCGTCGTCGTCCTGAGCACAGCGCCTCCCATGGTGGTGATCACAGCGTACGTCGGCGAGCGGCCCGGGGTTAGCTTGAGAAGCCCGACCGCACTCCGCAATCCCTGGTGAAGCGGTGAGTCAGCCACCTATCCCGGGGGCCGAAAGGTCGCTATGTCACCGCGAACCCGGCAGGCCAGCAGAACGGCTCAGGAAACCGACACAGCCGGCGATCCGCCCTCGACCGGCTCCATGCCCTCGGCCAGACGCAGCGCTTCCTCGATCAGGGTCTCGACGATCTTGGACTCCGGCACCGTCTTGATGACCTCACCCTTGACGAAGATCTGACCCTTGCCGTTGCCGGAGGCCACACCGAGGTCGGCCTCGCGGGCCTCCCCCGGTCCGTTCACGACGCAGCCCATCACGGCGACGCGCAGCGGGACCTCCATGCCCTCAAGCCCGGCGGTGACTTCCTCGGCGAGTGTGTAGACATCGACCTGGGCGCGACCACACGACGGGCACGACACGATCTCGAGCTTGCGCTCGCGCAGGTTGAGCGACTGCAGGATCTGCAGCCCGACCTTGACCTCCTCGACCGGCGGCGCGGACAGCGAGACCCGGATCGTGTCGCCAATGCCCTGGCTCAGCAAGGCGCCGAAGGCCGTGGCGCTCTTGATCGTGCCCTGGAACGCCGGTCCGGCCTCCGTGACGCCGAGGTGCAGCGGCCAGTCACCGCGCGCCGAGAGCATCTCGTATGCCTGCACCATCACGACGGGATCGTTGTGCTTGACCGAGATCTTGAAGTCGTGGAAGTCGTGCTCCTCGAACAGCGAGGCCTCCCAGACCGCAGACTCCACGAGCGCCTCCGCCGTCGCCTTGCCGTACTTGTCATAGATGCGCTTGTCGAGCGATCCGGCGTTGACACCGATGCGGATCGAGACGCCGGCATCCTTGGCAGCCTTGGCGATCGCGCCCACCTGGTCATCGAACTTACGGATGTTGCCGGGGTTGACCCGGACCGCGGCGCAGCCCGCGTCGATCGCCGCGAAGACATACTTCGGCTGGAAGTGGATGTCGGCGATGACCGGCAGCTGCGAGTGCTGGGCGATCTCGGCCAGCGCGTCGGCATCGTCCTGGCTCGGGCACGCCACCCGGACGATGTCGCAACCGGCCGCAGTGAGCTCGGCGATCTGCTGAAGCGTCGTGTTGACGTCAGACGTCAGGGTCGTGGTCATCGACTGGACCGAGATCGGGGCGTCGCCGCCGACATCGACCTTGCCGACCTTGATCTTGCGGGTCTTGCGGCGCGGCGCGAGCACCGGGGGCGGCATTGCCGGGAGGCCGAGGTCGGTCATCTCGGGGTCCCCGCGAAAGCGTGAGCGCCGGTGACGGTGCTCGTGGCCGGGGAGAACTGCCAGAGAGCGGTTTCGTGGGGTGAGGTCATGAGATGGAGACCGGGTTGACGATGTCGGCGTAGATCAGGATCACACTCATCAGCATAAGGAGGGCCCCCACGGCGTAGGCGACCGGCAACATCCGCGCGACATCGGCATAGCCCGGATCGGGTCGTCCCCGCAGCTTGGCGAATGCCCGGCGGACCGCCTCGTAGAGCGCACCGGCGATGTGCCCGCCATCGAGCGGCAGCAGCGGGATGAAGTTGAACAGCGCGAGGAACAGGTTGAGGCCTGCGAGCAGGACAAGCACACGTTGGATCCGCTCGGGCCAGGTCGGATCGTCGACCGTGACCATCTCGCCGGCCACCCGGCTGGCGCCGACGACACTGATCGGGCCATCGGCCTCGCGCTCGGCACCGAACGCGGCCTTCGTGACGCCGACCATCCGCTCGGGCAGGTGGATGATCGCCTGGGTCGTGCCCACGACGTAGTCACCCATCACCGACGCGACGAAGCCCGGGCCCTGACGGACGTACGACTGGGTGGGCGTGACTCCAAGGAACCCGACGTCAACGGTCTTGGTGGGGTCGTCGACATCGGCGCGGGCCAGGACCGAGGTGGCGACGCTGACCTCGCGGGGGCTGCCGTCACGCTCGAACCCGATCGTCGCCTCCTTGGAGCCGTTGGCCCGGATGAGGCCCGTGAGCTGGTCCCACGACGTGATCTTCGCGCCGTTGAACGAGGTGATCTTGTCGTCAGCGAGCAGCCCGGCCTTCTTGGCCGGGGTGACCGAGTCCTCGGAGGTGCAGGTGCGGCCGGCCTCGGCGTCGCTGATTGCGCAGTCGGAGACTGCCTGCACGGTCGTCGAGGGGGTCAGGGCGCCAAATCCCATGAACACGATCGTGAACAGGACGATGGCGATCAGGATGTTGACCGTCGGGCCGCCGGCCATCACGATCAGCTTCTGCCACCACGGCTTGCGATAGAAGAGGCGGTCCAGATCCTTGTCCTCGATGTGCTCGTACTCGGCGTTGCGGGCATCCGAGATGAGCTGGGTGAACAGCCCCGTGTTGGTCTTGCGGACCTCGTGCGGGTCGGCGTCCTTGGCCGGCGGCAACATCCCGACGAGCTTGACGTAGCCACCGAGCGGGATCGACTTGATGCCGTACTCGGTCTCTCCACGCTTGAACGACCACAGCGTGTTGCCGAAGCCCACGAAGAACTGGGTGACCTTGATGCCGAACTTCTTGGCGGGATACATGTGACCGAGCTCGTGCAGGCCGATGGAGATCGCGACGCCGATCACGAACGCCACGACACCCAGGGTGTAGATCAGTGCGTTCATCGCTTCTCCACCAGCTCCGCGGCCCGGGTGCGAGCCCATGCGTCGGCGCTGAGCACGCCATCGAGGGTCAGGTCCTGTCGGGCGACGTCCGGGTCGCCCACATGCTCGTCCAGAACCACGCCCACCGTGTCCACTATGCCGAGGAAGTCCAAGTCGCCGGCGACGAACGCATCGACGCACACCTCGTTGGCCGCGTTGAAGACTGCCGGGCCCGTACGCCCGAAGGTGCCGGCCTTGCGCGCCATGTCGACCGCTGGGAACGCCTCGTTGTCGAGCGGGAAGAACTCCCAGGTCGCGGGTTGGGTCCAGTCGCACCCGGCCGCCGCATCGGGAACCCGGCCTGGCCAGGCGAGGCCGAGGGCGATCGGCAGCTTCATGTCCGGCGGAGACGCCTGGACCATCGTCGCGCCGTCGGCGAACTCGACCATCGAGTGCACGATCGACGGCGGGTGCACGACGACCTCGATGCGGTCGAAGCCGATGTCGAACAGCAGATTGGCCTCGATGACCTCGAGCCCCTTGTTGACGAGCGTCGCGGAGTTGATCGTGATGACCGGCCCCATGACCCACGTCGGGTGCGCCATCGCCTGCTCGGGCGTGACGTCTACGAGCTCTGCCCGAGTGCGCCCACGGAACGGTCCACCGCTCGCCGTGACGATCAGGCGGCGGATGTCGTCGCGTCGCTCGCCACGCATGGCCTGGGCGAGTGCGGAGTGCTCGGAGTCTACCGGCACGAGCTGACCCGGCTTGGCTGCGCCGATCACGAGCTCGCCCCCGATGATGAGCGACTCCTTGTTGGCGAGGGCGAGGGTCCTACCGGCTTCCAGCGCGGCCAGGGTCGGCTGCAGACCCACCGCCCCGGTCATGCCGTTGAGCACGACATCGCACTCAACCCGGGCCACCTCGACCGCGGCATCGGGTCCTGCGAGGAGACGCGGCACCCGGTGGTCGCCGTGAGCAAAATCCCGCTTCTGCGCCTCGGCGTAGAGCGCGAGCTGTACGTCCTCGGCCGCGCTCGCCCGGGCGACGGCAACCAGCGGCACGTCGAACTGCACGGCCTGCTCGGCCAACAGCCGCGGGTTGCTCCCACCGGCGGCGAGAGCGACGACCTCGAAGCGTTCTGGGTTGGCGGCGATGACCTCGAGGGCCTGGGTCCCGATGGATCCCGTAGAGCCGAGAATGGCGACACGCTTGCGCATGTCGCCATTCTCCCTGATGCGGTGTCCTGGACCTACTCGATCCCGACATGCACAACGGCGACACTCCCCTGGAGTGTCGCCATCGTCAGTGCCCCGGGGCGGTGGCATCGAAGAGATGTCCTGTCGCCGCGCGCCTCCCGCCCCGGGAGTCTGTTACTTGACCTCGGACCTGAGCAGGCGCCACGTGCCGAGCACAACCGGAAGGATTAGCCAGATCGTGCCTGATGTGGCGAGCTGGGCCCATTCCTTCCCGTCGGGCAAGTAGTCGCCGGTGAACAGCGGTCCCTGAGCCCAATTGAAGTCGAACCACGGGACGATGTCCTCGAAGCCATCGACCGCGGCGCTGACCGCTCCGAACGCGATCGGCAGCACGAGTGCGTAGAAGAAGTAGGCCACGATCGCTGCAGGCGTGTTCATGATCAGCATGGCGAACGCGAATCCGATGACGACAGCTAGCGCATTCGTCAGGACGAAGTTGCGCATCAATGCAAATTCGATGTCGTATTGGGCGTCGAATCCCCGGACCGTCGAGAAGAACCACACCGCGACGAGCGCGATGACAGCGGCAACGATGATCGTCGCCAGCGACACCATGATGGCAGCGACCAGTTTCGACACGACGACTCGCGGCCTCCGCGGCTCTAGCGTGAAGGTCACGAGACCTGTTCGTTGCCCCCATTCAGAGGTGACCAGCAGGATCGGGATCACGGGCAGGAAGAATCCGAGCACGCCGCCGACGATGCCGATCGCGTCTCCGTATGCGAAGTCACGGGGCTCGAAGAACGCACCGCAGAATGCCACCACGACGACGCAGAGAAGCATGATCGAGAAGGTGTACCAGCGTCCGGACCGGGTGTTGAACATCTTTCGCAGCTCGACGTTGACCAGTCGCGAGAACGGGATCCCGGGACGTGTGGTGTCGATGGTGGCAACAGTTGTACTCATGCCTGAACTCCTTCAGTGGGGCGCTGTTCACGTTGTGTGTCACCGGTGAGCTCTAGGAACATCTCCTCGAGTCCTGCGCCCTCAGCAGGGCGCAGCTCGACGAGCGCAACGCCCGCGGTCGCAACAGCCTTGCCCACGGTCTCGGGATCAGCCTCCGTGCGCAGCCCGGCGTCACCGGACGGGCTAGCGGTTATGCCGGCAGACGTCAACGCGTTGGCGAGGGCCGACATGTCGCCAGCCTTGACGAACGTTCCAGCGGTCTGCAGAAGCTCAGCCTTGGTGCCCTCAGCCACGATCCGGCCGTTGCCGATGACGATGATCTCATCGGCGATGACCTCGATCTCATGCAACAGGTGCGACGACAGCAACACCGTGCCACCGCGGTTGGCATACTCACGCAGCAGGCTTCGCATCCAGTGGATGCCAGCCGGGTCGAGACCGTTGGCCGGCTCGTCGAGGATCAGGATCTTCGGGTCGCCGAGCAGGGCGTTGGCGATTCCGAGGCGCTGGCGCATGCCGAGCGAGTAGTTGCGAACGCGCCGCTTCGACTCGCCCGCCGTGAGGCTGACCAGGTTGAGCATCTCGTCGACGCGAGACATCGGCAGGCCCATCATGATGGCGCTCATCGTCAGGATCTCGCGACCCGTACGTCCGCCGTGCTGAGCCGAGGCGTCCAGAAGGACGCCGACCTGAGTCCCTGGATTGGGGATGTCCTGGTAGAGGATGCCGCCGATTCGCGCCTCGCCCGCTGTGGGAGGCGTCAGACCAGCGATGATGCGCATCGTGGTCGACTTGCCGGCGCCGTTGGGGCCGAGGAAGCCGGTGACGGCTCCCGGTCGGCACTCGAATGAGACATCGTCGACGGCCTTGAAGCCGCCGTACATCTTGGTGAGTCCTTGAACTGTGATCATGACACCCAGTCTGCCTTGTGCAGCGGGTCGGCTGCATCCGTCGAGCGACCACGGCGTGATAGCCGAAAGTATGAGAAGCGCGAGCCCTTAGGCCGTCGTGCCACTCACCGGCTCCCTCTAGCCTTGGCGGGTGACCACCGTCTCCTGCCAGCCCGAGCTGCGAACGTGGAGCCATGTGTGGCGCTACGTGCTGGTGTTGGCGATCACAGGTCTCGCCTGGTTCGAGGTGGTGCAGTGGCAGTGGGACAACCAGCGCTGGTGGTTCTGGCTCGACTTCGCGTTGGGTGTCCTCAGCCTGGTGCTCCTCGCCTGGCGTCGGTCGCATCCGGTCGCCATCGCAACGGTCATCAATGCGCTGACCTTTGTCTCATGGTCATCCGGCGGCGCGGCGACCCTGGCCCTCGTCTCGTTGGCGACCCGGCGACGGTGGCGCGAGATCATCCCCGTCGGCCTCCTCTCACTGGTGTCCGGGCTGGCCCTCGAGAGCATGAACCCGGTCAGCCAGGACTCGTTCGCCTTCGCGGTCCCGTTCATCGTGCTGATCATCGGCGTCTCGATCGGTTGGGGCATGTACATCGGGTCGCGCCGCGAGCTCCTGGCGACCTTGCGCGGACGCGCCGACACCGCCGAGTCCGAGCAGGCCGCCCGGGTCGCGCAGGCGCGTACGGCCGAGCGTGCTCGCATCGCCCGCGAGATGCACGACGTGCTGGCGCACCGCATCTCGCTGGTCACGATGCACGCCGGCGCCCTGACCTATCGCACGGATCTCAGCGCCGATGACATGCGCGCCACCGCTGCGGTGATCCAGGAGAGCTCCCATCAGGCGCTCGTCGAGCTGCGCGATGTCCTCGGGCTGCTGCGTGACGGCCCGGGCGATGCAACCCCCGAGCGACCGCAACCATCCGCCGTCGACCTCCCGGACCTGATCGCCGAAGGACTGAAGTCCGGCATGCGGATCGAGACCACGGAGCTGGGCTCGCTCGACGGCATACCGGAGACGCTGGGACGTACGCTCTACCGCATCGTCCAGGAATGCCTGACCAACGCACGGAAGCATGCCCCCAACACGCTCGTGAAGATTGACGTCGGTGGAAATCCGCACGATGGCCTGTCCGTGAACGTCAGCAACCCGCTCATGATCGGGGCGAGCGACCAGGGCGTACCCGAGTCCGGGCTGGGACTGATCGGGCTCGCCGAGCGCGTTGACCTCGTCGGGGGTCGATTGAGCCACCGCATCACCCCTGAGCGCGAGTTCATCGTCAAGGCATGGCTACCGTGGCCGGCATGAGCGAGCGGCAGCGAGCGAACTATCGGGTTGGACTCATGCCGGTATCTGCCCACCGTGCGTTTCCAGGGCAGGTGCCGGCATGAACGAGCGGCAGCGAGCGAACTATCGGGTTGGACTCATGCCGGTGTCTGCCTACCGTTCGTTCCCAGGGCAGGTGCCGGCATGAACGAGCGGCAGCGAGCGAACTATCGGGTTGGACTCATGCCGGCGTCTGCCTACCGTTCGTTCCCAGGGCAGGTGCCGGCATGATCGAGCGGGCTGACAGGACCGTACGAGTGCTGCTGGCCGACGATGACCCGCTCGTGCGGGCCGGACTGGCCCTGATGCTCGGCGGATCGGACTCCATCACCGTCGTCGGCGAAGCGGTCAATGGCCGGGCCGCGGTCGATGCGGTGCAGGCAGGCGGGATCGACGTCGTGCTGATGGACATCCGGATGCCCGTCCTCGACGGCATCGCCGCGACCACGGCAGTGCTTGCCCTGCCGGAGCCGCCCAAGGTCATCGTGCTGACGACATTCGACGCCGATGAGTTCGTCGTCCGCGCCCTCGCGGCCGGCGCCAACGGCTTCTTGCTCAAGGACACCCCGCCGGCAGAGATCGTCGCAGCGATCGGCAAGGTCGTCGCCGGTGAGCCGATGCTGTCGCCGACCATCACGCAGCAGCTCATCCGCCAGGTCACCGACGCGGCGCCTGACCAGCGGGACGACGAGGCGCGGTCCCGTGTGGCGGGGCTGACCGAGCGTGAGCTCGAGGTGGCGGTGGCGGTCGGTGGCGGATCCTCCAACGCCGAGATCGCTGCGGCCCTCCACATGAGTGTCGCGACCGTCAAGGCCCACATCTCGCACATCTTCACCAAGCTCGGGGTGACGAACCGGGTCCAGGTCGCCATCGCGATGCACGACGCCGATCTGCTCTAGACAGAATCCGCGAGGTCGTCGCCCACGCCATCGGCGGCCCGCGGGTCGTGGCGCGCCGATGTCGTGACCGGCAGGTGCGTGGCCCACACCGTCGGCACCCCCGACGTACTGAGGCGGGACACCCGATCTGCGTCCTCTCCGCTCGGCAAGGGGCTGAATCCGCCGGCTGCTTGGTAGACGTCGGCCCGAAGTCCCAGATTGGCCCCGTGCACGTGGCCGTGCCGACTGCCCCTCGCCGCATCGGCGTCATATTGCTTCTGCCAGGCCTGATGGCGTCGGGACTCCCGCGGCTCAAGAGCGACGGTCCCGACCACGACGTCGGCTCCGCCGTCCGCAAGGGCGATCTGCGCGGAGAGCCAGTCGCTCGGTACGACGCTGTCGGCGTCGGTCGTCGCCAGCCACGTGCGATCCCACCGCCCGGTGTGGCGCCGAAGTGCCCACGTGCATCCCGACGACCGGGCAAGGCCGACGTTTGCCACCGCGTTGACCAGAACCGTGGCACCGAGCTCATGGGCGATCTCTGCCGTGCGGTCTGCGCAGCCGTTGGCCACCACGACGATGTCGAGGTGGATCGACGCTGGCAGCAGGTCTGCGGCGCACCGCAGGGAGTCCAGACACCTGCGGACCGTGGCGGCCTCGTTGCAGGCCGGCACCACGACGACGACGGCGCCGATGTCAGGACCCGGCATGGCCGAACACCTCGAGCAGGAAGTCACGCTCCTCGTGACGCACCAGCCGTTCGAGGGTGCTGAATGCGGTCATCTCCGCGTGAACGTCGTCTCCCGTGCAGGTTGCGACGTCGAACGGGTGGCGCCAGTGGACCATCACGATATGCCCGTCGGCGTCGAGGGAGTTGACCGATCGACGGATGACCTCGTGACGATCGTCCATCGAGAGGAAGTACATGAGTTCGGAGACCACGATCAGGTCGAACGTCCCGTCCGGCCAGTCCTGCGGGACGCGGCCGACCCGTAGCTCGACGTGGGGCCCTCGATTGCGGGTACGGGCCTCATCCAGCGCGGTATCCACGGCATCGGTCGCGAGCACGAAATCGCATCTCGCGGCGATCGCACTCGTGAGCAGTCCGATCGAGCAGCCCGGCTCGAAGGCACGGCGGTATCGCGCCCTCGGGAGGCTGTCGATGGTCAGCACATATTTGCGAGCCTCATAGCGTCGTTCGGCGAGATGCCACGGATCTGGCGCCGCGGCATACATGTCCTCGAAATAGCTCGGCTCAGTCATGTGATCACGACCTCTGGGGCGTGCAGCGCGTGATCGAGAAGAGCTCCTTCGACCACCGCCCGGTCGGCCGGGTGATCGCTCAGCGGCCGCACCTGGGTGTTGAAGGCGTCGATGGCGTCGTGCTTGCGCTCCCGGGACGAAGCGGGGCTCCACAGTGTGCGGGCGTGGGGCAGCCAGTCGGCCTCGTGCGGTGTCGTCCAGGCCCACGTCCATATCGGGAACTGCCACAGCGGGACGTCATCTCCGCACGCCTCGGCCGCAGCCCGACCGAGAGCGTCATGGTCACCGTGCCCGTCCAGACGAAATGGCGACAGGACCAGGTCTGCCGCCCGCACGAACGGCTCGAGCGCTGACCGGAGCTCAACGCCATGCTCCTGCAACCCACCGTCTGGCAATCCCAGACGGTGCACGACGGGCTTCTCGATTCCGAGTCTGCGCAATGCCTCCAACAGCTCGGCTGCGCGTAGCGATCGCAGGTCGTCGCGACCATGCGACGGGCTCCTGGGGTGCGATGCTTCGCCATCTGTCGCCGTCACAAAGGTCAAGGAGCGCCTGCGTTGCGCCGCCAGCCACGACCCAACAGCCAGCACCTCATCGTCGGGGTGCGCCGACAGGACCAGGATCGCACCGCCGGGGTCGTCCGGAGCCGGCAGGCCAGCGGCCTGGAGCTCTTCTCGCCAGGTCTCAGTCATGCTGTTGACCAATCCCGCCGAGACGTTCGAGATCGCGTTCGGCATGATGCTGGCGCACGAAGACGACCAGATCGGCGACGTGGTCGGAGTGCCGCCGGTCATACACGAGGGGCGCCGGACCGAGAGCACGACCTGCACGGGCGATGACCCGGTCGACCACATCGGCAGCCAGCGCCCGGACCGAGAGGGCCAGCCGCTCGGCCTGCTCCGCCGGGACATCCGGCGCCGCGTCGATGCGGTGCGCTGCGTCCCGCAGCACGGCACCGAGGTTGTCGAGATCGGCGCGGATTGCACCGAGGTGGGCGAGCCCGTGCGCGTCGAGACGGCCGCCCGCCGACTCCACCGTGTCCGCCACACCACGCGCGCCGCCGAACCAGCACGCGGCGATCCCGATGGCGCCGTGCCAGAAGCCGGGTCGGGCGGTGTAGTCCCCCGCCGCCCCGATTGCCACGGCGGGGACCTCATCGAGCTGCAGGGAGCGGGTGTCCGCGCGGCGCATGCCATGACCGGACCACTGGGCCGCGCGGTGGTCGATGGCCAGGCCGGCGCTCCGTACGTCGATCGAGAACAGTCGGGCACCCTCCGGCGTCCCCGCCGTGACCAGGGCGTTGGTCGCCGTCGTCGCGCCGGAGCAGAACGCCTTGCGGCCGGACAGCACGAATCCCTCGGCGGTCTCACGAGCCTCCAGCTGCGCGAAAGGGGGCTCGGCCGCCCATACGGCCCACACCGAGTCGGGCTCGACAGCCGGACCGTCGAGGTCACGCAGGATCGCGGCGGCGTCGTGATGGGGCTCGACGATCTTGGCCAGCGGCAGGTCGCGCCGCGCGAGGTCTGCCAGAGATCGGAACCGTTCGACGGTTGCGCCGTCACCCGGGAACGGCCACGGACTATTGACGTGCGGAGTCACGTCGACCAACGACACCAGGGATGGGCTGTCGCCCACGGCTGAGGGTTCCACGACACCCATCTCTGTGACCGGATGTGACGGCGGCGGAGTACCCACCTGGCGACTCAGCCAAACCATGAACGGCTCAGACGGCGAGGTGTCGAGCCGCAACCTACCGTTGACCCATGACCTCGCCGGTGCACGCGCTGACATCCACCCTCGACGTCATCCTCGACAAGTCGCTGGTGCTGGGTTACTCCAGGGTCGGAGTCGCAGCTCGTCGCCTTTGGTGGCCGGCTGACCCACCTGCCGAGACGCGCGAGGATGTCCCGAGTTCCGTGGAACTTCGGTGGCGGTCCGGTGAGCATCAGGCTGCGCTCACGTCTTGAGTGTTGCAGTCGGCGCCGACATTGCGGGCGGCGATGTGGTGTTCCAGCGCCGTGCGCAGTGCCGGTAGGTGCAGGTGGCCGTTCACGCGGCGGAATTGGCTGCTCGCCTCGACCATCCCGGCGGCGCACCAGCGCAGCGCCATTTGCCCGTCGCGCCAGCGCTTGACGTTGCGGGAGTGGTCGCGACAGATCGAGATCATCGACTCGATCGCGTTGGTCGACCTCAGCGTCCGCGCCAGGGTGGGCGGGAGGTCGAGGCGCAGCACTGTCAGGGTCTCAACCATTCCCTCACGCAGGCTGCCGGCGGCGCCGGGGTGGGTCTTGTCCAGTTCCTTGGCGAGCGCCTCGAGCAGCGACTGAGCCTCCAGAGCGGAGCTGGCGTGGTAGGCCGCACGCATCCGCTTGGCGACCGGGCCGCGCATCTTCTCGGGCAGATGGTTGCGGACGTTGCGCAGCTTGTGCAGTTGGCAACGAGCCAGCACCGGGGCATCGAAGACCTCCTTGACCGCTGCGGACAATGCCTTGGCGCCGTCCAGGACCGCCAGGATCGGGCGGGTGGTGTCCAGGCCACGCTCGCGCAGCCCGACCAACAGCTCGCGGACCAAGGTGGTGTTCTCCGTCGACCCCTCGACCAGGGCGAGCGGATGCTTGGTTCCGTCGATGTCGATGCCGAGCGCGACCACACAGGTGGTCGGCGAAGTGGACGCCGTCGATCATCAACGCCACCAGGTCCAGCCCGGTGAGGTCCTTGGCGAGCAGGTCGGCCAGTGCGTGCTCGGTCATGGCCACGAACTTGCGTGAGACTGCCGACTTGCTCGTCGACCTTGTCCCGACCGCCTCGCCGACCGGCTCCAGCCCGAGCGGGTAGCGCCGGGTCGAGAGCCCGCCGAGCATCCGCTCCATCGCCATCTTGCCGAGCAGCTCGGTGGAGTTGAACAGGTCGTAAGCGGGCACCGCCACTTCGCCGGCGCCGTCGGTAGTACGGACCCGAGGCCGGGTCACCGGCACCCGTCGCCCGCCCAAGGTGACCGAGCCCGCCTCGGTGCCGTGCCGGGTCGCCGCACGCTCGGGGTCGTGCTTGCCTCGCGGCCCGCACACCGCGCTCACGTCGGCCCCCATCAGCTGGGCCATCACCTGCAGTCCCGCGCCGACCGCGAGGGCCAGCAGCCCCTCGCGCATGTCGGCGGCGATCTCGTCCATCGCCACGCTCACCTGCTCGGGCATGGCGAGCGCGCTCGCGTCGCGGATCTTGGTCTGGTAGCTCTTGGTCACGGTGGTCCCCTGTCTCTGGGTCGTCTTTGGCGGACGCCCAACACCTACCGCAAGGCAGGCATCAGGCGGGGGACCGCCACCTCAAGTTCCACGAGACCCGGGACAACCTCCCGACGCGCTGGTCGGGCGACACGTCGTCGTGACCGGCGCCAGCAGCGGCCTCGGCCAGGCGGCGGCCATGGACCTAGCGCGCCTCGGCGCGACGGTGCACCTCGTCGGTCGTTCCGCCGGCAGGCTCGGCGAGGCTGTCGATACCATCCGCAGCGAGGTGTCAGACGCTGTGCTCAGCCCCGAGGTGTGCGACATCAGCGATCTCGACTCGGTGCGCGCATACGCCGCGGACCTGAGCGGCAGGGTCGAAGCCCCGCACGGGATCGTGCACAACGCCGGCGTGATGCCGCCAGAGCGCACCGAGTCCATGCAGGGGCACGAGATGGCGCTCGCGACGCATGTGCTGGGGCCGCTCTTGTTGACCGAGCTGCTGCGGGATGTGCTGGCGGCTGCCAGCTCGCCTCGGGTCGTGATCGTCTCATCCGGCGGCATGTATTCCGCCCCTCGACAAGTCGATCGGCGAGGACGTCGAGTACGAACGCGGCGACTACGTGGGCATCCGCGCCTATGCACGGACCAAACGCATCCAGGTCGTGGTGGCCGAGAAGCTCGCGCAGCGCTACATGACCGACGGCATCACGGTGCACAGCATGCATCCGGGATGGGCCGACACCTCGGGCATCACCGACTCGATGCCCCGCTTCGCCAAAGTCATCAGCCCCATCCTCAGGTCCCCTTCGGACGGCGCCGACACCATCGTGTGGCTGACCGCTGCTGATGCGGCAACCGAGCGAAGCGGAGAGTTCTGGTGCGATCGACGGATGCGGCCGACCTACTACCTCTCCTGGCAGGCCGACGATCCGGCCGCGCGGCGGAACGTCTGGTCCCATGCCTGCCGAGCTGTGAAGATCGAGCCCACCTGATCCCTGTCTCAGGCAGGATCCAGCTCCTTTTGCCCCCACGGCGAGCCGTATTCGCCGAGGAGTTCAAGGAACGGCACCGCGTCGAATGCCTCGGGGCCGAGGACACCGGCGCCGGACCAGGTGCCGTTGGCGAGGAGCTCGAGCGCGATGACGGGGTTGACCGCGGTCTGCCACACGACGCACTGATGGCCGTACTCCTTCATCGACCAGTCGTTGTCGACGACGTGATAGAGGTAGGTCGACCGCGGCTGACCGTCGACGCCGGTGCCGGTGACCCACAGACCCGCGCAGGTCTTGCCATGCATCTTGTCGCCGAGGGTTGCGGGGTTGGGCAGACAGGCAGCGACCACGTCGCGGGGGCTGACGGGGACCACGCTGGGCTTGCCGCCGACCGTCGAGGCCACATTGACCTTTTCGGTCGAGTCGAGGCCGAGCTTGTGAAGGGTCTTGAGCACCTCGATGAACTCGTTGCCGAGGCCATACTTGAACGTTGCCCGCTTGGTCTCGATCCAGCGGGGCATGAGGAGCACCTCCTCGTGCTCGACGTTGACGCACTCGACCGGGCCGATGCCCTCGGGAAAGTCGAACACCTCGGGCTCGCTGAACGGTGGGGTCGTGAACCACTTGCCGTCCTCCCAGATGACCGGCGGGTTGAGGCACTCCTCGATCGTGGTCCAGATCGAGAACGACGGCGCGAACTCATAGCCATCGACCGTGAGGTTGGCACCGTCGCGCGTGCCGAGCTCATCGATCGAGGAGAACAGGTGATCGGCGGCATAGCGGGCGAAGACATCCGACAACCCGGGCTCGACGCCGATGCCGACTAGGGCGAGCCGGCCAGCGGCCTCCCACTCCCCTGCCATCGCGAACTGCTCGTCGCCGAGCTTGACCCCGGTCTCGGAGTGCGGGTTCTCGGGGTGCGGCTTCGACAGGCTCATCGCCATGTCCAGATAGTCGGCCCCGGCAGCGTGTGCGCCCTCGAAGATCGGCATGACGAATCGCGGGTCGACAGCATTCATGACATGCGTGGCCCCGGACGTACGCGCGAGGTCTTCCACCGACGACGCGCTCGACGCATCGACCTGGGCGGCTGAGAACCGCGCATCGTCGACACCGGCCACGGCACGCTCAGCGCTCTCGAGTGCGTAGTCGGCGACGACGATGGACTCGAAGAAGTCGCGCCGAGCTGCGATCGCGCAGAATGCTGAACCGACGCCACCGGCGCCAACGAGCAGGATCTTCATGGACTAGGCCTCCAGATTTGTCATGACGTGCTTGATGCGGGTGTAGTCCTCCAGGCCGTACATCGACAGATCCTTGCCGTAGCCGGAGTGCTTGAATCCACCATGAGGCATCTCGGCGACAATCGGGATGTGGGTGTTGATCCACACGCAGCCGAAGTCGAGCCGCCGGGACATCCGCATCGCCCGGCCATGATCCTTGGTCCACACCGAGGACGACAGTCCATAGTCGACGCCATTGGCCCAGCGGACCGCTTCGTCCTCGTCGCTGAACTGTTGCACCGTGATCACCGGACCGAAGATCTCTTCCTGGCTCGCGTGATCGTCCTGCCGGAGGCCGGACAGGACAGTCGGCTCGAAGAAGTAGCCATCGCCGAGCGCAGCAACCCGCGACCCACCCGTCTCGAGGTTGGCGTGATCGGGGAGTGAGTCGATGAACTCGGCAACGTGTGCCAGCTGTTTGGCGTTGTTGACCGGCCCGAAATAGGTGTCTTCGTCATCGGGCAGGCCGACCTTGGTGGCACGGGCCGCCTCGGTCAGTGCAGCGGTGAAGTCGGCGGCGACCCGGGGGTGCACGAGGACCCGGGTCGCGGCCGTGCAGTCCGGGCCGGCGTGGATGTCGCCCGCGCCGGCTATTCCTTCAGCGGCCGCTGCGAGGTCGGCGTCGTCGAAGACGACGACCGGAGCCTTGCCGCCGAGCTCCAGATGTGGCTTCTTGAGGCCGGCGGCAGCGGACGCGGCAACCTCCATGCCTGCTCGCACAGATCCGGTGATCGCGACCATCTGTGGCGTCGGATGAGTCACCAGCTCTCGTCCGGTGTTTCGGTCACCGCACACCACGTTGAACACGCCCGGCGGGAAGAACTCTTGCGCGATCTCGGCCAGGAGCGCCGTCGAGGCTGGCGTCGTGTCGCTGGGCTTCAGGACGATCGTGTTGCCCGCGGCGAGGGCCGGGGCGATCTTCCAGATCGCCATGACGAATGGGTAATTCCACGGAGTCACCTGGGCCACGACTCCGATGGGCTCCCGCCGGATCATCGAGGTGTGCCCGCGCAGGTACTCCCCCGCAGACCTGCCCTCGAGCACCCGCGCCGCGCCGGCGAAGAAGGTCACCGCGTCAAGTGCCTGACCGAGAATCTCTTCACTCACCGTCAGCGCCTTGGGCTTGCCCGTGTCGCGCGACTCGACGTCGACGATCTCCTGAGCCCGGTCCTCGATGGCGCGGGCAAGCCGGTGCAACATGGTGGACCGCTCGTACGGTGTGGTGTCCCGCCATGTCTCGAAGGCCGTCGCCGCGGCGCTGAACGCGCGGTCCACGTCTTGTGCGCCCGACAGAGGCGCCGAGCCGTAGACCTGCCCGGTCGACGGGTCGGTGACGTCATATGTCGCGCCGCTCGCTGCGGGGACGAGCTCGCCGTTGATGATGTTGGTGATGGGTCGATCCATCCACCCATCCAAGCGCACACCGGCGGCCAGATGCAACGGATTTCGAAGAAATTCGCAGATCATACGACGAATTCCCTTGTCTTTGCACGCATAGTCTTGCGATCATGGTGGCATGAGCTACTCCGACGAAGACTACGACCGGCTGCAGAAGGCAGGAAAGCGCCACCTGTGGATGCATTTCTCCCGACACGGGAGCTACGACGATGCCCACGACATCCCGATCATCGCCAAGGGCGACGGCATGTACGTGTGGGATGCCCAGGGGCGGCGATATCTCGACGGACTCGCTGGCCTGTTCGTCGTGCAGGCCGGTCACGGCCGCGAGGAGCTCGCAGAGGCTGCCGCCAAGCAGGCCAAGGAGCTGCCGTTCTTCCCGATCTGGACCTTCGCGCACCCGCAGGCGATCACCCTGGCTGAGCGCATCGCGTCGTATGCACCGGCCGATCTCAACCGGGTGTTCTTCACGACCGGTGGCGGCGAGGCTGTCGAGACGGCGTGGAAGGCTGCCAAGCAGTACTTCAAGCTGACCGACAAGCCGCTCAAGACCAAGGTCATCAGCCGTCAGATCGCCTATCACGGCACTCCCCACGGGGCGCTATCGATCACTGGCATCCCCGCCCTCAAGCAGATGTTCGAGCCGCTGGTGCCCTCGACGGTGCACGTGCCCAACACGAACTTCTATCGAGCTCCGGAGTACTCCCTCGGCGGCAGCTCGGATCCCACCCAGCAGCTCGAGGCATTCGGGATCTGGGCCGCGGACCAGATCGAGGACGCGATCCTCGCCGAGGGTCCCGACACCGTCGCAGCAGTCTTCCTCGAGCCCGTTCAGAACGCCGGCGGCTGCTTCCCGCCTCCGCCCGGCTACTTCCAGCGGGTCCGGGAGATCTGTGACCGCCACGACGTGCTGCTGGTCTCGGACGAGGTCATCTGCGCGTTCGGCCGGCTCGGTGAGATGTTCGGCGCGACCAAGTTCGGCTACGTACCCGACATGATCACGTGCGCCAAGGGCCTGACGTCGGGCTACTCCCCCCTCGGCGCGATGATCGCGACGGATCGGGTCATGGAGCCGTTCCTGCAAGGGGACACCAGCTTCGCCCACGGCTACACCTTCGGCGGTCACCCCGTCTCGGCCGCCGTGGCCAATGCGAACCTCGACATCTTCGAGCGCGAGAAGCTCAACGACCACGTGCGCGACAACGAGGGTGCGTTTCGCAGCACGTTGGAGAAGCTCCTCGACCTCGACATCGTCGGCGACGTACGCGGCGACGGCTTCTTCTATGGCATCGAGCTCGTCAAGGACAAGGGCACCAAGGAGACCTTCACCGACGCCGAGTCCGAGAAGCTGCTCCGCGGCTTCCTGTCCAAGGCGCTGTTCAACAACGGGCTCTACTGCCGTGCGGACGACCGTGGCGACCCGGTCATCCAGCTCTCACCGCCGCTGATCGCGGACCAGAGCCACTTCGATGAGATGGAGCAGATCCTGCGCTCCGTCCTGACCGAGGCCCAGGAACTGATCTGACCCTCGCCTGACGGTTTACCACGGTCCCTACGGAAACCGTTCGTCGCCGAGGTCCCCCCACTGCAAAGGTCGTCCGCCCTAGGGATATTTCCCCGGGGCGGACGACCTTTGCTTAGGGACCGTGGTAAACCGTGAGGGTTAGGTGAGGGCCTTTTCCTGGCGCCGACGGTTGAGCTCGACCGCCAGGACTATGGCGATCGAGATGACGAACATCGCCGTGCCGATCACATTGACCTGCATGGGCACACCGCGCTGAGCCGCCCCCCAGACGTACATCGGGAACGTCACCTCCTGGCCGGAGTTGAGGTTGGTGATGATGAAGTCGTCGAATGACAGGGAAAAGCTCAGCAGCGCCGCGGCGATGATGCCGGGCAGCACCAGCGGGAAGGTGACCCGGCGAAAGGTCTGCGCCTCGGTCGCGTAGAGGTCCATCGCCGCCTGCTCGAGGTTGTCGTCGAGACCACCGAGCCGCGCCTTGACCGTCACGATGACGAACGACAGGCAGAACATGACATGCGCGACGAGGACTGTCCAAAAGCCCAGCTGTCCACTGAGTCCGGACGACACGAACAACGCCAGCAACGACGAGCCCATCACGATCTCCGGCGACGCCATCGGAAGGAAGATGATCAAGTTGGCCGCCGAGCGTCCCTTGAACCGGTGCCGGACCAGCGCAAAGGCCGCCAGCGTCCCCAAGATCGTGGCGAGCAGAGTCGCTCCCAGCGAGATCCAGATGCTCAGCATGACCGAAGAGCACAGCCCGTCGGGCCCGCACGCATCTGTGTAGTTGCTGGTCGTGAACTCCTGGAAACGGTAGACGTTGCGCGAGCTGCTGCTGTCGTTGAACGACATCAGCGCCACGACCGCGATCGGGACGAACGTGTAGGCCAGCACGAGCAGGCCCAGCCCCATCACGACGTGCTCGCCCACCCAACGACGGATCTTCAGCACTCCGGTCATACGAGCTCCTCCGTGCCGGACGTACGGACCCAGACCAGCACCAGGGCGACGATGATCGCCATGAGGATGACTGACAGGGCGCCGGCGGCCGCGTAGTCGCCGATGTCGAACAACGACTGGATGTTGTTGCCCACCATCCGCTCGTTGGGACTGCCGAGCAGCTCGGCGTTGATGAAGTCGCCCGCAGCGGGGATGAACGTCAGCAGGGTCCCGGCCACGACCCCGGGAAGGGACAAGGGCCAGGTGACCTTGAAGAAGCCTTTCGCCGCAGAGGCGTAGAGGTCGCTCGACGCCTCGATCAGTCGGACGTCGATCTTCTCCAGGCTCGCGTAGAGCGGCAGCACCATGAACGGCAGGAAGTTGTAGGTCAGGCCGGCGATGACGGCGAACGGGGTGTTCAGCAGCCGGTCGTCCGGGCCGAGCAGGTGCACCGTCTGCAAAGCGTCGACCACGAATCCGTCATCAGCAAGCAGCAGCTTCCAGGACAGCGTCCGCAGCAGGAAGCTGGTGAAGAACGGCGCGATCACCAGGATCAGGAGCAGGTTCTTCCAGCGTCCGGCCTTGAACGCGATCGCATAGGCGAGGACGTAGCCGATCACGAGGCACAACACCGTGGCGACCCCGGCGTACCACAGCGACCGCCACAGTGAGCCCTTGTACTGACTGAACGCATCGGCGAAGTTCTGGACGTGCCACGTCACCGAATAGCCGGTCTCGACCGAGCCGGTCGGGTCGTAGAGGCTCGTCGAGATCAGCGTGAAGAACGGCACGACGAAGAACAGGCCGAGCCAGATCGCGCCGGGCAGGATCAACCAGTAGCCGGTCAGCTTTCGCTTCGAACGGGTGCCGGGCGCGACGTCGTCGAGGGTCGCCACGCTCAGTCCTCCATCCCGGCGTGCGCGTCCTGGCTCGCATCGAGCAGGAACGCGTACTCCGGGCGCCATGACACGTCAACCTTCGTGCCGACCGCGAGCATCCGTCGCGAGCCGGTGTTCTGTTCGAACACCATCAGCGTCTGGCCCCATGGCATCCGCACCATGTACTGGGTGCTGACGCCGACGAAGCTCACGTCGGTGACGTAGCCGCCGGTGATGGTCTCGCCTGGCGCGTCGATCGTCTCCCCCGACTCGGCGATCAGCACCTTCTCGGGACGGATCCCGAGCCAGCCTTGGCCGGAATCGGCGTGCGCGCGGTCGCCGGGGACCGAGGCGAGAGCCCCCTGGACCCTGACCTTCACGTGGTCACCCTCACGACCCTCGATCTCGCCAGCGATCAGGTTCGACTGGCCGAGGAAGTTGGCAACGAACGTCGTTCGGGGGTTCTCGTAGAGGTCGTTCGGCGCCCCCATCTGCTCGATGACACCGTGGTTCATGACCGCGATGGTGTCGGCCATCGTCATGGCCTCCTCCTGGTCGTGCGTGACGTGCACGAACGTGAGGCCGACCTCGGTCTGGATGCGCTTGAGCTCGATCTGCATGCCACGGCGCAGCTTGAGGTCGAGGGCGCCGAGCGGCTCGTCCAGCAGGAGCACCTCGGGCTTGTTGATCAGGGCCCTGGCCAGTGCCACGCGCTGCTGCTGACCCCCGGACATCTGGGCCGGCTTCTTGTGGGCCTGCGACGTGAGCTCCACGAGCTCGAGCATGTCGGCGACCTGCTTCTTGACATCCTTGATGCCGCGGCGCTGCAGCCCGAATGCCACGTTCTTGGAGATGTCGAGGTGCGGGAAGAGCGCGTAGTTCTGGAACACCGTGTTGACGGGGCGCTTGTACGGCTTGTCGTACGTGATCTCCCGGTCGCCCAGGTGGATCGTCCCGGACGTCGGCGTCTCGAGGCCGGCAACCATCCGCAGGGTCGTGGTCTTGCCGCACCCGGAGGGACCCAGGAGTGCGAAGAAGGAGCCCTGCGGGATCTCCAGGTCCAGCGAGTCGACCGCCGTGAAGGCTGCAAACTCCTTGGTGAGCGCCGTGAGCTGGAGCGGACGTGGCCCGCCAGCCTCAGCGATGTCGGACGTGGTCTCTGCGGCCCTAGCCACCGATGACCTTGGCGAAGTCGCCGTTGTACTGGCGCTCCTTCTTGCTGTCGAGGCTCATGAAGTTGTGCGTCACGTCGAGCGTCTTCGACGTCGGGAAGATCAGCTCGTTGGTCACCAGTTCAGGGTCGATCTTCTCCATCGCCTCCTGCGCACCCTTGACGGGGCAGATGTAGTAGACGTACGCGGCGAGCTTGGCGGCGACCTCGGGCTGGTAGTAGTAGTTGATCCACTTCTCGGCATTGCTCTGGTGGGTCGAGAGGTTGGGCACGAGCATGTTGTCGGCCCAGATCATGTGACCCTCCTCGGGCGTCACGAAGACGATGTTCTCGTCCTCGGCCGCCGCGACGTCGCCTGACCATGCCTCGCATGCGACGACATTGCCCGAGGCGAGATCCTGGATGTACTCGTTGCCGGTGAAGGCACGAACCTGTCCGTCGCTGCGCGCCTTCGTGACCTTGTCGATGGCGGCCTGCCACTCATCGTCGGTGAACTTCGCCGGATCGGCCCCATTGGTCAGGAGTGTCAGGCCCATCGTGTCGTTCATCTCCGAGAGCAGGGAGATGCGTCCCTTGAGGTCGGGCCGGGTGAGCAGCTCCTCGAACGAGCGGATCTCCTTGACCTTCGACTTGTTGTAGGCGATGCCCGTGAGCCCGCTCTGCCACGGGGCGGAGTATTCACGCTTCTTGTCCCAGCCGACGTTGGCGAGGCTGTCGATGATGTTGGCGTCGAGGTTGGGCACCTTGGACTTGTCGAGCTTTTGGATCCAACCGGACTGGATCATGCGCGTCGCCATCCAGTCCGTCAGCATGAACATGTCGCGCTTGGTCGACGAGCACGAGCCGAGCTGGTTCTTCACCTTGGCGTAGAACTCGTTGTTGTCGTTGACGTCAGCCGTGTAGTCGACCTTGATGCCGGTGGCCTTCTCGAACGCGGCGAGTGTCGAGACATAAGAACCATCGTCCTCGTCGATGTACTCCGGCCAGTTGGAGACGATGAGCTTCTTCTCGGTGCCGGAGACGTCCTTCGCCACGCACTCCTCCGCATTCTGCTTGCTGCCTGACGTGCCACAGGCACCCAGAGCCATCGCGCCGGTGCCAGCGACTGCCAGTCCACCCACGCCTCGAAGCAACGTCCGCCTGTCGAGCTGCGCCATAACACCCTCATTTCTGTCCATGACCACGAATCTTCGCAAGATTTTGGGCTGACCACAAGGGAATCCGGCGTAACAAACATGTTTCGGTCCGGAAAGCGTCAAGTTCCCCCCGGCAATTCGATGCTTTCAGTGCCGGAGTACGGCATGATGTCGCTCGTGACCGAACCCAAGTCGACGACAACACGTGGCCAGAACCTGGACGAGACCGCCAAGCGGATCATCGAGCTCCTGCAGGGAGACGGCCGGCTTTCCTACTCGGCCATCGCCAAGGAGGTCAGCCTCTCCGAGGCCGCGGTGCGACATCGTGTGCAGAAGCTCATCGAGAGCGGTGTCATGCAGGTCGTGGCGGTCACCGATCCGATGCAGATGGGCTTCGCCAGGCAGGCCATGATCGGGATCAAGGTCAGCGGCAACGTGCGAGAGGTCGCCCAGGAGCTGGCGGTGATGGAGCAGCTCGACTACATCGTGATCACGACGGGCCGCTTCGACATCCTCGCCGAGATCGTCGCAGGGAGCGATGACGAGCTGCTCGAGATCGTGTCGGGGCGGATCAGCGTTCTCGACCGGGTCGTGACGACCGAGACATTCGTCTACCTGCGCCTGGAGAAGCAGACCTATGCCTGGGGCGTCAGGTGAGACGCGCGGCTCCTTCGTCGCCGCTCGGGGGTTTGTCTGCACTCGCTGCGCTGGCTCGACCCATGGTCACTACGTGATGGTGCCGCCCGCGGCAAGCGTCGAGAAGATGTCCTCGTACGTCTCGCGCACCATTTCGTCATAGCCGTCAGGATCGCTCTCGGGCGCACTGGCGGGCTCGGTCCGACCGGCCTTGATCAGCACGTCCCACGTGACCTCTGTGTCGGGGGCGTGGAGCACCGGCGGCGTGCCCTTGAGACGGAAGTCTCCCGTGGTGTGCGGCACGGCGGTGATCCGGGCGCAGGCGAGGACCGCGGCAACCCGGTCGCGCCCGGGAGGCAGGTCGATCACCACGTGGGTGCCGGCGACGATCCCCATGTGACGCAGACCCGCCGCCAGCGAGGCGGACTCGTGGAGCAGCTGGGCGTACGACATCGTGCCGCGCCCGTCGCTGACGGCGATCTCGTCGGCGAGGCCGCCGACCACCTGCGCGTCGAGGACACGAAAGACCAAGCTCGTCATCATCGCCCCTCGAAGACCGGGGCGCGCTTGTCGAGGCGTGCCTGCGCAGCCTCCTTCACGTCGCTGCTCGCCCAGACCGAGGCAAAGCTCGCCTCGATCGCCGCGTCGTCCGCAGGCGATCCGTTGAGCACCAGCTTGTTGTGTGCCAGCGTCATCGGCGCGAGCTGCGCGAGCTCGTGCGCCCACTCGATCGCATGCTGAGGCGTCCCGGCGCGATCGGCGAGGCCACATGCGATCGCCTCGTCCGTGTCGAGCGACTCGGCCGCAAGCATCAGCCGTCGTGCGGGCCCGGCACCGGCGAGCTCCTTGAGCGTGCGGATGGTCCAGGCGTCGACAGCCATGCCGTTGCGGGCGGTCGGGACGGCGAACTTCGCGGTGGTGTCGGCTACTCGCAGGTCGCACGCCATCGCGAGCTGGGTGCCGGCACCGATCGCTGGGCCGTTGACCGCCGCAATGATCGGGACAGGGAGCTCCGTGAGGTGGTGCAGCATGCCGTAGAGCGCTTCGAGGAACTCCGGTCCGTAGACACCGCCGAGATCAGCGCCGGCGCAGAACGCGCTGCCCTGACCCGTGATCACGATCGCGCGCGCTCCCCCGTCGACTGCCTTGTCCACCGCTGCGTGGATCGCGCGGCAGAGCTCAAGGTTCAACGCATTGCGCCGGTCCTCGCGCTGGAGTTCGAGGACGGTGACTGCGCCATCCGTGGTCACACCGAGCATGGGTCTCCTTCGAGGGTCGCGACCACGCTATCTGCCGCAATCGGACACCATCCGACCCGGCCCGATGACAACATATGACTTGTGAGTAACCTCACACGCTCAGGCTCGTTGATCCAGCATGACGATCTCCCGCCGCGCCCTGATCCAGTCCAGTGCCGTCATGGGCGGTGCGGCAGCCGTCGGACTGCGCCCCCTCACGGCCTGGGCGGCTCCGGGCGTCGTCGCGCCGCAGTACACAACCCTCGACAGCTGCCTGGCTCGTGGGTCCGCCGGCGCCGGCGGCTACGCCACGCTCGTCTCGACCGGCGGCGAACCGCACACCGTCCGCACTGACCTCGGCACGGCGGCGGGAACCGGTCGCGAGACCACGCGAGCTGTCGTCCTGAGCTTCGCCCACCTGACCGATGTGCACATCATCGATGCACAGTCGCCCGCACGTGCCGAGTACATTGACCGATTCGACGACTCGTACGACGGATCCCCGACGCTCGGCGGGCTCCTCTCATCGGCGTACCGGCCGCAGGAGATGTTGACGCCGCACATCGCCGACTCCATGGTGCGGGCGGTCAATCGGGTCGGGCGGGGGCCGGTGACTGGGCAGAAGCTCGCATTCGCGATCCAGACCGGCGACAACTCTGACAACTGCCAGTACAACGAGGTGCGGTGGAACATCGACATCCTCGACGGCAAACGCGTCGTCCCCGACTCCGGCAACAAGACGAAGTACGAAGGCGTCTCCGACAACACCAACTGGGATCCGCACTACTACCACCCCGAAGGTCCCAAGACCGGCGTCCCTGAGGACTTCTACGTCTCCCGGTTCGGATTTCCCCGCAAGACCGGAATGCTCAATGCCTCCCGCCGTTCATTCCAACCCCAGGGCCTCGGCATCCCGTGGTACTCGGTGTTCGGCAACCACGACGGCCTCGTGCAGGGCAACTTCCCGAGCACGCTGCCGCTGACGGTGCTGGCGACCGGCTCGCTGAAGGCCACCGCGCTACCGCCCGGGCTGTCCCAGGCCGATGTCATCTCGAGCCTCGCGACGGCCGACCCCACGGTCCTGTTCGGCGCCGCGACACTGACCTCCGCGACAATCGTCAGCGCGGATCCGCAGCGCCGCACCCTGACCCGCGGGCAGGTTGTCGAAGAGCACTTCAAGACCACCGGGTCGCCCGTCGGCCACGGTTTCACCTCCACGAACCGCGCGCAGAAGACCGCGTACTACTCCTTCGACCGGGGCAGCGTCCGGTGCGTCGTGCTCGACAGCGTCAATCCCAACGGCTATGCCGACGGCTCGATCGACCAACCGCAGCACCTGTGGCTCACGCAGCTCCTGGCCGCCTCGACGGACAAGTACGTCTTCGTGTTCAGCCACCACACCTCCAAGACGATGACCAACCCGCTCGTCGTCACGGGTCTCGACCTCAACCCGCGCGTGCTGGGCGATCAGGTCGTCGCCACGCTGCTGGCCAGCAAGAATGTCGTTGCGTGGGTCAACGGCCACACCCATCGCAACGAGGTCACGGCGCACCCCAGCGTGAGCGGTCAGAGCGGCTTCTGGGAGATCAACAGCGCTTCCCACGTCGACTTCCCGCAGCAGTCGAGGCTCATCGAGCTCGTCGACAACCGCGACGGCACGCTGTCGATCTTCACCACGATGGTCGACCACGCGGCTCCGGCATCGCACGGTGGATCGCTCGTCGACTCGGTGCGCCTCGCCTCGCTGGGGCGGGAGCTGTCGGCCAACGACCCGCAACAGCGCGACTCCGCCCAGGAAGGGTCGCTCGACGACCGCAACACCGAGCTGCTGCTCAAGAACCCGCTGGCCTGAGACTCGCGGGCAGGCGTCAGACGAGGTCGGCGGCGGCCAGCTGCCCGCAGGCTCCGTCGATGTCGCTGCCTCGCGTGTCGCGGACCGTGGTCGGTACGCCCTTGGCGATCAGTCGTCGCACGAACTCACGCTCGTCCTCGGGCCGTGAGGCCGTCCACTTGGAGCCCGGTGTCGGATTGAGCGGGATCAGGTTGACGTGGACCCACCCCCAGTCGCCATATGACTGCAGCACGTCGCCGAGCAGGTCGGCCCGCCACGCCTGGTCGTTGATGTCCTTGATCATGGCGTACTCGATCGAGACGCGCCGCTTGGTCTTGCGGGCGTAGTCCCACGCCGCTTCCACGGCCTCGTGCACCGACCAGCGGGTGTTGATCGGGACGAGCTCGTTGCGCAGCTCGTCGTCGGGTGCGTGCAAGGACAATGCCAGGGTGACGGGGATGCCCTCGTCCGCGAGCTGTCTCATCCGCGGGACGAGCCCGACGGTGCTGACGGTGATGTTGCGGGCCGACATCCCGAGCCCGTCGGGTGCCGGCGCGACCATCCGGCGCACGGCGCCGATCACGGCCTTGTAGTTGGCCATCGGCTCGCCCATGCCCATGAAGACGACATTGGACAGCCGGCCGGGACCACCGGCGACCTTGCCGCTGGCCATCGCGTGCGCTCCGTCAACGACCTGGTCGACGATCTCGGCGGCGCTCATGTTGCGCTCGAGGCCGCCCTGGCCGGTAGCGCAGAACGGGCAGGCCATGCCGCAGCCGGCCTGGCTCGAGACGCAGATCGTCGCGCGGTCGGCATAGCGCATCAGGACCGACTCGACGAGTGCGCCGTCGAACAGCCGCCACAGGGTCTTGCGCGTCGTCCCCTTGTCGGCCTCGAGCGTGCGCACCGGGTTGAGCAGCGTCGGCAACAGCTCGGCGACGATGCGATCCCGGCTCGTTGCCGGGAGGTCGGTCATGTTGGCCGGGTCACGCTCGAGCCGGGCGTAGTAGTGATTGGCGACCTGCTTGACCCGGAATGCCGGCTCGCCCAGCGTCTCGGCGACAGCCGTACGCTCCTCGGCGCTCAGGTCGGCGAGGTGCCGGGGAGGCTTCTTGCGTCCCCGGGGCTGCTCGAACACGAGCGGGAGGTTCTTCGGGGACTCAGACACCATCCCATTCTCTCATTCGGCAGCCGAGCGCTGAAATCGCGGCGTCAGACCCGGGTGAGCCGGGCGACGAACTCGAGCTTGTCGAGGACCGGGCCGGGGATGACGAACGGATAGAGCGGACCCTTGCCCATGCTCCGGTTGATCTGGTTGAGCGCGATGCTGAGTGGCACCCAGACCCCCGAAACCAGATCGCGGAATGAGAAGAACTGCTTGGGTGCGGCCACGGTGGCAAGGCCGTAGGCAGAGGCGGTCTCCACGGTGTCGCAGATGTGCAGGTAGTGGGCGAATGTCTCGGCGAAGTCCTCCCAGGGGTGCATCGTGGCGTACTGGCTGATGTAGTGCGATTGCCAGTCCGTCCGAGCGCCCTCGCCGTAGTGGCGTTGCATGGCGTCGGCATAGCTTGCGCTCTCATCGCCGAACAGCTCTCGGAACTCCGTGAGCAGGTCGCCCGTGACCAGCTGCTGCCAGTAGAAGTGGCCGATCTCGTGACGGAAGTGGCCCAGCATCGTGCGGTAGGGCTCGTCCATCGACACCCGAAGCCGCTCGCGGTGCACGTCATTGCCCTCGGCGAGGTCGAGCGTGATGACACCATCGGCGTGCCCTGTCGTGACCCGTTCCGAGACGCTCGAGAGCAGGTCGAATGCCAGACCGGTCTCGGGATCCTCCTGGCGCGTACGAATCGGGAATCCGAGGTCGTCCAGCTCGACGATGAGCCGGCGCTTGGCACCCTCGGCAATCGGGTACTCCGACAGGCCCTTGACGTCATCGTCCGAAGGCCGGGCACGGGTCAGGCCGCAGCTGAAACATGTGCCGCCTGGAACATTGGTCAGCCAGGTGCAGCCGGAAAGGGCTGCGTTGGAGCAGACGTGCCACACCCTGCTGTGAATGTCCACGTGCTGACCGTGCTCGTCGACCGGGACGATCGCCTTGTCCTCGCGGGAGAAACCCAGACGTGAGCCGCACGAGAAGCAGACCGAGTTGCCGAAGTAGAGGGGATTGCCGCATATTCGGCAGGAGAAGGACTTCACCGGGCAATACTGTCAGGCGCCCGGGCCGGTCAGATGGGCGCCACATCCACCTCGACCTTGAGGGAGGACTTCTTGGCCTCGGTGAAAATGACCCCCTTGACCGGGGCCACGTCGGCATAGTCGCGCCCCCACGCGACAGTGACGTAACGGTCGTTGACCCACTGGTCGTTGGTCGGGTCCAGCGCGAGCCAGCCACCGTCAGGGATCCACACCGCGGCCCAGGCGTGCGTTGCGTCAGCACCGACGATCCGCTCCTTGCCCGGTGGCGGCCTCGTGGCGAGGTAGCCGCTGACATAGCGGACCGCGAGGCCGTGGGACCGCAGGCAGGCGAGGGTCAGGTGCGCGAAGTCCTGGCAGACCCCGGCCCGCTGGGCGAAGATGTCGTCGATCGTGGTGGTGACAGTCGTCGAGGCCTTGTCATAGGCGAAGTCGGCGTGGATGCGGTGCATCAGGTCGGTGACCGCCTCCCCCACCGGGCGGCCGGATTGCAGCGACTGCGCGGCGTACGCGTGTGCCTCGGTGGTCTGGTCGGCCAGGGCCGAGGCCAGCGCGAAGTCCTGCGCCTGCCACGCGTCCGCGACGTCGGCACGTCGCTGCGGCCGGGCGGACTCCCAGGGCGTGTCGAGTGTGTGCTCGTCATGGCTGGGTGGCTCGGTCTCGACCTCGCTCGTCGCCAAGATGTCGAGCACCTGATGTGGGGACGTGACCTGGAAATAGGTGGAGGTGTTGCCGTAGAAGTCGAGGTCCCCGGTGCAGTCCTCGGTCGAGGGGTCGAGGCTCAGCTCGTGGGAGACGACGTGCTGCCACGGCAGCTCCCGTGGGACGAGGTAGGCGATTCCGAGGCTGTCGCTGACGTCCTCGTCGTAGGAGTAGGTCGTGCGGTGCGAGACGCGATACCGGTTCATTCCTGGACCGCCGTCGCGAAGCCGAATGAGCGAGGGATGGGCGCGGCGGCAAAATGCAGCTCGCCGACCGCGTCGGCGAGTCGGCTCAGCTGTGCTGCGTATCCGTCGAGGAAGCGCGCAAGGTTGGGCCGGTTCTCGCCCTCGATCGCGGTCAAGGCCACGATGTCGGCCCGGTCGAGCTCATCGGCGAGATCATCGAGGAGCCGCTCCGGCCGGGTCGAGCCGGTCGACCCGGGCATCTCCGCGAGATGCTCGCGCATCTCGCCGATGCCGAACGCCAACGAGCGGGGGTTGTCCGGATCGACCAGCAGCAGGTCCAGCACGCCCGCCAGGCGCACATAGCCCTGATAACGACGCCGATGCGTCACGGTGCTCTCGGCCGCTGACAGCACGGCAAGGTGCAGGTCGCGATCGGCATCGATGCCGCGGCGGACCGTCGTGGTCGACCTCAGCAGGTGGCACAGCTGCAGCCCGCGCTCGATCGCGCGACCGGCGCCGATCATCCGCCAGCCAGGATCGCGGATCATGTTGGCCGTCATGCCTTGCAGCGACAGGATCCCCGTCAGCATCCTGCCCGCGCTCTCGGCGACCTGATGGCTGTAGTGATAGGCCTCTAACGCCGATGAGGCACGATCAGTCGAGCTGAATGCCAGCCAGGTGTCGGGCGAGAGCTGGTCTCGCACGCTCTGGGCCGCCTCTCGCAGGGCGGTGACCGACTGTGCGACCGAGCCGGAGCGCCGGACGTCGAGCAGGATCGAGCGGAAGTTCTCATCGAGCTGATCAGACCCGAACGACGACCGGCTGAGACCCGAGATGGCGCGCATCAGCACCGCGAGACTCGCGCCACCGGCGGTCTGCGGTCGGGACCGGAAGTCCTCTGCGATCGCGTGCGCAGTGAGCACCAGTCGCAACATGTCCTCGGCGCGCTCGGCATAGCGCCCGAACCAGAACATGTCCTCGAGCACCCGCGGCATCATTGCCGCAGACGCACGTACGTTGGTCAGTGGCAGCACGTCGGTCAGGCCCTGGTCGGGGTCCTCCGGCCTGTCCTTGAGCACCCAGACGTCCTTGCTGGATGTCGGCCGGCCGGCCTCGAAGACATGGGCCAGACCGCCGACGAGCGGCCGATAGGTCGAGCCGTATCGCAGCGTGAACGTCCGCAACGTCAGCGTCTGCGGACGCAGGCCACCTGCGCCGAGGGTCGGCGACTGCGAGAGCATCAGGGGTTCCTGCCCGACGTAGCGGTGCGGTTCGGCCGAGATCCTGGCCTGGAGCTGGTCGCGGGACGGGGCCGCGCCCTCGACTGGGTCGTCGATCGAGCGCACGACGAGACTGTCCAGGTTGTCCAGCACATAGGCCCGCGACCGGTCGTCGCCGGTCCAGTAGGTCTGCACGGATGGCAGTCGGAGCGGCTCGTCGAGCAGCATCTCGCACATCGCCGACATGAACGGCAGGAGAGCCGGGTTCTCGAGGACGCCCGCACCGAGCCCGTTGACGACCCGCACGGAGCCGCGGCGAACCGCCTCGGACAGACCGGCGACACCGAGCTGCGAGTTCTTGCGCAGCTCGAGCGCATCGCTCCATGCCGCATCGACCCGCCGCAAGATGACGTCGACTCGCTCGAGGCGGCCGAACACCCGCATCCACACCGCACCCTCGCGCATCACCAGGTCGCTGCCCTCGACGAGCGGGAAGCCCAGGCTCGTCGCGACGAACGCCTGATCGTACGAGGTCTCGGAGTGCGTCCCCGGCGAGAGGACCACCACCCGGGGGTTGGGGCTGTCGCCCGGCGCCGAGTCGATCAGTGTCGATCGCAACGCCTGGAAGAACGGGGCCATGCGGTGCAGTGCGGCCTGACGATAGAGCTCGGGCATGACGCGGGAGATCACCCGGCGGTTCTCCATCGCGAAGCCGATCCCTGACGGCGCCTGCGCACGGTCGGCGAGGACCTGCCACTCACCTGCGGCGTTGCGTCCCAGATCGGCAGCGGCCAGCAACAACGGCCGGGCATCGCTCGCCGACGCTCGCGCGGCCACCCGAAGGAAACCCTGATGTCCGAAGATGAGCGAGGACGGCAGAACACCCGAGGACAGCAGCCGCTGCGGACCGTAGAGATCGACGAGGATCGCGTTGAGCAGCTCTGCGCGCTGCGCAAGCCCGACCTCCAGCGGCGCCCACTCGGCGGCATCGATGATGAGCGGGAACGGATCGAGGCGCCACGGACCCGGCTCTTCCTCCGGAGGTGTGTACGTCACGCCGTCATCGGCAAGGAAACGCTCGATGTCGCTGCCGACCCGGCGCAAGTCGCTGTCGGTCAGCTGGATGGCCTGCTCGGCGAGCAGCCTCCATCCGACCCGCAGGCTCCCGTCAGGAGCGACCACTTCGTCGTAGCGGGCCGGCCCGCCGGTGAGCGTGGGCTGCGTGACCGCGGCGGAGTAGTCCCGCAGAGCCGTCATGGATCTGCCCGATCGGCTAGCTGACCGGGACCAGGGTGTGCAGGATCAACCAGGCGATCGGCGCGACGGCGATCAACGAGTCGAGTCGGTCCATGAGACCCCCGTGTCCCGGCAACAGGTCACCCATGTCCTTGATGCCCAGGTCACGCTTGATGAGCGACTCGGACAGGTCGCCGAGCGTCGCGAAGACGACACCGGCGATGCCCAGGATGATGCCGACCCACCAGTCGCCGTCGAGCGCATACGTGATGGTGACAATGCCCGCACCGACGCCGAAGATCAGCGATCCGGTGAAGCCCTCCCAGGACTTCTTGGGGCTGATCGTGGGTGCCATCGGGTGCTTGCCGAACAGGACCCCTGCGATATAGCCGCCGATGTCGGAGGCGATCGTCGCCACGATGAACGCGACAACGCGCCACGGGCCGTCATCCTCGACCAGCATGAGGATCACGAATGAGCCCATGAGGTAGAGGTAGCCGAGCACGAAGACACCAGCGCTGCTGTCGCGGACGAAGCCTTCGGCGCCGTCGGACAACCTCCAGACCAACGTGCCGATGACGGTCAACGCCAACGCGATGGAGGCGGTCTCCATACCGCCCAGGTAGCTGCCGACCAGCATGATCGTGCCACCGGTCAAGACCGGCACCACGGGGATCTTGATCCGGGCGGTCGAGAAGGCGCGGGACAGCTCGAACAGTCCGATCGCCAGCGCGATCGCGATCACCCCGATGAAGACTTCTTTCTGGATGAACAGCGTCGCCAGGACCATCGCGACCAGCCCGACGCCCACCGCGATCGAAGCCGGCAGGTTGCGGCCGGCCCGGCTGGTCTTCTCTGCGGCTGCGGGGGTCTCGGGGGTCTCGGCGGGAGACTCAGATGTCAAGGAGCTCTGCCTCTTTGTTCTTGAGCAGCTCATCGACGGTGTCGACGTACTTCTTGGTGAGTCCGTCAAGGCGCTTCTCCGCGCCGACATTCTCATCCTTGCTGATCTCTGAGTCCTTCTCCGCCTTGTCGAGCGCCTGCTTGGCACCGCGACGCAGGTTGCGCACCGAGACGCGACCTTCCTCGGCCTTGGACTTCGCGAGCTTGATGTATTCCTTGCGACGGTCCTCGGTCAGCTCGGGCAGCGTCACGCGAAGGACCTTGCCGTCGTCGCTGGGGTTGACGCCGAGATCGGACTCGCGGATGGCCTTCTCGATCGCGGGCTTGGCACCGGCGTCGTACGGCTGGATGATGACGGTCCGGGGCTCGGGAACCTGGAACCCGGCGAGCTGGTTGAGCGGCGTCGCCTGCCCGTAGTAATCGGCGGTGATCTGGGCGAACATCGCCGGGTGCGCACGGCCTGTGCGGATCGCGGCAAACTCCTCGCGGGTGTGCTCGACGGCCTTGGCCATCTTGCTGTCGGCGTCACGCAGGGTCTGGTCAATCACGATGTCTCCATCCGGTTCTGTTCGGTCCGACGCCTAGGCGGCGTGGACCAGCGTTCCGATCTTCTCACCACGGAGGACGCGGGCGATGTTGCCCTCGCCCTCCATTCCGAACACGATCATCGGCAGCTTGTTCTCCATGCACAGGGCGAAGGCGGCCGCGTCGACAACCTTGAGCCCAAGGCGCAAGGCGTCGTCGAAGGTGATCTCGTCGAACTTCTTGGCAGTCGGATCCGTCCGCGGGTCGGCCGAGTAGACGCCATCGACTCCGCTCTTGGACATCAGCACCGCGTCGGCGCCGATCTCCAGCGCGCGCTGCGCCGAGACCGTGTCGGTGGAGAAGTAGGGCATACCGGCGCCGGCGCCGAAGATCACGACGCGCCCCTTCTCGAGGTGACGGATCGCCCGACGCGGGATGTAGGGCTCGGCGACCTGGCCCATCGTGATGGCGGACTGGACCCGCGTCTCGATGCCCTGCTTCTCGCAGAAGTCCTGCAGTGCGAGGCAGTTCATGACCGTGCCCAGCATGCCGATGTAGTCGGCGCGCGAGCGGTCCATGCCGCGTTGGCTGAGCTCGGCTCCGCGGAAGAAGTTGCCGCCGCCGACCACGATCGCGACCTCGACGCCCTCGGCAACCGCTTCAGCGATCTGGACGGCGATGCCGTTGACGACGTCGGGATCGATGCCGATCTTGCCGCCACCGAAGACCTCGCCCGACAGCTTCAGCAGCACTCGCTTGAGACCATGACCGGAGGCCGGGCCGTCGACGTCCTGAGCGGTGTCAGTGTCCACTTTCGGCCTCCGATGTTGGTCGTACGAGCGGGAGTCAGGCGCCGATCTCGATGTGCGCGAAACGCTTGAGCGTCACGCCTGCCTCATCGAGGAGTGCCTTGACGGTCTTCTTGTTGTCCTGGACCGAGGCCTGATCGAGCAGGACCGTGTCCTTGAAGAACCCGTTGAGGCGTCCCTCCGTGATCTTGGCGATGGCCTGCTCGGGCTTGCCCTCTTCGCGGGCGGTGGCTTCGGCGATCTCGCGCTCCTTGGCGACGACGTCCGCTGGCACCTCGTCGCGCGTCAGGTAGCGAGGGCGCATGGCCGCGATCTGCATCGCGACTCCACGCGCCACGTCGTGACCGGCCTCGTCACCCTCGAACTCCACCAGCACGCCGACGGCGGGCGGCAGGTCGCTGGCGCGACGGTGCATGTAGGTCGCGACATTGCCATCGAAGCTGGCCACTCGGCCGAGCTCGATCTTCTCGCCGATCAGCACGGCGAGATCGGCGACGGCCTCGGACACGGTCTTGCCGTTGTCGAGCGTCGTCGCTGCGAACTGCGTCGCGTCGGCCGGCTTGACCTTGTCGGCCAGGACAGCGAGCTCTTCGGCGAGCTCGACGAACTGATCGTTCTTGGCGACGAAGTCGGTCTCGGAGTTGAGCTCGACGATCGCGCTGCCGTAGTTGGCGACGAGTCCGGCCGTTGCATTGCGCTCGGCGCCGCGCTTGGCGGCTTTAGCGGCGCCCGAGATGCGGAGCACCTCGATCGCCTTTTCGAAGTCGCCGTCAGCCTCGGTGAGCGCCTTCTTGGCGTCCATCATCCCGGCGCCGGTCGCGTCGCGGAGCTTCTTGACCTCTGTGGCGGTGATAGCCATGTGTGGTTCCTTCTGCGTCTTGACTGGTGGTCAGCTGGTCACTCGGAGGTGGCGGCGGCCTTCTTGGCAGCCGGCGCCTTCTCGGCGGGAGCCTCATCAGCTGCCGCCTTCTCGGTAGCCGGGGCCTCGTCAGCCGGAGCCTCGTCAGCGGCGGCCTTCTTGGCAGCCGGCGCCTTCTTGGCGGGAGCCTTCTCGGCCGGAGCCTTCTCGGCCGGAGCCTCATCAGCGGCGGCCTTCTTGGCAGCCGGCGCCTTCTTGGCGGGGGCCTTCTTGGCCGGAGCTGCCTCTTCCGCGGCCGGAGCCTCGACCTTGGCGTCGGCCGGAGCCTCAACCTTGGCGTCAGCCGGAGCCTCAACCTTGGCGTCAGCCGGAGCCTCGACCTTGGCGTCAGCCGGAGCCTCAACCTGCTTCTCAGCGTCACCGGTCGCGGGCGCCTCGACTGCGGCAGCCTCAGCAGCCTTGGTCTCCAGCAGCTCGCGCTCCCAGTCAGCCAGGGGCTCCTCGGCGCCGAGCTCAGCGCCGGGCTCCTCATCGCCGGTCTTGCTGCCACCGCGGGCGATGAGGCCCTCGGCGACGGCGTCGGCGATGACTCGGGTCAGCAGGCCGACCGAGCGGATGGCGTCATCGTTGCCCGGGATCGGGAAGTCGACGTCATCAGGATCGCAGTTGGTGTCGAGGATCGCGATGATCGGGATACCGAGCTTCTTGGCCTCGTCGACCGCGAGGTGCTCCTTCTTGGTGTCGACGATCCAGACGGCGGACGGCGTACGGCCCATGTCACGGATACCACCGAGAGTGCGCGAGAGCTTCGCATACTCCCGGCTCATCCCCAGGAGCTCCTTCTTCGTGCGGTTGGATCCCGCGACGTCGTCGAAGTCGATCTCCTCGAGCTCCTTCATGCGCTGGAGCCGCTGGTGCATCGTCTGGAAGTTGGTGAGCATGCCGCCGAGCCAACGCTGGTTGACGAAGGGCATACCGACGCGCTTGGCCTGCTCCTCGATCGGCTCCTGCGCCTGGCGCTTGGTGCCGACGAACAGGATCGTGCCGCCGCGGGCGACGGTGTTCTTGACGAACTCGTAGCCGGCATCGATGTAGGCGAGCGACTGCTGCAGGTCGATGATGTAGATGCCGTTGCGCTCGGTGAAGATGAAGCGCTTC
>NZ_JBBJMJ010000003.1:0-189041 GCF_037719875.1 Aeromicrobium sp. | reverse complement strand
CCGCGTCGAGCAGCGCACCGACTTCGACAAGCTCATCGTCGACGTCGAGACCAAGAAGTCGATCCTGCCGCGCGACGCGATTGCCTCGGCCGGCTCGACCCTGGTCGAGCTGTTCGGTCTGGCCCGTGAGCTCAACGTCGAGGCCGAGGGCATCGACATCGGCCCCAGCCCGGTCGACGAGCAGCTCGCTGCAGACCTAGCACTGCCGATCGAGGACCTCAACTTCACGGTGCGTTCCTACAACTGCCTCAAGCGCGAGGGCATCCACACCGTGGGTGAGCTCATCACCCGCTCGGAGCAGGACCTGCTCGACATTCGCAACTTCGGTTCGAAGTCGATCGACGAGGTCAAGGCCAAGCTCGCCGAGATGGGCCTCGCGCTCAAGGACAGCCCGGCTGGCTTCGACCCGTCGGCCGTCATCGACGCCTATGACGACGACGCCAGCTTCGCCGAGGACGAGCAGTACTGACGTACTGCCCCATCCGGCCCCTGCCCACCTGACCCTGGGCCCGATTGATTCTGGAGACACAACATGCCCACCCCCACCAAGGGACCTCGCCTCGGCGGCAGCCCGGCGCACCAGCGCCTGATCCTTGCCAACCTGGCGCAGAACCTGTTCGAGCACGGCAAGATCACCACGACCGAGGCCAAGGCTCGGCGCCTGCGCCCCTACGCGGAGTCGCTCATCACCAAGGCCAAGACCGACACGGTGGCCAACCGCCGCCAGGTCGTCAAGGTCATCCGTGACAAGAGCATCCTGCACACGCTGTTCACCGAGATCGGTCCCGCCATGGCGACCCGTCCCGGTGGCTACACACGCATCACGAAGATTGCGCCACGCAAGGGCGACAACGCCCCCATGGCCGTCATCGAGATCGTCGAGGCCAAGCAGTTCGGCGCGCAGAACCAGACGTCCAAGAGGACCAAGGTCGCCAAGCCCGCCGCCGAGGACAAGTCGGCCGATGACGCGCCTGCTGACGATCTCGGCACGGATGTGCCGGTTGACGCCACTGACGACGCTGCTGAGGCAGCCGAGACGGTGGCGGCTGCGACTGACGACACGGCTCCGGCCGCGGACGACACCAAGTAGCCACCCGCACCACCAGAACGCCCGCCACCGATAGGTGGCGGGCGTTCTGCGTCGTCACAGGTTGGTCATCCGTGACGGTCCTGCCCGACTGGCGCGTCACCTTAGGATCAGACTATGAAGAAGCTTGCGGCCGCGGTGATCGTCGGCCTGCTCGCAGTCGGCTCGCTGGCATTCGAGCCGTGGACCCTGTGGACTCGCTCGACGGTGGACGAGGCGCTGCCGGAGGTGACGTCCGCGCCCCGGGTGCCAGTGCTGAACTCCCAGCCCTCCTCCGCTCCGACGCCGTCCGCTCCGACGCCGACGGCTTCGGTGAAGCCGGTCGAGTTGACCCGCGGTCGGTTCATGTCGCAGGAGCATGGCACGACCGGACGGGCGCGAGTCGTGGAGCTGGCGGATGGCCGCCGAATCCTGCGGCTCGAGGACTTCTCGACCAGCAACGGCCCCGACCTGCACGTCTGGCTGTCGGACCGAACAGCGGGTGGCAGCTGGTTCAAGTACGACGAGGGTCGAGCGGTGCAGCTCGGCAAGCTCAAGGCAACCGACGGCAACCACAACTACGAGATCCCGGCCGGCGCTGATCTTGCAGGCCTGAAGAGTGTCGTCATCTGGTGCGAGCGGTTCAGCGTGGCCTTCGGATCGGCCCCGCTGAACCGCTGACACCGCGCGGTCAGCGAGAAAAGAAGACCGGGTCGGCTTCAATGCGGGGCCGTCCGTGGCAGTAGACCCTTGTGACACCGGTCACTTTGGTCGGTGCAGACCTCGGAGGAATTATGCGTTCCATCACTCGACCCCTCATCGCGCTGGCTTCTGCGAGCGCCCTCGCACTCGGCGCAGTGGCCGCCACCACCTCATCATCCAGCGCCGCCCCGTCCACCGCGGCCGCCCTGGCCCTCTCGGACAGCGGCATGTTCTTGCGGAGCTTCTCCCTCACGAACCCGTCCAGCGACACCTTGCTCGGCAGGATCGATGGCCTCAACGCAGCCTCTCCCGGAGCGACGGCAGACACCCGGTTCGTCGGGATCGACTTCCGCATCCAGGACCGGAACTACTACGGCGTTGGCGACCAGGGTGGCATCTACACCATCACCAGCAAGGGCAACGCGGTCCGGGTCTCGCAGCTGACCGTGGCGCTGTCGTCGGAGCCGCAGGCACGCTTCGGTGTCGACTTCAACCCGGCCGCCGACCGCCTGCGCATCATCAGCAGCACGGGGCAGAACCTGCGACACAACGTCAACCCCGGCGGTACGACGATCAACGACACGAAGCTGACCTACCCCGCGACGCCTCCGGAGACCGGCACGGTCGACGCGCTCGGAGTGGTGGGTGCGGCCTACACGAACAACGACCTGGACGCCTCGACGGCCACCACCTTGTTCGACCTCGACGCCGCCGCCGATCGCATCGCGCTTCAGTCGCCCGCCAACGCCGGAACGTTGGCTCCCACAGGCTCGCTCGGCGTCGCGTTCAGTGACCTGGCCGGATTCGACATTCGGACCACCACGAGTGGTACGCGTGCGGTCTCCAACACCGCGTATGGAGCGCTCCGCACCACCAACGCCGGGGTGCCTTCGCTCTACAAGATCGATCTGTTGAGCGGCAAGGCGACGGTTGTGGCAGCATTCGACAAGCAGGTCGCTGACATCGCCATCAAGCAGCCGTGACAGCGTCTGCGTGACCTGATCGCGCAGACGTCCCGGTCCGTCATCCAGGAGCACTCTTGCCACAACGGATGAACTTCCGGGCCAGGGAGCGGGAGACCACACGGTCTGCCGATTCGCTGGCCCGGGAGTGCTACGACCGTCACGGTGGTGAGCTCTACCGTTTCGCTCTCGCTCGTCTGGGTGACAGCGCCACGGCCCAAGACGTGGTGCAGGAGACGATCGTGCGGGCTTGGCGGGCGGCTGAGCGATTTGATCCGAGCCGGGCCAGCCTTCGTACCTGGCTCTACGCCATCGCCAAGAACGTCATCAGCGACCACCTTGCCAGCAGGTCACGGGCTCTGGCACTCGCTGCAGACCTGACCGAGAACCAGGAAGAGGGAGCAATGCATGACCATGCAGATGCTGTCGCTGACGCAGATCTCGTCAGGCGCGCCCTGGGAAGCATCAGTTCCGACCAACGCACGGCGATCGTTGAGACCTATCTGCTCGGCCGCCCGTACGTCGAGGTCGCCCACGAGCTCGGCGTCTCGGTGAGCACCCTCAGGAGCAGGGTGTTCTACGGGCTCAAGCACCTGCGCCTCGCGATGGGGATGCTGATGGTCGAGTCATGAGTCCGACTCATGAGACCCTGCGCGAGGCCTTGGGGGCCTACGCGCTCGGTCAGCTCGATGACCCCGAGCTGGTCGAGGCCCTCGAGGCGCATCTTGGGACGTGCGATGGATGCCGGGCTGAGCTTGACGAGCACACCGCCGCGGCTGTCATGTTGGACACCCTCCGCGAGGAGGACCTCGGCAGCTCAGCCGCGCCGCCGGCCGAGCTCGATGACCGGATGGAGGCCGTGCTCAAGGACCTCGAGTCCAGACGGAAGCGGCGCTGGGTCCCGGCCGCGGCCGGGACCCTGGTGGGTGCCGTTGCGGCCACCGTCATGTCCTTCGTGGTGTTGCACGACGAGCCGGTCGACACGCCGACCGTGATCGCCGTCCCCCGGGTGGACGTGACGCCGGGGGTCACCGCGACGGTCGGCCTGGTGGATCACACCTGGGGCCTGGAGCTCAAGCTCACCGCGACCGGTCTGCCGGCCGGCGAGACCTACGACGTCCGCATCATCGGGCAGGACGGCACGTCATACGACGCCGGTGAGTTCATCGGTGTCGGTGACCGCACCATCACGTGCGACATGAGCTCGTCGGTGTTGTTCGCGGACGCGACCCGGTTCATCGTCGAGTCGGCGGACGGCAGCAAGGTCATCTGGGGCGACTTGACCACCTGAGACCTGACGTTCACGTGCCGCGTGACACCTCGAGCAGGCGGAACCCCTGCTCGCTGCCGGCTCGAGTGGTGGGCCACCCCTGGTCGATGAGCCACTGCTGCAGGGAGTCGGCTCCGAGGTTCTTGCCGACCACGAGTCGGGCCGTCCCGGCGGGGGCGAGGTGGGGGAGCCAGCGCATCAGCAGGTCGTGCAGGGCGGCCTTGCCAATCCGGATCGGCGGGTTGGACCAGATCTGGTCGACGACGAGCGTGGCCGGCACGTCGTCGGGCAGCGCGGTGTGCACGCGCGCTCCTGCCCGCTCAGCATTGAGTCCGGTCAGATCGAGGGCCCGCTGATTGATGTCGACGGCCCACACCGCGGCTCGCGGTGCCGCGAGCGCCAACGAGCAGGCGATGGGGCCCCAGCCGCACCCAAGGTCGAGCAGGGTGCCTGCAGTCGGAGGGGTCGAGGCGCGGAGCAGGATCTCGGTGGCCTTGTCGAGGCCTCGGTGCGAGAACGTGCCCGACGAGGTGGTGAATGTCATCTCTCGGCCCCAGATCATGGCCGACACGTCGCGCCTGCGATCGTCAGCGCGAGGTGCGGTGCTGAAGTAGTGATCGGTCGGCTCGTCATGCATACCCACCATCGTGCCAGCGGTCAGCAGGTGCAGGGGTGCGGACCCAGGTCCCGCCATCGGTGACCGCATGGAGCTCAGCTCCGTCAAGCGGAACGGAGTCGACGGACTCGCGCGGGCGCGGCGATGTGCCACGACTCCTCGATGAGCTCGAAGATCTCGGCGCGGTCGACCAGCGTGAGGTCGACGAGCACGTAGTCGTAGCCGTCGTAGTGCGGCGAGGTGTAGAACGCCGGGTCGGAGCCCGAGACCAGTGATTCCTTGTCGGCTGTCGTGCACTTGAGCGCCAACCCACCGTCGTCCTCGGTACGCAATCGGGCCATGAGCTTGCCCGCGACGTTGAGCGAGGGTGTGCTGTAGGAGGTGGCCTCCGCGACCTCAGGCAGCGTCACGGCGTGTGCCACGACGTCCTCCCAGGTGACCATGGACTCAGTGTGTCACTGGTCGGGAGGGGATGTGTCGCGCGAGCTGGAGGCGGTGACCCCGCAACGCACGGGCGCCTCACTCGTCGCGCCGCCTGCGTGATTCCCGGGCGCGGATCGCCAGACCTGCGTCGTCGGGATAGATGACCTCCTCGAGCACCAGGCCATGTGGCGGCAGCACCGTGACCCGGGCATCCCGCGCCGCGCTGGCAAGCACGGCGGCTGACCACGACGGCTCGAATCGGCCCTCACCGACCGCCACGAGCAATCCCATCAGGGAGCGCACCATCGAGTGGCAGAACGCATCGGCGCGCACCGTGGTCTCCAACGAATGACCCACCCGCACGGTGCCCAGCTCCGCGAGCGTACGGATCGTGGTCGCGCCCAAGCGGCGCTTGCAGAACGCCGCGAAGTCATGCTCACCGAGGAGGTGGTCGGCGGCAACATTCATCGCATCGACATCGAGCCGACGAGGCCACCGCACGACGGTGGCCCGGGTCAGGGGGTCGGGCGCGGGACCGTCGAACATGCGGTAGGCGTATCGGCGCTCCAGTGCGGCGAACCGGGCGTCGAAGCCGTCAGCTGCGGCGGTCAGCCCCCGCAGCGTGATGTCCTCGGGCAGCAGGCGCCGCAGGCGTCGCTCGAGATGGACCGGATCGACGTCGTCCAGATCCACGTGCGCCACCTGCCCCCGGGCGTGCACGCCGGCATCGGTCCGACCGGCGACGGTGAGCGGTGCGGACTGTGGGAGTCGCAGGATCAGCGCGATCGCGGCCTCGACCTCGCCCTGGACCGTACGGAGCCCCGGCTGGATGGCCCAACCGCGGAAATCGGTCCCGTCATAGGAGAGGTCGAGTCGCAGGCGCACCACGACACGCTATCCGGTGGTGACCACGGGTCGGGCGGGCGCCGCCTACTACTTCCAGCGCTCCTCGGCCGAGACGAAGTCGAGCCGGCGGTCGCCGGTGTAGATCTGCTTGGGCCGGGCGATCTTCTGCTCCTTGTCATCCACCAGCTCCAGCCACTGGGCGAGCCAGCCGGCCGTGCGGGGGATCGCGAAGAGGACCGTGAACATCTCCGGCGGGAACTGCAGCGCCTCGTAGATGAGGCCCGAGTAGAAGTCGACGTTCGGGTAGAGCTTGCGGGAGATGAAGTAGTCGTCCTCCAGCGCGATGCGCTCGAGCTCCTGGGCGATCTCCAGCAAGGGGTTGACCCCCGTGACCTCGAAGACGTCATCGACGGCCTTCTTGATGATCGTCGCCCTCGGATCGAAGTTCTTGTAGACCCGGTGACCGAAGCCCATGAGCTTCTCGTCGCCATTCTTGACGCCGTCGATGAAGGCCGGCACCTTGTCCTTGCTGCCGATGCGCTTGAGCATCTTGAGCACGGCCTCGTTGGCGCCGCCGTGCAGAGGGCCATAGAGCGCGGCGACCCCGGCGCTGACCGCCGAATAGGGGTCAACCTGGCTGGAACCGACCGAGCGTACGGCGTTGGTCGAGCAGTTCTGCTCGTGGTCGGCGTGCAGGATGAACAAGACCTCGAGCGCCTTGGCGAGGCGCGGGTCGGGGTTGTACTTCTGCTCGCTCATCTTGAACAGCATCGACAGGAAGTTCTCGGTGTAGGTCAGGTCGTTGTCGGGGTAGACGTAGGGCTTGCCCTGCGCGTGCCGGAAGGACCACGCGCCGAGGGTCGGCATCTTGGCGATCAGCCGGACGATCTGGTCGTGCCGGATGTCGGGGTCGGTGATGTTGCGGGCCTCGGGATAGAACGTCGAGAGAGCGCCGACGCTCGACAGCAGCATGCCCATGGGATGCGCGTCGTAGCGGAACCCCTGCAGCTGCGACTTGAGGTTCTCGTGCACGAAGGTGTGGAACGTGATCTCGTGCACCCACTGATCGTGCTGCTCCCTGGTCGGCAGCTCGCCGTGGATCAGCAGATAGGCGACCTCGAGGAAGGTCGACTTCTCCGCAAGCTGCTCGATCGGGTAGCCGCGATACTCCAGGATCCCCTTGTCGCCGTCGATGAACGTGACGGCGCTGCGCGTCGACGCGGTGTTGGTGAAACCCGGGTCATAGAGCGCCAGGCCGGGCTCATCCTCGGTCTTCCCGATCTGGCCGAAGTCACTCGCGCGGACTGTGCCGTCGGTGATCGGGAGCTCGAACTCCTCGCCCGTCCGGTTGTCGCGGACGGTCAGTGTGTGGTTTTCGGTCACGATGGGTCTCCTGTGACGGCGGGGTGTGCCCGACTGCGAGGTGGTGCAGCGTGCACCCAACTTAGTGCGGTCCCGCGATTCGTACGATGTGGGGTCTCACGCGCAGGTCTCGTTTTGACCCGGGCGGTCGCTGCCGGTTAACCTTGTGTGTCGTGTCCCCGTCGGCTGATGCCGCGGAATCGACCGACGCAGCATTTGTTCACACCCAGCCACACCACCAAGAACGAGAAGGTCACGCCGTGCGCACGTTCAGCCCCAAGCCGTCTGACATCACCCGTCAGTGGCACGTCATCGACGCCGAGGACATCGTCCTTGGTCGTCTCGCCGTCCAGGCTGCGACGCTGCTCCGCGGCAAGCACAAGCCGACCTACGCCCCTCACGTCGATGGCGGTGACTTCGTCATCATCATCAACGCCGAGAAGGTCGCACTGTCGGGCAACAAGCGCACCGACAAGCTCGCCTACCGTCACAGCGGTTACCCGGGTGGACTCAAGTCCATCGCCTACGGTGACCTGCTCGACAAGGATGCTCGCAAGGCCATCGAGAAGTCGGTCCGCGGCATGCTGCCCAAGAACCGTCTGGGTGATCAGCTGATCACAAAGCTCAAGGTCTACTCCGGCCCCGAGCACCCGCACCACGCCCAGAAGCCCCAGCCGTTCGAGATCACGCAGATCTCCCAGTAAAGAAGAGAAGCGCAATCATCGTGGCCCAGACTGACCAAGCATCGACCACTGTCGACAACGAGTTCGAGACCAACGCCGAGGGTGTGGCATACACCTCCGAGACCGTTGGCTCCTCCGAGACCTCCGACAAGCCCGCGACGATCGCACCTGGCGCTGCCACGGGTCGCCGCAAGGAAGCCATCGCGCGCGTCCGCATCGTTCCGGGAACCGGCGTGTGGACCGTCAACGGCAAGCCGCTCGAGGAGTACCTCCCCAACAAGCTGCACCAGCAGATTGCCAAGGAGGCCTTCGCCGAGACCGGGCTGCAGGACCGTTTCGACGTCATCGCACGGGTCACCGGCGGCGGCATGACCGGCCAGGCCGGTGCGCTCCGCCTCGGAGTGGCTCGCTCGCTCAACCAGATCGACGAAGAGGCCAACCGCCCGGCGCTCAAGAAGGCCGGACTCCTGACGCGCGACTCGCGCATCAAGGAGCGCAAGAAGGCCGGCCTCAAGAAGGCCCGTAAGGCTCCGCAGTACAGCAAGCGCTGATCCTGCTGTGGGCCGGATCTTTGGCACAGATGGCGTTCGCGGACTCGCGAACCGCGATCTGACCGCCGAGCTCGCGGTCGACCTCGCGGTCGCCGCGGCCCACATCCTCGGAGAGGTCGGTGCATTTGCCGACCAGCGCCCGACAGCAGTCGTAGCCCGCGATCCTCGCGCCTCAGGAGAGTTCCTCGAGGCCGCGGTGGTCGCGGGTCTTGCGTCTGCCGGGGTCGACGTCCACCGCCTGGGAGTCGTCCCGACACCCGGCGCGGCCTATTTGACGTCCTACCTCGAGGCCGACATGGGCGTCATGATCTCGGCGAGCCACAACCCGATGCCCGACAACGGCATCAAGTTCCTCGCCCGCGGCGGACTCAAGCTCGACGATGAGCTCGAGGTCCTGATCGAGAACCGCCTCGAGGAGTCGTGGGACCGGCCGACCGGAGCCGGTGTCGGTCGAATCGGTGACAGCCATGCGGGCGTCGGGGCCTACGTCAAGCACCTCGTCGCCTCAGCCCCCGGGCGGCTCGACGGCCTGACGATCGTGCTCGACTGCGCCAACGGAGCGGCGTTCGAGGTCGGACCTCGCGTCTTCGAGCAGCTCGGCGCCACAGTCATCCCGATCCACGCGGAGCCGGACGGCCTCAACATCAACCGCAACTGTGGCTCGACGCATCTCGACGACCTGCAGAAGGCCGTCATCCAGCATCATGCCGACGCCGGATTCGCCTTTGACGGCGACGCCGATCGTTGCCTCGCGGTCGATCATTGTGGAGCGGTCGTCGACGGCGACCAGATCCTGGCGCTCCTCGCGATCGCGGCGCGGGATGCCGGCCGACTCACCCACGACACCGTGGTCGCGACGGTCATGAGCAACCTCGGATTCGTGCAGGCGCTCAGCGCGACTGGCATCACGGTGATCCAGACCGCCGTCGGCGACCGCTATGTCCTGGAGGCCATGCGATCGGGCGGCTTCAACGTCGGCGGTGAGCAGTCGGGACACGTCATCATGGGCGACTACGCCACGACCGGCGACGGGGTCCTGACCGCGGTCCACGTGGCCTCTCGCATTCGCGAGACCGGCGCATCCCTCGCCGACCTCGCCTCGGTCATGACCCGGCTGCCGCAGGTCCTTGTCAACGTTCCCGATGTCGACAAGGCCCGGGCCGACTCCGACCCCGTGCTGCAGGGTGAGGTGGCGATTGCCGCGGCACGGCTCGGCGACTCCGGCCGCGTGTTGCTGCGGCAGTCCGGCACTGAACCGCTCGTGCGGGTCATGGTCGAGGCGACGACCCACGACGAAGCCTCAGAGGTCGCCCAGCACCTCGCGGCAGTCGTACGTTCGACGCTCGCACTCTGAGAGCTGCAGCCGGTCAGGAGAGCTCGACGTCCTCGAGCACCCGGGCGTCGACGCTGCCCTCGAGGGCAGGTGATTTGTCCGGTGATGCCCAGACTTTGGTTCGCAGGAACTCCAACATCGTCGTGGCCTCCTCCACCGTGCCGAAGTCGAGATCGATCACGACATAGTGCTCATCGTCGACCGGACGGCGTACGTGTTGGTCACGCACCCCAGACGTCTTGCGGAACTCGGCGAACCGGGCGAATGCGACGGTCCAGACGTCGAAGTCATTGATCGCGTGCTGGATGTGAAGTGTGGGCATGATGTCTCCTCGGTGAAGTGATGTCTCGACGCTAGGCGGGTTGACGTACGACGGGTATCCCGTGTTTGCGGGGGTCCTGCGCCGGTCGCCGGGCGTATCGTCGGCTTCGTGAGCGGGCCAAGGTCGTCCGAACGACTGCACGATCGCATCGAGCGCGCGGCCGCAGTTGCGGGTGCCGATGATGATCGCGCCCTGCGGCGGGCGTTGCTCGAGGAGGTGCGCACGGCGGTGGACTTCGACGCATTCGCCTGGCTCCTCACCGACCCGGTCACGACCGTCGGGTCGTCGCCGTTGGCCGAAGCGCCGTGCCTGTCCGAGCTGCCGAGGCTGATCCGGTTGAAGTACCTCACCTCCGTGACCCGCTGGACCGTCCCTGGGCGGCCTCCCGTGCTGTCACTCGTGGGCGCCACTCGTGGTCGCCTGGCGGCAAGCATGGTGTGGCGCGAGCTCTTGGCCGACTATGACGTCGTCGACGTCGCCTCGCTGGTGTTCGCCGATCGCTTCGGCTGCTGGGGCTTCCTCGACCTCTGGCGACAGGCTCCGGCGCCCCCTTTCTCCGCCGCGGAGCTGCTCGATCTTGCGAGTGTGGTCGTCCCGGTGACGGCCGCACTACGTCGGAGCCAGGCGGGCTTCCTGCTACAGCGAGGGGCCACCCATGAGGACCCGCCCGGGCCGGTCGTGATGGTGCTGTCCGAGGACCTCGAGGTCAGGGCCATGACTCCGGAGACTGAACGCGTGCTCCGGATGCTCGTGCCGCCGTCCGGCGGGGCGTCGCCAGTCCCTGCAGCTGCCTACAACGTCGGTGCGCAGCTGCTCGCGGCCGAGGCCGGCGACGACCCGCACCCGGCGATGACCAGGGTGCACGTGCGGGACGACTGGTGGGTCGCCCTGCGTGCCGCGAGGATGGTTGCCACCGGTGGCCAAGCGACGACTGACATCGCGGTGACGATCGAGCAGGTCACGCTTGACGAGCGGGTCGAGCTGTTCGTGCGCGCCGTCGGACTGAGCGCGCGGGAGACTGAGCTGGTGCACCTGTTGCGGTCCGGCACCAGCACGCGTGAGGCGGCCGAGCTGATGACCCTTTCCCGGCACACGGTCGGCGATCACCTCAAGTCCGTCTTCGCCAAGGCGGGTTGCCGCAGTCGGGGCGAGCTCTTGGCACGCTTGGCGGGCCGCTGACTCTCCGGCCTACGATCGGGTCATGCCCCTCGTCACGCCGTTGACCGACGACCGGTTCGATGCCTACTACGCCGTCTATGCGCGGGCCTATGCACGCGAGTTCGACTCGCCGTGGTTACCGGTCGAGAAGAAGGTCAACCTGACCGATGACCCGTACGGGAAGAACGTCGCGTTGATGGCGCTGGACGACGCAGGTGTGATCGTCGGTGGTGGCAGCGCGACGATGCCGCTGCAGGACAACACCGCGTTCGCCTATCTCGACGTCTTCACCGACCCCGATCGGCGCCGAGAGGGCCACGCCACGGCGATTCTCGACGAGCTGATGTCGTCGGCGCGCGCAGCCGGACGGACGATCGGCTTCCTGACCCCGGTGTGGGGTGTGGACACCGAGCACGATCCGGGACGCGAGTTCGCCGAGGCCAGGGGATTCACCCTCGACATGATGGACGCCCTGCGCGCACTGGACCTTCCGGCGGAGCTCCCACCGCTGGAGGTCGCGGACGGCTACACGCTGCACTCCTGGCGCGGCCCGTGTCCGGCCGTTTGGCTCGATGAGTATGCCGAGCTGCGCCGCATCCTCGTCCAGGAGGCGCCCAACGGCGAGGCCGGACTGGAGAACGAGTACTGGGACGCGGCACGGGTGCGGCTGGACGAAGCCGATCTCATCCGGTCGAACCGGCAGATGCAGGTCACGGTCGCCCGAGCCGCCGACGGCCAGCTGGCAGGGCACACCCAGCTGGCCTTCCCCGGCGACAGCGCCGAGGTCTACCAGTGGGACACCCTGGTCCGGGGCAGCCATCGCGGGCACGGGCTCGGGCTCGCCCTCAAGATCCACACGATGCGCGAGTCTGCGGACCTGCTCGAGGGTCGGCGTCGCATCATGACCGAGAACGCTGCCAGCAACTCATACATGATCGCGGTCAACGAGAGGCTCGGCTTCCGGCAGATCGCCTGGACCGGTGAGTACGTCCGCACGATCTGATCGGCCCACGGCGATCCGCGGTCGTCTCAGAGCTTGCGGAGGCGGACCCAGTCGACGGAATGGTCGGGTCCCTTGCGCAGGACGAGTGAGGCTCGGCCTCGTGTCGTGGCAATGTTCTCGCGCAGATTGGGCCAGTTGATGGTGTCCCACAGCTCGCCGGCGCGCACCTCGGCCTCGTCGTCGGTCAGAACGCTGTAGCGGTGGAAGTAGGACGCTGGGTCGGTGAAGGCGGTCTTGCGCAGTGTCAGGAATCGGTCGATGTACCAGCGCCGCAGGTCCTTGCCCGAGGCGTCGACATAGATCGAGAAGTCGAAGAAGTCGCTGACCGCGAGCCCCGGGCTGCCATCGCCGCGGGGACGTGCCGGGGCGAGGACGTTGAGGCCCTCGACGATCACGATGTCGGGCGCTTTGAGCGTCACGAGCTCGTCGGTGCGGTCGTAGGTCAGGTGCGAATAGATCGGGGCGGACACGACCTCGACGCCGGACTTGACCTCCATGACGAAGCGGAGCAGGGCCTTGCGGTCGTAGGACTCGGGGAAACCCTTGCGGTCGAGCAGCCCGCGCCGCTCGAGCTCGGCATTGGGGAACAAGAACCCGTCGGTCGTGACGAGCTCGACCGCAGGATGCTCGGGGGAGTGCGAGAGCAGCTCCCTGAGCAGCCGGGCAGTGGTCGACTTGCCCACTGCCACCGAGCCGGCGATGCCGATGACGAACGGTGTGCGGTGCGTCTGCGGAGCGTGCAGGAACTCCTCGGTGGCCTGGTAGAGCGCGCCGGCGAGGCGTACGCGCATGCTGATGAGCTGGGTCATGGGCAGGTAGACCTGGCGGACCTCCTCGAGGTCCAGCTCGTCGCCGAGACCTCGGACCCGCTCGATCTCGGCGGGTCGGAGCGGCTGCGGGGCGTCCCCGGCGAGCTCGGCCCACGCGGAGCGCTCGAGCTCGACATACGGTGACTGGTCGCGCGTCATGTCGCTATTCTCCCGCTTGCGTCGTGGGGGCATGGCACTCGGTATCCTCGCAGGCTCCGGCGCTCCCGGGTCTCACTTCGATCGCTTGTACCCTGATCGGTATGTGTGGAATCGTCGGATACGTGGGTCAGCGCTCTGCGCTCGACGTCGTGATGGGTGGCCTGCGGCGTCTTGAGTACCGCGGATACGACTCCGGCGGAGTCGCCCTGGTGCGTGACGGAGAGATCGTGTCGGCCAAGAAGGCCGGCAAGCTGGTCAACCTCGACGCCGAGCTGGCGGCCAGGCCGCTGCCGGTGGCCCACACCGGCATCGGGCACACCCGCTGGGCCACACACGGTGCTCCCAACGATCGAAATGCTCACCCGCACCTCGATGAGACCGGCCGCATCGCGGTCGTCCACAACGGCATCATCGAGAACTTCGCCGTGTTGCGGGCGGAGCTGGAGGCGGCCGGTCACGAGCTGATCTCCGAGACCGACACCGAGATCGTCGCGCACCTGCTCCACGACGTGCTCGAGGGCACAGCTGACCTTTCCGAGGCCGTGCGCGTGGTGTGCCGGCGTCTGCAGGGAGCCTTCACCCTGGTGATCTGCGATGCCCGTCAACCCGATGTCGTCGTCGGCGCCCGGCGCAATTCACCGCTGGTGGTCGGCCGGGGTCAGGGGGAGAACTTCCTCGGCTCGGACGTCGCCGCGTTCATCGAGTTCACCCGCGACGCCATGGAGCTCGGGCAGGACCAGGTCGTGACGATCACGCCCGACGACATCGTCATCACCGACTTCGACGGCAATGCGGCGCCGACCAAGGAGTACCACGTCGACTGGGACGTCTCGGCGGCCGAGAAGGGCGGCTACGACTGGTTCATGCTCAAGGAGATCGCGGAGCAGCCCCAGGCCGTCAGCGACACCCTCCTCGGCCGGCACTCCGCCGATGGACGCCTGCAGCTCGACGAGATGCGCCTGTCCGACGACGAGCTGCGAGACGTCGACCGGATCATCATCGTGGCGTGCGGCACCGCGGCCTATGCCGGGCTCGTCGCGAAATATGCCATCGAGCACTGGACCCGCATTCCGTGCGAGGTCGAGCTCGCCTCGGAGTTCCGCTATCGCGACCCGATCATCGACCGATCCACCTTGGTGGTCTCGATCAGCCAGTCCGGCGAGACCATGGACACCCTGATGGCGGTCCGCTATGCCCGCCAGCAGAAGGCGCGGGTGCTCTCGATCTGCAACACCAACGGCTCGACGATCCCGCGCGAGTCCGATGCCGTGCTCTACACGCACGCGGGCCCGGAGATCGCGGTGGCATCGACCAAGGGCTTCCTGGCGCAGATCGTGGCCTGCTACCTCCTCGCGCTCTATCTGGCCCAGGTCAAGGGCACCAAGTATGGCGACGAGATCGCCAGCACCATCGCCGACATCCAGCGCATTCCAGCCGCGATCCAGCGACTGCTCGACGAGGGCGACCAGGTCCGCAAGCTGGCGACCGAGCTCGCGGGGTCCCGATCGATCCTGTTCCTGGGCCGCCACGTCGGCTATCCCGTGGCCTTGGAGGGGGCACTCAAGCTCAAGGAGCTCGCCTACATCCATGCCGAGGGGTTTGCCGCGGGAGAGCTCAAGCACGGCCCGATCGCAGTCGTCGAGGAGGGCCTGCCGGTCTTTGTCATCGTGCCTCCCAAGGGCCGTGACCAGCTGCAGGAGAAGACCGTGAGCTCGATCCAGGAGATCCGGGCCCGCGGAGCGCGCACGATCGTGCTCGCTGAGGACGGCGACGAGGACGTGGTTCCCTACGCCGACCACCTGATCCGGCTCCCCAAGGTCCCGACTCTGCTCCAGCCGCTCGTCGCGACGGTTCCCCTGCAGATCTTCGCCAGTGAGTTCGCCAGCCAGCTCGGGCACGACGTCGATCAGCCGCGCAACCTCGCCAAGTCCGTCACGGTCGAATGAGCGCCGGTCGGGGGGACGTATGAGCATCCTGGGCATCGGCGTCGACGTGGTGGACCTGGCCCGCTTCACCGAGACGCTCGAGCGTACGCCCACGCTGCGAAGCCGACTGTTCACGCCGGCCGAACGGACCCTGCCGGTGGAGTCCCTGGCGGGACGCTTCGCTGCCAAGGAGGCACTGGCCAAGGCGATGCGTGCGCCGTCGGGCCTGTCGTGGCAGGACTTCGAGGTCGTCAACGACGCGCAGGGTGCGCCGACGTTCGCCCTGCACGGTGCTGCCCCAGAACGACTCAGTGGCCTCGGCATCGTCACGGTGCACCTGTCGATCTCGCACGACACCAGCGTGGCGACGGCCTTCGTGGTGGCTGAATGCTGACCGGCCATCGGGTCGAGGACGTCCGTGCCGCCGAGGAGGCCCTCGCTGCGACCCTGCCCGAGGGTGAGCTCATGCGGCGGGCATCGCGTGGGCTGGCGGACGAGCTCTGCGAGATTCCGCCCGGAGAAGTCGTGTTGTGCCTGATCGGCCCGGGAAACAACGGCGGGGACGCTCTGTATGCCGCGGTGCACCTGCTCGATCGAGGCGTCCGAGTCGACCTCTGCCTCCTCGACGATGCCAAGGTCCACATCGAAGGGCTCGCGGCAGCCAGATCCGCCGGGGCGCAGGTCGTGGCTGCACCCACTTCTCAGCGGTGGTGCCTCGACGCGTTGTTCGGCATCGGCGCCCGCCCGGGGCTGAGTGGCAGGGCCGCCGAGTGGGCCCAGTGGGTCGAGGAGAGCCGTCCCCAGGTCATCGCGGTCGACGTCCCGTCAGGTGTCGATGTCGATGGAGCGACGCGGCCCGGGGCATCTGTCCGGGCTGATTCGACGGTGACCTTCGGGACCTACAAGGGCGGGCTCCTCATCGAACCCGCAGCCACGATGGCCGGCCGGATCGGGCTCGTGGACATCGGGCTCACGCCGTACCTCCCGCCGGCCCGGTTCGAGTCGATCGAGGCGTCCGACGGGCACCTCCTGGCGCCGGCGCTGCCCCAAGGCAGCTCGCACAAGTACTCCCGCGGCGTGCTCGGCATCGCTGCGGGCTCGGAGCACTATGCCGGCGCGGCCCATCTGTGCGTCGCGGGCGCCCAGGCCGGACTCGCCGGGATGATCCGGTTCCTCGGCGACTCCGCACTCGGCGAGCGGATCGTCGATCGCGCTCCCGAGGTGGTGGCCGAGCGTGGACGTGTGCAGGCGTGGGTCGTTGGCCCCGGCAGCGGGGACGACGCGGCGGCGCACCTTGCGACGGCACTGGACGACGGGGTGCCACTCGTGGTCGACGCGAGTGCACTGCCGCACATACCCGACACCTTCGACGTGCCCGTGCTCCTGACCCCGCACGCCGGCGAGCTCGCCGATCTGCTCGGGGTGGGCCGCGAGGACGTCGAAGCCGATCCGTTGACCCACGCGACCGCAGCGGCGGAACGCTGGAATGCGACGGTCCTGCTCAAGGGAAGTCGAACCCTCGTCGTGCAGGCAGGCGCACCGGTGCGGGTCAACCTCAGCGGATCGCCATGGCTGGGCACGGCAGGCGCCGGGGACGTGCTGGCAGGATTTGCGGGCTCGCTGCTCGCAGCCGGCCTCGCCCCCCGCGATGCGGGTTCCATCGCCGCCTACCTTCACGGGGTCGCCTCGGTGCGCGCCAACCCGGGCGGACCTGTCGTGGCGGCGGACGTGGCACGCGCGCTGCCGTCCACTGTCGCCGCATTCATACGGGGGAGCCTCGCGTGACGGCTCCGCAGGCCGAGGCGATCATCGACCTCGACTCCTTCCGCTCCAACCTCGAGGCCCTCCGGTCGTGCGCTCCGTACTCGGCCTTGATGACGGTCGTCAAGGCCGACGCCTATGGCCACGGCATGCTGCCGATGGCCCGGGCGGCGCGTGAGGCCGGATCGGAGTGGCTCGGTGTCGCCACGATCGAGGAGGCGCTCGCGATTCGCGGCTCCGGTGACGCCGGGGACGTGCTCTGTTGGCTTGCGGCTCCCGGGGCAGACTTCGCCGCCGTGATCGACGCCGGTGTCGAGGTCACCGCATCGTCGGGCGAGCAGCTCGCCGAGATCCTCGCGGCGCCCTCCTCCCTCCGCCCCCGGGTCCAGCTCAAGGTCGACACGGGCCTGTCGCGCAACGGCGCCCTCGGCAAGCAATGGACCGAGCTGGTCGCGGATGCGGCCGCCGCGCAGTCGGCCGGAGCCGCTGAGATCACCGGCGTCTGGTCGCACTTCGCCTGCGCCGACGAGCCAGGTCATCCGGCAAACGATGCCCAGGAGTCGGCGTTCGCCGAGGCGGTCGCCGAGCTCGCGGCCGTCGGGGTCGAGCCCGCCCTGCGACACCTGAGCAATTCGCCCGCGACGCTGACTCGGCCGTCGGCGCACCTCGACCTGGTGCGGGTCGGCATCGCGGCCTACGGCATCCGCCCGGACCCTGGGATGACCTATGACGCCCGGCTGACCCCGGTCATGACACTCCGAGGCCGCCTCGCAGCGGTCAAGCGGGTCGCGGCGGGGGCGAGCGTCTCCTATGGGCACTCCTGGACCGCCGAGCGGGAGACTACGCTGGGTCTGGTCCCTCTGGGATATGGCGAGGGCATCCTTCGCACCGCCTCCAACCGTGCCGAGGTCGGCTTCGGGGGCCGGCGCGTGCGTCAGGTCGGCGTGATCTGCATGGACCAGTTCGTGGTCGACCTGGGCGACGCCCCGGCGTCCCGTGGAGATGTCGTGACAGTGTTCGGTCCGGGAGCAGGTGGTGAGCCCACGGCCGAGGACTGGGCAGTGGCAGCGGGCACCATCGCTTACGAAGTCGTGACCCGGTTGGGTGGACGCATCGAGCGTACGTATCGAGGAGGGGCATGAGCCGCACGACCAAGGTTGCGACGACTGCAGGGGCTTTTGTGGCTGCCGGCATCGCCGCCACGCTGCTCAGCGGCAGGCAGCGCCACCAGCGCCAGCTGCGGCGGGGCGAGGATGTGACGTTCGGCTCGGTGCACAGTGAGCGGCAGCAGATCACCGCGACCGACGGAGTCGCCCTCAACATCGAGATCGACGAGGCCGAGGAAAAGACGCCGACCATCGTGTTCGTGCACGGGTGGGTCGAGAGCATCGACGTGCGGCACTACCAGCGCCTCGCGCTGCGCGGCTCGGTGCGCATGGTGTTCGTCGATCTCCGGTCGCACGGCCACTCCGGTCGCTCCCATCACGACAACTCATCGATCCCGCACCTCGCGGACGACCTGCGTACGATCATCGGCTCAGTCGTCCCGAGCGGCCCGATCGTGCTGGTCGGCCATTCGATGGGCGGGATGGCCGTCATGGAGCTGGCCGCGACCGAGCCCAAGCTGTTCGGCCGGCAGGTCTTGGGTGTCGTGCTGATCGCCACGAGCTCGGGTCGGCTGATGCGCAGCAGCCCCGGCCTGCGCCACCTCATCCCGATGCTCCGGGTCGCCTCACCCGTGCTCGACTGGGGGCGTGCGTTCAACAGCTTTTCGATCGTGCGCCGCTGGGGCCTCGGGCCCAACGCGCAGGAGCGTCACGCCGACATGACCAACGAGATGATCCTGAAGGCGCCGACCCATGTGCTGATGGACTTCTATCCCAACTTCGTGTCTCTTGACCTGACCCCGGGCCTGGAGGCGTTGAGCAAGGCTCACACCGTCGTCATCGGCGGCACGGCGGACCTGCTGACCCCCATCAAGCACAGCCGGCGGCTCGCGGACCTGATCCCCGGGGCCAGGCTCGTTGCGCTCGACGATGTCGGGCACATGGCGATGTTCGAGGAGCACCAGTCGGTCACCAAGGTCATCGAGGACGTCGTCGGGGCCATCTCGTGACGGCCCTCAACGTGATTGACGCCGGACCGGAGCACGCCGAGCGCATCGTCGAGATCATTCACCGATCGTTCGGCGCCCGCCCGACCCTCGACCCACCGTCGACTGCCCTTGACGAGACCGCAGAGTCGGTGGCGAAGGTCCTGGGCACCGCCGGGGGACTGCTCGTCGAGCGCCGCGGCCTGCCGATGGGTGCCATGTTGTTCGACGAGTCGCGTCCGGGCCAGCTCGGCCTCAAACGTGTGTGCGTCGACCCGGACATCCAGGCACGAGGAGTCGCGTCCGCGATGCTGGGTGTCGCGGAGGACACCGCGGAGGAGCGGGGCAAGGACGGCATCTGGCTCGACGTACGAGAAGAGCTCCCCGAGACCGTGCAGTTCTGGTCGCGGCGTCGCTACCACCCAGTCGGCCGGGACGAGCCGTTCATCGAGTTCGGCAAGACCTTGTGGCTCGCCCGCGAGGTGCCGACCCCTGAGGAGATGCGCGCGTTCGCCGCCAAGCTGGCGACGTTGCTGCGTGGCGGCGACCTGCTCGTGCTGTCCGGCGACCTGGGTGCCGGCAAGACGACGTTCACGCAGGGCCTGGGCGAGGCGATGGGCGTACGCGGTCCGATCACGTCGCCCACCTTCGTCATCGCCCGGACGCACCCCTCGCTGGTCGGCGGGCCGCCGCTGGTCCATGTCGATGCCTATCGGCTGGGCGATGCGGCCGAGCTCGATGACATCGACCTGGATGCCACGTCGGACGAGGCGGTCACGGTCGTCGAGTGGGGTGAGGGCATGGCCGAGCAGCTGTCGGACAGCTGGCTCCATGTCCGCATCGAGGTTCGCGGGGCTCGGCCGGTCGATCCGCTCGGGACGCCGCACGAGGGAGATCTCGTCGATGAGGCCGAACCTCGGGTCGTGACGGTCAAGCCGCAGGGCTCGCGGTGGGTCGGCGTACCCCTCCGCTCCACCCTCCTCTCCTGACCCACCACCCACCTCCGCTGAGGAGGACGCGCTCCTCAGCGTTAGGGTGCGGGAGTGCTGCTGCTTGCGTTCGACACCGCGACGCCGGTGATCACGGTCGCCGTCCACGACGGGGAGCGTGTGGTCGGTGAGGCATCGGGCTCAGGTGCCATGGCACATGGCGAGCTGCTGGCCCCCGCGATCCGCGATGCCGTCGCCCAGGCTGGAGCCACGATGGCCGACCTCACAGATGTCGCCGTCGGGGTCGGCCCCGGGCCCTTCACGGGCCTCCGGGTCGGCGTCGTCACGGCCCTGACCCTCGGATCCACGCTGGGCCTGGCGACCCACGGGGTCTGCACGCTGGACATCGTCGCTGCCGACATCCAGGTCGAGGGGGAGTTCCTCGTCGCGACAGATGCTCGCCGCAAGGAGGTCTACTGGGCCCGATACGGAGGCGCTCATGTACGCCTCGACGGCCCCCACGTCGACAAGCCCGCGCACCTCGCGGCCCGACACCCGGACCTGCCGGCATACGGTCGTGGCGGTCAGCTCTACGACGGAGTCCTGCGGGCCGCGGGAGAGGCGAGCGACCCACGGGCTGCGGCGCTCGCCAAAATCGTCGTGGCCGGCACGGCACACGCACTGCCGCTCGAACCGCTCTATCTGCGGCGGCCGGACGCCACCCCGCAGGTCGTGTCCAGACGGGCATGATCCGGGTCGCCCGGTCAGCCGATGTCGAGACGATCGTCGACATCGAGCTCGCCTGTTTCGGGGCCAGCGCATGGAGCGAGAGTGACGTGCGGGCCGAGGTCGACGCTGAACACCGCCTGGTGCTGATCGAGGGCGGCCTCCGGGCCTACGGCGCGATCTCGGTCGTCGGCGAGGTGGCCGACCTCGACCGCATCGCGGTCCTCCCCGGCGCGCGCGGTGGGGGTCTGGCGCGGGACCTGCTCGCCGAGCTGATCGGTAGCGCACGGCAGCGAGCGGCAGCCCGGATGCTGCTCGAGGTCGCGGCCGACAATGGCGCCGCACTCGGGCTCTACGCCTCGCTTGGTTTCGCCACCATCAATCGCCGCGCGCGCTATTACACCGGAGGCGTCGACGCCCTGGTGATGGAGCTCGACATCGAGGAGCAATCATGAGGAAGAACGTCAGCTCGCCCAATCCATGGGAGGACACCGTCGGCTACTCCCGCGTGGTGCGGGTCGGCAACAGCGCCTGGGTCGCCGGGACGACCGCGACGGTCAACGGCGAGGTCACCGGGGTCGGGGACCCGTACGAGCAGGCGCGGGTCGCCTTCGGCATCGCGCTGGCCGCGCTGCGCACCGCGGGGCTGGACACCCAGCACGTGGTTCGCACGCGGATGTATGTCACCGACATCGCGGACTTCGACGAGGTCGGTCGTGCCCACAAGCAGATCTTCGACGTCGTGCGGCCAGTCGCGACGATGGTGCAGGTCGCCGGCCTCGCCCGGCCCGAGCACCTCGTGGAGATCGAGATCGATGCACACATTGCATCCTCGGGATGGCGTGCAAGGCTGGGTTCATGACCGAGACCCCAGACCAGCCGACCGAGCAGTCCGAGATCCTGGACCAGCAGCAGCCCGAGGACACCCTGGTCGATCGTGGCGTCGATGACATCCTCGACGAGGGATATTCACCGCCGGAGAAGTGGTCGGCGGGCGAGGGATTCGGCACCACGGCCGACGAGGCCCGTCAGGGCGAGAGCCTCGACCAGCGCATCGCGCAGGAGGAGCCCGAACCCGATCCGTACGCTCCGGTGGACGACGACGTCCTCGACGACGGTGAGGTCGGCACCGAGCGGGCCGGTCGGCTGATCGACCCGGACGGGGGCGTCGGTGAGGACACGGAAAGTGACCTGATCGGCGACGATGTGGGCATCGATGGTGCGGCATCGAGCGCCGAAGAGGCTGCCGTGCACATCGTCGAGGACTGAGCGACGGCGGCGTGAGCCTGCTCTCGCTCGTCCCGCGAGACCACGCGGTTCCATTAGTCTGATCTGATGCGCGACTACACCTACCCGGCCACGATCCTCACGGCGAAGACGCTGTTCAGGGTCGCCGGCATGAAGTTCCAGACCTCCGGCACCGAGCACATCCCGCGCACCGGCGGTGCGATTCTCGCGGCCAACCACATCAGCTACGTCGACTTCATCTTCGACGGACTGGCCGCTCAGCCGAGCAGCCGACTGGTGCGGTTCATGGCCAAGCAGGAGGCCTTCGAGCACAAGGTGTCCGGTCCGTTGATGCGGTCGTTCCACCACATCCCGGTCAACCGTGCCGCGGGCGAGCAGTCCTACAACATGGCCGTCGACTATGCCCGCAACGGGGAGATCGTGGGGATCTTCCCCGAAGCCACGATCAGCCGCTCCTTTGAGATCAAGGAGCTCAAGACCGGCGCCGTACGCATGGCAGCCGAGGCCGGCGTACCCCTGATCCCGATGGTGACCTGGGGCACCCAGCTCCTCAAGACCAAGGACCACGAGTCGGATCTCAAGAGCCGCGGCAGGACCATCGGCCTGCACGTCGGGGCCCCGCTCGAGGTCACTGGCGAGGACCCGGTCGCTGAGACGATCCGGCTGCGCGAGGCGATGAGTGCCCTGCTCGACAAGGCCATCGCGGACTATCCGATCCGGCCTGAGGGGCAGTGGTGGGCGCCGGTGCGACACGGCGGCACGGCCCCCACCCTGGAACAAGCCAAGAAGCTGGACGAGGAAGAGCTGATCGCCCGAGCGGCCAAGCGCGCCGCCAAGAAGGAGTCGTCATGAAGGCATTACTCGGCCAGACCGTGGTCGCCGAGGCGCCGGTCGAGGATCTCGTCAAGATCGAGGGCAATTGGTATTTTCCGCCGTCGAGCCTGACCGAGGGCGCGTTCGAGAAGAGCTCCACGGCCTATCACTGTCCCTGGAAGGGCGACGCGCAGTACTGGAATGTCGGCCAAGGCGAGGACCTGCTCCCCGATGGTGGCTGGTCCTATCCTGAGCCACTCAAGCCCTCGTTCGACATCGTCGGGCAGGACTACAGCGGCTATGTCGCGTTCGACCCCAGGATCACTCTCTCGGACTAGCAGGGTGCGGGATCAGTCGCCGACGGATCCGTCGGCCATCTCTCGCAACAGGTCGAGGTGCCCGTTGTGGCGCGCGGTCTCCTCGATGAGGTGCGCGACGACCCAGCGCACCGTCGGGTGGAAGTTCGACAGCGGCTGCTCGGTCTCGGCATCGAAGTCGAGCTCGGCCAGCAAGGTCCGTGACAGCTGGACCTGCGTGCTGTAGGCATCGATGACCTCTTCGATCGGCAGGGTCAGCCCCTCCTCGAGCTCGCCGTCGGGTTGCTCGTCGCTCCACGGGGCACGGTCCTCGCGACCCAGCGTGATGACCTCGATCCAGTAGTGCTCATTCCACCTGAGGTGGTTGAGCAGCGAGGCAGGGTTGGTGAGGGGCGATGTCGCCACCGGCGCGGTCCTGGCCAGCTCCTGCGTGAGCCCTCGAACCTTGAAGAGCGCGGTCTGCTGGACATACTCCAACAGCTGCATCTGGACGGAGCGTTCGTCGCCGGCGGGGGGTGTGTCAGTGCGGACCATCCGCCCACCCTGTCACGTATGTCGGCGGTCCCCGACCGACATGCCCGTCGCGCGGCGCCTGTCACAATGGTCCGGTGAGCGAACCGCTGGTGATGGGCATCGAGTCCTCCTGCGACGAGACCGGTGTCGGCATCGTCCGGGGGACCGAGCTGCTGGCCCACGCGTTGTCCTCGAGCATGGAGCAGCATGTGCGCTTCGGCGGGGTCGTCCCCGAGGTCGCCAGCCGCGCGCACCTCGAAGCCATGGTGCCGACCCTCGAGCGGGCCTACGCCGAGTCCGGCATCCGCGTCCAGGACGTCGACGCGATCGCGGTGACGAGCGGGCCGGGCCTGACCGGCGCGCTGCTCGTGGGAGTCGCCGCGGCCAAGGCTCTCGCCCTGGCTCACGACAAGCCCCTCTACGGCGTCAACCACCTCGCCGCACACGTCGCGGTCGACCAGCTCGAGCACGGTCGCTTCGACCGCCGGGTGGCAGCGCTGTTGGTCAGCGGCGGCCACACCGAGCTGCTGCTCGTCGATGACATCGTCACCGACATCACGATGCTGGGACAGACGATCGACGATGCCGCGGGCGAAGCGTTCGACAAGGTCGCCCGGCTGCTCGGCCTGCCCTATCCCGGCGGGCCCCACATCGACCGGGTCGCGCGCGATGGCGACCCGTCCAAGATCGCGTTCCCTCGCGGCCTGACCGGTGGGCGCGACCTCGACAAGCACCGCTACGACTTCTCGTTCTCCGGCCTCAAGAGTGCCGTGGCCCGACACGTCCAGCACGAGGACCGCATGGGCCGTACGTTCGACGTCGCCGACATCGCCGCGTCGTTCCAGGACTCGGTGTGCGACGTGCTCACCAAAAAGGCCATCGCCGCGTGCCTCGACCACGATGTCAACACCCTGATCATCGGTGGCGGGGTCGCGGCCAACGCCCGGCTGCGGCAGTTCGCGCAGGAGCGCGCGGCCAAGGCCGGTATCCAGATCCGGGTTCCGCGCATGGGTCTGTGCACCGACAACGGGGCGATGGTCGCGGCGTTGGGCGCCGAGGTCGTGCGCCGTGGGTTGCCGCCCTCGCGGCTGGACCTGCCGGTCGACTCGAGCATGCCGGTCACCGAGGTCGTGGCGGCCTAGATGTCCCCAGAATCTGATCGTCAGCGGGACGTCGGGCGTGCCGGTGCGGCGGTCGTGCTGGGAGTGCTGATCCTGGTGGCGACTGCCGGGTGGGCAATCAATCCGAACGACGATGACGACACGAAACGGCCGGCGAACGCGCAGAAGAATGCGCAGAAGAGTGCGCAGAAGAAGGCACCGCCCGAGCCCAGGGGTTGGGCGCCGACGGCTGACGAGGCCGCCGAGGCGCGGTCGCTCGCGGCGGAACTGAGTCTCAAGGAGCTCGCCGGACAGCTCATCGTGGCGCGGAGCTTCTCGGAGGAGGACTCGCTCGCGCTGGTCCGCAAGCAGCACTTCGCCGGTGTCATGGTGACCAGCCCACGGATCCTCGAGGTGACGACCGACGATCCACTGAGCGAGGTCAAGGCCTTCAACCGACGGCTCCACGAGGCCGGCGACGAGCGTGGAGTGCCGGTCATGGTGCCGATCGACCAGGAGGGCGGCCTCGTCGCGCGACTGCGTGACCCACTCACGACGTTCCCGACCTTCATGTCGGCCGGCGCGGCGATCGCGGGCGATCCCAGTCGGGGGGCGGCCACGGTGACTGCTGCGACCCGCGCCTCCGGTGCAGAGCTGCGGGCGGCCGGTTACAACGCGGTGTTCGCCCCTGATGGCGACACGACGGTTGGTCCCGCAGATCCGATCATCGGCAGCCGATCGGCCGGTAGCGATCCGTCGATCGTGTCCAAGGCCGTCGTCGCCGCGATCGATGGCTATTCCGAAGCCGGCCTCATCTCGGCGGTCAAGCACTTCCCTGGCCACAACGTCACGACGGACAGCCATCGCGACCTGCCGGTCCTCGGCAGCGACCGGGCCCGCTTGCGCAGCCACGACCTGCCACCGTTCGAGGCAGCGATCGCCGAGCAGGCCCCCGGCATCATGACCGGGCACCTTGATGTCCCGCTGATCGACAAGGGTGTGCCGGCGTCGCTCTCACGCAAGGTCGTCACGGGTGGACTGCGCAAGGATCTCGGCTTTGACGGGCTGGTCATCAGCGACTCATTGGGCATGGGGCCGGTGATGTCGCGCTACCCCGGAGGCAGCTCGACCGTTGCCGCGATCAAGGCTGGCAGCGATCTCGCGCTGATGCCCGCGGACAACCTCCAGGCGCACAAGGCGGTGCTCGCCGCGCTGAAGTCCGGCGAGATCCCCGAGCAGCAGGCTCGCGACTCGGCGACCCGGGTCATCGGCTACCTCCTGCACAGTGATGCGTCGCCGCGACTCCCGGGAGAGCCGGGCAGCCACGGTGAGCAGTCGGAGGCGCTCACAGCGGGCGCGCTGACCGTGCTGGCCAGCCCTTGCCCCATCCCGCCGGTCGAGGGCGTACGACCCTTTGGATCCGCCGAGGCCGTCGCCAGCTTCCGGACCGCGGCCAAGGAGGAGGGGCTGCCGGTCGACACCGGCACGTCGGTCGCATTCCTCGGCCCGGGCAGCGCCGGGGCCGTTGCGGACGTCGTGGTCTCGACCGACGTTCCCTACGGGCTGGCCCGCAGCACCGCACCGACCAAGATCGCGCTCTACGGGCAGGGAGTTCCAGCCATGCGGGCGCTGGTCAAACGGCTCATGGGCAAGGCAGGTGCTCCGGGCAGGCTGCCGGTCGATGGCACGGGCCTGACACGGGTTGAGGCCTGCTGAGTCATCGCTGCGGGACACGCCTGAAGCGCAGGATCTGCCCTGGGGCGGCCTGGGCAAGCCGGTCGGTGTGCCGGTCGAGGACCACCGCGATGACCGGGTAGCCCCCCGTCACGGGATGGTCGGGTCCGAAGACAACGGGCTGACCGTCTGCTGAGACCTGGATGCTGCCTCGCATGCACGGCTCGCTCGGCAGCTCTTCGGAGCGTGACCGCTCGAGTGGAGGTCCGGCCAGGCGTACGCCGACACGGTTCGAGGCCGGGGTGACCTGCCACGCCGACTCGAGCAGCAGGTCGACCGCACCGGCGGCGAACCAGTCGTCTCGAGGCCCGATCGCGACGGCGAGAGTCAGCTCGGCGGACCGCCCGAGCGGCGGCACGTCCTCGAGGTCCGGCGTGGGTTGCCGCACTCCGACGTCGAGCCGGTCGCCTGCAGCAAGGGGTGCAGGACCGAGACCGGCCAGCGTGTCGGTCGAGCGCGAGCCGAGCTCCGGCGGGACCTGGAAGCCACCCGAGACCCCGATGTACGCTCGTAGCCCCGTGTTGGGTGAGCCGATGCCCAGCCGCTGTCCCCGGCCCAGTGGGACAGCCCGACCGTATGCCGCGGGGGCTCCGTCGATCGTGATGGCACCGACTGCGCCGGTCACCGAGACGATCACGGGCGCCTCGGCGCGAAGTGCGAGACCACCCCCGAGCGCCTCGAGTGCGGCCGCTCCGGGTTGGTTGCCGAGGATCAGATTGGCTTGACGCAAGGCGGTCCGGTCGAAGGCCCCGGACCGACTGACCCCGAGATGCCCGAGTCCGGGTCGACCTTGGTCCTGGAGCAGGGTGAGCAGGCCCGGGAGATCGACGACAAGGGTCATGTCTCGACCACGAATCGCACGGTCATCCCAGCGGTCAGCAGCGCCGGATCGGACCGGCCGGAGTCCCACATCGTCAGGTGGGTGCGTCCGATCAGCTGCCAGCCTCCCGGGGACTCGCGGGGGTAGACCCCGCTGAACTCCCCGGCCAACCCCACCGATCCGGCCGGAACCCTGGTGCGGGGGGAGCTCCGGCGTGGCACGTGGAGTCGCGGATCGCCCCCGTCGAGATAGCAGAATCCCGGCGCGAAGCCGCCGAAGGCGACGCTCCACGAAGAGCCGGCATGTGCCTGTGCGACCTCTGCCGTGCTCAGGCCGGTCAGTCGGGCGACGTCATCGAGGTCAGCCCCGTCGTAGACGACGGGGATCTCGATCTCAGCACCGAGGTGCTCCTCGCTCGGATCGGCCGGTGTGGTGCGGCTGATCAACGTTCGCAGGTCGTCCGGCCTGCCGCGGAGCAGCACGGTGCGGGCCCCGAGCACGGCCTCGACGTCGCCGTGAAGGGAGCTGAACCATTGCCGGGCCTCCTCGAGCGACTCACAGTCCAGCAAGAGGGCGGTGTCGCCATACGGCCTGAGGTTCACGTCATGCTCGTCAGCTCGGCGCCGGCGGACTCCAGAGCCGATCGGACGGCGCGTGCCAGCTCAGGCGCTCCGGGGCTGTCGCTGTGGACGCAGATCGAGGAGACGCTGCCCATCAGTCGTACGGCCTGGGCGCCGGCCGCCTTGGGGTCGTGGAGCACGGCGCCCGGCTCGCTCCGCGGGACGAGCCTGCCCTCCGGGGTGTAGGCGCGATCGGCGAATCCTTCACGCACGACGCGGAATCCGGCGGCCTCGGCGATCGAGAGCGACACCGAGCCCGGCAGGCCCAGCAGCGGGAGCGGCGTGTGGAGACGCTGCATCGCGTCGACGACGGCCTGCGCCTGGACGTCGTCGTCGACGATCGCGTTGTAGAGCGCACCGTGGGGTTTGACATACGCCACCATGCCGCCAGCCGAGCGGGCAATCTTGTCGAGCAGCAGGATCTGGCCCAGCACCTCGTCGGCAAGGTCCTGCGACGGCATCTCAAGGTGCACGCGGCCAAAACCCGCGCGGTCGGGGTAGCCCACCTGCGCGCCGATCGTCACGCCCTTGGCCACTGCCGCCTCGCACGTGGCCCGCATGAGGTCGGCATCGCCGGCATAGGTACCGCAGCACACGTTGGCGCTCGTGACGATGTCGAGCAGCGCGCTGTCCTCACCGGACTCCCACCTGGGCCACGACTCGCCCAGATCAGCGTTGAGATCGATTTGCACAGCTAAAGCCTCTCCACGAGGTAGGCCCGGCCGTCGCCGAGGACACGGGTCATGATGACCGTGGCGGTGTGCGGCCCCTTGAGCTTGAGCCGGCGGATGAGCTCGTCGGGCACGATGTCGACCCCGCGCTTCTTGATCGTCAGGGTGCCGACCCGTCTGGCCTGCAGCGCGGCCTTGAGCGGCTTCTCCCGAAATGGCAGCTCGTCGACGATCCTGAACCCGCGAGCCAGCGGGGTCTGGTGGGCGTCGTTCGAGGCGACGTAGGCGATGTGAGGGTCAGGCAGCCAGCCGCCGATCGTCGCGGCCATCTCGCTGACCAGCCCCGAGCGGATCACCGCGTCGTCGGGTTCGTAGAGGTATGGCCCGACGTCGGCGACGGCAACCGGCTCGCGGGTCGCGACCAGTCCGGCGCCGGACGGCAGGACCGTGGCCCGCCGGGTGGCCGTCGCGAACGGGGCGCCCCACAAGCAGGCCTCGACGAGGCTTCCGCGGTCGCTGACCCACTCGGCCTCGACCCCGTGGGGCACGGCGTTGTGAGCCAGGCCCGGCATGAGCTTGGCGACCGCCGGGCCCTCGAGCAGGTGCCGCACCCAGTCCCACGGCGGCTGCAGATCAGACGTGGAGAACGTACGACCTCGGCCGTCGCGTCGGGCCGGATCGATGAAGGCGACCTCGTCCGGGCCGATCGGCGCGTCGCGGGCGTCCTGGCAGCAGATGTCGCCATCGAGGTCGAGGACCCTCAGGTTGGCCGAGGCCATCGCGGCACGGAGGGGATCGATCTCGACTCCTCGCACGTGCAGTCCGGCCCGAGCGAAAGCGACGAGGTCACCTCCGATGCCGCACCCCAGGTCGACGACGCTGGTCGATCCGGTTGCCGCGAGTCGGGCGGCCCGGTGTTCGGCCACCGACATCCGGGTGGACTGTTCGAGGGCGTCGTGGGTGAAGTACATACGCGCTGCATCGGCGCCGAACTTCGCGAGCGCCTTGCCGCGCAGATGGTTCTGAGTGACGGCCGCCGCGACGAGCCCCGGGGCGTACGTCTTGCGCAGGCGGGTGCCAAGACCGAGATCGGACTCGACGCCGGCTCGCTCGGCGACCTCGGCAAGCAGCAGCTGGCCCGTGGGCGACAGCAGCTGCTCAAAGGTCTCGACGTCCATGACCTGACCCTAAGCGAGGGGCGGAGCCCGAGAAATCGGCCGTGGACGGAGTCCGCGAATCGAGTGCGAAGCGAAGCGAGCACGCCCGCCGGGTGTCGCGGGAGGTGAGGGTGTGAGGGCGGAGCCTGTCGCGGGAGGTGACGGTGTGAGGGCGGAGCCCGAAAAATCGGCCGTGGACGGAGTCCACGAGTTGAGTGCGAAGCGAAGCGAGCACGCCGGCCGGGTGTCGCGGGAGGTGAGGGTGTGAGGGCGGAGCCCGAAAATCGGCCGTGGACGGAGTCCACGAATTGAGTGCGAAGCGAAGCGAGCACGCCCGATTAGCACTCTCTTGGGTCGAGTGCCAACAGCGTGCTAGATTTCGTAGTGGCACTCTCCCTCCGAGAGTGCCAGCATCGGTGAGCACGACCCCCGCGACGGCGTGCCCACCAGCGTCCAACGTTCCACCGCTCGAAAGGGGAGGTCGACACGTGTCGGTCACCATCAAGCCGCTCGAAGATCGTCTGGTCATCCAGGCCGTCGAAGCCGAGCAGACCACTGCATCAGGTCTGGTCATCCCGGACACCGCCAAGGAGAAGCCGCAGGAAGGCAATGTCATCGCCGTAGGACCCGGTCGGGTCGACGACAATGGCAACCGCGTTCCGCTCGACGTCGCCGTCGGCGACAAGGTCATCTTCAGCAAGTACGGCGGCACCGAGGTCAAGTACGACGGCCAGGAGTACCTCATCCTGTCCGCTCGCGACGTCCTCGCTGTCGTTTCGTGATCTGATGCCCCGGCGCCCCTCCATGGGGCGCCGGGGCTTCTCATGTACACCCCATCGTCTTTTCACTGAAGACCAGCACATTTTTGAAAGAGGCTGACTATGCCCAAGATTCTCGAATTCGACGAGAACGCCCGCCGCTCGCTCGAGCGCGGCGTCGATAAGCTCGCCAACACCGTCAAGGTCACCCTCGGCCCCAAGGGCCGCTACGTCGTCCTCGACAAGAAGTGGGGCGCTCCCACGATCACCAACGACGGCGTGACCGTCGCGCGTGAGGTCGAGCTCGACGACCCGTTCGAGAACCTCGGCGCCCAGCTCGCCAAGGAAGTCGCCACCAAGACCAACGACGTCGCCGGCGACGGCACCACGACCGCGACCGTGCTCGCCCAGGCGATGGTCCACGAGGGTCTTCGCGCTGTTGCGGCCGGCGCCAACCCGGTCGGCCTCAAGAAGGGCATCGAGGCGGCCGTGACGGCCGTCGTCGAGCAGCTCCACAGCGTCGCCCGTGACGTCGACGACATCAAGGACATGACCGACGTCGCCACCGTGTCTTCGCGTGACGCGGTCATCGGCCAGCTCATCGCTGAGGCATTCGACAAGGTCGGCAAGGACGGCGTGATCACGGTCGAGGAGTCCAACACGATGGGCACCGAGCTCGAGTTCACCGAGGGGATGCAGTTCGACAAGGGCTATCTGTCGCCCTACATGGTGACCGACACCGAGCGCATGGAGACCGTCCTCGACGATCCCTACATCCTGGTCAACCAGGGCAAGATCTCCTCGGTCAGCGATCTCCTGCCGATCCTGGAGAAGGTCGTCCAGGCCGGCAAGCCGCTGTTCATCATCGCCGAGGACATCGAGGGCGAAGCGCTCTCGACCCTCGTCGTCAACAAGATCCGCGGCACGTTCACCTCGGCTGCCGTCAAGGCGCCGGCGTTCGGTGATCGCCGCAAGGCCATGCTGCAGGACATCGCGACCCTGACGGGTGCGCAGGTCGTGACGCCCGACGTCGGCCTCAAGCTCGACCAGATCGGCCTCGAGGTGCTGGGCACGGCTCGCCGTGTCGTCATCACGAAGGACGACACCACGATCATCGACGGCGGCGGCGACAAGGCCGAGGTCGATGGCCGGGTCGGTCAGATCAAGGCCGAGATCGAGTCGAGCGACTCCGACTGGGACCGCGAGAAGCTCCAGGAGCGTCTGGCCAAGCTCGCCGGCGGCGTCTGCGTCATCAAGGTCGGCGCGGCCACCGAGGTTGAGCTCAAGGAGAAGAAGCACCGCATCGAGGACGCCGTCTCGGCGACCCGTGCAGCGATCGAAGAGGGCATCGTCGCCGGTGGCGGCTCGGCTCTCGTCCACGCCGTCTCGGTCCTCGACGACAACCTGGGTCTGACCGGTGACGAGGCAGTCGGTGTGCGCATCGTCCGCATCGGCGCCGACGCCCCGCTGGAGTGGATCGCCCGTAACGGCGGCGTCTCGGGTGAGGTCGTCGTCAACAAGGTCCGCGAGAGCGGTCAGGGCTACAACGCGGCCACCGAGGAGTACGGCGATCTCGTCGCCCAGGGTGTCCTCGACCCGGTCAAGGTGACCCGTTCCGCGCTCGCCAACGCCGCATCGATCACCGCGATGTTGCTGACGACAGAGACTCTGATCGTCGAGAAGCCTGCCGAAGAGGCGGCCGACGCGCACGCAGGTCACAACCACTGACCTGGACCAACGAATGAGAGTGAGGCGGATGGCTCGGGTGAGCCATTCGCCTCACTCTTTTCTGACTGCCCTCGGACCGGGGTCGACAAGCGTGAGCACTCGATGTCTCGGGGTTCCGAGCCGCCGGCCTCACGCTCGCGCCGGCAAGGGGTGAACTCACCGGGGAGCGGATAGGTTCGTGCCGTGACTCCCTCCCAACACGATTTCGACGGCGTACGCGCGGAGTTCGACCTTCCGCCTGCGGCCGACACCGACCTGTTCCCGCCCGAGGTCGTGGCAGAAGCCGCGACGATCGCAGAGTCGTCCCCGGGTGACTTGGAAGACGCCACGTCGATGCCGTTCGTCACGATCGACCCACCGGGGGCCAGAGACCTCGACCAGGCGGTGTTCCTCGAGCGGGTCGGCGACGGCTTCCGTGTCCACTACGCGATCGCCGACCTCGGCTCGGCGATCCCTCCAGAGGGCGCCGTCGATGCCGAGGCACGCCGTCGCGGCCAGACGATCTACCTGCCTGATGGGCGGGTCCCGCTGCACCCGCCGGTGGTGTCGGAGGGCTCACTGAGCCTCCTGCCCGATCAGACCCGGGCCGCCGCGGTGTGGACGATCGATGTGGGCGCCGATGGTGCTCTGGGCAAGGCGTCGGTCCGTCGGGCGCTCGTGCGGTCGGTCGCGCAGCTGGACTACGAAGGCGTGCAAGGGACATTCGACGCGGGTGCTCCGCATCCCTCGATCGAGCCCCTCGGCGATCTCGGCCGGCTCCGACAGAAGGTCCGGGTCGACCATGGCGCGATCGACCTGGCCCTGCCCGAGCAAGAGGTGATCCGCGACGGCGATGGCTGGCGAGTCGTGATGCGCGTCCGGACCGATGTCGACGGGTGGAACGCGGAGGTCTCGTTGCTCACCGGCATGGCCGCCGCGCAGCTCATGATCCAGGCTCAGGTCGGCCTCCTGCGTACGCTCCCGCCGGCCGACGAACCGGCCGAGGACGACTTCCTCCGCACGGCACGGGCGCTCAAGGTGGATGTCCCGGACGGCGCCACCCCCGCCCAGGTCCTGGTGGGGCTCGACCCCGCCCAGCCGGTCTCCGTCGCGCTCATGACCGAGGCCACCCGGCTGCTTCGCGGGGCAGGCTACGAGGCATTCGACGGATCGGTTCCGGCTCAGCCGGACCACGCCGGAGTCGGCGGTTCCTACGCCCATGTGACGGCCCCGCTGCGGCGTCTCGCCGACCGGTTCGGAACTGAGGTGTGTCTCGCGGTGTGCGAGCAGCGTCCCGTTCCTGACTGGGTGCGGGAGGCGCTGCCGCTGCTGCCAGAGATCATGCGGTCCTCGGACCAGCGCGCTGCCAAGGTCGATCGCGCCTGCATCGACCAAGCCGAGGTCTGGATGCTCGCCGGCCGCGTGGGAGAGCTGTTCGAAGGCGTCGTCGTGCACGCCGATCGCCGGGCCGGCGAAGTCATGCTGCTCGACCCGCCCGTCATCGCCCGATGCCGGGGCGGGGGTCTCAACGAGGGGGCTCAGGTCAGCGTGCGACTCAGCGAGGTCGACGAGCAGCGCCGCGAGGTCGAGTTCACCTTTGGGGCCGCCGGCAGCTGAGCGGGATCTTAGGTTAGGCTGCCCTTATGAAACGACTAATGGCAGCCGCCTCCGCGCTGGCCCTCATGACCCTTGCCGCGTGCGGATCATCCACCCCGGACGACTCGTCCGCCGGCCCCTGGAAGTTCAAGGACGACCTCGGCACCTCGATCTCCCTGGACTCGGCGCCCAAGCGCCTCATTGTCCAGTCGTCGATGGCAGCAGCGTTGACCGACCTTGGACTCGGAGACAGGATCGTCGGCACGTTCGGCCCGCTCAAGAATGCCGAGGGCAAGCCTGACTCGCAGGTTGCCGGACTCGACATCAGCGCGGCCCCGGATGTGACGGGCGGGGGTGAGTACGGTTCGATCGATCTCGAGAAGGCGGCCGGCCTCAAGCCCGACCTGGTGGTCACGAGCGCCTACCTCGAGAGCGATCTCTGGTATGTCAACGATGCGACCGCCAAGAAGCTCAAGACGCTCGCACCGATCCTCGTCGTGAGCTTCGACGGCAAGACCCTGCCGGAGCTGCTGGCCGCCACCGAGCGGGCAGCCGAGGCGCTCGGTGCCGATCCCGAGGCGGCGCGCGTGCAGGCCGCCCACGAGGACTTCAAGACCGCTGCCGACGAGGTGGCGGACGCCGGAGCTGACCTTGACGGCAAGAAGATCCTGGTCGGGTCGCCGGCCAAGGACGTCTTCTACGTCTCCAACCCCAAGGTCAGCCCCGACCTGTCGTACTGGCGCGACGAGCTCGGCCTGCCGATCGTCGCCCCGACCAAGCCCGACGCCGGTGGCTACTTCCAGACGCTGAGCTGGGAGCAGGCCGATCTCTATCCTGCCGATGTCCTCCTGTATGACGACCGGGTCGGCAAGGCCGGGCTCGGGATCCTCAAGAAGCAGCCGGTGTTCCAGACACTTGCCGCTGCCAAGGCCGAGGCCTACATCCCGTGGACCTCGGTCGCACCCCCGAGCTATCGCGCATACGCCGACATCATGGACCGACTGGCCGGCGAGCTGGAGACGGCCGGCTGAGTCCTACGGCTCGATGCGACGCTGGGCGAGACCGGCCAGCACGATGTCGAGCTTGCGGGCGTACCAGCCGCGTCCACGCCAGACCTCTTCGGTGTCGTATGCCTTGAGGACCGGCAAGCTGGGCCCGGCGGTGTGAGCCGCCTCGATCCGGTGGAGGCGCCGCATCTCGGCCGAGGCCGTCAGCGCGAGAGTGATGACGAACTCGACCGAGACCGCGGCGTCCTCCAGCAGGAAACCCTGGTGCTGGATCGACTCGATGTACTTCTCGATCCGGTGCTCCACGGCACGCGGCGACCGCGGTGCACTGAGCGCCGCCTCATCGAGCCCGACATGCTCCTCGCACATGTGCCAGATGGTCTCGCCGATCGCACGGAGGAGCTCCTCCCAGGAACAGTCGGCGTCCGGCCACGTCGCCGCTTCGATCGCACGGTCAAGAGCACGGACGAGCAGGTCGTCACGGTCCTCGATGTAGCGATAGAGGCCCGAGTGCGCGACGCCCAGGCGCCGGGCGACAGAAGGCATGCTGAACGTCGCAATTCCGTCGTCGAGTGCCGCTTGCGCGATGACATCGACGGTGAGAGCCCGGGGGCGCCCTGGTTTGCGGTCCATCAGCTGATGATACTCCGGGTACGCCTTGGACGCCGTGCGATTTCGATGCCCGGCGCACGGCTGCACGGCCGTCCGCGAGGCTTCGTCGGAGCGATAGGATGAGGGCATGGAGCAGACGGGCATTCCTGACAAATTCGCGTCCCTCGGACTCACCTACGACGACGTCCTCCTGCTGCCCGGTGAGACCGACGTCATCCCCAGCGAGGTCGACACCACCGCCCGGTTGACCCGCGGGCTCTCGCTGCGCGTCCCGCTGCTGTCGAGCGCGATGGACACCGTCACGGAGTCGCGGATGGCGATCGCGATGGCCCGCGAAGGCGGCATCGGCATCCTGCACCGCAATCTGGCGATCGAGGACCAGGCCTACCAGGTCGACCTGGTCAAACGAACCCAGACCGGCATGATCCCCAACCCCGTCACGATCAACCCGAAGGCGACGCTGGAGGAGCTTGACGAGCTGTGCGGCGAATATCGGGTCTCGGGTCTCCCGGTCGTCGACGCGGACAACAAGCTGCTCGGCATCATCACCAACCGCGACCTGCGCTTCGTCCCGGTCGCGGAGTGGGGCACCCGGACGGTCCACGAGATCATGACCCCGATGCCGCTCATCACCGGACCGGTCGGCATCAGCCGTGAGGATGCGTCGGCGCTGCTGCGGGCCCACAAGCGCGAGCGACTGCCGATCGTCGATCCAGAAGGCCATCTTGCCGGTCTCATCACGGTCAAGGACTTCGTCAAGTCCGAGCAGTATCCGCTCGCCAGCAAGGCAGAGGACGGCCGGCTGCTGGTCGGTGCTGCGGTTGGCTTCTTCGGCGACTCGTGGGACCGGGCCAACTCCCTTCGTGAGGCCGGGGTCGACGTCATCGTGGTGGACACCGCGCATGGTCACGCCCGGCTGCTGCTCGACATGGTGCGCAGGATCAAGGGAGATCGGACGTTCGACGGAGTCCAGGTCATCGGTGGCAACATCGCGACCCGCGCCGGGGCGCAGGCGCTCATCGACGCCGGAGTCGACGCCGTCAAGGTCGGCGTCGGGCCGGGCTCGATCTGCACGACGCGTGTCGTCGCGGGAGTGGGAGTGCCCCAGATCACCGCGGTCTACGAGGCGTCGCTGGCCTGTGGGCCCGCGGACGTGCCCCTGGTCGCAGATGGCGGCCTGCAGTACTCCGGCGACATCGCCAAGGCGCTGGTCGCGGGTGCCGACACCGTCATGGTCGGCTCGCTGCTGGCCGGTTGCGAGGAGAGCCCCGGCGAGCTGATCTTCCGCGGGGGCAAGCAGTACAAGAGCTATCGCGGCATGGGCTCGGTCGGCGCGATGGCGTCGCGGGGCAAGCAGTCCTATTCCAAGGACCGCTACTTCCAGGCCGATGTCGCGAGCGACGACAAGATCGTGCCTGAGGGCATCGAGGGTCAGGTCGCCTATCGCGGCCCGCTGTCGGCCGTCGCCCATCAGCTGGTCGGTGGACTTCACCAGTCGATGTTCTACGTCGGGTCGCGCAACATCGCCGAGCTGCAGGAACGCGGACGATTCGTGCGCATCACGACGGCCGGCCTCAAGGAGAGCCACCCGCACGACATCCAGATGACCGCAGAGGCCCCGAACTATGCCTCACGATGATTCGCGCGCGGCGAAGCGTGGCGACGTGACTCCCCAGCTGAACGACTAACCTCTACACGTGACCAACCGCAACGTCGCCGTCTTCATCGACGCCGAGAATCTGTTCAAGGGCTACGGCAAGCTCGACATCCCGGACGTGTCGATGGCCGACATCCTCCGGCAGCTGGAATCGGCAGCAGCGCGCGAGGCCGGCGCCGGGAGCATCGCTCTCGCCCGGGCATACGCCGACTGGAGCGCTCTCGGCCTGGAGGACTACCGCCGCGACGTGGAGCGGGCCGGCGTGCAGACCATGCAGGTGTTCTCGGTGAGCAAGGCCGACAAGAACGCGGCTGACATCGTTCTTGTCGTCGACTGCCTGAGGGCCGCGGCCGACCTCGAGCAGCTCGAGGTCTTCATCATCGTGTCGGCGGACGGAGACTTCGTGCCCTTGGTCCGGCGCCTGCACGAGCTCGACAAGTACGTTGTCGGCGCGACTCTGGCCGACCATCCCGTCAACAACGTGCTGCGGCAGGAGGTCGACCACTACGTGCCGCTCAAGCTCGCCCCGGTCCTGCCCGCTGCCGGGCTGCACCCGGTGTTCTCGGCCGATCTCGTGACCCAGAAGGCGGCCCCGACCAGGAAGGCCCCGGGGAGGAGGGGCGCCGCCAAGGCGTCGGCCGAGCCGGCAGCTGCCCCGCCGGCACCGACCAAGAGGGTTGCCAGGAAGCAGGATCAGCCCGTCGCGAAGCCGTCCGGCAAGCCCGAGTGGCACAAGATCGCCAAGGAGATTCCAGTCGTGCACGCAGGCCGTGCCACCTCGCCGGATGACTACAAGGCAATCGTCAAGAAGGTCTTCTCCGACTCCAAGGTCCGCAGCTATCTCGACCTGCTCGCCGATCACGGCGGCACGCTGCCGATCCTCGCGATGGCACTCAAGGCCGCTGCGCCAGAGCTGAGTCCGTCGGACGCCAAGGTCAGCACCCTGTCCCGGGCTCTCCGGTTCGCCCTCGCGGGCACGCAGTATGCCCTGGCCCGCGAGAGCGATGACGTCCAACCGGTGCTCGTGCGCCGTTCGACCAATCCGCCCGGCATGCTGTCCGACCTGACGCTCGACGACATCGTGCGAGGCGTCCAGTAGGGTCGGCGCCACCGCGAAGCACAGCACTAGGCTGTACGCATGGCAGACATCGAAATCGGCACGGCCAAGCGCGGTCGGCGCGCCTACTCCTTCGACGACATCGCGATCGTCCCGAGTCGGCGCACGCGCGACCCCGAGGAGGTCTCGACGGCCTGGCAGATCGACGCCTACCGCTTCGAGCTGCCGGTCATCGCCGCTCCGATGGATTCGGTCATGAGTCCTGAGACGGCGATCGCACTCGGCAAGCACGGCGGCCTGGGCGTGCTCGACCTCGAGGGTCTGTGGACTCGCTACGAGAACCCCGAGAAGCTGCTCGATGAGGTGGCCGGCATCGAAGGCCCCTTGGCGACCAAGCGCCTGCAGGAGATCTATGCCGAGCCGATCAAGGCCGAGCTCATCACTGCCCGCCTCAACCAGATGCGTTCGGCGGGGGTGACCGTGGCGGGGTCCCTCTCGCCCCAGAGGACCAAGGAGTTCGCCGATGCCGTCGTCGACGCGGGAGTCGACCTGTTCGTCATCCGTGGCACGACGGTCTCCGCCGAGCACGTCTCGGGTCAGACCGAGCCGCTCAACCTCAAGGAGTTCATCTACGAGCTCGATGTCCCGGTCATCGTCGGTGGCTGCGCGACCTATCAGGCGGCACTGCACCTCATGCGCACCGGAGCAGCAGGAGTGCTGGTCGGATTCGGCGGGGGTGCGGCCCACACGACCCGTTCCGTGCTCGGTGTGGCGGTCCCGATGGCGTCGGCCGTGGCCGATGTCGCCGCCGCGCGGCGCGACTATCTCGATGAGTCCGGTGGCCGGTATGTCCACGTCATCGCGGACGGCTCGATCGGCCGTAGCGGGGACATCGCCAAGGCGATCGCCTGCGGTGCGGATGCAGTGATGATCGGCTCGCCGTTCGCCAGAGCAGTCGAGGCCCCCGGTCGCGGTTTCCACTGGGGCGCCGAGGCGTGGCACCCCGACCTGCCGCGCGGCGCCCGCGTCGAGGTGGGCACGGTGGGCGACCTCGAGTCGGTGCTGTTCGGCCCGTCCTCGGTCCCAGACGGCACGATGAACCTGATCGGTGCCCTGCGGCGTGCGATGGCCACGACCGGCTACACCGATCTCAAGGAGTTCCAGCGGGTCGAGGTCGTCGTCGGTTGAAGCTCGAGCAGGTGCCGTTCGGGCACCCCGACGCTGTTGCTCTTCGCGATGAGCACGTCGCGCTCGGCAACCAGCTCTATGCCTCGGATCCGTCCGCGCTGCACCGCTCGGGCTCCGAGGGCATCGATCCTGTGTCGGTGATCCTGACGGTCGTGGCATACGCCGACCATGGCCCGATCGGCCACGCCTGCCTCCGCCAGCTCGATGATGAGGTCGAGATCAAGCGGATGTATGTCGTGCCGAGCAGCCGGGGCTCGGGCGTCGCGGACGAGCTGCTCGCCGCGATGGAGGGTGCTGCCCGGGACGCAGGGGCCGGGCGCGTCATCATCCACACGGGTGACCGGCAGCTCGCCGCGCTGACGTTCTACCAGCGGCACGGCTACACCACGATCCCGGTCTATCCGCCCTATCAGGACGTGACCTACTCCCTGTGCTTCGAGAAGCCGCTGTGATGCGGGTCGATGCGGTCAGCATCTATCCGGTCAAGGCGACCGGTCCGGTCGCCCGGCCGGTCGCCGAGGTCGAGCTCGGGGGGCTGCGGGACGATCGTCGCTGGGCCGTCGTCGACCTGCGCGGAGCCCGGCTCAACGCGACGACCCACGACCGGCTCCTCGCGGTCACCGCGACCCCGGACGAGGATGGTGGGTTGACGCTGACGTCGGCCGGCGCCGCCCCTGTGGTCGTGCCCGTCCCGACCGGGGGACGCCACGTCCCGGTCGACGTCTCGCGACTCCCGACGATGGTGGACGCCGGTGACGAAGCAGCGGCGTGGCTGAGCGGGCACGTCGATCAACAGGTCCGGCTCGTGTGGCAGGACGACCCGGCCCGGCGCCCCATCTCCGAACGGCACGGGGGGCTGGGCGGCGAACCACTCAGCCTGGCTGACACGGGTCCGCTCCTGCTGACGACGACGTCCTCGCTGGCCCAGCTCGACTCCTGGATCAGTCAAGATCATGGGCCGGAGTCGATGGCCATGGGCCGGTTCCGCCCCAACGTCGTGGTCGGCGGGTGCGACATCCCGTTCGGGGAGGACCAGTGGCGCGACATCCGCATCGGCGAGGTCAATTACCGGTTCGCCGAGCACTGCGACCGGTGCGTCGTCACCACGATCGACCCGGAGACCCTCTCCCACGGCAAGGAGCCGATCCGTACGCTCGCCCGCCACCGCAAGTGGGCCGGCAAGACCTGGTTCGGGATCCGGATCGTCCCGCTGTCGCCCGGGACGATCGCGGTGGGGGACGAGGTCACGGTCGGGTAGGGACGATCCGCGGCGCAGATCACACCGCTCCACGTGGTGCCAAGGATAAGGGTTGCCTTAGCATGGTGAGGCTCGCCTTATTCTGGCGTGCCCCGATCGAAGGACCTCCGCATGAAGCAGCTTGCCACCCTCGGCGTGATGACGATCGCCGCACTGAGCCTCACGGCCTGTGCCGAGGAGACCACCGGGTCCGGTGGCCTGACGGTCGAGGCCGCCGACTCCTCCTGCAAGGTCTCGGCGACGAAGCTCAAGGCGGGCCCCTCGACGTTCAAGGTGACCAACAAGGGCAGCAAGGTCACTGAGTTCTACGTCTATGCCGACGGTGACCGCATCATGGGCGAGGTCGAGAACATCGGACCGGGCCTTTCGCGCAATCTCGTCGTCGATCTGCCCAAGGGCACCTACCAAGGTGCCTGCAAGCCCGGCATGGTCGGCGACGGCATCCGCGAGAAACTCACGGTGAGCGGTGAGGCAGCCCAGAATCTCTCGGACTCCGAGGAGCTCAGCGCCGCAGCAACGAGCTATGAGCGTTACGTCAAGTCGCAGTCCGATGCACTGATCGACAAGACCACTGAGTTCGTCGATGCGGTCAAGGCCGGCAAGGTCGACGAGGCCAAGACGCTGTTCCCCATCGCGCGGACGTACTGGGAGCGGATCGAACCGGTGGCCGAGAAGTTCGGCGACCTCGACCCGATCACCGACGGTCGGGAGCCTGACGCCAAGGCCGAGGGCGTCGACTTCACCGGGTGGCACCGCATCGAGAAGCAGCTCTGGGTCGAGGACAACACCACGGGCATGGACAAGTACGCCGATCAGCTGCTCGCCAACGTCAAGGAGATCGTCGCGCTGGGCCAGGACGCACCGCTCACGGCCCTCGAGCTGGCGCAGGGGTCGAAGGCGCTGCTCGACGAGGTCGCGGCCGGCAAGATCACCGGCGAGGAAGACGAGTTCAGCCACACCGACCTGTGGGACTTCAAGGCCAACATCGAGGGGTCGGAGGCCGCGATCAACGCACTGCGGCCGGTCCTGCAGAAGCAGGACCCCAAGCTGCTCGACCGGCTCGACACCGAGTTCGAGGCGCTCTACACCGAGCTCAACCAGTACCAGGACAAGTCGACGGGTGAGTGGGAGTTCTACGACAAGGTCACCGAGCCTGAGCGCAAGAAGCTCTCCGCTGCGGTCGACGCGCTCAGCGAGCCGATCAGCCAGGTCGCGGCCGTCGTCGCACGGTCGGCCTGAGTCACAGTGGACACGTGAGCGCTGACACCACCCGTCCTGAGTCCGGCCTCTCCCGCAGGAAGCTGCTGGGAGCGGCCGGACTAGGCGCGATCGCCGCTGGAGCGGCCGGGGCGGGAGCCGGCTACGCCGCGGCGGGCGGTTCGGACTCCGCTCCCGTGATCGACAAGGACGAGCTGCCGACGCCGTTCGAGGGTGCCCACCAGGCCGGCATCGTCACGCCGGCCCAGGACCGGCTCTACTTCGCCGCGCTCGACCTGACGACCGAGAGCCGTGAGGAGCTCGTCGCGCTGCTGCAGGAGTGGACCGCTGCCGCCCGCCAGATGACGCAGGGCAATGATGTCGGCGAGTTCGGCGCCGTCGCCGGGTCACCCTTCGCGCCGCCGGAGGACACCGGTGAGGCGCTCGGTCTCCCACCCTCGGGCCTCACGATCACGGTCGGATTCGGCCGAAGCATGTTCGTCGACGCCAAGGGCAAGGCGCGTTTCGGCCTCGACGGCCAGCTGCCTGACCGGCTCAAGGATCTGCCGCTGTTCATCGGCGACCGGCTCGACCCCGCCGTCAGCAACGGCGACCTCGCGATCCAGGCGTGCGCCAACGATCCGCAGGTCGCGGTGCACGCCGTGCGCAACCTCGTGCGCATCGCCTTCGGCCGCGCGTCCGTGCGCTATTCGCAGATGGGCTTCGGACGTACGTCCTCGACGTCGACGGCTCAGGCCACGCCTCGCAACCTGTTCGGCTTCAAGGACGGCACGGCCAACATCAAGGTCGAGGAGCGCATGGACGTCGAGAAGTTCGTCTGGGTCCATGACGACGATGGCCCCGAGTGGCTGGTCGGCGGCTCCTACCTCGTGACCCGCAAGATCGACATGCGCATCGAGATCTGGGACCGCGAGCCGCTGGAGGGCCAGGAGGCGATCATCGGGCGCACCAAGGGCTCCGGGGGTCCGCTGTCCGGTGGCGACGAGTTCGACGAGCTCGACTTCAAGGCCGAGGGCGACGGCGGTGATCCGGCCATCGGCGAGGTCGCCCACGTGCGACTCGCGCACCCCGACTTCAACAAGGGCGCCAAGCTCCTGCGTCGCGGCTACAACTTCGTCGACGGGTCGAACGGGCTCGGCCAGCTCTCGGCAGGACTGTTCTTCATCGCCTATCAGCGCGATCCGGAGTCGCAGTTCGTCCGGATCCAGAAGTCTCTGGCCGGCTCGAAGAACGATGTCCTCAACGAGTACATCGTGCACGTCAGCTCTGGGTTGTTCGCCTGCCCACCTGGCGTCGGCGCCAAGGGCTACTGGGGTGAGGGGCTGTTCGCCTGAGGCATGTGGGTTCGAGCGGTTACCGATGGGTAGGTAACTGGTCACATGTGACAGCGCCAGTGTCATACCGGAGGTACGCTGACCTCTATGTCTGTAGACCTCGCCAGTTCGTTGACCGGATCTCCCGTCGCCGCAGGGAGGATCGCTGAGCTCACCGGCCTCATCCGTACGACCTCAGGTGAGAGCCGGACGACCTACTCGCCGCTGACCGGCGAGGGGATCGCCGAGGTGCCCGTCTCGAGCATCGCCGATGTGGATGCGGCGTTCACGGTCGCTCGCGAGGCGCAGAAGACCTGGTCCCAGACCTCGCTGCGCGAGCGCAAGAAGGCCTTGCTCAGGCTCCACGACCTGGTCCTCGAACACCAGGACGAGCTGCTCGACCTGATCCAGATCGAGTCGGGCAAGAGCAGGTCACACGCGTTCGATGAGATTGCGCACCTTGCGCTGACCGCCCGCTTCTATGCGCGCCGGCTCAGGAGGCAGATCAGGCCCCGCCGCCGCAACGGGGCGCTGCCTGCATTGACCTCGATCACGGTCAACCAGGTGCCCAAGGGCGTCGTCGGGATCATCAGCCCCTGGAACTATCCGCTCACGATGGCGATCTCCGACGGTCTTCCCGCAGTCGCGGCGGGCAACGCCGTCGTCCACAAGCCCGACAGCCAGAGCCCGCTGATCGCCTTGGCGGGAGTCGAGCTCATGCGCAAGGCCGGTTTCCCGGCCGATGTGTGGCAGGTCGTCAGCGGCGCCGGATCGGTCGTCGGCACGGCGATCATCGAGCGCGCCGACTATGTGTGCTTCACCGGATCGACCGCGACCGGCAAGCTCATCGCGAAGCAGGCCGCCGAGCGCCTGATCAGCTGCTCGCTCGAGCTTGGCGGCAAGAACCCGATGATCGTGCTGCCCAGCGCCGACATCGACAAGGCGGCGGAGGGAGCGGTCAATGCGTGTTTCTCCTCGGCCGGTCAGCTCTGCGTGTCGATCGAGCGGATCTACGTCCCGGAATCACGCTTCGAGGAGTTCCGGGTGGCGTTCGTCTCGCGGGTGGAGCACCTGGCTCTGGGCGCCGCGCTCGACTGGGACGCCGACATCGGCTCACTGGTCTCGCAGGCGCAGCTCGACACCGTCACCGATCACGTCAAGGACGCCGTCGCCAAGGGTGCGACAGTTCTCGCCGGCGGCAACGCTCGCCCGGACATCGGACCGTACTTCTATGAGCCGACAGTGCTCGAGGGAGTGAGCGAGGACGCCGAGTGCCATGCCGGGGAGACATTCGGCCCGCTGGTCTCGCTCTATCCCTACGCGACCACCGACGACGCGATCGCGCTCGCCAACCAGGGGGACTACGGGCTCAACGCGAGCCTCTGGGGCAAGCCTCGTGAGGCCCGCGTGATCGCGGGTCGCATCAAGGCCGGCACGGTCAACATCAACGAGGGCTTCTCGGCCACCTTCGGCAGCGTCGACGCGCCGATGGGCGGCATGCGCCAGTCCGGTCTGGGCCGGCGGCAGGGTGTCGAAGGCATACTGCGCTACACCGAGCCGCAGTCGGTCGGCGTGCAGCGCGGCTTCCCGATGGCCGGCCCCGCATTCCTGCAGCCCCGCACCTATTCCAAGGTGCTGATCGCCGGCCTGAAGATCCTGAGGAGAACCCCCCGTGCCTGACAACTTCGACTACGACGTCATCGTCATCGGATCGGGCTTCGGCGGCAGCGTCTCGGCGCTGCGGCTGACCGAGAAGGGCTACAAGGTCGCCGTTCTCGAGGCCGGCAAGCGCTATGAGGACTCGGACTTCGCCAAGACCTCGTGGCGCCTGCGCAAGTTCCTCTGGCTCCCGCAGCTCGGCTGCTACGGCATCCAGCGCATCGACAAGCTCAAGGATGTCCTGATCCTGTCAGGTGCAGGCGTCGGCGGTGGGTCGCTCGTGTATGCCAACACGCTCTACGAGCCGCTCGACCCGTTCTACCGGGATCCGGCCTGGGGGCACATCACGGACTGGAAGGCAGAGCTCGAGCCCTACTACGACCAGGCCAAGCGGATGCTGGGAGTCGCGGTCTATCCGATCGAGACTGCCGCCGACCGGATCATCAAGAAGGTCGCCGACGAGATGGGTGTCGGTGGCACGTTCCACCACACGCCGGTCGGGGTTTTCTTCGGGTCGGATCCCGGCCAGACCGTCGCCGACCCCTACTTCGGTGGAGCCGGACCGGATCGTACGGGCTGTCTGCACTGCGGCGAGTGCATGACCGGCTGCCGTCACAACGCCAAGAACACCCTGGTCAAGAACTACCTCTACCTCGCCGAGAAGGGCGGAGCGGAGGTGCATCCACTCACGACGGTCATGTCGGTCAAGCCGCTGTCCGGCGGTGGCTACGAGATCGAGACTCGTCGGACCAACCGGCGCTTCCGCCCGCACAAGAAGATCACGGCCGAGCAGGTGGTGTTCTCCGCCAGCACGATGGGGACCCATAAGCTGCTGCACCGGATGCGTGACCGCGGCAACCTGCCCCACGTGTCGGACCGGCTCGGTGTGCTGACCCGCACCAACTCCGAGGCGCTCCTGGGCGCGATCGCCGACGGGCGTGATGTCGATTACACCCATGGCGCGGCAATCACCTCATCGTTCCACCCCGACGAGCACACGCATGTCGAGCCGGTGCGTTATGGCAAGGGGTCCAACGCGATGTCGCTGATGCAGACCGTGCTCACGGATGGCAGCACCGACACTCCTCGCTGGCGGGTGTGGCTCAAGGAGATGTGGGTGCAGAAGCGCAGTCTCCTCAAGCTCTACGACCTGCGGCACTGGTCCGAGCGCACGGTCATCGCGCTGGTCATGCAGACGCACGACAACTCGATCACGACCTACACCAAGCGCGGACTCACCGGCAAGCGCAAGCTGACATCGAAGCAGGGCCACGGAGCCCCCAACCCGTCATTCATCCCGCCGGCGCACGAGGCCGTGCAGCGGATGGCCGACCACATGGAGGGCACGCCCGGCGGCACGATCGGTGAACCGTTCAACATCCCGCTCACGGCTCATTTCATGGGCGGCTGCGCGATCGGCGACTCACCCGAGACCGGTGTCATCGACCCCTTCCAGCGGCTCTACGGCCACGAGGGTCTGCATGTCGTCGATGGCTCGGCGATCAGCGCCAACCTGGGCGTCAATCCTTCGCTGACGATCACGGCCCAGGCCGAGCGGGCGATCTCCTACTGGCCCAACAAGGGCGAGCAGGACGTACGCCCAGCAGTCGGCGAGGCCTATCGCAAGGTCCAGCCCGTCGCACCCAAGAATCCCGTCGTCCCGGCGGACGCCCCGGCAGCGCTACGACTGCCGATCATCGGCGTGAGCTGAGGAATTCGAGGCGGGCGGTTGCGTAGTCACCTTTGGGCGTCTGGGATTCGTGGCTGGCCCACCGCCGTCGGACTGGACTAACCCCCATACCGCAGGCGGACGAGCGAAGTCGCGAAGTCGTGCTCGACCGTGGACGGCCCACGGGTCTGCATGACGTGGTGGGTGGGTTCGGTGATGCCGTGGGTTTTCATCTGGTGGTGTCTGCGGCAGAGGCTGCGCAGGTTGGCCGCTGTGGTCGGCCCGCGTGGGTGGGGGATCTCATGGTCCTTGTCTGACTCCATCGAGGGTCTGGAGCAGGTGACGAATCGGCAGGTGCTGTCGCGTATGTCGATCGCGGTGCTCAGCTTGTCCGAGGCGAATCTGCCCAGCTCGGTGATGTCGAGGATATGGCCGAGGGGGTCGGTGAAGATCCGGTAGAACAGCGTCCCTGGCTGGGTCATCAGGTCGCGGACGGCTCCGGCGGGCAGGGCGAACGACCCGTCGAAGGACTCGCCGGGCTGGTCATCCCAGCCGGCAACGGTGGAGACCGGGACCGTGATCCCGATGACTGCGCGACTGCTGGTGGACCGGGCGTCGCCAGTTGAGCGCAACCAGGCGACAAGCTCGTCAGCCCTCTTGTGGTCCAAGGTCCGATCATCGGCAGGGAGCGCCTTGGCTCTGGCGGTGAGCTCGGCGTCGATCCGGATCGCCTCGGCGGTCGGCAGGTAGGCGTGCAGAAACGACATGCCGTCGTCCTGGTGGTCCAACCACACCGCACGCTTGTCATGCTCGGTCCTGGCCGCCCGGTCGCCCGGGACGTTGCGGGCCACGAACCGCTTCAGCCAGCCCTTCAGCTGGGCAGCGGTCCGCGCCGGCGCGGAGTCCGGGAGCAGGTAGTCCAGCTCGATGACCGCATGGTTGTCACCCCGGACCTTGTCCACCGCCGAGGAGATCATGCTGATCCGATAGGCATCAATCCGGCCGGCGGTGAAAGCCAGCCAGGTCAGCGGCAGCAACCCACGGACCCGGCGAGCATCAGCCAACCGGCACTGCACGACCCGCGTGGGCTGGTGCAAAGCGACGGCAAGCTCGTCGGCCGCAAATGACGCTTCGAGCGCGCGACGACGCGGATCACCGTTGCGGTCAGCCTGCCGGCGGCGCAGATCGGCGAACTCCAGCATCAACGACGCGGTCTCGGCCTCGATCCTGGCGCGCTCGACCTCGAGCACCGAGATCCTCTCGAGGATCTCGATGTCTCGACCAGCGGCTGCTTCCATACCCCCAATCTAGGGGTCGCCGCTGACACTTTCTTTCGGCCATTGCAGCGCAAATCTATGGCAAAGGGGGAGAAGACCCCGGAATGCACAGACCCCCGGAATGCACAGAGCCCGACCGGGAGGGAGCTCACGGGTCGGGCCCTGTTGTGCCACGAGGAGCAGCACATGATCTAACGGGAGGGAGTGTTGTTAGATCCACCCTGTAAAACGACCGTGCTGACACAGGGTTACGACCTTCTTCAAGAAATTTCCCGGCCGATAGGATGGTCTGCGTGTCCCCTGATCATGATCTTGTTCTCGTCGTCGATTTCGGTGCGCAGTATGCCCAGCTGATCGCCCGCCGGGTGCGCGAGGCACGCGTCTATTCCGAGATCGTCCCGCACACCATGCCGATCGAGGAGATGCTGGCCAAGCAGCCCGCCGCGATCATCTTGTCGGGAGGGCCGTCGTCGGTCTACGAACCGGGCGCGCCGCAGCTCGACGCCAGCCTGTTCGACGCCGACGTCCCGGTGTTCGGCATCTGCTACGGATTCATGGCGATGGCCCAGGCGCTGGGCGGCAACGTCGCGCACACGGGTCAGCGGGAGTATGGCCGCACCGTCGTGAGCGTCCTCGACGCCGGCACCCTGCTCGCCGGTCTGCCCGAGACCCTGACCTCGTGGATGTCGCACGGCGACGAGGTCGTGGCGGCTCCGGACGGATTCCTGGTCAACGCCAACTCTCCGCGCGCCACCGTCGCTGCATTCGAGGACACCGGCCGCAGGCTCGCCGGAGTTCAGTGGCACCCCGAGGTGCTCCACAGCGAGCACGGTCAGCGCGTGCTCGAGGCATTCCTGGTCGACATCGCCGGCTGCCGCCAGACCTGGACCAGCAGCAACATCGTCGATCAGCAGGTCGAGCTGATCCGTGCCGAGGTCGGCGACGCCCGCGTCATCTGTGGCCTGTCCGGTGGCGTCGACTCCGCGGTCGCGGCAGCGCTGGTGCAGCGGGCGATCGGCGACCAGCTGACCTGCGTCTTCGTCGACCACGGACTGCTCCGCGAAGGCGAGGCCGAGCAGGTCGAAAAGGACTACGTCAAGGCGACAGGGGTCGACCTCCACGTCGTCGAGGCCAGCGACCGGTTCCTTGGCTTCCTCGCCGGGGTCTCCGATCCGGAGGAGAAGCGCAAGATCATCGGCCGTGAGTTCATCCGGGTCTTCGAGCAGGCCGAGCGCGAGGTCGTCGAGGCGGCCGTGGGCGCCCCCGTGAAGTTCCTCGTGCAAGGCACGCTCTATCCCGATGTCGTCGAGTCCGGCGGTGGCGAGGGCGCATCCAACATCAAGAGCCACCACAACGTCGGCGGGCTGCCCGCCGATCTCGAGTTCAGCCTGATCGAACCGTTGCGCACGCTGTTCAAGGACGAGGTCCGGCAGGTCGGCGCCCAGCTGGGCCTGCCGCCTGCGATGGTGGCCCGGCACCCGTTCCCCGGTCCGGGCCTGGCCATCCGCATCGTCGGCGCGGTCGATGCCGAGCGCCTGCGCATCCTGCGCGAGGCTGACTCGATCGTCCGCGAGGAGACCACGGCTGCCTGTCTGGACAGCGAGATCTGGCAGTTCCCCGTCGTGCTGCTGGCCGATGTCCGTTCGGTGGGCGTCCAGGGAGACGGCCGGACGTATGGGCATCCCATCGTGCTACGCCCGGTCTCGAGCGAGGACGCCATGACGGCGGACTGGAGCCGCCTGCCCTACGACGTGCTCGAACGCATCTCGACCCGGATCACGAACGAGGTCGACGAGGTCAACCGGGTCGTCCTGGACATCACGAGCAAGCCGCCCGGCACGATCGAGTGGGAGTAGGCCCCGGCTACGACTGAGCGACAGTCATCCAGGAGTCCTTCGTGCGTCGGACGACGTCGTCCACCACGGCCGTGAGGTCGGCTGAACCGGCCGCAACCGTACGTTGACGATCCGCGCCAGTGCCCCCGGTGAGTACACGCTTGATCGCCGCTTCCACAGACTCTGTGGCGCCGTGCTGGTCGAGCACAGGGCGCAGGTGGTCGACCAGGTGACCGAGTGCCTCGTCGGCCGGCGTGAGTGACCTGGTTGCCGGGCTCACCAGCAACCGGCCGACGCCGTCATGGCTCGCCCGCCATCGCGCCGCCCGCAGCAGCTCGACCCGCCACGGACGCGCCGTTTCGCCGGCTGCCCGTGATCGTGCGGCCGTCTCGACGAGACCCCGGGCCAGCTCGGCGACAAGGATCGTGTCGTCGAGGTCCGTGCACACATCGGCGACGCGAATCTCCACGGTCGGGAAGTTGCGGGCCAGGCGCACATCGAAGTAGATCATCGCTTCGTCCAACGCGGCGCCCGAGGCGATCAACGCCCGCACCGCGTCGGCATAGCCGGCGGAGTCGACGAACGGCTCGACCGGTCCCGCGCTCGGCCAACCGTCCCAGACCTGCTCCCGCCAGCTGGCGAACCCTGTGTCGATCCCGCGATCGAACGGCGAGTTCGCCGAGAGCGCCACGAGCATCGGCAGCCAGGGCTGGATGTCGTCCACGACCCCGATGGCCTCGTGCTCGGCGACCTCCACGTGCACATGGGTCGCGCACACCAGGCCACGGTGACCGAAGGTCTCCATCATGGTTCTGTAGCGGACGCTGGGCGTCGTGATCCCGTCGTCGTCGGGCATGACGGGTGTGGCGACCGCAGCCAACGCGGCGCCGGCGGACTCCGCCGAGCGCGCCGCGAGTCTCCGTTGGGCGGCGAGATCTCGGCGCAGGGCCCCCAAGGCAGTATGTGGCCGGGTCTTGGTCTCGATCTGCTGGAGGAACAGCTCCTGGTCGAGGCCATCTGCTGCTGCCCGGCTCGCGTGGATCATGCGATCGGAAACCGGACGGAGCCTCCGGGTCTCGGGGTCGACGAGGAACATCTCCTCCTCGACACCCACGTGTCGCAGATTCACGAGATGAGAGGCGAGGTCATGAGGGCCTTCCGGGGTCGGGTCGTGTCGAGCCGTTCAGGCGTACCCGTCACCCAACCGCTCCAAACTGTCGGCGGCCCGCTCGTCCCGTTTGTCACGCTCGGTCGGGGGTAGACCAAGAATATGAATTCCATGCCCGGCCAGGCCATCTCGTGAGCAGCAACCGGCGTATCGTCGCGGCGACGCCGGACGATGTATGGAAGGTCCTCGCGGATGGTTGGCTCTATCCCCTGTGGGTCGTGGGCGCTGCCCGCATCCGTGATGTCGACGCGAGCTGGCCCGACAAGGGCAGCCGCATCCATCACTCGATCGGAGTGTGGCCCCTCCTCATCAACGACCACACAGAGGTCCTCGAGGTCGTGCCCGGACGATCGATCAAGCTGCGGGCCAAGGGCTGGCCCGTCGGTGAGGCCGAGGTCACGATCCGTCTCAGCGATGTCGGGTCGCAGACCGAGGTCACGATCGAGGAGGACGCCGTCGCCGGTCCGGGAGTCCTGGTGCCGGAGCCGATCAAGGGCCTCTCGCTCAAGTGGCGCAATACCGAGACTCTGCGCCGGCTGGCCTTCGTGGCCGAGGGCCGCCGCCCCCGTCAACCGTGAGCCGCGCCTATGACGCCGTCATCGTCGGCGCGGGCCCCAACGGTCTGGTCGCCGCCAACCACCTGATCGACGCCGATTGGTCCGTGCTGGTGCTGGAGGCCCAAGCCGAGGTTGGGGGAGCGGTCCGCAGCGCCGAGGACGTCCACCCCGGCTTCGTGCACGACACGTTCAGCGCGTTCTATCCGCTGGCCGAGGCTTCGCCGACGATCCGCTCGTTCGACCTGGAGGAGCATGGACTTGTGTGGCAGCACGCCCCAGCGGTGCTGGGCCACCCCACGAAGGACGGCCAGTGGGCCATGCTGCACCGCGACCGTGACGTCACAGCGCGGTTGATGGACGAGCAACATCCCGGTGACGGGGCGGCGTGGCTCGAGTTGTGCGGTCAGTGGGACCGCATCGGTGACCAGATGGTCAAGGCGCTGCTCTCGCCGTTCCCGCCGCTCAAGAACGGTCTCGGCGCGCTCGCGAGGCTGCGCAGCGTTGGCGGGCTGGAGTTCGTACGCTCGATGCTGACCCCCGCCGCCGAGCTGGGTCTCGCGAAATTCGGCGGGACGTCGCCGCGGCTGCTGATCGCGGGCAATGCCGGGCACGCCGACATCCCGCTCCATGCCCCCGGCTCGGGACTGATGGGCATCCTGATGTCGATGCTGGGGCAGACCGTGGGCTTCCCCGTGCCACAGGGCGGCGCGGGTGAGCTGACCAAGTCACTGGCTCGCCGCTTCACGTCGCTCGGCGGCGAGATCCACTGCTCCTCGGAGGTCAGCCGGATCCTGGTCGACGGGCGCCGTGCCACGGGGGTGCGTACGACCGACGGAGAGAAGTTCGCCGCGCGCCGCGCGGTCGTCGCCGACGTGGCGGCGCCGAACCTCTATGGCGGGCTCGTGCCGGAGGCGGACCTCCCGGTTCGCACGGTGCGTGCCATGAAATCCTTTGAGCTCGACCCCGGCACCGTCAAGGTCGACTGGGCGATCGACGGCGGGGTGCCATGGGCGAGCGCACCGCCTCACGCGCCCGGCACGTTCCACATCGCCGACTCGGTCGAGGAGATGACCGAGGCCCTCGGCCAGGTGTCTGCGCGCGCCATCCCGGCCTCGCCATTCATGCTGGCGGGTCAGATGTCCACGACCGACCCGACTCGCTCACCTCCGGGGACCGAGGCGCTGTGGGCGTACACCCACGTCCCGCAGTCCGCGGTCCGCGATGCGGGCGAAGGTGGCATCCGTGGCGAGTGGGACCGCGACGACTGCGAGCGGTTCGCCGATCGGATGCAGGCGCGCATCGAGGAGGTCGCTCCGGGCTTCGGCTCGAAGATCCTGGCCCGCCGCGTACTTGGACCACGGGAGATGGAGTCGCGTGACGCCAACCTGATCGGTGGCGCGATCAACGGTGGCACCGCCCAGCTGCACCAGGAGCTGATCTTTCGCCCTGTCCCCGGAATGGGGCGGGCCGAGACCGGGATCCGGGGCCTTTATCTCGGATCGGCTTCGGCCCATCCCGGCGGTGGAGTGCACGGGGCGCCGGGCATGAACGCCGCCCGCGCCGCGATCGCCCACACCCGCGTCCGTGAGCTGCTGCCAGCAACGCTGCGTCGCTGATCTGGACGGTCAGCGCAGCTGCTCGAGGCGTGCCTCGGCCTTGTCGAGCGCCTTCTGTGCCGAGGTCGAGGCCCGCTCGGCGTTGTCGGCGTGGGCCTGCGCGGTCTTCAGGGCACGCTCGGAGTCAATGATCTGCTTGTCGATCCGCGCGGCCTGCTTGCGCAGGTCCGCGATCTCGGTGTGCAGGGCGTCGCGCTCCGCGGCCAACGAGTCAGCTTGTGCTGCAGCAGCGACCGCTTCCTTGCCAGCCGCCTCGACCGCCCGCTCCGCCTTCTGGATCCGTTTGTCGTCGAGCTTGACCGGAGGCGGTGTCGGTGGCCTCCTGGTCCGGCGTGCCGGGCGCACCCGCGACCCATCGGGCGGGACGGCGAGGACGTCGGTCAGGTCGACCGGCTCGAAGGGACTCGCCACGAACGAGGTGACGAGCAGTCCGTCCTGGACCGCGTCGCCTGCGTCAGGGTCAGTCATCGCCGCGAGGAGGGTCTCCTCGACCCCCGCGGCGGCCTGGGCGCTGAGTGTTCCGCCGACAGCAGTGGCCAGCGTCGAGGCCTCCGCGAGTGCCGTGGCGGTCAGCTCGCGACGCTCACGGTCGAGCAGGCGGGTGCGCGCGCCGTCGGCCTCGGCCTGGGCGTCCCGCAGATCCTCGCCGAGGTCCAGGATGTCCTGGATGATCTCGGGCCGCTCGCGGGCGAGCGCGTTGACCGCCCAGGCCGCCGCGCTGGGTTTACGCAGCGCACGGATCTGTCGGCCCAGCTCCTTGTCCCCGGCCTCCGAGGCCTGCTCGTTGCGCGCGGCGATGAACTCCGCCAACGGCCGGCCGTAGACATCGGTTGCGATCGCTCGAAGGTCGGCCATTCGTCCAGCGTATGGCCGCCGCCAGCCGCTGCCGTGGTTTGCGGGCCTCCCGTGCGGGTAACTCGCAGCAATGACCTCGCTCTGGATCGACCGCGCCGAACGGGTCGCCAGCGATCCGCTGCCCACCGACGAACGGCTCGACGACATCGTCGTCGGCGCGGGGCTGACCGGTTTGACGACGGCCCTGCTGCTCGCGAGATCAGGCCGACGCGTCGCGGTCGTCGAGGCGCGTGAGATCGGTGCGGTGGCGACCGGCAACACGACAGCCAAGCTGTCGCTGCTGCAGGGGACCACGTTGTCGACGATCCTGCAACGGCAGTCCCACCGGGTCGCCCAGGCGTATGTCGACGGCAACCTCGAGGGTCAGCAGTGGTTGCTGCGGTTCTGCCGTGACCACGGTGTCGAGGTCCAGACCCGTGACGCTGTGACCTATGCGGGCCGGTCCGACCAGGTGTCGACTGCTCGCGGAGAGCTGGATGCCGCGCGTTCGCTGGGTCTCGACGCGCACTGGAGCTCCGAGCTGGACATCCCTTTCCCGCACCACGGGGGCGTCGTGCTGCCGGACCAGGCGCAGTTCGACCCGATGGACGTCCTGATCGCCCTCGCGGAGCAGGTCCGACTCCACGGCGGCACGATCCACCAGGGGTGTCGCGTCGTGAGCGCCTCCAAGTGGGGTCGCCCACGGATCAACCTGGTTGACGGAAGCACCCTCGGCGCTGAGACCGTCGTGCTGGCAACCGGCACCCCGATCCTCGATCGCGGTCTCTACTTCGCGAAGCTCGAGCCGCAGCGTTCGTATGCCCTGGCGTTCGAGCACCCGGAACCGCCGGCGGCGATGTACCTGTCGGCTGGCGCCCCGTCTCGCTCGATCCGCGATGCGCCGAGGGCCGGCGAACCGAGCAGGCTGCTGATCGGCGGCAGTGGGCACGGTGTGGGTCGCGCAAGCTCCGAGGCCTGCCACGTGGACGAGCTCCGCGAGTGGACCTACACCTACTTCCCCGAAGCCGTCGAGACCCACGTCTGGTCGGCCCAGGACTACGGCTCGCACGACGGCATCCCCTATGTCGGCAAGCTGCCCCGCGGCGGCGGACGCTTCTACGTGGCAACCGGCTTCGACAAGTGGGGCATGACCAACGGAGTCGCTGCGGCGCGCACGATCTCGGCAGAGATCCTCGGCACGCCGGTGTCCTGGTCCAAGCCGATGTCGCGCCGCATCACCCGCCCCGCCGGGATCGCCCACGGTGCCTCGATCAACCTCGGCGTCGGGGTCGCGCTGACCAAGGGAATCGCGACCGCCGAGTCACGCCCGGTGCCGACGGACCCGCCCGAAGGTGCTGGCGAAGTCGGCCGTGACGGCATCATCCCAACGGGCGTCTCGACCGTCGATGGGCGCACGTGCGCCGTGCGAGCCGTGTGCTCGCACCTCGGCGGGATCCTGTCGTGGAACGACCACGAACGCTCGTGGGACTGCCCGCTGCACGGCTCGCGGTTCACCCCGGAGGGCGACGTCCTCGAAGGTCCCGCGACACGGCCGTTGAGCCGTCCGGGGGACCAGGGCACCAGGTAATCAGGCACCAGGGGACTAGGGCCTGTCGCGGGCGGGCAGCACCTTGTGCGTGCCGTCGCACCACGGCTGGCTCGCGGACTTGCCGCACCGACACACCGCTGTGATCGGGCGTTCGGTGCGGTGCATGACGCCGTCCGCATCCTCGATCAGCCGGTCTCCGCGGATCAGCATGGGGCCTCCGGGGCAGAGGATCACATCGGGATGGTCGAAACCGTGATCCTCGGTCATGCCGCCCACCCGTCGAGCATGCGGCGGGCGAATCGGTCCTCCAGGTCGAGGCAGGTGAATGCGCCGAACACGATGTCGTCGACCAGATGTGGCTCGGCCTCGACCAGCGCACCGCAGATCGTCCGCACCGCGAGCTGCTCGTGGACGGCATCGGCCTCGACGTGTTCCTCGTAGTAGGCGACCATCTCCGGCGCGAAGCCGAGGCGGGCGAGGCCCTGCGCCATGCGCCGGGACGGCAACGAGCTGCTGGCCTCGAATGCGGCCAGGTGCCCCAGCGCTGAGGCCCGCAGCCTGCGATGCAGGCCGAACAGCGACATCGCGTTGTTTTCCTCGAGGGTCTCCACCGGCACGTCGTCGATGTAGGCGCCGCAGTCGCTGCGGAGTCCGCTCGCCTCGAGCCCGAGCGCGAACAGGTGGGAGTGCAGCCGGTTGGGATCGCCTCCGCCGTACTCGTCGTACTGCAGCTCCATCAACGCGGCCTTGGGGGCCGTGGGGAGCCGGGGCACGACCCAGGCGACCGGATCGGACTCCTTGAGGTGATATATCGAGCGGTGCCGCAGGAGCTCCAGCACCTGGTCGCGGTCTGCCTTGCGGTGCACGTGCGCCGCCACGGAGAGGCCGTCATGATCGGCGATGTAGGCGAACAGCGCCTCCGCGAAAGGGCCGTCGAGCTCCGCTGCCGGCCGGCGCGCGCGGAGCTCACGCTCGAAGTCGCGCTCGAGGGTACGCCTCAGCCCCAGGATGGCCGGGTGCCACTCCATCTCGTCGTCGACGTCCTCGAACCCGGAGTAGTGCAGCTCGTACATCGCCCATAGGCAGATCTGGAGGTCTTGCGGATCTGTGGGCTCGACGTCGGGCAGGCGGTCGAGCCTACGGGGATCGTGACGAAGCGAGCCGAACAGTGTCTCGCTCAGCTCGCCGCGAGCCTTGGGTACGAGCATCGCTGCCTCCTTCAAACCGGGTGGGACGTCACTCCCCGATTACCCCTTTGGCTGCGCCTCGAAACCCAGATCGAGGACCGTCGGAGTCGCCGAGATCACAGTTTGAACATGCCCGCTGAGGGGAAAGAAGATCCGGACCGGTTGAGCAGCAGCCGGCATCCAGGCGCCGAGAAGGGCATGCGCGGTGAATCCGACCACCAGCAAGAATCTCCACTTCGTTCTGAGCAGCACCGAGGACCTCAAGCAAGCCATCACCGAGCTCAGCGGGGTCTTCCATGTCATTCCGTCGGCGTCACTCGATGCCGAGCTGCCCCTGCTCAGTGTCGAGGTCGACGACGACTTCCCGCATCTGGTCGATGAGGTCCGACGGATCGTGGAGGCGAACGACCCGGCATCCACAGAGGTGGAGCAGGCCGGCTGATCAGGCCTGGTAGACGTCAGGCACGCCGTCGCCGTCGTCGTCGTGCTGCTCCCGCAGCTCGATCAACCGGTAGCGGCGGTTCCGACCGCGCAGGATCAGGCCGGCGCCGACAGCCGAGACGAAGGATCCCACCAGGACGCCGGTCTTGACCTGTTCGTCGGCGGGGCTTCCGGCACCATAGGCGAGCTCGCCGATCAGCAGGGAGACCGTGAAGCCGACGCCGGCCAGCATCGCGAGCCCGACGACGTCCAACCACTCGAGGTCGTCGTCGAGCCGGGCCCGGGTGAACCTGGAGACCAGCCAGGTCGCGCCGAAGACGCCGACGGTCTTGCCCACGAACAGTCCCGCGATGATGCCGAGCGTGATCGGTTCGGTGAGTGCGTCGGTGAAGCCACTCCAGCCGTCGATCTCCACGCCCGCGCTGAAGAACGCGAAGATCGGGACTGCGACGGCAGCCGAGATCGGACGGAAGCGATGCTCGAAGTGCTGGGCCAGCCCGGGCCCGTCATTGCCATCGCGCCGTAGGACGGGCACCGCGAAGGCGAGCAGCACCCCGGCGACGGTGGCGTGGATGCCCGAGGCGTGAACCAGCCCCCAGGTCAGGCCGGCCAGCGGCAGCAGGATCCACCACGTGCGTACGCGTCGCTGGACGAGCAAGGTGAAGATCGCGAGCGGCACGAGCGCGAGGAGCAGGTAGCCGATGTGGAGCGTCTGCGTGTAGACCACGGCGATGATGATGATGGCCAGCAGGTCGTCGACGACTGCGAGCGTGAGGAGGAAGGTCCGCAGCGCGGACGGCAGGTGGCTCCCGATGACCGCGAGCACCGCCAGGGCGAACGCGATGTCGGTCGCGGTGGGGATCGCCCACCCCTCGAGCGAGCCACCGAGGTTGATTGCGACAAAGACCAGGGCCGGCACGGCCATGCCGCCGATCGCCGCGACGACCGGGAGGGCCGCGCGGCTCGGGTCGCGGAGGTCGCCGGCAACGAACTCACGCTTGAGCTCGAGACCGGCCACGAAGAAGAAGATCGCGAGGAGCCCGTCGGCGGCCCACCCGCCGAGCGTGAGATGCAGATGGAGCGAGTCCGGACCGATCGCGGTGTCGCGCAAGGACGCATAGCCGTCGCCGAGGTTCGCAGCGAGGATTGCCACGATGGTCGCGCCAAGCAGGAGAGCGCCGCCCAAGGTCTCCTGGCGCAGGATGTCCGCGATCCGCGAGGCCTCTGGCCACGAACCGCGTCCGAACAATCTCGACTGAGCCACGGCCCTACCCTATCCACGCCGCAAATCCGTGGAACCAGGGTGCGGGTAGCCTGCGGGCATGCCGGACGTCGCGCTCGCTGCGCCCAACGAGGCCGCCGCCGACGCCGGTGAACAGATCGCGCGTGGTGGTGGCAACGCGATCGATGCCGCTCTGGCCGCAGCGCTCGTGACGATGGTCAACGAGGTCGGGATCGTGTCGCTGAGCTCCGGCGGATTCATCACGGTCCAGCCGCCGGATGGCAGTGCCCCACAGACCGTCGACGGCTGGATGGAGATGCCGGGACGCGGACGGGACCTCGGGGGCGGCACGTGGGATGTCCACACCGCCTACGGCGACGGTGTCACTGCCACGATCGGGGCGGGATCGGTCGCGGCACACGGTTCGGTGGCTGCCTTCGGCGAGGCGCACGCGCGCTGGGGGAGTCTCCCGTGGCACGAGATCGTGGCTCCGGCAATCGACGTCGCACGCGGGGGATTCCGCCTGGGCTCTGCGTCGCGCTATTACCTCGAGCACGTCCACGACCTCATCTTCGGCTGGGATGACCAGAGCCGTTCGGCCGTGCACGACGTGGACGGCCAGGTCACGACCGGCCTGATCGTGCTGCCCGACCTGATGGGCTCACTCGAGCTGATCGCGACCGAGGGTCCTGCGGCGTTGCACACGGGTGACCTGGCCCGGTTGATCAGCGCCGATGTGCTCGATCGGGGAGGCATCCTCGGACCACGGGATCTGGCCGCCTATCGGCCGGTCGTCCGGCCGTCGTTGCTGAGCACGGTCGGTGACTGGACTCTGGGGACCAACCCTCCGCCATCAGTGGGTGGCGTGTGTGTGGCGGCGATGCTGCGTCTCCTCGACGGTCGTCCATATGCCGGTTGGGACGGTGACGACGTCACACACCTGGTGCGTGTGCAGCGCGCCGTGCTGGGACACCGGCTCGCGGTCCTCGACCACACCGACGACCTCGAGCGCGATGCTGCCGCCTTCCTCGACCTGGTGGATCGCGATCACCTCGCGGTGCTCGAATCCGGTTCGACCGCACACGTCTCGGCGACCGACAGCGAGGGCGGGGCCTGCTCGGTGACGGTGTCGTCCGGCTACAGCTCCGGGATGATCGCGAAGGGGACCGGCATCTGGCTCAACAACTGCCTGGGGGAGCCGGAGCTCAATGCCCGCGGGCTGCACGGTCTGCCGCCGGGGACCCGGTTGCTGTCCAACATGGCGCCGACCGTGGGGCGCCACACCGACGGGTCGGCCCTCGCGATCGGATCGCCCGGGGCCGACCGCATCACGAGCGCGATCGTGCAGGCGGTCGCCGGATTCGTCAACGGAGGCCTGGGCCTGCAACAGGCGATCAACCATCCGCGTGTGCACGTCCACCGGGCGGGTCGCCCTGACGAGGTCGTCAAGACCGAGACCGACCTGACGATGTACTACGGAGGGGTCGCCGCCACCCTTCGCAGGCACGACGGTCACCTGGTTGCGGCCGCGGATCCGCGGCGGGACGGAGCGATCCGTCTGGTGCGCGCCGCGACGGACCATCGACCGGATGCGGTGTGAGAGTCCCGTGTCCCCGGCACCCATCGTCATCGCCCATCGTGGCGTCCCCGGTCATCGACTCGAGCACACCCGCCCTTCCTATCTCCTGGCGATCGAGCAGGGGGCGGACTACATCGAGCCCGACGTGGTCAGCACCAAGGACGGCGTCCTGGTCGTGCGGCACGAGAACGAGATCGGCGGGACGACGGACGTGTCCGAGCGCGCTCAGTTCGCCGACCGCAAGGTCTCGAAGTTCATCGACGGGGTCGTCTACACCGGTTGGTTCACCGAGGACTTCACCCTCGAGGAGCTCAAGACGCTTCGTGTCCTGGAGCGGCTGCCAGCACTGCGGCCGCAGAACATACCGTTGGATCGCACCGAACCGATCTTGACGTTGGACGAGGTCCTGACGATCGCCGAGCAGGCGAGCCAGGGCCGCGAGACCCCGATCGGGGTCTACATCGAGACCAAGCACCCGACCTACTTCGCCGGGATCGGGCTCGATCTCGACGATCTGCTGATCGCCGACCTCGAACGGCACGGGCTGAACCACGAGAATGCCAAGATCATGATCCAGTCGATGGAGACCGGCAACCTGCGCAGGCTGCGCGGTCGAACGCCGCTGAGCCTCATCCAGCTGATGGATCGTCAGGGCGCCCCGTTCGACCTCATCAACGCTCGCGACTCCCGCACCTACGCTGCCATGACGTCACGGACCGAGCTGGCCGCGATCGCGGCGTATGCCGATGGGATCGGCCCCAACAAGAGCCAGGTCATCCGTCGTGACAAGAAGTATCGGCTCGCTGGCGACACCGGCCTCGTCCGACATGCTCACGAGGTCGGGCTCCTGGTGCACATTTGGACGATGCGCAACGAGAACAACTTCCTGCCGACCAACCTGCGCACCAGCAGGGACAAGGTCGCCCACGGCGATGCCGTGGGCGAATACCTTGCGTTCTTCGATGTCGGTGTCGACGGTGTCTTCTCCGACTTCACTCAGACGGCCGTGCGGGCTCGCTCCCAGTGGTTGGGGCGTCGGTAGCCGCGGTCCACCCGCTTTGCGCCGCCAGCGGTTCGGCAGGCATCAGGATCCACGCGACGATGTACGCCAGGATGAGCGATCCGGCGCCGAGAATCGTGGCGGCGGCGACGAGCAGGCGGATCAGGTTGGCGTCGAGGCCGGTATAGGTGGCGATGCCTCCGCACACGCCACCGAGCCATTTCTCGTCACGGCTGCGGGTCAACTTCTTCATCTTCAGGTCCTTCCGGGCTGGTTGCTGCGGTGTGGGGGACGGGGGTGGCCTTGGCCTGCGGTGGGCGGGTCCGCCACACCGTCGCGGCGACGCCGACCAGTCCGAGGACGATCAAGACCCCAGATGCGGTGAGACTGAACTCGCGCGGAGTCAGGAGGTCCTGCTTCCACACCGCCCAGTTGCCGACGATGGACAGGAAGAGCAGGCCGAACGCGAGCCCCTCCCAGCGGAATGTGTGCCTGGTCATCTGCGGATCACCTCGATGTTGCCGAATCGTTGGTCGATGTCGATCATGAGAGCTGGCCCGGTCGTGGCCGGCAGGTCCAGGTCGTTGTCGGTGCCGTTGACCTTGCGGCCGAAGATCGAGATCTCACCAGCGCCGAGGTGGGACACCACAGTGACGTCGAGGTCGCTCGGGACGATGACCTTGGTCTGGCCGACACCTGCTCGGAGGTTGATGGTGTCGCCGATGAGCGCCTCCTGGTTCTGGACCTGGGTCAGGTCGAGCTCCAGCAGACCGATACCGTGCCGATAGGTCGAGTCGACCTGCGAAGCGGTCAGAGGGACTGGACGTTGCTCGCCGAACTTGCCGTTGGGGAGCACCGAGCCGATTGCCAGGGCGATCGCGAGGATGACCCCGAGACCGATCAGCGGACCTCCGTTGCCGAAGAGGGTGCCGACCAGGAGGCCGATCGCGACGACGCCGAGAGCCACCGCGACGTACGACGTCCAGCGGGTCTCGTCGTGATACTCGGCGTAGATCCGGGTCGCAGCGACCGCGATCACCGCGACCGACGCGGTCAAGCCGGTGAGCGTCCACGAGCGATCTCTGGGTGTCTTTGCGTACTTTCGGTTGTCCACCAGGCCGACCCTGGCGCCGTCTGCCGCAGACACGGTCTGTTGACCGGCCGCCTGCCGTGCCGCGTCGTCGCTGCGCCGGCGGCGTGGACGCACGAAGAACAGGTAGTAGACGAAGGCAATCGGTACGAGGATCCAGGGTGCGCCGTCCCAGAAGTAGCCGTTGTCACCGATGACCGCCAGCCCGGCGACGACGACGGCGCCCACGAGACCGATGACCCGCACCTGCTCCTCGTTCTTGTCGAGCTTGAACCAATCGGCCGCGACGCTCTTGTCCTCGTCCGCGGCCGGCAGCAGGAACCACGCAGCGGCGTAGAGGATGACGCCCGCGAACCCGACGACGGTGAGCACCGCGATGACGACGCGCACGATGACGGGGTCGATGTTGAGGTACTTGGCGGCACCGGAGCAAACGCCGCCGAGCAGGCGGTCATCCCGGGAGCGCCGCATGTCGGTGATGGAGCGAAGCCGTTGTGGATCGAAGTCGCCGTCCGGCGGGGTGGTGCGGGTGTCTTCTGCGTTCATGTCTCCATCGTGTCCGAGCAGGCCCGTGCAGACCATCGGGTACGACCCTGAATCACACCCGGGACCGGCCGGGGTCACCGGGGGACGTTCCCCATGGCGCCCGTGTGCGTACGCGTGTGACGATCTTGGTGTGAGTGGACGAGGCATCACCCCATACCGCCGGGCCTTCCGACCAGCCGATCGCCGGCTGGTCGGTGGAGTGGCGACCGGTGTGGCCGAGCACTTCGGCGTCCCAGTCCTCTATGTCCGGCTGGTCTTCATCGTGGCGACGTGGTTCCACGGCATGGGCGTCATCGCCTATCTGTTGCTGTGGCGGTTCCTCCCGCTCCGCCAGCCCGAGCTTTCGCCCGGCCTCGAGTCGGCCACCCGTCGCGGGCTGCGGACCGGCAGCCGTCCCAGCATGTTCGAGATCGCGCAGACCTTGGCGCTCGGCGCCGTCGGCATCGGCGTGTTGTTCATCATTCAGGCAAGCGGCCGGGGCATCGCCGGCGGCCTGTTCGCACCTTTGCTGATCGGTGTTGTCGGTGTCGCGGTGATCTGGCGTCAGTTCGACGACGCCGCGTGGGGGCGCTGGATGCGCCAGACGAAGGGCCTCGCGTTCGCTCTCCGGGTCGCGGCGGGTGCGACCCTCGTGGCGGCGGCCGCCATCTACTTCCTGACCCAGGAACGGGGTTGGGGAGCCATGGTCGACCTCGGCTCGGCCGTCGCGGTGGCGGTCCTCGGCCTGTTGCTGATCCTGGGGCCCTGGATCACCAAGCTGCTCGGCGACCTGTCGGAGGAGCGGCGGGAGCGCGTGCGGTCCCAGGAGCGCGCTGACGTCGCCGCTCACCTGCACGACTCGGTGCTCCAGACCCTCGCGCTGCTGCAGAAGAATGCCGGCGACTCTGCAATCGTCGCCACCCTTGCACGTCGCCAGGAGCGGGAGCTGCGCGCCTGGCTCTACGGCAACGACGAGCGGCCCGGGGACTCGCTCGTCGCGGCGCTGCGGGCATCGGCGGCCGATGTCGAGGACACGCATCGGGTGCCGGTCGAGGTCATTGCGGTCGGCGACGCGTCGCTCGATCCTGATGTCGCGGCGATCGCGAAGGCCGCCAGGGAAGCCATGATCAACGCCGCCAAGCATGCCCATGTCGACCGCATCGACGTGTACGCCGAGACCGACGGACGTACGGTCGAGGTGTTCGTGCGCGACCGGGGGGTCGGCTTCGACATGGCGTCGATCGCGGAGGACCGCATGGGTGTGCGAGGCTCGATCATCGACCGGGTCCAACGGCACGGTGGCACGGCCTCGATCCGCAGCACGCCGGGCGAGGGCACCGAGGTCGCACTGAGCGTTCCCCTCCGCACCGGCGACTCCGCCCCGACCGAAGAAGTGAGCACATGACGACACCGCACATGACGACACCGCACATGGCGGCACTGCGCGTCGCGATCGTCGACGACCACGCGATGTTTCGCACCGGAGTGCGAGCCGAGATCGAAGGACCCGTGGACATCGTCGGTGAGGCCGAGGATGTCGACAGCGCCGTCAAGGTCATTGCCGCGACCAGGCCCGACGTCGTCCTGCTGGACGTCCACATGCCCGGCGGCGGAGGCCTCGAGGTCATCCGTCGCCTGCACCTGCGCCACCCGGAGACCAAGTTCTTGGCGCTGTCGGTCAGCGACGCGGCAGAAGACGTGATCGGCATCATCCGCGCCGGGGCCCGCGGCTACGTCACCAAGAACATCTCCGGACCCGAGCTGCTCGACGCGATCAACCGGGTGGCCGTCGGTGACGCGGTGTTCTCGCCACGGTTGGCCGGATTCGTCCTCGACGCATTCGCCGGCACGATCGAGGTCGCCCAAGTGGATGAGGAGATCGACCGGCTGACCGAGCGGGAGCGTGAGGTCATGCGACTCATCGCCCGCGGCTACGCCTACAAGGAAGTGGCCAAGGAGCTGTTCATCTCGATCAAGACCGTCGAGACCCACGTCTCGAGCGTCCTGCGCAAGCTGCAGCTCTCCAGCCGTCACGAGCTGACCCGCTGGGCCAATGACCGCCGCCTGATCTGAGGCTGAGCCGATCTGCTGGCGGGAGCACCTTAGGTGGCGCCCGCAACTTCTCGCGTCGAATGATTCACGCGTTCACCCCCTCAGGTCTAGCCTGTGGGGGTGAATGAACCCCACCTGATCGTGCTCTTCGGGGCCACGGGAGACCTTGCCCGCCGCAAGCTGCTGCCCGGCATCATGCACCTTCTGCAGTCCGGACTCGTGCCCGAGTCACGGATCATCGGCGTCTCGATGGATGAGTTCGACGACGAGGGGTTCCGCGACTTCGCCGGCAAGGCATACCGCGAGTTCAGTACCCGCGAGATCGACGAAGCGAAATGGGCCGAGTTCGCTCCCAAGCTCTCGTACGTCAACGTCAAGGCGGGGCCGGAGGCGCTGGCGAAGGCCGCGGCCACGCTCGAGGCCGAGCTCGGCGGCGCGCCGGAGCGACTGCACTACCTCAGCGTCCCACCCAAGGCTGCGCTCGATGTGGTGCACACCCTCGACGACGCCGGACTCGTCGAGCGGTCGCGGATCATCATGGAAAAGCCCTTCGGCACCGACCTCGCGAGCGCCAAGTCGCTCAACTCCCAGCTCCACGAGGTCTTCGCCGAGGACCAAATCTTCCGCATCGATCACTTCCTCGGCAAGGAGGCGGCGCTCAACATCCTCGCGTTCCGCTTCGCCAACGGACTGTTCGAGCCGATCTGGAACCGCAACTTCATCGACCATGTGCAGATCGACGTGCCCGAAACGCTGTCGGTCGAGGGCCGCGCCGGCTTCTACGAGGGCACCGGCGCCTTCAAGGACATGGTCGTCACCCACCTGTTCCAGGTCCTGGCGTTCATGGCGATGGAGCCGCCGACCTCGCTTGATTCCGACTCGATCAGCGAGGAGAAGAACAAGGTCTTCCGCTCGATGCTGCCGCTCGACCCGCACCACGTGGTCCGCGGGCAGTACCAGGGCTACCGGGACGAGGACGGTGTCGCGTCCGATTCCGAGACCGACACGTTCGTGTCGCTCCGGGCCGAGATCGACAACTGGCGCTGGGCCGGCGTGCCGTTCTTCCTGCGGACCGGCAAGAAGATGGCCGAGGGGGCCCGGATCATCTCGATCGCGTTCAGGGAGCCCCCCAAGAGCATGTTCCCGGCAGGTTCGGGGGTTGGCCTGGCCGGCCCGGACCACCTGACCTTCGATCTTGCGGACTCCTCGAAGATGTCGTTGTCGTTCTATGGCAAGCGGCCAGGCCCGGGGATGCGTCTGGACAAGCTCAGCATGCAGTTCGCGATGCAGGAGACCGAGCGCGCCGGCGAGGTCCTCGAGGCGTACGAACGCCTGATCTACGACGCGATGCGTGGCGAGCGCACGCTGTTCACGACCGCGGAGGGCATCGAGCGGCTGTGGGAGATCTCCGAGCCGCTGCTCAACGATCAACCGCCGGTCAGGCCCTACTCAGGCGGCACGTGGGGCCCCAACTCGGTGCATCAGCTCATTGCTCCGCGAGCGTGGCGACTGCCGTTCGAGCGCACGTGGCGCAGGCCCAACACGATGGCCGAATAGTCAGGACGTCCTCAGGGAGCCCAGCTCTGCTGGACCAGCCGGATCGCCTCGTCGATGGAGAGGCCCTGGGTCCGCGCCAGGCGGGCGTACGTCTTGGCGCCCGCCTCGGCCTCGACGTCACCGAGTCTGCGGCTCGCGATGAACGTGCCGCGGCGACCCTGGGTCTCGATCACGCCATCGCTCTCCAGGGCCCGATAGGCCTTTGCGACGGTGTTGGCCGCGAGCCCGAGGTCCGTTGCCAGCTGGCGTACGGTCGGCAGCTTGTGTCCGGACGCGAACGAACCGGAGGCCGCGCCCTCGGCGATCTGGCGGCGCACCTGCTCGAATGGCGGCTCTGCACCGGTGGAGTCGACCGAGATGATGCTCATGCGGTGTCCTTCCGCTCGAGGTGGACGATCGCGAACCCGCGACCGGCGACATCGGTGGGGTCGCGGCGGGTCTCGCGAAAGCCTTGGGAGAGATAGAAGCCGAGCCCCACGGAGTTGGCCGCGTAGACCTCGACGGTCCGTGGCCCGCCGCCGTCGGCCAGCTGCGACAGCAGGGCAGGGCCGATGCCGCGACCCTGCGCCTCGGGGGCGACATAGAGCAGCTCGACGTGCTCGTGACGCGCTCCCACGAAGCCGACCGGCAGGTCGTCGAGCGAGGCGGCCCAGACGTCCATGGATGGCAGCAGCAGGTCGCGGATCCTTGGCCGGAGCTCGGCGAACTCCTCGTCGGCCATGAACCCGTGGGTCGAGCGGGCGGCGCGCTCCCAGACGTCGGTGAGCGCGTCGAAGTCGGCCTCACCGGCCGGCCGGATCGAGACGGCGCTGTCCATGGCTCGGGAGTCTACGTCGGGTGCATCCGGGGGGATCGATGTCTGCCTCGGCGACTAGGCTGGGCGGCACGATGACGTTGCCGTTCCCTGTGCCCCCCGCTGCGCCCGACAAGTCTCCTGACAAGCGGCGCCCGCGCTCTGAGACCCTGCTGGAAGGCCTCAACGAGGCTCAGCAATCGGCTGTCTCACACCCCACCGGACCACTGCTCGTGGTGGCTGGCGCAGGATCGGGCAAGACCCGGGTGCTGACCCGTCGCATCGCCTGGCTGATCGCTGCCCGAGGCGCCCACCCCGGCTCGATCCTCGCGATCACGTTCACCAACAAGGCGGCGGCCGAAATGCGCGAACGAGTTGCCGAGCTCGTGGGGCCCCGCGCCCGGATGATGTGGGTCTCGACGTTCCACGCCGCCTGCGTGCGCATCCTGCGGCGTGAGGCGAGCAAGTTCGGCTTCACCTCGACGTTCACGATCTACGACGCAGCCGACCAGCGAAGGCTCATGACGCTGATCTGTCGCGACATGGACCTGGACCCCAAACGGATCAATCCGCGGGCGGTGCTCAACTGGATCTCCAACCTCAAGAACGAGCTCGTCGACCACGAGTCAGCAGCGGGCAGGGCGGACAACCCGACCGAGGAGATCTACGCCGAGGCCTACAAGGCCTATCAGGCGAGGCTGCAGGCCGCCAACGCAATGGACTTCGATGACCTCATCATGAACACGGTGCACCTGTTGCAGGCCTGGCCGGAGGTTCGCGAGACATACCGGCGGCGGTTCCGGCACATCCTGGTCGATGAGTACCAGGACACCAACCACGCGCAGTACCAGCTCATCAAGGAGCTGACCGACGAGGAGTCCGATCTGCTGGTGGTGGGTGACTCCGATCAGTCGATCTATGCGTTCCGCGGCGCCAACATCCGCAACATCCTCGAGTTCGAGGACGACTTCCCCAACGCGGCGACGATCCTGCTGGAGCAGAACTACCGCTCGACGCAGACCATCTTGTCGGCTGCCAACGCCGTGATCAGTCGCAACGAGGGCCGCAAGGACAAGCAGCTGTGGTCGGCCGAGGGCGATGGCGAGAAGATCGTGGGCTACGTCGGCGACGACGAGCGTGACGAGGCGCAGTTCATCGCCGACGAGATCGACAAGCTGACCGACGCCAGCGCCGCTGCCGCCAAGGATGTCGCGATCTTCTATCGCACGAATGCCCAGAGCCGAGTGTTCGAAGAAGTCTTCATCCGGGTCGGACTGCCCTACCGCGTCGTCGGCGGAGTCCGGTTCTACGAGCGCAAGGAGATCAAGGACGCCTTGGCGTACGTCCGGGTGCTGGTCAACCCGCGCGACGCCGTCTCACTGCGGCGCATCATCAACGAGCCCAAGCGCGGCATCGGTGAACGGGCGGAGGCGGCGATCCAGCGGCTCGCGACCGCCGAGGGCATCAGCTTCTGGGAGGCGCTGACCCGCGCCGACGAGGCGACAGACCTGGCAACCCGTTCCAGCAACGCGATCCAGGCATTCACCTCGATGATGGCCGAGCTCATCACGATGGCCGAGTCGGGCGCCCCCGCTGACGCGGTGCTGGAGGCCGCGCTGACCCGCAGCGGCTATCTCTCGACCCTCGAGCAGAGCACCGATCCCCAGGACGAGACGAGGGTGGAGAACCTCGCCGAGCTCGTCGCAGTGGCGCGCGAGTTCGTCGTGGGTGCCAGCACGGTCGCAGACGAGCTGCTGGTCGAGCGAGGGGTCGATGTCCTCCAGGAGGAGCGGTCGGCAGCGGTCGACGCGATCTCCGACGAGCCCGATCTGGCGGCCGGCTCGCTCGCGGCATTCCTCGAGCAGGTTGCGCTCGTCGCCGACGCGGACCAGATCCCCGACGAGGGAGACGGTGTCGTGACCTTGATGACACTCCACACGGCCAAGGGTTTGGAGTTCCCTGTGGTGTTCCTGACCGGCCTCGAGGACGGGGTGTTCCCGCACATGCGCTCCTTGGCCGACAGCAAGGAGCTGGAGGAGGAGCGCCGGCTGGCATATGTGGGCATCACCCGAGCCCGCACCCGCCTCTACGTCACGCGAGCTGCGACGCGCTCGGCCTGGGGCGCCCCGGCCTACAACCCGCCGTCGCGATTCCTCGACGAGCTGCCCGAAGCCCTCGTCGACTGGCGCCGGTTGGCCTCGCCGCCGACCCAGTGGACGCCCAGCTCGCCGTCGGCGACGGCACAGTCAACGTTCAGGTCCTCCAATGTCGCGGCCCGCTCCAGGCGCGCGTCGCTCGAGGTCGTGTCGCTCTCACCTGGCGACCGGGTCAGTCATGACAGCTTCGGCCTCGGCACCGTCGTCACGGTCGAGGGCCAGGGCGAGAAGTCGGTGGCCTCGGTCGACTTCGGGTCGCTCGGGGTCAAGCGCCTGCTGTTGCGATACGCGCCCGTCGAAAAGCTCTGAGGCCCTCGGCGGTGCCAAGACGCCGCCTACGCGGGGATCAGGGGCGGATGCCGTGCTGGATCAGCACGGGCTCGGGGTCGACCGAGCTGCTGCCACCGGGGAGGTAGACCTCCAGGTGCAGGTGGGGTCCGGTCACGTTGCCGGTCGAGCCGGTGTAGCCGATGACCTCGCCGGGGCCGACCGCCTGGCCGACCTTGACCGCTATGCGGCTCTGGTGGCAGTACCAGACCTCGGTGCCGTCGCGGAGCGTGATGACGGTGCGGTTGCCGTAGGAGCCCTCATAGCCGGACGACTTCACGACACCCGCTGCAACCGAGACGATCGTCGACCCTGAGGGACCGGCGAAATCCAGGCCGGTGTGTGATCCGCTGGACCAGAGGCCGCTGCGCTGACCGAAACGCGCCGTCAGGCGGTAGCCGGTGACCGGGAGGACCCACTGGTTGGCCTTGGACTCCTTGGCGAACTTGTCGACGTCCTTCTTGAGGTCAGACTGGGCGACCAGCGTCTGCTCGGCCTGGAGCTTGGTCTGCTTCTTGACGAGCGTGCGGTTGAAGTCGCGGCTGACGTCGACCTTGCCGTCAGTGCCGTCGTCGTCGGGACCGACGTAGCTCTGCGAGATGGTTTGGTAGCGGTCGCTCTTGAGCGAGTTGCTGTCGGTCTTGGGGCCGATAACCGTGGCAAAGAAAGCAGCCAGGACCAGGACGAAGGCACCGGCCATGGCCGGAGTGAGACGAAGGGTGCGCTTGGGAGCTTGGCGCCGCTGCGCGGAGCGTTTCCCGGTCGTTCGCTTCGGAGTCTCTTGGCGGACATCGAGTCGGCGTTTCGGCGCAGACGATGACACGCAGAAAACCTCCGGAAGAAGGACAACAGGACCCCACGAGACTAGCCGAAGGATTGCGTCGAGTGAAACCGAATCTGCGTTCTCCACAACAAATGACGTCAGCCAAGCGGGAAAAGTCGACAAAGTGTGATGACCTTCACCCTTGTGGGAGCATCGTCCGCATGGTCAGGGAGCGTGTCGTGCTGGGCGCGATCGGTGGTGATGAAGCGGTCCGGCGGGCCGCTCGGCGTATGCGGGACGAGGGGCGGGAGGTCGTCTATGTGGGAGGCGACCAGACCCCGGAACAGCTCGTCCACACCTTCATCGCAGAGGATGCGACGGCGATCGTGGTCGACGGTGATGTCGAGTCGCTGACCCGCATCGCCGATCTGTGTGCCGACCTCGGTGTGGGCGAAGCCGTCGTCACGCCTCTTGACGAGCGGTCAGACGGCCCTCGATCTCGGTGACGAAGGCTCGGACAGTGTCCGCGATGAGCTCAGGTTGGGTCTGGACGACCCAGTGGCTCGCAACGACGTCGACGCGCCGGACGTCGGGCGCGAACTCGGCGACGTCGACATAGATCGCCGGTGAGAGGAAGGGGTCCTCGTCGGCACGACGAGCTGCACGGGCACCGACGTCGTCCCTCGCGTGAAGCTCAGCCCGTTGGCACGGTAGAGGTTGATGCCGTTGCGGAAGTCGTCGTCGAACGTCTCCCCCCAGTGTCCGTCGTCGCCCAGCCGCTGGCCACGGGCGAGGACCGCGCGGATCCGGTGCCCGAAGCGGCGCGTGACGAGCTCGGGGATCAGCGGTGCCTGGAACGCGATGACATACCAGGAGCGTGCGAGCTGGCCACAGACCGCGCCGAGCTGCTTGCCGGCGAGGCCACTGCGGAGGAAATGACCGAACAGGTCGAGGCCGGGGCCGCTGATCGAGGTGTAGGAAGCGATGCGGCCGGTGAGGCGCGGGTCCGAGTCCTCGCGCATGACCGCGCCCCAGGACTGGACCGAGCCCCAGTCATGGCCTACGAGGTGCACGGCACCGCCGTCGGGGCGTACGTGCTCGATGACCGCGGCCAGGTCGCCGACCAGGTTGGTCATGCGGTAGCCCGATCGTGATGTCGGTGCCGTCGAGCCGCCCGCCCCACGCACGTCGTACGTGACGACCCGGAAGTCCGGCGTCAGGAGCGGGACGACGCGGTCCCAGACCTGCTGGTTGTCGGGGAACCCGTGGACCAGGACGACGACCGGGCCGGCGTCGTTGCCCTCGACACGCACACGCAACTGCACGTCGGACGATGTGATCGTGTCGGTGGTCATGGGTCTCCCAAGATGTGTGACGAAGCCAACGCGCGTGAACACCCGGTTAAGGGCTAGAGTCGCAAAGGCTCAATTACTGTCGGCCATCGGCCGGCTCCCGAGCGTATCGGACGTCAACAGAGGACGGACTCCACCGTGGATTTGATGGAATATCAGGCGAAGGAGCTCTTCGCCAAGCACGACGTACCAGTCACCCTGGGCATCGTTGCCAACACACCGGACGAGGCGAAGGTCGCGGCAGAGCAGCTCGGCGTCGTCGTCGTCAAGGCACAGGTCAAGGCCGGCGGTCGCGGCAAGGCCGGCGGCGTCAAGCTCGCCAAGACACCTGACGAGGCGCATCAGCACGCGTCGGACATCCTCGGGATGCAGATCAAGGGTCTGACGGTCAACCGGGTGCTCATCGCTCCGGCCGCGAGCATCGAGGAGGAGTACTACTTCTCATTCCTGCTCGACCGCGCCAACCGCAGCTATCTCTGCATCGCGAGCGTCGAGGGTGGCGTGGAGATCGAGGAGGTCGCCAAGACCAACCCCGACGCGGTCAAGAAGATTCCGATCGATGCCGGCACAGGTGTGGACGAGGCGAAGGCGCGAGAGATCGTTGCCGACGCAGGATTCCCCGAGGCCCTGGTCGAGCAGGCCGTCACGACGGTCCAGACGCTGTGGAAGGTCTTCGTCGAAGAGGACGCCACGCTGGTCGAGGTCAACCCGCTCGCACGGCTCGAGGGCGACATCCTCGAGGCGCTCGATGGCAAGGTCTCGCTCGATGAGAACGCCGAGTTCCGTCATGAGGACCACGCTGCGTTCGAGGACAAGGATGCGGCCGACCCGCTTGAGGCCAAGGCCAAGGAGAAGGGCCTCAACTACGTCAAGCTCGACGGCGCGGTCGGCATCATCGGCAACGGCGCGGGACTCGTGATGTCGACACTCGACGTCGTCGCGTATGCCGGGGAGAAGCACGGCGGGGTCAAGCCCGCCAACTTCCTCGACATCGGCGGCGGAGCCTCGGCGCAGGTCATGGCCGACGGTCTCGACGTCATCCTGGGTGACGAGCAGGTCAAGAGCGTGTTCGTCAACGTCTTCGGTGGCATCACCTCATGTGACGCCGTCGCCAACGGAATCGTCGGGGCGCTGGACATCCTCGGCGACGACGCTTCCAAGCCGCTCGTCGTACGCCTCGACGGCAACAATGTCGAGGAGGGGCGCCGGATTCTCGACGAGCGCGATCACCCGCTCGTGACCCTCGTCGACACCATGGATGGCGCGGCAGACCGCGCCGCCGAGCTCGCCAACAACTCCAACGGACAGGGAGCCTGACATGTCGATCTTCCTGAACAAGGACTCCAAGGTCATCGTCCAGGGCATCACGGGCGGCGAGGGCACCAAGCACACCGCCCTGATGCTCAAGGCCGGCACGAACGTCGTCGGTGGCGTCAACGCCCGCAAGGCAGGCACGACCGTCACCCACGGTGACGTCGAGCTCCCGGTCTTCGGCACGGTTGCCGAGGCCATTGAGAAGACCGGCGCCGACGTGTCGGTCGCCTTCGTCCCCCCGGCGTTCACCAAGGATGCCGTCGTCGAGGCGATCGATGCCGAGATCGGCCTCCTGGTCATCATCACCGAGGGTGTGCCGATCCAGGACAGTGCCGAGTTCTGGGCTTACGCGCAGGGCAAGAAGACGCGCATCATCGGTCCCAACTGCCCCGGCATCATCACGCCGGGCGAAGCGCTCGCAGGCATCACGCCGGCGACGATCTCGGGTTCGGGTCCGATCGGTCTGGTGTCGAAGTCAGGCACGCTGACCTACCAGATGATGTTCGAGCTGCGTGATCACGGCTTCACCACCGCGATCGGCATCGGCGGCGACCCCATCATCGGGACGACGCACATCGACGCTCTCGAGGCGTTCGAGGCAGACCCCGACACCAAGGCGATCGTGATGATCGGCGAGATCGGCGGCGACGCGGAGGAGAAGGCTGCGGCCTACATCCAGGAGCACGTCACCAAGCCGGTCGTGGGCTATGTCGCGGGATTCACCGCTCCGGAGGGCAAGACGATGGGCCACGCCGGCGCCATCGTCGCCGACGGTGCAGGTACCGCGCAGGGCAAGAAGGAAGCCCTCGAGGCTGCGGGCGTCAAGGTCGGCAAGACGCCGTCGGAGACCGCCGAGCTGATGCGGGAGATCCTCAAGGGGCTCTGAGCCCGAGCAAGGAACGCCCCGAGCAACGGACGCGTAGTACGCCGAAGCCCCTCCCGCCGACAGGCAGGAGGGGCTTCGGCGTGAATGCGGTCCTACTTGGCGTACTTCAACCTCGTCGCCGCTCGCGTCGCGACGGCTTCGAACTCGGTCTGGGTGATGTCGTACTTGCCGGCCGGGGTGAAGGTCACCTGGGCGACCTTGGAGCCGCGGCGGATCAGTGAGGTGCGGTAGTACGTGCGAGATCCCTTGGTGACCTCGAGCCCGACCCGCCAGACATCGCCTGAGAACGCGGGATCCTTGAAGGACTTGCGCTGGTCGATCTTGGCCGAGAGGGTGTCGTCGGCGCATGACTCGAGCCGCTCGGTGGCCTTCTTGACGAAGGCCTTGGCCTTCTTGGTCGAGGAGAACCGGCCCACGGTCTCGGCGACGCCGAACTTGTCCGGCAGCGTCTTGGCCTCGTAGAGCACGTAGATGCGTGCGCTGGCATCGCGGACGTCCTCGCTGCTGAAGTCGGCCTTGTCGCACCGTGTCGCGGCCGGGTTGGGCTTGGCAGGAACCGTCGCCGCGGCCCACACCTTGTCGATGTTGCTGATCGGCGGCAGGTCGACGATGCCGAGGTATTCGGGCGCTTCCGAGGTCGGCGGTGGGTCGGTGCGACGGACCTGGATCCGGTCGGTGCACACGCCGCCGCTGTCCTTGCAGACCTTGTCGACCGAGTCGTTGAGCGTACGGGCGAAGGTCCGGACGCTCGGGCCCTTCTTGCCGTCGACCTCGTGGACCAAGGTGCTCGTGATGGTGCCGGAGTGGCTGAAACCGACCGTGAACGTACGTTGGGGTGAGCGGTGCGACCGCAGGCGGAGGATCTGGAAGTCGCCGAAGGGTCGCTGCACCGTGTAGGCAGCGACGAGCTGGACGCGGGGGTGCTCGCAGTCGGAGTACCACTGCACGAGCCGCTCGTAGGTCGTGGCCGCGATCGTGTCGCTGCGGGACACCTCGATCGCCTGTGCGACGCGCTCGGTGGCGGCGCCCTTGGAGGCGAAGGTGCGCACGAAGACCTTGCGCGGGTTCTTGTTCGCATAACGCTTGGTGGGACACGTGGCATAGGGGGTCGTGTTGTTGACGTTCTGGTCGGTGCCGTCGACCGCCCAGGAGCTGGCGGGGTCGAGGTTGCTGACCTGCTTCGCGGAGAGCAGGTTGCCGGTGTCGATCGTCTTGGCATCAAGCTGGACGTCCTGCTCGGTGCCGAACTTCTGGCGGCTGGGGGCCTTGGTGCCACTGGCCAGCGCGTCACCGTCCGTCGCAACGAATCCGCTGCCGAAGATGATGGCCACGGAAGCCGCGACCAGCAGGACGGTGTTGCGCCTGCGCCCGCGCTTGGCCGCGCTGCGGACCGTCGCCGGATCAGGGACCTGGAGTGATTCGGTCGCAGAGGCAAGCGCATGCATGCGCCGCTCGATCATGTCGATGCGCTGCCTCAGCGCGGTCTCGAGGCTTGCCAGCGCGGTCGTGACGCTCTCGATGCCCTCCTCGGCAGGCAGCCCGACCTCACGCGAGGCCTCTTCGAGATCGGTGTTGCCGAGTGTCATCAGGACTATCAGTCGGCGATCGTCGACGCTCAGCTCGGCGAGGGCCTCGAGCAGCTGGGTGTCGCTGTCCTCCTCGTGCTTGCGTCGCAGGGGGTGGGTGCCGCGGCTGAGCGCCGTGAGCTTCCACGCCTCGTTGCGCACATAGCCGAGCGGGTGACGGTCACGGATCTTGGACCAGTCGCGCCACGCCCGCCGATAGGCGTCCACGGTCGCCTCGAAGGCGACCTGTCGGTCACCGCTGACTGCATAGGTGACTTGGACGGCCTGAGCGAAGGTCGAGGAGTAGAAGCTGTCGAACTCATCGACGCGAGTCATGTACCAGCCTCCTTTTGACGTGCGGCGTGCCTGACTCCAACGCCCCAACTTTACAGGTTGGATGAAGGGGTGCCCCCGCCCGTCGAGACCCCCTACCTCCGACCGGCCTTCCTCACCGCGCTGCTGGCCGCCGTCCTGTCGCTCGCGGTATCGGCCGTCTTCGTCGTCATTGCAAGGGGTTTCGCCGATTTCACGCTCGCCTCGTTGCTTCGATCCACGGTGCGCACGTGGCTGGTTGCGCTCGGGTCCGGCATCGACGCCGGCGGGGTGACCTTCGCACTGGTGCCGATCGGTGCCACGCTCGTGTGCGTCGCGCTGGTGGCGTGCACTGCGGCGTGGGTCGTCACCGAGCCCGTCCAGGAGCTCGCGGCCTTCACCGCGACGACGGCCGGGGCGTACGGAGTCATCGCGGGCATCGCCTCGGCGGCATCGGCATCCGGCGACGTGCACACTCCGGTCGTACGTGCGGCATTCGTGGCCTTCGTCGTCGGAGGCATCGGTGCGGCGCTGGGGGCCGTCCGCCGGCACGGCGGGGGCGATCAGCTGTGGTTCACGGCATCTGAGGATGTGCGCCTCGCGACGCGAGCAGCCGTCCCAGGTGTCCTGGTCGTGCTGACCGCCGCGGGCGTCGTGGTGGTGGTCCAGCTCGCGCGCAACATCTCGCGGGCGGGAGACCTATGGGCGCAGCTCGATCCCGGCAGGGGCGGTGGGATCGCCCTGGGCGTCGGGTGCCTGTTGGCGGCGCCGACCCTCTTGCTCTGGACCGCTTCGGTCCTGATCGGACCCGGTTTCATGCTCGGCACCGACACCTCGGTCGACCTCTCCGGATCGCAGCTCGGCAATGTCCCGGGCTTCCCGCTGCTCGCCGCGCTGCCACCGCCGGGCGAGCTGCCCGGCTGGGTGTTCGTGCTCGGGCTCGTGCCATTGCTCGCCGGGGTGGTGTCGGGCTGGCGCGTCGGTCCGGGCCGCCGGGAGGGTGTCCTGGGCCGGGTGGCCCTTGGTGCGGCGGCCGGTGCCGTGGCGGGCTTCATGCTGGGCGTCCTCATCGGGCTCTCCGGAGGCGCAGTCGGGCCCGGCCGGATGGCCGATGCCGGGCCGCCCACGTTCACTCCGTTGCTGCTCGCGGTGCCCGTCATGGCGGTGGGCGGCGCGCTGGGCGCTGCCCTCGCCCACTATCGTGGAGACCGTGCCTCCCAGTCCCCGGACACCAGCTCGACTGGTCGTCCTCGTCTCTGGAAGCGGCACCAATCTCCAGGCGCTGATCGACGCGTCGACGAGTCCTGACTACGGCGCAGAGGTCGTCGCGGTCGGAGCCGACCGCGACGGGACCGGGGGTGTCGCCCGGGCGGAGCGTCACGGCATACCGACATTCGTGCTTCCGGTCCCGGACTTCGCGGATCGCGCCAGCTGGGACGCCGCCCTGGCCGAGGCCGTCGCGGCGTACGACCCCGACATCGTCGTGCTGGCCGGCTTCATGAAGCTCACCGGTCCGGCGTTCCTGGCCCGGTTCGGTGGGCGCACCCTCAACACCCATCCGGCGCTGTCGCCGGCGTTCCCGGGCATGCACGGCCCGCGGGATGCGCTGGCCTATGGCGTCAAGGTCACCGGCGCAACGCTGTTCGTCGTCGACGAGGGTGTCGACACCGGCCCGATCGTCGCCCAGGTCGCCGTCCCGGTGCTCGATGGCGACGATGAGGCCGCCCTGCACGAACGCATCAAGAGCAGTGAGCGGGCCATGCTGGTCGACTGGGTCGGCACCCTTGCGCGCGAAGACTTCCACCTCGATGACCGGGCCGTTCGGCTCGGAGGAGAATCACATGACCACTAGCCACGCCCCTTCCGTCCGCCCCCTCGGTCGCGTCCTCATCTCGGTCTATGACAAGACCGGTCTCGAGCAGCTGGCTCGCGACCTGCATGCCGCCGGCATCTCGATCGTGTCGACCGGCTCGACGGCCAGGACGATCGAGTCCGCAGGCGTGCCGGTCACCCCGGTCGAGGAGCTCACGGGGTTCCCTGAGTGTCTCGACGGGCGGGTCAAGACGCTGCACCCCCGCGTCCACGCGGGCATCCTGGCCGACCTGCGCCTCGACGACCATGTGGCGCAGCTCGCCGACCTGGAGATCGAGCCGTTCGACCTCGTGATCGTCAACCTCTACCCCTTCAGTGAGACAGTCGGGTCCGGCGCAACTCCCGATGAGTGCGTCGAGCAGATCGACATCGGGGGTCCCTCGATGGTCCGTGCTGCGGCCAAGAACCATCCGAGCGTCGCGGTCGTCGTCAGCCCCTCGTCGTACGACGACGTGCGGGCCGCGATCGCTGCAGGCGGCTTCACCCTCGATCAGCGCAAGCGCCTTGCAGCACAGGCGTTCGCGCACACGGCGGCATACGATGTCGCGGTCGCCTCGTGGTTCGCCAGCGTGCACGCGCCGGCCGAGGACGGCTGGCCGGAGTTCACCGGCGCGACGTGGGACAAGTCGGCGGTGCTGCGCTATGGCGAGAACCCGCATCAGCCGGCCGCGCTCTATCACAACGGGCGCGGTGGCCTCGCCGCCGCGGAGCAGCTGCACGGCAAGGAGATGTCCTACAACAACTACGTCGACACCGATGCGGCCCGCCGCGCGGCATACGACTTCGAGCTCCCGGCCGTCGCGATCATCAAGCACGCCAACCCGTGCGGCATCGCGGTCGGTGACGACGTGGCCCAGGCGCACGCCAGGGCCCACGCGTGCGACCCGGTCTCGGCCTTTGGTGGGGTCATCGCGACCAACCGCCCTGTCTCGGTGGCGATGGCCGAGCAGGTGGCTGAGGTCTTCACCGAGGTCATCGTCGCGCCCGACTACGAGGCAGGTGCCGTGGAGGTGTTGCAGGGCAAGAAGAACATCCGCATCCTCCGCGTGTCCGCCGACGAGCACCGCGAACCGGTCGAGTTCCGCGGCGTGAGTGGCGGCGTCCTCGTGCAGCGCGTTGACCGCGTCGATGCTGACGGCGACGATCCGTCGTCCTGGACGCTGATCGCGGGGGAGCCGGTCGACGACCGTTCGTTTGCCGACCTCGCATTCGCGTGGACAGCCGTGCGGGCGGTCAAGTCCAACGCGATCCTGCTCGCCAAGGACGGCGCGTCCGTCGGTGTCGGGATGGGCCAGGTCAACCGGGTCGACTCGTGCAAGCTCGCTGTCGAGCGGGCCGGCGTGGAGCGGGCAGCCGGATCGGTCGCGGCATCTGATGCGTTCTTCCCCTTCCCCGACGGCCCGGAGATCCTCTTCGCCGCAGGGGTGCGCGCGATCGTCCAGCCTGGTGGCTCGATCCGTGACGATGCGGTCATCGAGGCTGCTCAGGCAGCCGGCGTCGCGATGTATGCCACCGGAACCCGGCACTTCTTCCACTGAGCTGGTCGAGCAGCAGGGCCAACTGAGATCATGGTGACTTCGCCCTGCGTTCGCGAGCCGGGAGCAGCACCCACACCACCAGCAAGGACGCTGTGATCGCGGCGGCGACCGCCGCAGCAATCCACCATGGACCGATGAAGTCGAGGATCAACCACACGACCCCGACGATCGCCACGGTCTGAGCCCCGATTCCCCATTGAGCCAACCGATCAGCTGATTCGACCAGCCAAGGCCGCTCACCCTGATGGAAGAGCGCTCGGTGGAGGACCACGGGGGTCATCAGCAGAAGTGTTGCGATGACTGCCATGCACAGAACAGCCGCGTATACGGTTTGCCTCGACGACTCCAGCTCGCTGAATCGTGGGGTGAACGGGATGGTGAGCAGGAAGCCGGTCAGGATCTGCACGCCGGTTTGCGCGATGCGCAACTCTTGCAGGAGCTCCTGCCAGTTTGCGATCCAGACGTTCTTCGGTCGGGTTGTCGGGCGGCGGGTCGGCGACGGGATCCTTCGGGCCGGTGGTCATTGCCTTCTCCTGTCGTCGCACAGCGTGTCCTTGTTCGCAGACGTCAGCGCAGGCCCAAGCCTGCGAGCACCTGGGCGCCGGGCAGGTCGGCCAGCAGTGCTCCTGGGAGGGCGAGCTTCGAGCGGCGCAGGCCACTCCCGAGCAGGACCCACGGCTGCTCGGTGACGGCCTGATCGATCAGGATCGGCCAACCTTCAGGGACGCCGACCGGTGTGATGCCGCCGTACTCCATGCCGGTCTCCGCGACGGCCCAGTCCTGCGGCGCGAACGAGCACTTGCGGGTGTCGATCGTGCGTCGGACGAGTCCGTTGACGTCGGCGCGTGTGCTGGCAAGCACGACACATGCCGCAGGCCGCAGCTCGCCGCCGCGCTTGCCGAGCACGATGACGCAGTTGGCTGACGCCTCCGGGTCGAGGCCGAAGCGATCGGTGAGGGCTGCCGTGTCGGCGAGGTCGGGATCGATCGCCACGGCGTGCGCCTGGGCACTGAGGTCGGTGATCGCGGCGATCATGGCTGCCACCGGCGGCGCAAGCAGGTCGTCGCGGGCCGGCTCGAGGTCGAGCGTGCCGAGTCGGACGGTCACTTCGCCTTCTCGCTGAGCTTCGCGAGCGTACGGTCGACGCCGTCAGCGCCGAGCGCATGGGCGGCGACGAGATTTCGGATTGCCGCGGTGAGCAGGCGCGCCTCTTCGTGCTCGGTGTGGAGTCCGGACTGGCGCCGCACCGCCGTGCCGGCGATCAGGGTGACGATGGACGCGGCGAGCATGTCGGCGTCGTGGACCCCGACGCGGTTGAGCATCCTGAGAGTCAGGCCCTCAAAGGCGCGGATGGCATGGGCGGCGGCATGGCGGAGCTCCGGCGCTCGGGCCGCGGCGAGGAAGATGGCCAGCTCGAGCGCAGCGACCTCCGGGCCACGAGCGGAGAAGATGTGCGAGATGAACTGGGAGGCGTCGTCGAGGCTCACCTCGATGTCGAGATCGACCGCGGAGAGGGCCTCGAGGTCACGGGTCCACTGGTCGATGTGCGAGCCGAGGGCTTCGCGGATGAGCTCGTCGATCGACTCGAAGTAGTAGGTCGTCGTGGCCGAGGGGAGACCGGCACGAGCAGCGACGGCGCGGTGCGTGATGGCACGGGACCCACCTTCGGCGAACAGCTCGATCGCCGCGGCCAGCAGCTCGTCGCGCCGAAGCCGGCTGCGTTCCTGCGACAGCGATGCACGCGTGACCATTGACGCATCACCTCAGTTTCTGTACGTTCGTACGAATTCGGCCCCTGTGCACCCGGATCTTGTCGGAGGCAGTCTATGCGTCGCATGACCTCACTCGTTGTTGCTGTCGTCCTTGGGGCGAGCATTCTGCTCGTCCCCTCTGCGGCGAGCGCCGCGGAGTGGTCGCCCGGTGAAGAGAAGTACGACATCACCGTCACGACCGACATCCCGGTCACGATGCCCGACGGACGGGTGCTGCGCGCCGCGATCCACGCGCCAGCGATCAAGGGGACCAAGACCCCGGCACCCGGGGATTTCCCGGTGATCCTGATCCAGACGCCTTACAGCAAGACCGTCGGCAATGTCGGCGTCGGCGCGGTCCCTCCCTACCTCGTGAAACGGGGATACATCGGAGCCATCGTCGACGTGGCGGGCACGGGCGGTTCAGAGGGGCAGTCGCAGCTGTTCGGCAAGCAGGAGGGCAAGGACGGCGCCGAGCTGGTCCGCTGGGCGGCCGATCTCCCTGGCAGCAACGGGAGGGTCGGGCTCTTGGGCGGCTCCTATCTCGGGATCGACCAGCTGTTCACGGCCGCCGAGGTCGGCAAGGACTCCCCACTCAAGGCGATCTTCCCGATCGTCTCGTCGTCCGACCCCTATCGAGACCTGTTCAGCGTCGGCGGCATCGTCAACGTGATCTCCCCGGCGGGCCTGCTGGCGGCCTACTTCGGCCTGCGCACCCTCACGCCCCTGGCCGATCGCGGTCCGACCGATCCGGTCGACGCGCTCCGGCTGATGCTGGAGCACGGACTCGCCGGCATCCCGTTCGAGCTGCAGACCGGCCTGGACGTCCTGCTGCAGGGTGACCGCGTGTACGACAGCGCGTACTGGCAGGAGCGGGCGCCCCAGCGCGTCCTCGACAAGATCGTTGCGAACGATGTGCCGGCCTATCTCGTCGGAGAGCAGTACGACGTGTTCCAGCGGGGCGAGCCGCTCCTGTACAGCGGGTTGCAGAACGCCTCGGTCGGACGTTCGGTGTGGCAGCCGATGGAGAAGACCCAGAAGGCCGACCCACGCTGGCAGCTCAAGACCGGACCCTACGACCACAGCTCGGCGGGCGAGGGCCTCGACAAGATCCAGCTCCAGTGGTTCGACCAGTGGCTCAAGGGTCGCGACACCGGCATCCTCGACACCACGAGACCGTTCCACGTCGAGGAGACCGGCGGGCGGAAGTATGACCTTGCCGCCTACCCCTCCGAGCACTCCACCCCGGAGCGGTGGTTCTTCCAGCCCGGGCAGAAGCTCTCGCCGGCCACGCCTACCGCGAGGACCGGGTCGTCGACGGCAGTGTGGAAGGGATTCTCCCTCTCGTGCGCCCGCTCGCTCGGTCAGTGGTCCGCAGGCATCCTGTCGCCGGCCTACGAGGCGTGCAGCAAGGTCCCGGCCTTCTCCGTGCCCCAGCCGGGCGACGTCGCATACGACTCCGGCACCCTCCCGCAGGACCTTCGTCTGGCCGGTCCTGTCGGACTGACCCTCAACGCGACCTCGACGTCGTCGGAGACGATGTTCGCGGTGACCCTCCAGGATGTCGCACCTGACGGCAAGATCAGCGACCTGACCGCTGGTGGTCTCCTGGGCTCGGCGCGCGCGATCGACCCGGACAAGAGCTGGCCCGACGGCCACGGCGGTTATCAGTTGCCGTATCACCCGCAGACCAGGGTGACGGCGGAGAAAGTGCGGCCCGGCAAGGTCACGCAGTTCGACGTCGAGATCAGGCCGGCATTCAGCACGATTCCGAAGGGTCACTCCCTCCGGGTGCTGATCGGCAGCGGCGACACGCTCCACCTGCTGCCACCGCCGACCAAGCTCCTCGACCTCCTGCTGGGTGTCTATCGGATCCAGCACAACTCGACGACGCCGTCATGGATCACGTTGCCCGTCGCCGACTGACGACGGCGTGAAACACTCGTCCGTGTGACAGCGCAGATACTCGACGGCAAGGCGGTTGCATCCGCGATCAAGGACGAGCTCCGCGTACGCGTGGCCGCCCTCCGGGACAAGGGCGTCGTGCCCGGTCTCGGCACGATCCTGGTCGGCAGTGACCCTGGCAGCCAGTGGTATGTCGCGGGCAAGCACCGCGACTGTGCCCAGGTCGGCATCGAGTCCTTGCGCATCGACCTGCCGGAGACCGCAACCCAGGGCGAGGTCGAGGCGGCGGTCGACGAGCTCAATGCCGATCCGACCTGCACGGGCTACATCGTCCAGCTGCCCTTGCCTCAAGGCCTCGACGAGAACGCCGTCATCGGTCGCATCGACCCCGCCAAGGACGCCGACGGGCTGCACCCGACAAACCTCGGCTGGCTCGTGCTCGGCAAAGCGGCACCGTTGCCCTGCACGCCCCGCGGCATCATCGAGCTGTTGCGCCGTCACGATGTGCCGATCGCAGGTCGAAATGTCGTGGTGGTCGGCCGCGGCATCACGGTGGGCCGGCCGATGGGGCTGCTGCTGACCCGGCGCAGCGAGAATGCCACCGTGACGCTCTGCCACACCGGCACCCGTGATCTGGGTGCGGAGGTGCGTCGTGCCGACATCGTCATCGCCGCTGCCGGCGTCCCGGGGATCATCTCAGCAGACATGGTCAAGCCCGGCGCAGCCCTGCTCGACGTCGGCGTGAGCCGCGATGACAACGGGATCGTCGGAGACGTGGACCCTGCGGCCCACGAGGTCGCCGGCTGGATCTCACCCAACCCCGGAGGCGTCGGGCCGATGACCCGCGCGATGCTGCTCGCCAATGTTGTCGAGACGGCTGAGCGGCTCTCGTCGTGATCGGTCCCCGCAGTCGCGGATCGCAGCTCTATCTGCTGCACCTGCTTGCCGTGCTCGTCGGCCTGGTGCTCGTCGTGGTCGGGCCGTGGCGCGCGGGGATCATCGTGATCGGCGCAGCTTTCGTCGTCGGGGCGTTCGCCCGGTTCGTCATGCCGGTCGACCACACCGGGATGCTGCGCGTACGAGGCAAGGCCTTCGACGTGTTCTGGATGACGACGCTCGGCATCTCATTGGTCGTGCTTGCTGCGGTCGTGCCCGGCCAGCCGACCTGATCGAGCCCCCAAGATTTGGCGGCTACCCAACCGAAAAGGCCAAAGATTTGGCCGATTTCGGTGTGAAATCGGCCAAATCTTGGGGGTTGGGTCAGATCAGGCCGAGCTCCTTGACCGCGTCGCGCTCCTCGGTCAGCTCGGCGGCGGTCGCGTCCATCTTGCCGCGGGAGAAGTCGTCGATCTCGAGGCCCTGGACGATCTCCCAGTCACCATTGCTGGTCGTGACGGGGAACGAGTAGATCAGGCCTTCGGGCACACCGTATGAGCCGTCGGACACGACCGCCATCGAGGCCCAGTCACCCTCGGGCGATCCGTGCAGCCAGTCTCGAGCGGCATCGATCGTCGCGGAGGCAGCGGAGGCGGCCGATGAAGATCCGCGTGCCTCGATGATCGCAGCGCCGCGCTTGGCGACGGTCGGGATGAAGTCGTTCTCGATCCAGGCCTGGTCGTTGACGGTCTCAGCCGCGTTCTTGCCGGCGATCTCGGCGTGGAAGATGTCGGGATACTGCGTGGCCGAGTGGTTGCCCCAGATCGTCATCTTCTTGATGTCGGTGACAGAAGCGCCGGTCTTGGCCGCGAGCTGCGAGATGGCCCGGTTGTGGTCGAGCCGGGTCAGCGCACTGAAGCGATCCTGAGGGATGTCGGGGGCGTTGGTCATCGCGATCAGCGCGTTGGTGTTGGCCGGGTTGCCGGTCACACCGATGCGTACGTCGTCGGCGGCGACGGCGTTGAGGGCCTTGCCCTGGGCCGTGAAGATCGCGCCGTTGGCCTCGAGCAGGTCTCCGCGCTCCATGCCGGGCCCACGCGGGCGAGCGCCCACGAGCAGCGCAAGGTTGACGCCGTCGAAGATCGTCTCGGCGTCATCACCGATCTCGACACCCGCGAGGGTCGGGAAAGCGCAGTCGTCGAGCTCCATGACGACACCCTCGAGAGACTTGAGCGCGGGCGTGATCTCCAGCAGCTGCAGCTGGATCGGGGTGTCGGGGCCGAGCAGCGATCCGCTGGCCAGGCGGAAAAGCAGGCTGTAGCCGATCTGGCCGGCGGCGCCGGTGACGGCGACCTTGACGGGGGTTGTGCTCACGGCGGGGCTCCTTGGAGGTGCGGAAAATCGGGGGATACCTTCCGAAACTAGCGCAGCCGCCCGCGGGATTCTTCCCGGGGGCGGCTGCGTGTGACCGGTATGGCGAGGTCAGCTGCCTGCGTGGGTGTTTGACTCGACGAGCGGGTCCGAGGCGTTGGCCTTGGCGTCGTCATCCTCGCTGCCGGGGTTGTCCTCGCCGATGCCGGCGCGGGTCAGCTCCTCGATGCGCTTGCCGGTGTCGGCGTCGACGTTCTTCCAGTAGTCGAACGCGCGCTCCAGGACGTCGCCCTCGACGCCTCCGAGCAGGTGCCCGGCCACGGTCTGCACGAATTCCTCGCGTTGCGCGTCGTCCCAGACCTCGCGCACCAGGGTTCCGGCCTGCGAGAAGTCATCGTCATCGGCACGCAGCGTGTAGGCCTGACGGACCATGTCGCCGTCGGTCTCCCAGCCGTCGTGCACCTCGCCGGTCAGGTCGGCATAGCCGCGACCGAACGAGTTGGGGGCGTATTTCGGCAGATCCCCCTGGTGCTCGTATGCCATGGGGCCGTCGAACGCATAGGTGTTCTGACCCTCGTTGCGGGGACGGTTGACCGGCAGCTGGAGGTAGTTGGGCCCGATGCGGTAGCGCTGCGTGTCGGCATAGGCGAACGTGCGCCCGAGCAGCATCTTGTCCGGCGAGAATCCGATGCCGGGGACGATCGTCGACGGCGCGAACGCGGCCTGCTCGATCTCGGCGAAGAAGTTGTCGGGATTCCTGTCGAGCGTGAGCGTGCCGATCTTGACCAGGGGATAGTCCTCGTGCGGCCAGATCTTGGTCAGGTCGAACGGGTTGATCCGGTAGGTCTTGGCGTCCTCGTAGGGCATGAGCTGCACCGATGCGGTCCAGGTCGGGAACTCGCCCCGGTCGATCGCCTCACGCAGGTCGCGGCGGTGGAAGTCAGCGTCCTCGCCGGCGATCTTGTTGGCCTGGTCGCCGGTGAGTCCCTCGACGCCCTGATCGCTGTGGAAGTGGTACTTGACCCAGTGCTTGTCACCGGCCTCGTTGTACCAGAGGTAGGTGTGCGAGCCGTAGCCGTTCATGTGGCGCCACGTCTTGGGGATGCCACGGTCACCCATGAGGTAGGTGACCTGGTGTGCCGACTCGGGGTTGAGACTCCAGAAGTCCCACTGCATGTTGTTGTCGCGGAGGCCGGAGCCGCCACGACGCTTCTGCGAGCGGATGAAGTGCGGGAACTTCATGGTGTCGCGGACGAAGAACACCGGGGTGTTGTTGCCGACCAGGTCGTAGTTGCCCTCGGAGGTGTAGAACTTGATCGAGAAGCCGCGCGGGTCGCGCCAGGTGTCGGGGCTGCCCTGCTCGCCGGCGACGGTCGAGAAGCGCAGCAGCAGATCGGTCTCGGTGCCGGGCTGGAACAGCGCAGCCTTGGTGTATGCGCTGACGTCCTCGGTGGTGGTGAACGTGCCGAAGGCGCCCGAGCCCTTGGCGTGCACATTGCGCTCCGGGACGCGCTCACGGTTGAAGTGCGCCATCTGCTCGATGAAGTGCACATCGTGCAGCAGGATCGGGCCGTCTGCACCGACCGTCAGCGAGTTGCGGTCCGAGACTGCGGGCGAGCCGGTGATCGTCGTCGATCCCTGCTGGGCCTCCGGGGTCGGGGCGTTGGCAATGGACGTGCCGTCCGTCGGCTGGGGAACTGTCGTGGACATGTTCGTTCTCCTTAGGTGGGTGTGCGGTTTCAGCGGCCGGGTTGACAGTCGGGGCACAGGCCCCAAAAGGTCACTTCGGCCTGGTCGATGGCAAATCCGTGGGACTGCGAGGGAGTGAGGCACGGGGCCTCGCCGGTCGCGCAGTCGACGTCGCGCACGGCGCGGCACGACGTGCAGATCAGGTGGTGGTGGTTGTCGCCGATGCGCCGCTCGTAGAGCGCCGACGAACCAGCCGGCTCGATGCGGCGCAGCAGGCCGACATCCGTCAGGGCGCCGAGCACTCCGTATACGGCCTGGACCGACGTGCCGGGCAGGCTCAGGCGTACGGCCTGGAAGACCGTGTCGGCGTCGCTGTGCGGCTGACGCGTCAGGGTCGTGAGGACCGCGAGCCGCGGGCTGGTGACCCTGAGCCCCGCGAGCTGGAGCTCGGCTCGCAGCTCGGCCGGTTCGGCGCTGAGCTGGGTGGCGGGCATGGTCTCGACACTACGCGTTCTCTTGAACTAGTCAAGAAAGGCGACCCTCATCGATGTGTCAGTCAGCGTCCTCGCCGACGATCAGGACGTGTGTCACGCCGGCGATGGCGGCACCGATGACGGGGGCGAGGATGAAGACCCACACCTGCTGCAGGGCGTCCCCGCCGGCGAACCAGGCGACACCGAGCGAACGCGCCGGGTTGACCGAGGTCCCGTCGACCGGGATCGAGATCAAGTGGATCAGGGTCAGCGCGAGGCCGATCGCGAGGCCGGAGAACCCCACAGCTGCACGTCTGGCGGTGGCGCCGAAAATGACGTAGAGGAAGAACGCCGTCAGCACGATCTCGGTGATGATCACGGCGAGCAGGCTGTATCCATTGGGCGACCGGTCGCCATAGCCGTTGGTGCCGAATCCGCTGGCGGAGGCATCGAATCCGTCGGCACCCGATGCGATGGCATAGAGGACGGCTCCGGCGACGGTGGCCCCGACGAGCTGCGCGACGAAGTAGCCGGGCGCGTCTTTCCAGGCGAAGCGCTTGGCCGTCGCCAGGCCGACCGTGACCGCGGGGTTGAAGTGGCCGCCGGAGACATGACCGAATGCGTAGGCGCCGGTGAGGACCGTCAGACCGAACGCCAGCGAGATGCCGAGCGTGCCGACTCCGCCGCTGCCGCCGGCGAGCACCGCGGTGCCGACTCCACCGAGAACCAGCCAGAACGTGCCGAGCGCCTCGGCGCCGAGCCTGTGGGACGTCGTGGGTGTCGCCATGATGAGCCTTCCTGAGTTCCGGGGTGACCTGGTCCACAATTTAGGGGCTGAGCGGACGGCACTGGGGGAGGCTGGGGCTGGCCGTGTCGGTGAGATATCTTGATGTCAAACCAATTGTCAGGCACCCACACGTAGGAGTCGCCGCACTCATGGCCAAGATCATCTATACCCTCACCGACGAAGCGCCGTTGCTGGCCACCTATTCCTTCCTCCCCGTCATCGAGGCGTATGCCTCGACGGCCGGCGTCGAGGTCGAGACGCGGGACATCTCGCTGGCCGGACGGATCATCGCCCTGTTCGGCGACCGGCTGACCCCCGAGCAGCAGATCGACGATGCGCTGGCAGAGCTGGGCGCCCTGGCCAAGACCGCCGACGCCAACATCATCAAGCTGCCCAACATCAGCGCCTCGATCCCGCAGCTCAAGGCCGCGATCGCCGAGCTTCAGACCCAGGGCTATGCCCTCCCGGACTATCCCGACAACCCGTCGAGCGACGAGGACAAGGACGTTCGCGCCCGCTACGACAAGGTCAAGGGCAGTGCGGTCAACCCCGTGCTGCGCGAGGGAAACTCCGATCGCCGCGCGCCTGCCTCGGTCAAGAACTTCGTCAAGGCCCACCCGCACTCGATGGGCGAGTGGAGCAGCGACTCCAAGACCAATGTCGCCACGATGGAAGCAGATGACTTCCGGGACGGTGAGAAGTCTGTCGTCATCGAGTCCGATGACCAGATCACGATCCAGCTGGTCGGCGAGGACGGTACGACGACGGTCCTCAAGGAGGCGTTCCCGGTGCTCGCCGGCGAAGTCATCGACGGCACCGTCATGCGTGCGGCCGCACTCGATGAGTTCCTCGCCGCGCAGGTGGCCCGGGCCAAGTCCGAGGGCGTGTTGTTCTCCGTGCACCTCAAGGCCACGATGATGAAGGTCTCGGACCCGATCATCTTCGGTCACGTCGTCAAGGCGTTCCTCCCGGCGGTCTTCGAGCAGTATGGCGACGATCTCGCGGCCGCCGGACTCAGCCCGACCAACGGGCTCGGCTCGATCCTGGCCGGGCTCGACAAGCTGCCCGAGGGTGCTGAGATCAAGGCCGCGATCGAGCAGGGCATCGCCGACGGCCCGGCCCTGGCAATGGTCGACTCCGACAAGGGCATCACGAACCTGCACGTGCCGAGCGACGTCATCGTCGACGCCTCGATGCCGGCCATGATCCGCACGTCCGGCCACATGTGGGGCCCCGACGGTGACGAGGCCGACACGCTGGCGGTGATCCCCGACAGCTCGTACGCCGGGATCTACCAGGTCGTGATCGACGACTGCTGTGCCAACGGTGCCTTCGATCCCGCCACGATGGGCTCGGTGCCCAACGTCGGACTCATGGCCCAGGCCGCGGAGGAGTACGGCAGCCACGACAAGACCTTCGAGATGACCTCTGCCGGCACCGTGCAGATCGTCGACTCCGCCGGTGAGGTGCTGATCGAGCACGCCGTGGAGACCGGGGACATCTGGCGCGCTTGTCAGACCAAGGACGTCCCGATCCGGGACTGGGTCAAGCTTGCCGTGACCCGAGCCCGCGCGTCGGACACGCCGGCGGTCTTCTGGCTCGACCCGACACGTGCCCACGACACCAACTTGATCGCCAAGGTTGAGGCCTATCTGCCCGAGCACGACACCGACGGCTTGCAGATCGAGATCATGTCGCCCACCGAGGCCACGGCGTTCTCGATCGAGCGCATCCGGCGTGGCGAGGACACGATCTCGGTCACCGGCAACGTGTTGCGCGACTACAACACTGATCTCTTCCCGATCCTCGAGCTCGGCACGAGCGCCAAGATGCTCTCGATCGTCCCGCTGATCAATGGCGGCGGCTTGTTCGAGACCGGTGCGGGCGGGTCAGCCCCCAAGCACGTCCAGCAGCTCGTCAAGGAAAATCACCTGCGCTGGGACAGCCTCGGTGAGTTCCTCGCGCTGGCGTCGAGCTTCGAGCACATGGCCGTGACGACGGACAACGCCCGCGCGCAGATCCTGGGCGACACGCTCGACCGCGCCACCGGCACGTTCCTGGCCGAGAACAAGTCGCCCAGCCGCAAGGCCGGCGAGATCGACAATCGTGGCAGTCACTTCTATCTCGCTCTCTACTGGGCGCAGGAGCTCGCGAAGCAGACGGAGGACGCCGATCTGGCCGCCGCCTTCGCGGAGGTCGCCGAGGAGCTTGCGTCGAACGAGCAGAAGATCAACGAGGAGCTGCTCGCCGTCCAGGGATCACCGGCCGACATCGGCGGCTACTTTCGGCCCGACGAAGAGCTCGTCAATGCCGTCATGCGCCCGTCCGGAACGTTCACCGGAGTGCTGTCGGCGCTCTCCGCGCGCCTGGTCTGAGCTGCGGCGCGGTCAGCTGCGGAGCGACTTCTCGACGTCGGTCCAGCCCCGCGCCCGCGGCTTGAGCCGGACGTCCCCCAGCGTCGAGGTGAGGTCGGCGGCGCGCTGGTCGAGGCGGTTCGCCGCCTCGGCGCCGGTGTCCTGCAGCAGGCGGACCACGACCTCCCCGTCATCGCGCTGCGCCCAGCCGCCCACGATCTGACCATCGACCCAGGCCGTTGGCCCGGCGTTGCCGTTGATGTCGAACAGGCGCTCGCGGTGCGGCCCCAGCACGAAGTCCCGGTGCTTCCACCCCATGGCCGAGGGGTCGAGCGCCGGCAGGAGGGCCACCCACGGCTCAGGCGGATCGACCGGATCGACGTCGTCGGTCAGGAGCAGTCCAGGCTGTCCGGCGATCTCGACGTCCTCGACGCCAACGCCCTGGACCGCCGCGCGGGTGCGGGTCTTGGTCCAGCCGGTCCACCACTGCAGGTCGTCCAGCGTCGCGGGACCGTAAGCCCGCAGCCAACGCTCGGCGATCTCGGCGATGGCGGCGTCGAGATCGGGCATGCGGCCGATCTCGCACCACGAAACCGTCGACGCCCAACGGAACTGTGTCGACGTCCATCCGCCGCGGGGCCGCGTTCGTACGACGTGGCCCTCGGCCGAGAGCAAGGTCATGAGCCGGCTTGCGACGGTCGGAGTCGCGGTGTAGGCGCCGCTGCCCGTCTGCAACCGGGTGGCAAGGAGCGGATCAGCCTGTGCGAGCTCGGCGCTCGTGGTCTCACCCGCCACCTCGATCGCCTCCTTGGCGATGCGCTCGGCTCGCGCGAGCCACTTCTCGACGTCGTCTGCGACACCGGCCTCGGTCAGCATCTTGAGCAGGAGCTTGCGTTGCTGCCGGGCGACGGTGTCCGAGGCGCCGACCAGGCAGTGCGCAGCGAGGTCGAGCGGCACCGCGAAGACCGTGCGCCGCATCGACAGCACCCGGACCAGGCTGCGCTCGTCGTAGAGGGCTCGCTCGACATCGGCCGGTGTGGTGCCGGAGGTGCGGGCGAGTGCCGACAGGACCGTGGAGGCCGGATCTGTGCCGTGCAGGGCCACGACGGCTCGGGCGGCCTCGGTCACAGAGCTCGCGAGATGCGAGTCAGCGAGAGCATGCCGGCGACCCAGGCGGGCCCGGCGCTCAGCCTCGGTGATCGATCGCACGAGGACCAGTCTGCCGGTCGGCACCGTCAGAATCGGTGTGACCGAGCAGCTCGCCCCGCATCGACTGCACGGTTCGTTGCAGCTCGGTCGCCACGACGGCGACCGCGGGTCGCCGCGAGGCCTCCGGCCGGGTGACGAGCCAGTATTCCAGCGGGATCTCGATCTGTTCGGGCAGGAGTCGTATGAGATCTCGGTGGCGGTCGGCCATGAAGCTTGGCAGCAACCCCAGCCCGGCTCCGGCGCGGGTGGCCTCGACGTGGACGAACACGTTGGTCGAGGTGACGGCCTCGCGCATCGTCGGTACGAGGGTGCGGGCGATGTCCAGGTCGTCGACGTGCAGCATCGAGTCGATGAAGTAGACGAGCCCGTGACCCGTGACATCCTGCACCGACGAGGGCGCCTCGTGGGTCGCGAGATAGTCGGCAGATCCGTAGAGGCCCAGGACGTACGCTCCGAGGCAACCGGCCTCTGCCCGGTGCACCTGCGGCTTGCCGACGACGACCTCGATGTCGAGACCGGAGCGCTGCTGCATGGCCCGCCGAGTGGTCGCGACGATCTCGACGGTCAGGCCCGGGTGGCGCTGCCGGAGCCGTGCCGCGGCCGGGGCGGCGATGTAAGCGCTGAACCCATCGGTCGCAGAGAGCCGGACGACGTCGTCCAGGACGTGACTCGTGCCCGGCTCCGCCGTCAGCTCGCGGATGACGGCGTCGAGCTGCTCGGCAGCGCGCAGGGCCTCGTGGCCGAGCGGGGTGAGCTCCCAGCCGCCGGCCGCACGCGCGAGGACCCGGCCGCCGAGACTGCTCTCCAGCGCGCTGATGCGCCGCGAGACCGTCGTGTGGTTGAGTCCCAGAGCCTCGGCGGCCGTGGTGAAACGGCCACTTCTGCCCACCTCCAAGAGCACCAGGAGGTCATCGGCACTGGGCCGACCGGAGCGGGTCATACTGCATCTTTGCAGATGGGTGATGCGGTATTGGGCATTGCATGTGCATCGCCGCGCATTGATACTCGGAGGATCCGAACTGGGTGTGTGCTGGATCACAGAGCATCGCCCCATCTCACATGAGGGAGCACCCATGACGCCAGATTCCCAGGCAGCCCACACCGAGGCTGACGAGCCGAGCGGACTGAAGCGCATCGTGGCCGCCTCGATGGCTGGCGCCGTCGTCGAGTGGTACGAGTTCTTCCTCTACGGCACCGCAGCGGCACTCGTCTTCAGCAAGGTCTTCTTCCCAGCGGGTGGCAACCAGCTCGATGCGATCCTGGCGGCCTTCATCACGTACGCCGTCGGGTTCGCCGCGCGACCCATCGGCGGGATAGTCTTCGGCCACTTCGGTGACCGCTACGGGCGCAAGAAGCTGCTGCAGACGAGCCTGCTGATCATCGGCGTCGCGACCTTCGGCATGGGCTGCATCCCGACCTTCGACAGCATCGGTTATGCCGCGCCGGTCATCTTGGTGGTGCTTCGCTTCCTCCAGGGCTTCGCGATCGGCGGCGAGTGGGGTGGGGCGGCTCTCCTCGTGGCCGAGCACAGTCCTGACGACAAGCGGGGCTTCTGGGCGAGCTGGCCCCAGGCCGGCGTCCCGCTGGGCAACATGCTCGCGACGCTGGTCCTGCTGGCGCTGACGTCGACCCTGTCCGAGGAGGCATTCCTCAGCTGGGGGTGGCGCGTCGCGTTCTGGCTGTCGGCGGTCGTCGTGCTCGTCGGTTACTACATCCGCACCACGGTCACCGAGGCCCCGATCTTTCTCGAGACGCAAAAGGAGGTCGAGGCGAGCCAGGCCGTGGCCTATGGCGCGTTCGAGGTCGTCCGACGCTATCCCCGCGGCGTGCTCACCGCGATGGGCCTGCGGTTCGCCGAGAACGTCATGTACTACCTCGTCGTGACGTTCTCCATCGTCTATCTCTCGGTCGTGGTGGAGACCAACACGACCACGATCCTGAGACTCATGCTGTTCGCCCATCTCGTGCACTTCGCGGCGATTCCCTTGGTCGGCCGTCTGTCCGACACCGTCGGGCGGCGTCCGGTCTATGCGATCGGCGTGCTGCTGGCCGGCACCTGGGGCTTCTTCGCCTTCCCGATGATGGACACGGGCGACAACGTCACGATCCTCTTCGCGATCACCGCTGGTCTGCTCATCCACTCCTTCATGTATGCCGGACAGCCGGCGATCATGGCGGAGATGTTCCCCACCCGCATGCGCTACTCGGGTGTCTCACTGGGCTACCAGGTGACGTCGATCGTGGCGGGCTCGTTGGCGCCCATCATCGCTACCAAGCTCCTCAAGGAGTACGACTCGTCGGTGCCGGTCGCGTTCTACCTGCTCGGCTCGGCGGTCATCACGATGATCGCGGTGATCGCGCTGCGGGAGACCAAGGGCACGTCGTTGCACGACGTCGATCGTGCCGATGCGGACGCGTTCATCGCCAAGGTGCGTGCGTGAGCGGACTCGTCGGGCGGACCGCCCTCGTCACAGGTGGTGCCGGCGGGATCGGCGCGGCGGTCTCCCGAGAGCTCGCGACGCGGGGCGCGAGAGTCATCGTGGCCGACGTCGACGAAGTCGGTGCCAAGGAGCTGGCCGGTGAGATCGGGGGCGAGGCCTGGTCGGTCGACCTGACCGACACCGAGGCGCTGACGGGCCTCACCCTCGAGGTCGACATCCTGGTCAACAACGCCGGTCTGCAGCATGTCGCTGCGATCGAGGCCTTCGATCCGGCGATGTTCCACCGCATCCTGATGTTGATGGTCGAGGCGCCGTTCCTGCTCGTCCGGGCGGCCCTGCCGCACATGTACGCAGCAGGGTGGGGCCGCATCATCAACGTCTCCTCGGTGCACGGCGTCCGCGCGTCGCCGCACAAGGCGGCCTATGTCGCCTCGAAGCATGCGCTCGAAGGGCTGTCCAAGGTCATGGCGCTCGAGGGCGCTGAGCATGGCGTCACGAGCAACTGCGTCAACCCGGGCTATGTCCGCACGCCGCTGGTCGACGCCCAGATCGAGGCGCAGGCCCGGGAGACGCAGGTCGCGGAGGTCGATGTCGTCGAGGACGTGCTCCTGGCGGGCACCGCGATCAAGCGATTGGTCGAGCCGGCCGAGGTTGCGTCGTTGGTTGCCTACCTCGCCTCGGACGACGCGGCCATGATGACCGGTTCATCATCGATGATCGACGGCGGATGGAGCGCCAGCTAGCGCCGTGTGACCGAAGGCGCACGGCGGCCGGGGAATGTCGGCCCGGCAGAACGGCTTGAATGATCAGGTGACCACCCTCGAATCCCCGCGCGCCGCGAGCACCAAGCACCTGACGCTGGCTCTGCTCGCCCTGGCCCTCGGTGGGTTCGCAATCGGGACCACCGAGTTCATGACGATGGGGCTGCTCGAGGAGATAGCCGAGGGGATCGACCGCTCCAACGCGACGACCGGCCACATCATCACGGCGTATGCCTTCGGCGTCGTCGTGGGCGCACCGGTCATCGTGGCGCTCGGCGCCCGCCTGCCCAAGAAGGGTCTTGCGATCGGCCTGATCCTCGCGCTCGGCCTCGGCAACGCGATCACCGCGGTCGCGGACGGCTACCTCCCGGTCATGCTCGCGCGCTTCGTCGCGGGTCTGCCGCACGGTGCCTACTTCGGCGTCGCATCACTGCTGGCGGCCTCGCTCGTACGGCCGGAGTTCCGCGGTCGGGCGGTCAGCTCGGTCATGCTCGGCCTGTCCGTCGCCACGGTCGCCGGGGTTCCGGCCAGCACGATCCTGGGTCAGACCCTCGGCTGGCGCAGCGCCTATTGGGCCGTGCTCGTGATCGCGATCGCAGCGGCGCTCATGATCTTCGCCTTCGTGCCGCACTCACCGGCAAACACCGAAGCCTCCCTGCGCGGTGAGCTCTCCGCTCTCAAGCGACCGCAGGTGCTCTATGCAGTGGCGGCCGGCATGGTCGGCTTCGGCGGCCTCTTCGCGATGTACAGCTACATCGCGCCGATCGTGACCAAGGTCGCCGACATGTCCAGCTCCTGGATCTCGGTGTTCCTGCTCGCCTTCGGGCTCGGGTCGGTGCTCGGCTCCTGGGCTGCGGGGGTCCTCGCGGACTGGAATGTCGAGCGATCGATCCTGGGTGGCTTCGTGGCCACGATTGCGGTGCTTGTCGCGTTCTTCTTCGCCGCGCCGCACGTCGTGCCCGCGCTCGCGCTGGTGTTCGCGATCGGAGCCCTCGGGTCGGTCGTCGCGATCAACCTGCAGATCCGCCTGATGCACGCCGCCGGCGACGCCCAGATGCTCGGCGCTGCGCTCAACCACTCGGCGCTCAACATCGCCAACGGCCTGGGAGCGTGGCTCGGCTCGGTCGTCATCGCTTCAGGTCATGGCTATCGCGCGTCGAGCCTGGTCGGCGCCGCACTGGCCACGGCCGGCGTCGCGATCTTCGCGGCCGGGCTCCTGGCCGGGCGGCGTACGTCCGTCAGCGACTGAGCTCTTCGACTCCCGCCCGGGGGCGGAGCCACACGAGATCGCCCTCGTGCAGCTGAAGGGCCACCGCCTCGGAGCGGGTGACCACGACCTGGATCGGGTCGGGGTGCAGGACATCGTCCGGCGTGACCTCGAGCCGGATCTCGAAACCGACCCGGGTCCACCTCGTGATGCGGCCACGAGCGGTCGCGGCGTGCTCATAGCGCGTGATGTCGATGTCGTGCGGACGAATCAGGTGGTCCCCGAGCCTGGTGACGGGACCGAGGAATGACAGCACGAAGTCGCTGGCCGGCCGGTCATACAAGTCATCGGGTGACCCGATCTGCTCGATCCGACCGTCGTTGATCACGACCAGGCTGTCGGAGACCTCGAGTGCCTCCTCCTGGTCGTGCGTCACGAAGACCGTCGTCACGTGCACCTCGTCGTGGAGGCGGCGCAGCCAGTTACGCAGCTCCTTGCGGACCTTGGCGTCCAGCGCACCGAACGGCTCGTCGAGCAGCAGGACGCTCGGCTCGATCGCCAGGGCACGGGCCAGTGCCATGCGTTGACGCTGTCCGCCCGAGAGCTGCGCAGGAAGTCGGTGCGAGAACTGCTCGAGGTGGACGAGCCTCAGCAGCTCGTCGACCCGCCTCTTGACCTCGTCCTTGGGCTTCTTGCGGATCTCGAGGCCGAAGGCGACATTCTTGGCGACCGTCATGTGCTTGAACGCGGCATAGTGCTGGAACACGAAGCCGACGTTGCGCTTCTGTGCCGGCACATTGGTCGTGTCGTTGCCCTCGATCTCGATCGTTCCGCTGTCAGAGGTCTCGAGCCCGGCGATGATGCGCAGCAACGTCGACTTGCCGCCACCGCTCGGCCCCAGAAGGGCGGTCAGCTGACCGCTGGGGATGCTGAGGTTGATGTCCTCGAGCGCGACGAAGTCGCCGAAGTTCTTGTTGATCCCGCGGATCTCAATCCCCATCGGTGTCGTCCTTGGGTCGAAGGAAGGTCACCACGACGAGCGCCGCGACCGCGATCAGTGCGAGCAGGAACGACGTGGCATACGCCGACCCCTGCTCGAAGTCCTGGTACTTCTGCTCCACGACGAGGGTCGCGGTCTGGGTCTGCAGGGCTACGTTGCCCGACACGATCTTGACGGCCCCGAACTCACCGAGCGCGCGCGCGAGGCTCAGCACGACGCCGTATATCAGAGCCCACTTGATCGAGGGGAGCGTGATGCGCCGGAACGTCTGTGCGGGTCCGGCGCCAAGGCTACGGGCCGCCTGCTCCTGCTCGGTCCCGATCTCCTGCAGCACCGGGACGATCTCGCGGATCACCAGCGGGAGGCTGACGAATGCGGTCGCCATGATGATGCCGGGAGTCGCGAAAGCGACCTGGAGCCCGGCGGACTCCAGCGCCGGTCCGAAGGTGCCGTTGGTCCCGCCGTATGCGAGCAGCAGCGCGAGCCCGACGACGACGGGTGAGACCGACAGCGGCAGGTCGATCAGGGCCGAGAGGACGCCGCGGCCCGGGAAGTCATAGCGGACGAGCAGCAGCGAGATCCCAACGCCGAAGATCGTGTTGATCGCGACGGCCCAGAGGGCCACGATCACGGTCAGCTGGAGGGCGCCGGTGACCACAGGGTCGGACAACGCGGTCTGGAGGTTGCCCAGGCCGCCGTCGAAGGTCTTCTGCACCACGAGGGAGACGGGCCAGATGATCAGGAGGAACAGGTAGGTGATGACGAGGAGCCGTCGAAAGTACGTCCCAGCACCTCGAGAGGGACGCACCCCACCCTCGCCCGGCCCCCGCCTCAAGCCCTTGCCGAGCCTCTTTGTGGGCTCGGGTGACAACTTGAGGTTAACGGTGTCCTTCGTCGGTGAATCATCCACGCCTGGCCACCCACTTCGAGAGCACCTGCAGCAAGACGATGGCGGCGAGGGCGACGAGCAGCAGGATCGTTGCGACCGACGCTGCGGCCGCCTCGTTGCCGTTCTCGATGTAGGTCAGGATGCGCACAGACGCGACCTCGGTCTTGAGCGGAAGGTTGCCTGACAGCAGGACCAGGGAGCCGTACTCGCTGATGCCGCGGGCGAACGACAGCGCCGCGCCGGCCGTGATGGCAGGGGCGAGGCTCGGCAGGATGATCCGGCGAACCGTCGTGAACCGGCTGGCGCCGAGTGAGCGTGCTGCCTCTTCGACGTCCTTGTCGAGCTCCATCAGGACCGGTTGAACCGTACGCACGACGAACGGGAGCGTCACGAACAGCAGCGCGAGGAAGACCGACCGCTCGGTGTTGGCGACATTGACCCCCAGAGGGCTGTCGGGGCCGTAGAGGCTCAGCAGGACGAGACCCGCGACGATGGTCGGCAGCGCGAACGGGATGTCGATCACGACCTCCAGCAGGCGCTTGCCCGGGAAGTCGTCTCGAACCAGGACCCACGCGATGAGGGTCCCCATCACGACGTTGATCGCGGTGACGATCAGTGCCTGGGTGACGGTCAGGCGCAGGGCTGCGGCGGTCTGCGGGTTGGTGAGGGTCTGGCGGAACGTCTCCCATCCGCCATCGATCGACTGGATCACGACGAGCGACAACGGGATCAGGACGAGCAGGCTGAACCACGTCAGGGCGATGCCGAGCCCGAGGCCCGACGATCTGGTCAGAGAGGTCGCCGAACGGGGGCGGCGCTTGCGCGCAGCCCCCGTCGGCGAGTTCAGATCAAGCGTCACGACTTGCCGGACTCCGCGATGATCTTGGTGATGATGCCGTTGTTCTCGTCGAAGAACTTCGTGTTGGCCGCTTCCCAGCCACCGAAGTCGCCGTCGATCGTGAACAGCTTGCCGGGCTCCGGAAACGGGTCGGCCGGGTCGTTGGCGCCCTTGATCTCTCCGACCTCGACACCTTCGACCGATTCGAGCGGTCGGAAGCCCTTGGAGGCGTAGACCTCCTGGCCCTCCTTGGTCAGGACGAAGTCCAGGAAGGCCTTCGCCTTGGGGCTGGCCTTGGTCGTGACTGCTGCCGGGTTCTCGATCTTCAGCGTGTCGTCGGGGACGATGTAGTCGATCTCCTCACCGCTCTGACGGGCAAGGATCGCCTCGTTCTCATACGAGATGAGCACATCGCCGGTGCCGCCCTGGAACGCCGTGGTCGCGTCGCGTCCGCTGCCCGGCAACGCCTTGACGTTGGCAAAGACCTGGGTGAGGAATGCCTGGGCGTCATCATCGCTGCCGCCTCCGGCGATGACGTGCTGCCAGGCGGCGAGGATGTTCCAGCGCGCCGAGCCCGATGAGCCCGGGTTGGGCGTCACGACACCGACGCCGGGCTTGGCGAGATCGTCCCAACCCTGGATGTTCTTGGGGTTGCCCTTGCGCACGACCAGGACGACGACCGAGTCGGTCACGATGCCCTTGTTGTCGCCGGCGTTCCAGTCCTTCGACACCAGGCCCGCGTCCACCAGGCGGGTGACGTCGGGGGCCAGCGAGAAGTGGACGTAGTCGGCCTTGAGCCCGCCCTCGACCGCACGGCTCTGGTCGCCGGATGCGCCGTAGGACTCCCTCCATGTCGTGCCCTTGCCGGCGTCGGTCTGGGCGTATGCGGCCTGGGCGGCGTTGTTGCCGGCCTTGGGGACGGCGAAACCCACGAGCGAGAGCTGGTCGTCAGGATCTCCGCTCGCGCCCCCGCCGCAGGCGGTCAGCAGGACGGCGCTCGTGGCGAGCGCGACGGCCGTGGCCACGCGGTTTCGGGTGAAGATGTTCATGTTCCTACCTCAGGTCCAGGGCACGCCATCATGCATGCTCCGGGCTCCAAACTAGGAGGGATTTCGGACCTGATTCGCAGATCTCAGGATATGAGATCTTGCGCCGCATGTTGAGATTCTGTGGATTGGAGCTGGCGGGGAGCGATCTCTATCTCGCGGACCCCACGGGGTGTCTGAGCCCTCGCGTAGCCTAGGAGTGGGCGCCTACGGCTTGTGGAAACAACTGCCATTGCACGAAGAATCGTCGCTCAATCGCTTGCCACGGGAGCCATTGACTGGTTGAATAGAACGTATGTTCGAGTCGTCATTGATCGCAGTGGTGCAGGCGATGGATGCGTTGCGGCTCGACGCGTATGAGGCGATGGGCTCAGCTGAGCAGATCGCTGCGTGCGAAACGCTGGCCCGGTTGGAAGCGCGGATCAAGGCTCACCAGCTGGCCGCGGCAGGAGCGGCGGATCGGTCGAAGGCCGCAGCTACGGTCGGTGCGACATCGACCGGTGCGATGCTGGCCAACTCCTTCGGTGGTGATGTCGGTGCGGCGGCCCGGCTGCTCAAGCAGGCCAAACGGCTTGAGGCGGTCTCGGCGACTCAGGAGGCTTTGGCCCGCGGTGAGGTGTCCCTGGGTCAGGCCGAGCTGATCGCCGACAAGATCAAGAACCTGCCGGGCGACCCGACCCCGGCCCAACGTGAGGGTTGCGAGGCACGATTGCTCGACGACGCCACCACGATGTCACTCAAGGGCCTGTCCCGAAGAGCCGACAGAATTTCGGAGACGTTCGCGCCCGAAGACGTTGATGCCCACGAGAACGAGATCCTCCTCAGCCGTGAGCAGCAGGCCATCAAGGACTCCTACTTCTGGATGGCCGACCGCCGCAACGGCACCTACAAGGGTGAGTTCGTGATCCCCGAAGCCCAGGGCGAGATGCTCAAGAACTGCCTCGAGGCCCTCAACGCCCCTCAGGTGAAGAAGGCCGAGGATGACCCGGCGCTGGCGGTGCTGGATGAGCGGCCCACCTATGGCCAGCAGATGGCAGTGGCTTTCATGACCCTGATCGAGCACATACCGGGCGACCGACTCCCCGATGTCGCTGGTGTCGGAGTGACGGTGACCGTCAACATCGACCTGTTGAGCCTGATCGACGGCATCAAGGCAGGGACCCTGTCCACCGGGTGCCGCATCTCCGCGACGGAGGCCCGGCGCATGGCGTGCGAGCAGGGCCTGCTGCCGATGGTGTTCAACGGCAAGCCGCTTCCACTGGACTGCGGACGCGAGAAGCGGCTGTTCACCCGCGCCCAACGCAGGGCTGTCGAACGACGCGACCGGGGCTGCACCTTCCCCGGCTGCGACCGACCACCCTCGTGGTGCGTCGGGCACCACGCTCGCACCCGCTGGGCCGAAGGTGGGCCCACCAACCTCGAAGACATCGTCCTGATCTGTCCCCACCACCACCGGGTCGTCCACGCCCAGGACTGGGAGATCTGGTTCGCCGAAGACGGCCTACCCGAATACATCCCACCCACCACGATCGACCGCGCCCGAAAGCCCATCCGCAACACCCGCTTCCGCACCGACACCGCCGCCTGAACCCACACGGCAGAAGTCTGCCCTCAGGCAAACACCACGGTCCGCGGTCCGTTCATCAGGACCCGCGACTCGGCGTGCAGCCGGACGGCGCGCGACAGGGTCTGGGACTCGACATCGCGACCCACCCGGGCCAGGTCGGCGGCCGTCATGCGGTGATCGACCCGCAACACGCCCTGATCGATGATCGGACCCTCGTCGAGGGCGCCCGTGACGTAATGGGCGGTGGCGCCGATGAGCTTGACCCCGCGATCGTGGGCCTGTTGATAGGGCCGGGCGCCCTTGAAGCTCGGCAAGAAGCTGTGGTGGATGTTGATCGCCCGGCCCTGGAGCGCCCGGCAGGTCTCGTCGGACAGGATCTGCATGTAGCGGGCCAGCACCACGAGGTCGACCTCGAGCTCGTCGACCAGGGCGAGCAGCCGGGCCTCGGCCTCGGGCTTGTCGACCACCGGCACGTGGTGGAACGGCACGTCGTATGCCGTGGCGAGCCGCTCGAGCTCCCGGTGGTTGGACACGATTGCCGGGATCTGGATGTTGAGGGCGCCGGTGCTCTGCCGATAGAGCAGGTCGTTGAGGCAGTGGCCTTCCCTGGACACCATGACGAGCGTCCGCAAAGGCGTCTCGGCGACGACCAGCCGGTATGCCATGCGGTGCTGCTCGGCGAGCCCCGCGAACTGACGACTCAGCTCGCCCGCAGATCGCCCGTCGGGGATCGTGAAGTGCACACGGAGGAAGAACTCGTCGTCGCTGGTGTCAGAGAACTGTTGGCTGTCGAGGATGTTGCCGCCAGCCTCGGCGATCCAGCGGGTCACGGCATAGACGAGTCCCGGCCGGTCAGGACACGACAGGGTCAGGATGTTGGTCGACGGCACCTGCCCAGCCTACGGAAGGCTTGACTCCGGGATGGGAGCCGCCGCAGCGGTGCGCCCGTGCCCAGCGTGGGACGGCTTGGCGAGGAACAGCACCAGGACGAAGCCGATCACGAAGGCGAAGACCGGGAGCAGCAGCGCCTGCGACATCGCATCGGAGAACGGGCCCTGGACGACCTCAGGCATCGACGCACCCGAGGACTCGCCCGCCCCCGATGACCCGCCGAGACCATTGGACCTGAGCCGCGACTCGATGAGAGCCGCAATTGCCGCGCTGCCCAGCACCGCGCCGATCTGACGTGTCGTGTTGTAGACGCCGGCGCCGGACCCGGCGGCGGTGATTGGCAGGTTGCGGGTCGCGGTCGCGCCGAGCGGCGCCCACAAGCACGCGTTGGAGACGCCGAAGAGCGCCATCGGCAGAGTCAGCTGCCACACCGGGGTGTCCGGTGTGATGAGCCGCGACAGCCAGAACATCGCGATCGCCGCGGTGCTGAAGCCGACCAGGGTGATGTTGCGGGGGTGGACCCGATCGACGAGCTTGCCGACGAACGGCGACAGGATCATCAGGACGATAGCCATGGGTGCCATCAGCAGCGCGGACTCGGTGGGGCTCCACCCGCGGACGCCCTGTGCGTAGAAGAAGAACGGCAGTGACATCGCCGTGATGGCCAGGGACACCATCGCGATGCCGCCGTTGCCGATCGAGAAGTTGCGATCGCGGAACAGGCCGAGCGGCACGAGCGGCTCGGTCCTGATGCGGCCCTGCCACCAGATGAACGCCGCGAAGACCAGGACGCCGGCGCCGATCAGCAGCGGGACGCTGAGGATGCCGGAGATCTGGCCCCACTCATACTTCTCACCCTCCTGGATGCCGAACACGACCAGGAACACTCCGACGCCGCTCAGCGCGACACCGATCCAGTCGAAGCTGTGGCTGTGGGTCGGCAGCGTGGGCACCAGCCGCCAGGCCAGGACGAAGCCGATGACACCGATCGGGATGTTGACGAAGAAGATCCACTCCCAGCCGAGGCTGTCGACGAGCACTCCGCCGAGGATCGGTCCGACGAGGGTCGCGACCCCTGCGGTCGCACCCCACAGCGCCATGGCGCTGCCACGGTTGGCCGGTGCGAATGTGCGGGTGATGACCGCCATGGTCTGCGGCGTCATCAGCGAGGCGCCGACGCCCTGCACGACCCGCGCGACGATCAGCATCTCGATGCTGCCGGTGAGCCCGCACCAGAGTGAGGCGAGGGTGAAGATCGCCAGACCGACCAGATAGGTGTTCTTGGGTCCGAAGCGGTCGCCGAGTCGGCCGGTCACCAGGAGCGGCACGGCATAGGCCAGCAGATAGGCGCTCGTCACCCAGATGACGTTGTTGTAGTCGGTGTCGAGCTCTCGCTGGATCACCGGCGTCGCGACCGACACGATCGTGTTGTCGACCAGGATCATGAAGAATCCGATGACCATCGCCCACAGCGCGGGCCAGGGCTTGTAGTCCTCAGTCAGGCCGGACGTCGAGGCCGAAGTGGTTGCCATGACCCCATTCTGGACCCCGGCGCCGACAGAACGTCCGCTGGTCCTAGTCGCGGACGGGACGCAGGAGCTCGTAGCCGAGCAGGTCGTCGAACGACCCGTCGCCCAGGCGTTCGGCGGCGCGCTGCGTGCCGTAGTGGGAGTAACCAGCGGCGCGGGCGATCGCGTTGCTGGCCGGATTGTCGGCCGCGGCATAGAGCACGACCCTGCGGCGATCCAATCCGTCGGGGTCGAGCGCGTGCCGGACGATCATCTGCGTCGCCTCGGTCATGATTCCGCGTCCGCGTGCGGCCGGATGCATCCAGTAACCGATCTCGCCGGAGGTCGGATTGATTCCGAGCATGTCCATGACCGCGATGTTGCCGAGCAGCTCGTCGGTATGTCGGTCGGCGATGGCCCATGTCGCCTTGGCACCGATCGCCGCCTGCCAGATGCAGTCGGCGACATAGCTGCGAGCGATCGCGGGCGGTGTAGGGATGGGGGAGCCCGGACAGGAAGTGCCGGGAAACCGGGTCGCTGCAGGCCTCGACAAGGCGGGGTATGTCAGCCTCGGCGAAGGGACGCAGGCAGAGACGCTCCGACTGGAGCACCGTGGACTCGGCCCACGGGATGCGGGGCACCGGGCTGTCGCCGAACCGGATCGACCCGGTCCAGGCGTCCAGGACATGTCCGCGCTCGTGCAGGATCCCCGGGATGAGGCCGTGCAGGGCGAAACCGGTCTGATGGGCGACCCGGAGCGAGGCCTCGTTGCCGACATGGCTGCGCCAGTGGACGATCTCGACGCCGCCCTCGCTGAGTGCCCAGTCGACCGCGAGACGTACGGCCCGCGCCATCAGCCCACGACCACGGGCCCACGGGTGCAGCGCGAAGCCGATGTCGGCGATCGGTGAGCTGCGCACATCGATGTTGCCGGCGAACCGGGCGGTGCCGTCGTCGTCGACCGCCTCGATGGCCCAGCCGCGATGGGTGCCGTCGTCCCAACCCCGCGGGAGGATCGTGAACGCGAACTGCTCGCTCATGTTGCGGTGGTGCGGTGTCGGTATCGCGGTCCACCGGATCATCTCCGGGTCGACGGCCATCTCGAACAACGCGTCGACATCTCCCGGCACGTGCGCGCGGAGCGTGACGACGCCGTCGCTGAGCACCGGGACGTTGAGCGGCCACTTCATCGCGGGGTGCGTCATGGAGCGAGCGAGCGGAGCGGGTCGGCCGGGTACACCCCGAGAATCTTGACCTCGGTCGTGAAGAACGCGAGCTCCTCGAGGGCCCTCGCCAGGGGGATGTCGTCGGGATGCCCGTCGACCTCGGCGAGGAACTGGGTCGCGGTGAACCACCCGTCGACCATGTAGCTCTCGAGCTTGGTCATGTTGACGCCGTTGGTCGCGAAGCCGCCGAGCGCCTTGTAGAGCGCAGCCGGGAGGTTGCGGACGTTGAAGATGAAGCTCGTGACGGTCGGGCCGTTGCCGGCCGGCGCCCGGACGGGCTCGCGGGACAACACGACGAAGCGGGTCGTGTTGTGGTCCTCGTCCTCGATGTCTTCGGCCAGGATGTCGAGGCCATAGATCTCCGCAGCGAGCGGCGGGGAGATCGCGGCCTGGCTGGGGTCGCCGGCGTCGGCGACCTCTCGTGCGGCACCGGCGGTGTCACCGGAGATCATGGGGGTGAGCCCGTGTCGCTTGATGATCTTGCGGCACTGGCCAAGGGCGTGCACGTGGCTGTGCACGGTCCTGATCGTCTCGAGGCTCGATCCGGGCACGCCGAGCAGGCTGAACTGGATCCGCAAGAAGTGCTCGGCGATGATGTGCAGCCCCGACGTGGGCAGAAAATGATGGATGTCGGCCACGCGTCCGGCGATCGAGTTGTCGATCGGGATCATCGCGAGCTCGGCGTCACCATTGGCGACGATCGCAAAGACCTCCTCGAACGAGGCGCAGGGCAACGTCTCCCAGTCGGGGTAGTGCTCCTTGGCGACGATGTGGGAGTTCGCGCCGGGCTCACCTTGGTAGGCGATCCGGGATGGCTTGGTCACGGACCTAGGTTCTCACGCTCGTGCCCGCGATCGCTGGCGCGTGGCAACCCGTCGTCCCTTGACCTTTACCGGTCTGCCCAGGTGTCGCTCACTGCGTAGTGATTGTCGAACTCAACGGAGCACGCGGCGAGATCGCTGGCATCCGCCTCGCCGGTGTGTACACGCCCGAGCAGGCGGTAGTAGTCGAACCGGCGCATGCCTGGCGTGAAGGTGACCAGGACATCGGCCTCCTTGCCCGCAGGCGGAGCAAACGCGTGAGTCACGCCGGGTGGGACCAGCAGGAAATCACCCTTGGCGAGGTCGATCACGGTGTCGTCGACGAGGACCTGGAGCTCGCCGTCCAGCACGAAGAAGCTCTCGGCGGCGCGGCTGTGGGAGTGTGGCGGCGCACCGGGTGAGCCGACGGCGAGTGTGGCCCGATTGATCGTCACCGCGCCCCCGGTCTCGGGAGCATCAGCCAGCAGGGTGATCAAGCTGGTCGGCCCGTCGACGACGGATTCGGCCTGGTCAGCGCGGACGAGTACTGGTGAGGCGTTCATGCTGTTCTCCTGTGATTGAGGCTAGCCGGCATTGGAGCTAGCCGGCATTGAGGAAGTGGTTCAGGGTCGCGTCGCGGGTGTGGGGGTACGCCTTCTCGACGTCGGTCCTGATGTCCGCGATGGTTTGCTGCGCCAAGCTCGAGCGCCATGCCAGGTCGGCCTTGCGCATCGCACCGGAGAGGACGCACGTGTGGCGGTAGTCGACCTCGTCGGAGCCGCCCGGACCGTGTCGCAGGACCTGGTCGCAACGGAAGATGTCCTCCCGACCCTCGATGGCCACGACGATGTCGAGCAAGGTGATGTCGTCGATGGTCCTGGCGAGACGAAACCCGCCCCGAGGTCCCGAGGTCGATGAGAGGATGCCGGCCCGGGTCAATGCCTGGAGCTGCTTGTTCATGTACGCGGTCGGCAGCTGGTAGAACGCAGCCAGCTTCCGGGCGGTAACGGCCTCATCGCCGACCCAGGACAGGTTGAGGCAGCTGTGCAGTGCCCACTCGACGCCCTCGCTCATCTTCATATTGTGGACACTATATGTCCAGGATATGTCCTGGCAAGCCATCGAGACCTGCGGAGGTGTCAGTCCACCACGTGGGCGCCGTCAGCAGCACGTACGACGAAGGTCTCCGGCTCGCGCCACTGGTGGGCGGCATAGCGAGCCTCGACCCGCTCGCGCACGCGGGCGACCTGGTCGACCGGGACCAGCGCGATGGCGCTGCCGCCGAACCCACCACCGGTCATGCGGGCGCCGAGTGCGCCGGCCTCGAGCGCCGCCTCGACCGCGACATCGAGCTCGGGACAGCTGACTTGGAAGTCGTCGCGCAGGGACGCGTGCGATGCGGTGAGGATCGTCCCGAGCTGGGTCCAGGCGCGCCGGTTCATGGCGTTGACGGCGCCGCGCACCCGTGCAGTCTCGGTGAGGACGTGCCGGGTCCGGGCCTTCAGCGTCTCGTCGGTCAGGCGGACCGTGGCGTCGAGGGTGGCTTGGGCGAGCCACTCGAGTCCGAGCTCGGCAGCGGCCTGCTCGCACTCGTCGCGGCGCGCCGCATATTCGCCGTCGGCCAGCGAGTGGTGCGCCCGGGTGTTGATGACCAGCAGGGTCAGCCCGTCCACGGACCACGTCACCGGTACGCCCTGGGTCGTCGGCGGCGATGCCGCGGTGTCCAGCAGGACGGCGTGGTCGGCCTCGCCGCACAGCACCGCGAGCTGGTCCATGATGCCGACCGGGGCGCCGGCGAAGTCATTCTCGGATCGCTGGGCGAGCTGGGCCAGGTCGGTGAGCCCCAGGCCGAAGCCATGCAGATCGTTGAGTGCTGCGGCGATCCCGCAGGTCAGCGCCGCGGACGAGGAGAGTCCCGCACCTGAGGGCAGCCGTGACTCCACGACCAGGTCGGCACCGCCGAACCGGTGGCCGGCCTCCATCAGGCTCCACACGATCCCGGCCGCATACACGGCCCACCCGCCGAGGTCGCCGGGCTGGACGGTCGTGGCGAACGAGACCTTCGCCGAGTCAGGCAGGTCCGACCACAGGTTGACGACACCGTCCTCACGAGCCCTCACCTTGATCGTCAGGGAGCGGTCGATTGCGATCGGCAGCACCGGCCCGCCGTTGTAGTCCAGGTGCTCACCGATCAGATTGACCCGTCCGGGCACGTCCCACCGGCGTATGTCGTCCACGGTCCGACCCTATCGACGTGGCCTTGCGAATGACGATCGGTCGTCGGCTGGCACAATGCCGTCCATGCCTGCTGACCACCGACCTCGAGTGCTGTCAGGAGCCCAACCGACAGCCGACTCCTACCACCTCGGCAACTACTTCGGTGCATTCAAGCAATGGGTCGCGCTCCAGGACGACTTCGAGGCGTTCTACTTCATCCCGGACCTGCACGCGATCACGGTCGACTATGACCCGGGGCTCCTGCGTGAACGCACCTACATCGCGGCCGCGCAGCTCCTCGCGGCCGGTGTCGACCCCGAGCGCAGCGCGTTGTTCGCCCAGAGCCACGTGCCGGAGCACGCCCAGCTGGCCTGGGTCCTCAGCGGCATCACGGGCTTCGGCGAGGCCGGCCGCATGACCCAGTTCAAGGACAAGTCCGCCAAGGGTGGCTCGGACTCGGCGAGCGTCGGACTGTTCACCTATCCGATCCTGATGGCCGCCGACATCTTGATCTACCAGGCCGACCGGGTCCCCGTCGGCGAGGACCAGCGGCAGCACGTCGAGCTGACCCGCAACCTCGCCCAGCGGTTCAACCACCGCTTCGGCGAGACCTTCACGGTGCCCGAGGCGCACATCGTCAAGGCGACCGCCAAGATATATGACCTGCAGGATCCGACCTCCAAGATGAGCGGGTCGGCGGCGTCGCACGCCGGCGTGGTCGACCTGACGGACACGCGCAAGCAGGCCGCCAAGAAGATCCGGTCGGCGATGACCGACTCCGGCAGCGAGGTGCATTTCGACGTCGTCGACAAGCCTGGCATCTCCAACCTCCTGTCGATCTACTCCGCGTTGACCGACCGGCCGATCGCCGAGATCGAAAAGGAGTTCGCGGGCCAGCAGTACGGCCATTTCAAGGTCGCCCTGGGTGACCTGGTCGCCGATTTCGTGGGAGCGTTCGGTGACCGGACCCGTGAGCTGCTCGACGATCGGGCCGAGCTCGATCGCGTCCTGGCCCGCGGCGCCGACAAGGCAAGAGAGGTGGCGAGCGTGACGCTCGACCTCGTCTATGACCGCTCCGGTTTCGTACGGCCCGCGGCGCGATGAGCGGCATGACCCCGCTGACGATCGGCATCGCGATCCCGGTGCCTGAGCCCTACGGTTCGCAGCTGCGCGAGATGCGTGCGGGTTTCGGTGATCCGATGGCCGAGACCGTGCCGAGTCACGTCACGTTGATACCGCCAGTTGAGTATGCGACCGGGGATCTCGACGCGGTCTGCGTGGCGCTGGAGCGCGCAGCCGCCAAGCTGCCGCCGTTTCCGATGCGGTTGCGCGGGACCGGAACGTTCCGCCCGGTGTCTCCGGTCGTGTTCATCGCCGTGAGCCAGGGCATCTCCTACACCGAGATGCTGGCCCAGTGCGTCCGACGGGCGCTGGGCGCCTCCGAGCCGGAGTTCCCGTTCCACCCGCACGTCACGATCGCGCACAATCTCGACGACGCGAGCCTCGATCAGGCATACGAAGAGCTCAGCTCGTTCGAGTGCCAGTTCGCGGTCAACGAGTTCGCGCTCTATCACCACCTCGATGGTGCGGGCTGGGTGCCGCAGCGGAGCTTTCCCCTCGGTCGGTAGGCCCTGGTCTCAGACGATCCCGAGATCGTCCGACACCATCGTGGTGAGGTGCTTCAACAGCTCGGTCTTGAACGCGCGGGCAGCCAGGGGGAGTGCCTCGGTGCTGCGATGGGCCAGGGCGATGGTCCGCTCCAGGGGCGGGTCGACGAGCTGCGTCGCCCGCAGCTGGGGTCGGGTCGACAGCACCATGCTCGGCACCACGGCGTGGCCGAGCCCGGCCTGCACGAATCGCAGGACGGCACTCATCTCGCCTCCTTCGACCGCGAGCCGCGGTTCGAATCCTGCGTCGGCACAGGCGCGAAGGGTGACTTCACGCAGGTCATAACCCTCACGGAACATCACGAGGGGCAGCTCGCGCAGCTCTCGGATCCCCATGCGGGATGGCATGTCCGAGTCGGCGGGGCTGGCCAGGACCAGACGCTCACGCAGGATCGGGGTGGTCTCGAGATCGGGGTCGGCGTTGTGCAGGGGCACGATGAGCAGGGCGACATCGAGTCGGCCGTCGGCCAGCTCCCGGGTCAACACGCGTGAACCGGCTTCCTGCACCTCCAGCTCGATCTCGGGATATGCGGCGTGGAACTCGGTCAGCGCCTCGGGGAGCAGTCCTTCGCACAGAGAGGGCGTCGCTCCCATCCGGACCCGTCCGCGACGCAGGTTGGCGACCTCGTGGACCGTGCGCTCCGCGCTCTCGGTGTCGATGAGGATGCGCTGGGCGTGCGGTAGGAGGGCCTCGCCGGCACTGGTGAGCTCGATCGCCCCGCGGTTGCGTACGAACAGGGGCGTGCCGAGCGAGTTCTCCAGCACCCGGATCTGCTTGGACAGGCTCGGTTGGGAGACCCCGGTCAGCTCGGCTGCCCGGGTGAAGTGGCGGGTGCGGGCGACGGCCACGAAGTAGGCGAGCTGCTGGATCTGCACGAGCGTCACGATAGTTGATGGCTATGAAAGGCGACCTCACTATGACTTGGCGGATAGGAGGTGTCGCCCTAGTGTGTGACGGTGGCCACACTCCGAACCACCAACGGCGCCGGTCGCGCCGCGATTGCCGCCCGAACGCTCCGCACGGATCGCTGGTGGATCCCGCCGCTGGCGACCGCCGTGGGTCTGCTCGCCTGGATTGCCTACGCGACCGTCCGTGTCTTCATGCAGAAGGACTACTTCGTCGGTGACTATCACTACCTGACACCGTTCTACTCTCCGTGCATCTCCAACGGGTGCGTGCCCGAGGCAGCCCACTTCGGCACCTTCCTGCCAGATGTCTGGTTCTTGCCGTACGCCGCCCTGACGCTGCCATTCCTGCTGCTGTTCCGCTTCACGTGTTACTACTACCGCAAGGCCTACTACCGGGCATTCTGGTTCTCGCCCCCCGCCTGCGCCGTGGCCGAGCCACACTCCACCTACAGCGGTGAGACCCGGTTCCCGCTGATCGGCCAGAACCTCCACCGCTACTTCTTCTACGCCGCGGTGCTGATATCGCTGATCAACACGTACGACGCGGTGGTCGCGTTCGAGACCGGCACCGGAGAGTTCGGCCTCGGCCTCGGCAACCTGGTGCTGCTGGCCAACGTCATCGCCCTGTGGGCCTACACGGCGTCGTGCCACTCGTGCCGCAGCATCATCGGCGGCCGTCTCAACAACTTCTCCGAGCACCCGGTGCGCTACAAGCTCTGGGGCTGGGTCAGCCGGCTCAACGGCTCGCACATGCAGCTCGCCTGGCTGACGCTCGGCACCCTGGCGCTGACCGACTTCTACATCATGGCCGTCTCAGCCGGTTGGTTCTCCGACCCGCGCTTCATCAACTGACGAGGAAAAGTGACTGAATGACGCAGATCGAGCGACTGTCCTATGACGTCATCGTCATCGGCGCGGGCGGTGCCGGCCTGAGGGCCGCGATCGAGGCGCGCGAGCAGGGCATGAAGACCGCGATCATCAGCAAGTCCTTGTTCGGCAAGGCCCACACCGTGATGGCTGAGGGTGGCTGTGCGGCGTCGATGGGCAATGTCAACGACAAGGACAACTGGATGGTCCACTTCGGCGACACGATGCGAGGTGGCAAGTTCCTCAACAACTGGCGCATGGCCGAGCTCCACGCCAAGGAGGCGCCGGACCGGGTGTGGGAGCTGGAGAGCTACGGCGCCCTGTTCGACCGCACGCCCGACGGCAAGATCAGTCAGCGCAACTTCGGCGGGCACACCTACCCGCGGCTCGCCCACGTCGGCGACCGCACGGGACTCGAGCTGATCCGCACGCTCCAGCAGAAGATCGTGTCGCTGCAGCAGGAGGACCACGACAGCACAGGTGACTATGAGGCCAACCTCAAGGTCTTCGCCGAGTGCACCGTGACGGATCTGACCAAGGACGGCGACCGGATCTCCGGCGCCCTGGCCTACTGGCGCGAGTCGGGCCGGCACATCGTGTTCGAGGCGCCGGCGATCATCCTGGCGACCGGCGGCATCGGCAAGTCCTACAAGGTCACCAGCAACTCGTGGGAGTACACCGGCGACGGGCACGCTCTCGCACTGCGGGCCGGTGCCGCACTGATCAACATGGAGTTCCTGCAGTTCCACCCGACCGGCATGGTCTGGCCGCCCTCGGTCAAGGGGATCCTCGTCACCGAGTCCGTACGCGGTGATGGTGGGGTGCTGACCAACTCCGAGGGCAAGCGCTTCATGTTCGACTACATCCCGGACGTCTTCAAGTCTCAGTACGCGACGACCGAGGAGGAGGGCGACCGTTGGTACACCGATGCGGACAACAACCGGCGTCCGCCCGAGCTGCTGCCCCGCGACGAGGTCGCCCGGGCGATCAACTCCGAGGTCAAGGCCGGCCGGGGGAGTCCGCACGGTGGCGTCTACCTCGATGTCTCGAGCCGGCTCAAGGCCGAGGTCATCATCAAGAAGCTCCCGTCGATGCACCACCAGTTCAAGGAGCTCGCAGACGTCGACATCACGAAGGAGCCGATGGAGGTCGGTCCGACGTGTCACTACGTCATGGGCGGCGTCGAGGTTGAGCCGGACACCGGCGCGGCCTCGGTGCCGGGCCTCTTCGCGGCCGGCGAGTGCTCGGGCGGCATGCACGGGTCCAACCGCCTCGGTGGCAACTCCTTGTCGGACCTCCTGGTGTTCGGACGCCGGGCGGGGTCCGGCGCCGCGGCATACCTCGAATCCCTCGGTGCCGACCGACCGAAGATCAGTGAAGAGGACGTGCAGGTGGCCGCCCGCAGATCGGTCGCGGCCTTCGGTGACGGCGGCGAGGAGGGTGCGGAGAACCCCTACACGCTGCATCAGGAGCTCCAGCAGACCATGAACGATCTCGTCGGGATCATCCGCAAGGACGATGAGATCCGGCAGGCACTCGACAAGCTCGAGGGGCTGAAGGCCCGGGGCGAGCAGGTCATCGTCGAGGGGCACCGTCAGTTCAACCCCGGCTGGCACCTCGCGCTCGACCTGCGCAACATGCTGCTGGTCAGCGAGTGCGTCGCCAAGGCAGCGATCCTGCGCACCGAGAGCCGTGGCGGACACACCCGCGATGACCATCCGAAGATGGACGCCGACTGGCGGCACATCCTCCTGGTCTGCACGCTCGCTGACGACGGCACGATCGATGTCCGCCGCCAGGAGCAGATCCCGGTGCGCGACGACCTGTTCGACCTGTTCGAGAGCGATGAGCTGGGCAAGTACTTCACCACCGAAGAGCTTTCCGGAAGGATCTAGATGGGCAACCAGGAGCACTTCCGCGTATGGCGGGGAGACGACGAGAGCGGTGACTTCGTCGACTACGACGTCGAGGTCAACGAGGGTGAGGTCGTGCTCGACATCATCCACCGCATCCAGGCGACGCAGGCGCCGGATCTCGCAGTCCGCTGGAACTGCAAGGCCGGCAAGTGTGGCTCGTGCAGCGCCGAGATCAACGGGAGGCCGCGCCTGCTGTGCATGACCCGGATGTCGACGCTGCCACCGGGCGAGCCGATCGTCGTGACCCCCATGCGTGCGTTCCCGGTCATCCGCGACCTCGTCACCGATGTGTCGTTCAACTACGACAAGGCCCGCGAGGTGCGGGCGTTCGTCCCGCCCAAGGGGCTCGAGCCCGGGGACTACCGCATGCAGCAGGTCGACGTCGAGCGCTCCCAGGAGTTCCGCAAGTGCATCGAGTGCTTCCTGTGCCAGGACACGTGCCACGTGCTCCGCGACCACGAGGAGAACAAGCCGGCGTTTGCCGGGCCACGGTTCCTGATGCGCGTGGCCGAGCTCGACATGCACCCGCTCGACGCCGCTGCCGAGGAGGGTCGCAACCGCAAGGAGGCCGCGCAGGACGAGCACGGGCTGGGCTACTGCAACATCACCAAGTGCTGCACAGACGTCTGCCCCGAGCACATCAAGATCACCGACAACGCGCTGATCCCGCTCAAGGAGCGCGTCGTGGACCTCAAGTTCGACCCGATGATCCGCCGGCGCAAGCGGACGGGCAAGGGCTGACCGTCTGGGCATCGCGGATACGGTTGCCATAGCCGGTGGCTATGAACTGTTACCTCACAATGCCTTTGCGGAAGAGGCCGGTCACACCTAGGCTGGCCAGTTGTGGCGACTACCCAAGTGAGCAAGCGTCCGTCGGCCCGTAGGTCGACCGTCGCCTGGAAATATGCGATGGCGGTGTCGGGGCTGGTCATGCTCGGCTACCTGCTGGTCCACATGTACGGCAACCTGAAGTTCTTCCAGGGTCGAGAGACATTCGACTCCTACCTGCACGACACCTTGCCGCACATGTTCTACCCCTACCTCCCCGAGGGCGGGATGCTCTGGATCATCCGGGTGCTGCTGCTCGCGGCGGTCGTGGTGCATGCCTACGCGGCCGTGACGCTGTGGCGTCGCAACCGGGCCGCGGCCGGCTATGTCGGCGGCACGCGCTACCACTCCAAGCACAACCGGACCGGGATCCAGCGCAGCTACGCATCGTTCACGATGCGTTGGGGAGGCGTGGTCCTGCTGCTGTTCATCATCGGCCACGTCGCGCAGATGATGCCCAACTGGCTGTCCCCGGGCGGTGCGTCCGACAGCAAGTACGAGCGCACGGTCAACGGTTTCGAGATCTGGTGGGTCGTCCTGCTCTACACGATCGGCCTGCTCGCGGTCGGCTTCCACCTGTGGCACGGCTTCTGGAGCGCGCTCACGACACTGGGCCAGAACTACAGCCCGACTCGGCGCGACTCGACCTGGACGCGGATCGCCATCGGCATCTCGGTGCTCCTGACCGCCGGCTTCCTGTCCGTCCCGTTCGCCATCTTCTTCTTCGGAGCCGGATCATGACCTCCAATGTTTCTGAGCAGTTCCACGCCACCGGCGCAGACATCCATGACACCAGGGCACCGTCCGGCCCGATCGAGCGGCGCTGGGACGATCACAAGTTCAACACCTTGCTGGTCAACCCGGCCAACCGTCGCAAGCTCAGCGTCATCGTGGTCGGCACGGGCCTCGCCGGCGCATCGGCGGCGGCGACCCTGGGCGAGGCGGGCTACAAGGTCAAGAGCTTCTGCTACCAGGACAGCCCGCGTCGCGCGCACTCGATCGCCGCGCAGGGCGGCATCAACGCCGCCAAGAACTACCGCAACGACGGTGACAGCATCTATCGGCTGTTCTACGACACGGTCAAGGGCGGCGACTTCCGTGCCCGCGAGTCCAATGTCTATCGCCTCGCACAGGTGTCGGTGAACATCATCGACCAGTGCGTCGCGCAGGGTGTCCCGTTCGCCCGTGAGTACGGCGGACTGCTCGACAACCGCTCGTTCGGCGGCGTTCAGGTCTCGCGTACGTTCTACGCCCGCGGCCAGACCGGCCAGCAGCTGCTGATCGGGGCCTATCAGGCGCTCGAGCGGCAGATCGCGGCCGGGACGGTCGAGATGAACACGCGGCACGAGATGCTCGAGCTGATCATGGTCGACGACAAGGCCCGCGGCGTCATCGTGCGGGACATGGTGAGCGGCGAGATCCAGACGCATACTGCCGACGCGGTCGTGCTCGCGACCGGTGGCTACGGCAACGTCTTCTTCCTGTCGACCAATGCGATGGGTTGCAACGTCACGGCCACGTGGCGCGCGCACCGCAAGGGCGCCTATTTCGCCAATCCCTGCTACACCCAGATCCACCCGACCTGCATCCCGGTCAGCGGCGACTATCAGTCCAAGCTGACGCTGATGTCGGAGTCGTTGCGCAATGACGGCCGCATCTGGGTGCCCAAGGTCGGCGGCGACGACCGGCTGCCAAGTGACATCCCCGAGGACGAGCGCGACTACTACCTCGAGCGCATCTATCCCGCGTTCGGCAACCTCGTGCCCCGTGACATCGCCTCGCGCGCCGCGAAGTATCAGTGCGACGACGGCCGGGGTGTTGGTCCCGGTGGCCTGGGCGTCTATCTCGACTTCGCCGACGCGATCTCGCGACTCGGCCGCGCGGAGGTCGAGGCCAAGTACGGCAACCTGTTCGACATGTATGCGCAGATCACCGGTGAGAACCCCTATGAGCAGCCGATGCGCATCTATCCGGCGGTGCACTACACGATGGGCGGACTCTGGGTCGACTACGACCTGCAGAGCAACCTCACGGGTCTGTTCGTCGCCGGTGAGGCCAACTTCTCCGAGCACGGCGCCAACCGCCTCGGCGCCTCGGCGCTGATGCAGGGTCTGGCCGACGGCTACTTCGTGCTGCCCTACACGCTGGCCAACTACCTGGCCGACGGGCCCTACGAGAAGGTCGACGACGACCACCCCGAGGTCGTTGCAGCGAGGCAGGCCGTCGAGGACCGGATCGCGAAGTTCCTGGCGATCAACGGCAACCGCACGGTCGACTCGTTCCACAAGGAGCTGGGCCAGATCATGTGGGACTACTGCGGCATGGAGCGCACCGAGGAGGGACTGACCAAGGCCATCGGCCTGATCCGTGACCTCAAGGACGAGTTCTGGTCCAACGTCAAGGTCGCCGGCGTCAACGAGGAGCTCAACCAGACCCTCGAGCGGGCCGGCCGGGTCGCCGACTTCTTCGAGCTCGGCGAGCTCATGTGCATCGATGCCCTCAACCGGCGGGAGTCCTGCGGCGGGCACTTCCGGGCCGAGAGCCAGACCGAGGACGGCGAGGCGCTGCGCAACGACGACGACTTCGCCTATGTCTCGGCGTGGGAGTTCGGCGACGAGCCGACGCTGCACAAGGAACCGTTGGATTACGAGTACGTCGAGATGAAGTCCAGGAGCTACAAGTGAACATCACCGTCCGGGTCTGGCGACAGAAGAACGCCGACGACAAAGGCAAGATGGTCACGTATGGCCTGGAGGACGTCAGCGAGCACATGTCGTTCCTCGAGATGCTCGACGTCCTCAACGAGCAGCTGACGCTGTCCGACGACGACCCGATCGCCTTCGACCACGACTGCCGCGAGGGCATCTGCGGAGCCTGCGGTGTGGTCATCAACGGCATTGCACACGGCCCCGAGGTCACCACGACGTGCCAGCTGCACATGCGCAGCTTCGAGGACGGCGCCGTGATCGACATCGAGCCGTGGCGCGCCGGGGCCTTCCCCGTCGTCAAGGACCTCGTGGTCGACCGATCGGCCTTCGACCGGGTCATCCAGGCCGGCGGCTACATCAGCGCGCCGACCGGCTCGGCGCCCGACGCGCACGCCGTCCCGGTGCCCAAGGATGATGCCGATCACGCGTTCGACGCGGCGACCTGCATCGGCTGCGGCGCCTGCGTCGCGGCGTGCCCCAACGGATCGGCGATGCTGTTCACCGCCGCCAAGATCACGCACCTCGGGTTGCTGCCGCAGGGTCAGCCCGAGCGCGAGTCGCGCGTCATCGGCATGATCGAGCAGCATGACCACGAGGGGTTCGGCGGTTGCACCAACATCGGCGAGTGCACCTCGGCCTGCCCCAAGGGCATACCGCTCGACACGATCAGTCAGCTCAACCGCGATCTGCTCGGAGCCCTTGCCCACGGCAAGTCCTGACCCTCTAGGGTCTCAACCCCCAAGATTCGAAGCCTTATGGCCGCTTCTGCGCACCCGAAGTGACCATAAGGCTTCAAATCTGGGGGCGGGGCCGAACTTTAGTTAGCATAGGTAATGAGGTATGCTAACGATATGCCCACGGACTCGCACCAGCTTGCTCGCTCGGTGGCGCGCCTCAACCGCCGCCTCCGCCAGGAGCGCCTGACCGACCTGACGCCGACCCAGCTCTCGGTGCTGGGCGCGATCCTCAAGCTCGGCCCATCGACGCCCGGCGCGATCGCCGCCCACGAACGTGTCCGGCCACCGTCCATCACCCGCACCCTGACCTGCCTGGTCGACGATGGGCTCGTGACACGCGCACCCCATCCCGATGACGGACGCCAGGTCCTCATCTCGATCTCCGACAACGGCGATGCCGTGCTCGCCGAGGAGCGTGATCGCCGGGACGAGTGGCTCGCGCACCGCCTTGCCGAGCTCACGACGGCCGAGCGAAAGATCCTGAGGGAGGCGACCGCACTGCTGGAACGGTTGGCCGCGAGTTGAGCCCCACGTTCCGGGCGTTGTCGATCCGCAACTACCGCATCTATGCGATGGGCGCCCTCGTCTCCAACATCGGCACCTGGATGCAGCGCGTCGCACAGGACTGGCTGATCCTGCAGCTGACCCACAGCGGCACGGCCCTCGGCATCACGACCGGGCTCCAGCTCCTGCCGGCCCTGTTGTTCTCCCCGATAGCCGGAGTGGTCGCCGACCGGGTCCCCAAGCGCACGGTGCTTCGCTGCACCCAGGCCGCGATGGCCATCCCTGCCGCGATCCTGGGCGCTCTTGCGGTCACGGGTGTCGTCCAGGCCTGGCATGTCTATGTCCTGGCTTTCGTGTTCGGCATCGGCACGGCATTCGATGCTCCGGCGCGACAGTCCTTCGTCGTCGAGATGGTGGGCAAGGACGATCTCCCGAATGCGGTCGGTCTCAACTCCGCGTCATTCAACTCCGCACGGATGATCGGTCCCGCGCTCGCCGGCGTCCTGATCGCTGCCCTCGGCTCAGGCGTCCGCGCGACCGGCTGGGTCATCCTCGTCAATGCGATCAGCTATGCCGCGGTGTTCATCTCGTTGCACCTGCTGGACGGCAGCCGGCTTCGACCCTCACCGGTGACCGGCACCCGCAAGCGAGCCGTCCGCGACGGCGTCACCTACGTACGATCCCGCCCCGACCTGATCCTGATCCTGATCTGCGTGTTCTTCGTCGGCACCTTCGGCATGAACTTCCAGATGACCAGCGCGCTGATGACCACCGAGGTGTTCCACAAGGGCGCCGGGGCATACGGCCTGCTCGCCTCGATCATGGCTGTCGGTTCACTGGCCGGCGCCCTGCTCGCCGCCCGGCGGACCCGCCCAAGGCTGGCGTTCGTCGTCCTGGCCGGCGCCTCGTTCAGCGTGGTCGAGATAGTTGCCGGCCTGATGCCCGGCTACGTGCTGTTCGCCGCGGTCCTGCCCCTGCTCGGACTCTGCGCCCTGACCATGATCACCTCGGCCAACGCCATGATCCAGATGACGTCGAGTCCCATGATGCGGGGCCGGGTCGCGGCGCTCTACCTGATGATCTTCATGGGTGGCACGCCTCTGGGTGCACCGTTGATCGGCTGGGTCGGTGATTCCTACGGGGCGAGGTGGATGCTGATCGGTGGCGGCGTCGTGTCCCTCATCGGGATCACGACAGCGACGCTGTGGTACGTCCGTCGCCAGGGCATGAATCGTGGGGAGTTGCGGACCGCCGCACGGGACATACGGTGGGGGAATGCACGTAGAGAGAACCTTCACGGTGTCCAGGTCGATCGATGACGTCTTCGACTACCTCAGCGACTTCGAGAACACCAACGAGTGGGACCCCGGGACGCTCGAGACCAAGCGCACCTCCGGTGACGGCGGACTCGCCACGACGTATGCCAACCGGTCGGAGTTCATGGGTCGTGAGACCGAGCTGGCGTACGAGACGATCGGCTTCGACCGGCCGACCTTCTTCTCCGCGCGCGGCAAGAACAAGACAGCCACGGCGACAGACACCATGAGATTCACCCGAGACGGTGATCGGACCCAGATCCATTACCGCGCGGACTTCAAGTTCCACGGGATCATCAAGTACGTCGCCCCGATCATGGTCAAGGGCAAGCTCGACTCGTTGGCCGACGAGACCGTCGAGCAGATCCGCACGACGCTGGAGTCCGCCCGGCCCTGAGGCGCCGCCTGCGACTGAACGCGGCGAAACAGCGATATCCTGAGCAGATGTCCTGGTCCCAAGCGATCGCACGATCCGTCGATGTCGTGACTCCCGACCTCATCGAGGTGCGCCGTGAGCTGCACGCCTTTCCCGAGCTGTCCTGGCACGAAGAGCGCACGACCGACCTCGTCGCAACCTGGATGGACAAGGCCGGGATCTCCTACGAACGCTTCGAGGGCACGGGCCTGATGGCCGAGATCGGCCCCGACGGCGGGCCGATCGTGGCCCTGCGGGCAGATCTGGACGGGCTGCCGGTCCTCGACACGTCACAGGATCCGTGGAAGTCGAGCATCCCGGGTGTGTCGCACTCGTGCGGCCATGACGTCCACATCGCGGCCCTGCTGGGTGCCTCGGTCGCGCTCGCCGAGGCCCATGCCGAGAAGCCATTGCCGGTGCGCGTACGCCTGATCTTCCAGCCCGCCGAGGAAGTCATGCCCGGTGGGGCCCTCAAGGTGCTGGCTGCCGGTGCGCTGCGCGGGGTGTCCCGCATCTTTGCCCTGCACTGCGACCCGTCGCTCGACGTCGGCCACGTCGGACTACGTGAGGGCCCGATCACGGGCGCGTCCGATCACATCCACGTGCAGCTCGTCGGGCGGGGCGGCCACACCTCCCGCCCCCACCTGACCGAGGACCTCACCTACGCGCTCGGCAGCCTGCTGACCCAGCTGCCGGCCGTGCTGTCGCGCCGTTTTGACCCGCGCGCCGGTGCGAGCATGGTGTGGGGCCAGATCCACTCCGGCAACGCGGCCAACGTCATCCCGTCCACAGGGGAGCTGAGCGGCACCCTGCGGATGCTCGATGCCGCCGCCTGGCACCAGGCCGAGCACCTGGTTCGCGGTCTGATCAGCGACATCATCGAGCCCTTCGGGGTCAGCGCCGACGTGACCTACACCCGCGGAGTGCCGCCGGTGGTCAACGACTTCAACGCGACCGAGATCATGCGCCGTGCCGTGACCCAGGCGGTCGGGCCCGGTGGCGTCGCCTCCACCGCCCAGAGCCTCGGCGGCGAGGACTTCGCCTGGTACGTCGAGGCCGTGCCCGGTGCGATGGGCCGGCTCGGGATCCGCACTCCCGACGGTCCGACATACGACCTGCACCAGGGCAACTTGCGGGTCGACGAGCGGGCCATCGCGATCGGCGCCAAGGTGCTGGCCACGGCCGCCGTGAGCTGAGCAGGGCCGGCTCCACGCGCGCAAGTGACAAATGGGTTACGACTCCGCTGAATGTCTTCCAGACCCTCCCGCACGACCCACCCGACAACTAGGGTCTGAACACGTGCCGGGCTCCCGGCTCCGTACCGAGGAGGAATTTTGCGTCGATTGACCAAGCTTTCCGCCGTCGCTTGTGTCGCCGCCCTCACCCTCGCGGGTTGCGGCAGCAGCGAAGGTGACGGCAACAAGAGCGGTGACAAGCCCGCAGCCGGCAAGGACGTCTGCAAGAGCGCCGACGGCGACGGACCGAAGATCGGTCTGGCCTATGACGTGGGTGGCCGCGGCGACCAGTCGTTCAACGACTCGGCCTACGCCGGTCTGGAGAAGGCCGTCGAAGAGTTCGACGCGACGTGTGTCGAGGGCGAGGCCACCGATGGTGAGGCCGAGTCCGCTCGCGAGGACCGCCTGCGCAACTTCGCCGAGAACGGCGCGACGGCCGTCATCGGTGTCGGCTTCGCCTACAGCGAGTCGGTCAACAAGGTCGCTCCTGACTTCCCGGAGGTCAACTTCGGCGTGATCGACGGCTTCGATCCTGACAAGGAGGCCAACGACAACGTTGCCTACCTCGGTTTCGCCGAGGAGCAGGGCTCCTTCCTGGTCGGCGTCGCCGCCGCAGAGAAGAGCAAGTCCGGCACGATCGGCTTCGTCGGTGGCGTCAACAACGACCTCATCAAGAAGTTCGAGGCCGGGTATGTTGCGGGCGCCAAGGCTGCCAAGCCCGACATCAAGGTCGAGGTCGCCTACATCCAGGAGTCCGATCTCAAGGGCTTCGGCGATCCGGCCGGAGGCAAGGCTGCCGCGACGGGCGAGTTCGACAAGGGCGCCGACGTGGTCTACCACGCTGCCGGCGGTTCGGGCTCCGGTGTCTTCGACGCCGCGGTGGACGCAGGTGAGGGCAAGTTCGCGATCGGTGTGGACTCCGACCAGTACCTCACTGCGACCGACGCGCAGAAGCCACGCATCCTGACGTCGATGCTCAAGCGCGTCGACACCGCGACCTACGACTTCGTGAAGTCGGTCGACGGCGGCAAGGCCCTGACGAGCTACCAGGTCTATGACCTCAAGGCAGATGGCGTCGGCTATTCGACGTCCGGTGGCTTCGTGGATGACATCGCAAGTGACATCGACGACTACAAGGCCCAGATCATCAGCGGTGAGGTCAAGGTGCCGACCACTCCGTAAGGGAATGGGCAACAAACAGGTGCCAACGGACCTGGGCTGGGCGCGGTAGCGTTCAGCCCAGGTCCGCACCTTTGGGTCGCAAGCCAGTGCTGTCGAGCGTGTTGCGGGAGGAGTGTCCATGTCGTCTGTTGTGGATGCGGTGAAGCTGCGGGGGATCGGCAAGCGCTTCCCCGGCGTGATCGCCAATCATGATGTCGATGTGACGATCCGCTCGGGCACGGTGCATGCCCTGATCGGCGAGAACGGTGCCGGCAAGTCGACGCTCATGAAGATCCTCTACGGGGTCCAGAGGCCTGACGACGGCACGATCGAGATCGACGGCGAGGTCGTGTCCCTCAAGTCGCCGACCGACGCCATCGAGCACGGTGTCGGCATGGTCTTCCAGCACTTCATGCTGGCCGACAACCTGACGGTGCTGGAGAACATGGTGCTCGGGGCCGAGAAGCTGCACGGCATCGGTGACAACGCGCGAGCCGAGATCCACCGCATCTCCGAACGGTTCGGCTTCGGCCTCGAGCCCGACATGCTGGTCGAGAAGCTCGGTGTCGCCGCCCGCCAGCGGCTCGAGATCGCCAAGGTGCTCTATCGCGGGGCCAAGATCATCATCCTCGACGAGCCGACAGCGGTGCTCGTGCCGCAGGAGGTCGAGGCGTTGTTCGACAACCTCCGCGAGCTGCGCGGTGCCGGCAAGTCGGTGCTGTTCATCTCCCACAAGCTCGACGAGATCCTCGCCATTGCCGACGACATCACCGTCATGCGGCGCGGCACGACTGTCGGAACCGCCGACCCGCAGACCGCGACCAAGCGAGAGCTCGCCGAGCTGATGGTCGGCTCGGAGCTGCCCTCGCCGGAGACCGGGGAGTCGACAGTCACCGACACCACCGTGCTCGAGCTCCACGACGTCACCCTCGCCGATGAGTTCGGCCGCAACCTGTTGACCGACATCTCGCTGGCGATCCATCGCGGCGAGGTGCTCGGGATCGCCGGCGTCGAGGGCAACGGTCAGTCCGAGCTCGTCGCTGCCATCATGGGCATGCACATCCCGACCAGCGGCCGCATCACGCTGGAGACGCAGGACGTCACGCACTGGCACACCCGCAAGCTGCGCGAGGCCGGCATCGGCTACATCCCCGAGGACCGGCAGCGCCACGGTCTGCTGCTGGACTCCCCGCTGTGGGAGAACCGCATGCTTGGCCACCAGACCGAGGCGCCCAACGCCAGGGGCCCCTGGATCAACCGGTCCGGTGCACGCAAGGACACGTCACGGATCATGCAGGACTACGACGTCCGTGCCCCCGGCATCGACACCCCGGCCCGGGCGTTGTCCGGCGGCAATCAGCAAAAGCTCATCGTCGGACGCGAGATGAGCGGTGACCCGGTCCTGCTGATCGCGTCCCACCCGACCCGCGGCGTCGACGTGGGAGCCCAGGCCGCGATCTGGGACCACATCAAGCAGGCCCGTCGCGCTGGTCTTGCGGTGCTGCTCATCTCTGCGGACCTCGATGAGCTGATCGGCCTGTCCGACACGATCCAGGTGATCCTGAGAGGCCGGTTCGTCGGCACCTTCGAGCCCGCCAAGGTGACACCGCAAGATCTCGGCGCCGCCATGACCGGAGGGGAGGCGGCGTGAACGCCGTACGTCTTCGTACGATCGGCATGGCGCTGCTCGCCCCGGCCATCGCGGTCGTGGTCTCCGTCCTGGTCACGACGAGCGTCATCGCCGCGGTGGGCAGCTCGCCGGGTGAGTTCTGGTCAGCGATGTTCAGTGACCCGTTGCCCCGGCTACGGGTCAACATCGTCAACCAGACCGCGATGATCTACATCTCCGCCGTCGCTGCCGCGATCGGCTTTCGGATGGGCCTGTTCAACATCGGCCTCGAGGGCCAATACCTCATGGCGTCCTTCGCCGCCGCGTCGTTCGCCGGCGCGGCCTACGTCGGGGGATTCCTCAACGTCGCGGTTTCCTTGGTCATCGCGGTCGTCGTCGGCGCGGCGTGGGCCGGCATCGCGGGCATCCTCAGGACCGCGCGGGGGGTCAGCGAGGTCATCTCGACGATCATGCTCAACGCGATCGCCCTGACCCTGGTGGGCTATCTCGTCAACCGCTACGGCGTGCGCGAGGGCAACACCGTGCGCACCGAGAAGCTCTCCGAGAGCAGCATGATCGAGGGTTTCACTCCGTATGAGCCGCGGGACGGGCAGATCTGGACCTTGGCGATCTTCGCAGTGCTCGTCGGCGCCGGCTTCTGGGTCCTGCTCAACAAGACCCGATTCGGCTTCGACCTGCGTGCCAGCGGACAGTCCGAGACCGCCGCACTGGCATCGGGCGTCAATCCCAAGCGGATGATCCTGATCTCGATGCTGCTGTCCGGCGGTGTGGCGGGCCTGGTGTGGATGCCGGCGCTGTTCGGCAGCGCGGGATCCTATGGCACGTCGTTCCAGTTCGGCCTCGGCTTCCTCGGGATCGCGGTGGCCCTGCTGGGTCGCAACAGCCCGATCGGCATGCTGTTCGGTGCCCTGCTGTTCGCGTTCTTGTCCGCGCAGTCCAACACGCTGACCTTCGGCACCGACATCTCACCGAGCATCGTGCAGATCACCCAGGGCGTCGCGGTCCTCGCGGTGGTCGTGAGCTATGAGGTCGTCCGCCGCTGGCGTGCGCGACTCGAGCAACGGGTCGTCAGCCAGAAGCTCGCCACGGCGAAGGGGGCATCCGCATGACCACTACGCAGGCGCCGCAGGCGTCTCCCGGCCTGCTCGCCCGACTCACGAAGGGCTGGTTCTATCTCTCGCTGGTCGGCATCGCCGTGGTCTCACTCGTCCGCATCGTCACCGACACCAACGACCTCGACTCCGCCGGCACGATCAGGGCCGCGATCATCGCGACCTGCCCGATCCTCCTGGCCGCGCTGGGCGGCCTCTGGGCCGAACGTGCCGGTGTCGTCAACATCGGCCTCGAGGGCCAGATGATCCTCGGCACGTGGGGCGCGGCATTCTTCACCTACCACTCCGAGAGTGCATGGGTGGGAGTCCTGGGAGCAGCACTGCTCGGCCTGGTCGGCGGCCTGCTGCATGCCGTGGCAACCGTGACGTTCGGCGTCGACCACATCGTGTCGGGTGTCGCGATCAACCTGATCGGCGCCGGTGTCGCGACCTATCTGGCCGAGGCGGTCTTCTCCGACTACGAGGGTGGTGGCCCCCGCCAGCTCGTGGGTCTGGATCGGCCCACCGAGATCACGATCCCGGGCATCTCCGACGCGGCACTCAACCTGGCGGACCGGCACTGGTTCTTCGTCTCCGACGTGGCGTCGGTGGTAGCCGCGCTGACCACCAGGATCTCCTCGCTGAGCCTGTTCGCGTTCGCGCTCGTCGTGTTCTCGGCGTGGATCCTGTGGCGAACGCCCTTCGGACTGCGCCTGCGTTCGTGCGGTGAGAACCCGCAGGCCGCCGAGACGCTGGGTGTCAACGTCTACTTCCACAAGTACGTCGCGGTCCTGGTCTCCGGCGCCTTGGCGGGTATCGGCGGCGGATTCCTCGCACTGGTCGCCTCGAGCGGCTACAGCGCCAACCAGACCGGCGGCCGGGGCTACATCGGCCTGGCTGCGATGATCTTCGGCAACTGGCGCCCCGGCGGCCTGCTGGCCGGCGCCCTGACATTCGGCTACACCGACTCGCTGCGCCTGCGCGACACCTCTGCGGTCCACGCCCTGCTGCTGCTCGTCGGACTGGGGCTGCTGCTGCTCGCTGTCCTCCGCGTGGTCCGCAAGCAGATTCCGGGCGCGATCGTGATGGGCGTCGCCGGTGTCGCGATCTTGACCTGGTTCCTGTCGACGGACTCCGTGCCGCGCGAGTTCACGGTCATGACGCCCTACGTCACAACCCTGTTCGTGCTGGCCCTGGGCGCCCAGAGGCTACGTATGCCCGCCGCCGACGGCAAGCCCTATCGAAAAGGCAGTGCAGGTTGATGACTGGTCCAGATGAGGAGTCCAACACCTCCTCGAAGCGTCTGCCGAGCATCCACACCAGTGTCGACGCTCCGGTCGACTGGAGTGCGCTCACCTCATACGCCACCGAGGTGATGGGTCGGGCCTATGCGCCCTACTCCAACTACAAGGTCGGCGTCGCGGGTCTCGTCGACGACGGCCGGGTCGTGCTGGGTTGCAACGTCGAGAACGCCGCCTACGGAGTGGCGCTGTGCGCCGAGTGCGGCATGGTCTCTGCGCTGCACGCGACCGGTGGCGGACGGCTGATCGCGGTGGTCTGCGTCGACGCGCAGGGCGCGCCCCTGATGCCGTGCGGCCGGTGTCGACAGCTCCTGTGGGAGAACGGCGGACCGGACATGCAGCTCATGACGCCGAGCGGTGTCAAGACCATGACCGAGGTGCTTCCGGACGCCTTTGGTGCCGAGGATCTCGAGCGTTGACTCGTTACGCGGTCCAGCTCGACGTCGGTAGCCCGGAGTTCCTGCGGGATCCCTATCCCGTGCTCGCCGCCCTGCGCGCCAGCGGGCCCGTCCTCTGGCACGAACCCATGGGTGTGTGGCTGGCCACGACCCACGAGTCGGTCGGCCTGGTGCTGCGCGACCGCACCTTCGGGCGGCTCTGGACCGACCGGGAGCCGGCGTCGCAGATGGAGCCGTTCAACGCGCTGCACCGCAACCAGATGATGGAGAACGAGCCACCCGCCCACACCCGCCTTCGCAAGCTGGTGTCCTCCGCATTCTCGCGGGGGCACGTGGAGCGGATGCGTTCGCGGATCCAAGATCTGGCGACGGAGATGGTGGAAGGGTTGTTCGAGCCCGGCGAGGACGGGCAATCACCCCAGGCGGTGGACATCCTCAGTCGCTACGCCGAGCCGATGCCGGTCTACGTCATCGCCGACCTCCTGGGCGTCCCCCGCGAGGATCACGAGCGGCTGCGTGACTGGTCGCAGGCCATCGTCTCCATGTATGAGCCCCACGTGACGGCCACGACCAAGTCCGCCGCGATCGAGGCAAGCACGGCATTCTCGGCCTATGTCCGTGAGGTCGTCGACCGGCGACGGATCGCTGTCTCATCGGGTGCGGGCGGCGACGACCTGATCAGCGACCTGATCCGGGTCCGCGCCGAAGGATCCGCGCTCACCGACGACGAGCTCGTCGCGTCGGTCGTGCTGTTGCTCAACGCCGGCCACGAGGCATCGGTCAACGTCTTCGGCAACGGCATGCACGCGCTGCTGAGCCATCCGGACCAGCTGACCCGCGTCACCTCGGGCGAGGTCTCGATCGACACTGCGCTCGAGGAGCTCATCCGGTTCGATGCCCCACTACAGCTGTTCGAACGCACCGCGACAGCCGATGTCGAGGTGTGCGGTCAGGTGATCCACGCAGGACAGAAGGTGGCCTGCCTGATGGGCTCGGCCAACCGTGACCCGGCTGCATTCGCCGATGCTGACACCTTCGACGTGGGCCGCGACCCCAACCCCCACGTCGGGTTCGGCATGGGCCTGCACTTCTGCCTCGGCGCTCCGCTCGCCCGGCTCGAGCTCCAGATCAGCCTGCAGACACTGCTCGACCGGTTCCCCCACCTCACCTTGGTGGGTGAGGCGCCGCGCCGCCCGACCTGGGTCCTGCGTGGATTCGAACGGATCGATGTCGCGCACGCACCAGGGGCCAACTGACGAGGAGGACTGCCATGACTGAACCATTCGATGCGGTCGAGGTGATCGCGGCCAAGCGTGACAAGCACGAGCTCGACGATGCACAGATCGACTGGGTCGTCGATGCCTACACGCGTGGCGTCGTCGCGGACGAGCAGATGTCGGCCCTGGCCATGGCGATCCTCCTCAACGGCATGGATCGTCGCGAGATCAGCCGGTGGACTGGCGCGATGATCGCCAGTGGCGAGCGCATGGACTTCTCGTCGCTGTCGTGGAAAACCGCTGACAAGCACTCCACGGGTGGTGTGGGCGACAAGATCACGCTGCCGTTGGCGCCACTCGTTGCCGCGTGTGGCGTCGCGGTGCCCCAGCTGTCGGGCCGTGGCCTCGGCCATACCGGTGGCACCCTGGACAAGCTCGAGTCGATCCCGGGCTGGCGTGCCGCCCTGACCACCGAGGAGATGATGGCTCAGCTCGAGGACGTCGGTGCAGTGATCTGCGCCGCCGGCCCCGGGCTCGCCCCGGCGGACAAGAAGCTCTACGCGCTTCGGGACGTGACCGGCACGGTCGAGGCGATCCCGTTGATCGCGAGCTCGATCATGAGCAAGAAGATCGCTGAAGGCACAGGCGCGCTGGTGCTCGATGTCAAGGTTGGCTCAGGGGCCTTCATGAAGAGCCAGGATCAGGCGCGGGAGCTGGCGCAGATCATGGTGGCTCTTGGCAATGACGCTGGCGTCAGGACCGTCGCGCTGCTGACCGACATGTCGACCCCCCTCGGGCTGACGGCCGGCAACGCGTGCGAGGTCGCGGAGTCGCTCGAGGTGCTCGCCGGGGGAGGGCCGGCAGATGTCGTCGAGCTGACCGTCGAGCTGGCCCGTGAGATGCTCGCCGCCGCCGGGAAGGATGACATCGACCCGGCCGACGTCCTGGCATCCGGCGGAGCCATGGACGTGTGGAGGCGGATGATCGCGGCCCAGGGTGGAGATCCGGCGGCTGAGCTGCCGAAGTCGAAGGAGTTGCACGTCGTCAAGGCGCCCTCGTCCGGCACGCTGACGCGACTCGACGCCTTGAGCGTCGGGGTGGCGGCCTGGCGACTCGGGGCGGGTCGATCACGTCCGGGCGAACAGGTCCAGGCCGGTGCCGGGGTCGTGATGCACGCCAAGCCCGGGGACGAGGTCACCGCAGGTCAGCCGCTGTTGACACTGCACACCGACACACCTGAGCGGTTCGAGCGCGCGAGTGGCGCGCTCGAGGGTGCTTACGACATCGGCGCCGGCAGCGTGGACGTGTCGTCGGTGGTCATCGACCGCATTCGTTAGGTTGGACAGATGCGCATCTTGAACAATCGCTCGGAAATCGCGGCGGCGGCCGGAGAAGAGCTCGGAGTCAGCGAGTGGGTCGCCATCACGCAGGAGCGGATCGACCTGTTCGCCGACGCGACGGGCGATCGGCAATGGATCCACGTCGATCCCGAGCGAGCCGCGGGAGGACCGTTCGGTGCGACCGTGGCGCACGGCTATCTCACCTTGTCGATGCTCCCGTTCCTCGGTGCGCAGGTCTACGCCTTCGCCGGCGACGTCGCGCGGGTCAACTACGGGCTCAACAAGGTGCGGTTCGTGTCGCCGGTGATCGTCGGTTCCAAGGTCCGCAACCGGGTCGATCTCCTGGAGGTCGAGGAGATCGAGAAGGGCCAGCGCGCCACGCTGCAGCACACCGTCGAGATCAAGGGACAGGACAAGCCGGCGTGCGTCGCGGAGACTGTCGTCCGGCTGATGGGGCCATGACACGATGAAACCCGTGAGCGCCACTTCCGAACAGATCGCCAAGGCCCCCAAGGTCGCCCTCCACGAACACCTCGACGGAGGTGTGCGGCCGGCCACGATCGTCGAGATCGCGGCTGAGATCGGCCACGACCTTCCCGCCGATGGCGCCGAGTCGCTGGGCGCGTGGTTCGAGGAGTCGTCGAGCTCGGGCTCGCTCGAGCGCTATCTCGAGACCTTCGTCCACACCGTGGCGGTCATGCAGCGACCTGAGGACCTCGCACGGGTCGCCCGCGAGTCGGTTGTAGACCTGGCCACGGATGGCTGCGTCTATGCCGAGCTGCGGTGGGCACCGGAGCAGCACCTGTCAGCGGGTCTGTCCCTGACCGAGACCGTCGACGCGGTGCAGACCGGCATCGTCGAGGGATGCGAGGAGGCGGCCGGCCTGGGTCACCCGATCGTCGTGGGCCAGCTGCTCACCGCGATGCGGCACGCCAAACGGGGCATGGAGATCGCCGAGATCGCCGTCGACCACCGCGATCGCGGCGTCGCGGGCTTCGACATCGCCGGCGCCGAGGACGGATTCCCGCCGATCCTCCACCTGGAGGCATTTGAGTATCTCCGCCGGGAGAATGCGCACTTCACGATCCACGCCGGTGAGGCATTTGGGCTGCCCTCGATCTGGCAGGCCATCCAGCGGTGCGGTGCCGAGCGGCTCGGCCACGGCGTACGCATCGTGGACGACATCGATTTCGACGCTGCTGGTGGACCGCGCCTGGGTCGCCTCGCGGCCTACATCCGGGATCGTCGCATCCCACTGGAGATGTGCCCGTCATCCAACCTGCAGACCAACGCGGTCCCCGGCATGCGGTCGATCGCCGATCACCCGATCGGCAGGCTCAAGGATCTCGGCTTCCGGGTCACGGTCAACTGCGACAATCGACTCATGAGCGGCACGTCGATGTCACGGGAGTTCTCGTTGCTCGTCGACGCGTTCGACTACGGCATCGACGACCTGCGGTGGTTCACCGTCAACGCCATGAAGAGTGCGTTCCTGCCGTTCGACGAGCGGCTAGCGATCATCAACGACGTCATCAAGCCGGCCTACGCCGCGCTCTGAGCCGATGACCACTACCAACATCTGGGTGCTGGGTGGTCATCAAACCGACTTCGCGCGCAATTTGACCCGTGAGGGCAAGGACTTCTCCGACCTGTTCGGCGAGGTCGTGGACCACACGCTCGAGGCCGCCGGCGTCGGTGGCGTCGACATCGGCGTGATCCACGTGGGCAATGCCTTCGGCCAGCTCTTCACGGGTCAGGGCCACCTCGGTGCGATGCCCGCGACGGTCCGACCGGACCTGTGGGGCACGCCGTCGTCACGACACGAGGCGGCCTGCGCGTCGGGCAGCATCGCGGTGCTTGCGGCGATGTCGGACCTGCAGGCGGGCCACTACGAGAGCTCCCTCGTGATCGGCGCCGAGCTGGAACGAACGGTGCCCGGCGACGCCGCGGCAGCGCACCTCGGTGCTGCCGCGTGGGTCGGCCACGAGGGCCACGACGCCCGCTTCGTGTGGCCCCACATGTTCAGCGAGATCGCTGCGGAGTACGACCGCCGCTACGGACTCGACGAGGTCCACCTGCGCGGCATCGCGAACCTCAACTTCGCCAATGCCCGGCGCAACCCTCTCGCGCAGACCCGGGGGTGGGACGTGGGTGATCTCGTCGGCCAGATCGGTGCGGACGACGCCACCAACCCCGTGGTCGACGGAACGTTGCGTCGCTATGACTGCAGCCAGGTGACCGACGGCGCTGCCGGCGTTGTGCTCGTGACCGATGCCTACCTCCGCCGGCACCCGGGCGCCCGGGCCATCGCGCTACTGCAGGGTTGGGGGCACCGGACGGTCGGGCTGGGACTCGATCAGAAGCTCCAGCGCGACGCCGACAACCCCTACGTGCTCCCGCACGTCCGCGATGCCGTCCACGACGCATTCGGCCGCGCGGGGGTCACCCTCGACGATCTCGACGGCCTCGAGACCCACGACTGCTTCACGCCGAGTGAATACCTGGCGATCGATCACATCGGGCTGACTGGGCCGGGGGAGTCGTGGAAGGCGATCGAGGACGGATCGATCGCTGCCGGTGGCCGGCTGCCGATCAATCCAAGTGGCGGGCTGATCGGCGGTGGGCACCCGGTGGGCGCCACCGGCGTACGCATGCTGCTGGACGCTTCCAAGCAGGTCAGCGGGACGGCCGGGGACTGTCAGGTCGAGGGCGCGCGCACCTTCGGCACGCTCAACATCGGCGGCAGCACAACCACGACAGTCAGCTTCGTCGTCGCGGCACTGTGAGCCTCAGACGGTCCACGCATCGGGGCCGTCGAGCAGGTCTTGCAGCGACGGTGTGTCGCCGGCGAGCGTGGCCTGCTCGCGGCTCAGGTCGTCGTATGTCGGTCGGTCGACCTGGCGGAAGATGCCGATCGGTGCACGCCTGAGAATGCCGCTGTCGGTGATGCGCGACAGCGCGAACGCCATGGTCGCGTCGGGGGCGTAGGCGTCGTGGACCAGCACGTCACCCACGTTGGAGTCGTCGACCTCGACGACCTCGACTCCGCCACCGGACGAACGGACGACGCCGAGGTGGCCCTCGAGGCCGAAGCGGATCGGCTCGCCGTGCTCCAGCGGGATGATGGCCTCGTCGCGGGTGCTTGCGTCCTTGACCGCGCCGAAGGCCCCGTCGTTGAAGATCGGGCAGTTCTGATAGATCTCGACCAGCGACGTCCCGCGGTGTCGCGCCGCGGCCGACAGCACAGCTGTCAGGTGCTTGCGGTCCGAGTCGATCGTGCGGGCCACAAAGGTCGCCTCGGCGCCGAGCGCCAACGACAACGGGTTGAGCGGGGCGTCGATCGAGCCCTGGGGGGTCGACTTGGTCACCTTGCCGGGCTCGGAGGTGGGAGAGTACTGGCCCTTGGTGAGGCCGTAGATGCGATTGTTGAACAGCAGGATCGTCATGTTGACGTTGCGCCTCAGCGCGTGGATCAAGTGGTTGCCGCCGATCGACAGTGCGTCACCGTCGCCGGTCACAACCCAGACGCTCAGGTCGGCGCGCGATGTCGCGAGCCCGGTCGCGATGGCCGGGGCGCGGCCGTGGATCGAGTGCAGGCCGTAGGTGTCGAGGTAGTAGGGGAAGCGTGCGGCGCAACCGATGCCGGAGATGAACACGATGTTCTCCCGGCGCAGGCCGAGCTCGGGCATGAAGCCCTGCACCGCGGCGAGGACCGCATAGTCCCCGCAGCCGGGACACCACCGCACCTCCTGGTCGGAGGAGAACTCCTTGCGCGTCTGGAGCTCGTCGGCTGTCGGTATGCCGTCGAGGCCGTTGCCGAGCGGCATGCCGAGATCGATGGTCATGAGGTCTCCCAGTCCGGATCGGTCTTGATGCACAGCTCGATGAAGTGGGCGCCGAGCTCGGCCGCGCCGAACGGCATACCTCGAACGGCGTTGTAGCCCTCGGCGTCGACGAGATACTTCGCGCGCAACAGGCCGCGGAGCTGACCGAGGTTCATCTCAGGGACGATGACCCGGTCGTACGACCTGAGTACTTGTCCCAGATTGCTGGGGAACGGGTTGAGGTGCCGCAGGTGGGCCTGGGCGATGCGATGGCCCGCCACCCGGGCTCGGCGACAGCCGGCGCCGATCGGCCCGTATGTCGACCCCCAGCCGATCACCAGGATCTTGGCCCGACCGTCCGGGTCGTCGACGACGAGGTCGGGGATCGAGTCCGCGACGGCGTCGACCTTGGCCTGACGCGTCCGCACCATCAGGTCGTGATTGGCCGGGTCGTAGGAGATGTCGCCGGTCCCGTCCGCCTTCTCCAGACCCCCGATGCGGTGCTCGAGCCCCGCGACGCCCGGCGGCGCCCACGGACGGGCCAGGGTATGTGGGTCTCGCGAATAGGGGAGGAACACCGAATCAGGATCATGAGACGCAAAGGCCGGCTCGATGCGCGGGAGGGCGGACACGTCGGGCAGCTTCCACGGCTCGGACCCGTTGGCGAGATAGCCGTCGGAGAGCAGGATCACCGGGGTCCGGTAGGTCACTGCGATCCGTGCCGCCTCGATGGCCGCATCGAAGCAGTCGGCGGGTGACTGAGCGGCAACGACCGGCACGGGCGCCTCACCGTTTCGGCCGTTCATGGCCTGGAGCAGGTCGGACTGCTCGGTCTTGGTCGGCAACCCGGTCGAGGGGCCGCCGCGCTGCACGTCGACGACGATCAGCGGAATCTCCAGCATCACCGCGAGCCCGATCGTCTCACCCTTGAGGGCAAGCCCCGGTCCGGAGGTGGTCGTCACCCCCAAGGCGCCGCCATAGCTCGCACCCAGAGCCGCGCCGACACCGGCGATCTCGTCTTCGGCCTGGAATGTCGTGACGTCGAACGCCTTGTGCCTGGACAGCTCGTGCAGGATGTCCGAGGCCGGAGTGATGGGGTAGGCGCCCAGGAACACCGGTAGCCCGGAGAGCTGCCCGGCGGCGACCAAGCCGTAGGACAGGGCGGTGTTGCCCGAGATGTTGCGATAGCGCCCGGCGGGGATCACGGCAGGCTTGACGACATAGGAGACGGCGAACGACTCGGTTGTCTCGCCGAAGTGGAATCCGGTGCGGAGCGCGGCGATGTTGGCGTCGCGGATGTCGGGGTCGGCCGCGAACTTGCGCTCGAGGAACGTGGTGCTGCCCTCGATCGGACGACCGAACATCCAGCTGACGAGGCCGAGCGCGAACATGTTCTTGGCGCGAGAGGCGTCCTTGCGGGACAGGCCGAACTCGGCGACCGAGCCGACCGTCAACCCGGTCAGATCGATCGCGTGCAGCTGATAGGCGTTGAGCGATCCGTCCTCGAGCGGGTTGCCGGCATAGCCGACGCGCTTGAGGTTGCGATCGGTGAACTCGTGGGCGTCGACGATTGCTGTCCCGCCGGGCTGCAGGTCGGCGATGTTGGCCTTGAGCGCCGCCGGGTTCATGGCGATCAGGACGTCGGGCCGATCACCCGGCGTCAGGATGTCGTAGTCGGCGAAGTGGATCTGGAACGAGGAGACGCCCGGAAGGGTGCCTGCGGGGGCACGGATCTCGGCAGGGAAATTGGGAAGCGTCGACAGGTCATTGCCGAAGTCGGCCGTGTCCTGCGTGAAACGGTCACCCGTGAGCTGCATGCCGTCGCCGGAATCGCCAGCGAAGCGGATGACGACCCGGGTACGTTCCTCGACCGGCTTGGGTCCTGTCGATTCCTCTGCCGTCATCCCCACCTGCTTCCGTGTGTCCTCCCTCACACCGTACCGACTGGCCGGGGATCGCGACGTGTCAGGCCGCGGCGCGCCCCCCGATCTCGGCTTGCGGTTCCAGGGCAAGAGCCAGGACCTCGGCGACGTCGGCCACCGGGCGTACGTCAAGGTCCGCGAGGACGTCCGCGGGCACATCGGCGAGGTCGACCTCGTTGCGTGCGGGGATGAAGACGGTCTTGAGACCGGCCCGCTGGGCGGCCATGAGCTTTTGCTTGACGCCTCCGATCGGCAGGATCCGCCCGTTGAGGGTGACCTCGCCGGTCATTCCGACATCGGCGCGGACGTTGCGGCCAAGGGCCAGGGAGGTGAGCGCCGTGACCATCGTGATGCCCGCAGACGGACCGTCCTTGGGCACCGCACCGGCCGGCACGTGGAGGTGGATCGCCCGCTCCAGGGTTTCCGGGGCGATGCCGATCGCTTCGGCGTGCGACCGGACGTAGGACAGCGCGATCTGCGCTGACTCCTTCATCACGTCACCCAGCTGGCCGGTGATCGCCAGGCTGCGCTCGCCGTCGTAGGCGCTGGCCTCGATGAACAGCACGTCGCCGCCGAGCCCGGTCACCGCGAGCCCGGTCGAGACGCCGGGCACGGCCGTACGTTCCTCGGACTCGGGAACGAACCGCGGCCTGCCGAGGTAGTCCACGAGGGTCAGCTCGTCGACCACGACGGGCAGGTCGACGGAGGGGTCGGCCAGTCTGGTCGTGACCTTGCGGAACACCTTGGCGAGGAGTCGCTCCATCTGGCGCACCCCGGCCTCACGGGTGTGCGACGCGGCGATCTCCCGCAGGGCCTCGTCGGTGATCGTGACCTCGTCGCTCGTCAGCGCAGCACGCTCGAGCTGACGAGGAGCGAGGTAGTGACGGGCGATCGCAACCTTGTCGTCCTCGGTGTAGCCGTCCAGCTGGACGAGCTCCATGCGGTCGAGCAGGGCCTGCGGGATCGACTCGACGACGTTGGCGGTCGCCAGGAACAGCACGTCCGACAGGTCGAGGTCCAGATCGAGGTAGTGATCGCGGAATGTGTGATTCTGCGCCGGATCGAGCACCTCGAGGAGCGCCGCCGCGGGATCGCCGCGATAGTCGGCGCCGACCTTGTCGATCTCGTCGAGCAGCACCACGGGGTTCATCGAGCCGGCTTCGCCGATCGCGCGGACCAGGCGGCCGGGCAGCGCGCCGACATACGTCCGACGGTGGCCGCGGATCTCTGCCTCATCGCGGACACCACCCAGGGCGACCCGGACGAAGTTGCGCCCGAGGGCACGCGCGACGCTCTCGCCGAGCGAGGTCTTGCCGACGCCGGGAGGGCCGACAAGAGCCATGACGGCGCCCGATCCGCGGCCACCGACGACCTCCAGGCCACGCTCGCTCCGCCGGGCGCGCACCGCGAGGTACTCCACGATCCGGTCCTTGACGTCGTCGAGGCCGTGGTGATCGGTGTCGAGGACCTCGCGGGCGGCGGCGATGTCGGTGCGGTCATCGGTCTTGACGCCCCAGGGGAGCTCGAGGACGGTGTCGAGCCACGTGCGGATGTAGCCCGCCTCGGGGTTCTGGTCACTGCCTCGCTCGAGCTTGGCGACCTCCCGCAGGGCGGCCTTGCGAACGTCCTCGGGCAGGTCCGCCTCCTCGACCCGGGCGCGGTAGTCCTGGGTGCCCTCGGGCTCGTCGTCGCCGAGCTCCTTGCGGATCGCGGACAGCTGCTGTCGCAGCATGAACTCACGCTGGTTCTTCTCGATGCTCTCGTGCACCGAGTCGGCGATGCTCTCGTTGACCTCGGCCTCGGTGAGATAGGTGCGGGCCCACTCGATCAGCACGGTCAGGCGCAGGTCGACCTCGGGGGTCTCGAGGAGCTGACGCTTCTGCTCCAGGTCGAGGTATGACGCATAGCCCGCGGTGTCCGCGAGTGCGCCGGGATCGGTCAGCCGCTGGACCGAGTCGATGACCTGCCAGGCGTTGCGCTTCTGCAGGATCGTGACGAGGAGGCCCTTGTACTCAGTGGCCAGATCGCGAATGGCTTCGGTGGCAGGCTCGTCCTCGATCAGCTCGGCCTCGACCCACAAGGCGGCGCCGGGGCCAGTCACACCGCCTTGGATATGGGCGCGCTGCTCGGCCTGGATGACGGCGCCGGGGCCTCCGCCGGGGAGGCGGCCGACCTGCTGGATCGTCGCGATGACGCCGTGCGTCGCATATCGGTCCTCGAGACGGGGGGCGACCAGCAATCGGTCGTCGTTGCTGGTCCGGGCGGCATCGACGGCCGCGCGGGACGCGTCGTCGAGCTCGATCGGTACGACCATGCCCGGCAGCACGACGACGTCTGCCAGGGCCAGGACGGGGAACTTCTGCAATGCGGTCATGCCGTGCTCCTCAGAGTTGAGTCTGACGGGCTCAACTGCGGAGACGGGGTGGGCATTCCGGCCCGTGACGCGTGTTCGCTGAGGGCGGATCGGGTGTGCCCTAGGCGCGGAGGAACGCGAGCACGGCCAGCACCCGCCGGTGGTCGCGCTGGTCGGGCTGGAGGTCGAGCTTCGTGAAGATGCTGCTGACGTGTGCCTCGACGGTCTTGACGCTCAGGTGCAGCTCGACGGCGAGTGCCCGGTTGCTGAGGCCTTGCGCCATGAGCGAGAGGACGTCGCGCTCGCGACCGGTCAAGATGCCGAGGGGATCGTCCTCACGGCGACGGGCGATCAGCCGGGCGACGAGCTCAGGGTCGATCACGACCTCGCCGCTGGCGACCCGGCGGACGTCGAGCGCGAACGCCGCGAGGTCCGAGACCCGGTCCTTGAGGAGATACCCGACGCCCCCCTCGAACTCGGTCATCAGCCGCAGGGCGTGGTGCGCTTCGACGTGCTGTGAGAGCAGCATCAGACCGACGCCGGGTGCCGAGGCCCGGATCGCCACCGCCGCGTCGACCCCTTCGGCAGAATGGGTCGGTGGCATGCGGATGTCGATGATCGCGACCTCAGGAGGATCGGCGAGCACCAGCTCGACCAGTGACGAGCCGTCGCTCGCCTGGCCGGTGACCTCGAACCCGGACTCGGCGAGCACGCGAGCGACTCCCTCGCGGAACAGGACGGCGTCATCGGCCAACATCACGCGCACGGGAGCTCCATTCGCAAACAGGTCCCGCCGTCGGCGGGGGACTCCACGGCGAGGCGACCGCCGAGCGAGGTGACCCGATCCGCCATGCCTGCCAGTCCGCCGCCGGTGGTCACGCCGCCGCGTCCGTCGTCGGTGACGTCGAGGCGAAGGGTTGAGGGCGTACGCACGACGGAGACCGCGCACTGGCTGGCCCCGCTGTGCCGGGTCGCGTTGGTGAGTGCCTCGCTGGCGACGAAGTATGCGGTTGCCTCGATCTCCGGCGGACATCGGTCGGTCATGTCGACAGCGAGCCGGACCGGGATGGTCGAGCCGTCGACGAGGCGCTCGAGGGCGGCAGCGAGGCCGTCCTGGGTGAGCACCGCGGGGTGGATTCCGCGCGCCAGCTCACGGAGCTCGGCCGTCGCGTCGAGTAGTTGTCGTCGTGCCGAAACGGCTGCGGCGACGAGCTCGGGGTCGCCGGCCCTCTCGGCCCGGTCCACGAGTCGCCCCAGGTCGATCCCCAGGGTCACCAGTCGATGTTGAGCGCCGTCGTGCAGGTCACGCTCGATTCGTCGGCGGGCATCGTCCTGTGCCGTCACGATCCGTTTGGCCGCGGCCCGGAGCTCCCGCAGGAGCACCTCGTAGGCAGACTCCACGATCGCGATTCCCGCGGCGACGGGGACGAGCGACACCGCCAGCACGCCGGCGCGAGGGGAGCCGTCCGTGGCCAGACCGAGGAGCAACACCACCGCGCTCCCTGCGACGGCCGAGACGAACCAGCGCAGCTGATGCGCCTCATCGGTTGACGCCCGGCGAAGCCTGGCCACCACGCACATCGCCCACAGGAGCTGGAACGCCGTGTAGCACACGGGTCTCGCCACGTCGAAGAACGACTCCGCGGCCTGGCCACCCGGCAGGTCGAACGGGTGCGCGACGACGATGCCCGTGCGGGCGTACTCGACGGGCCAGAGCGCGGAGACCATCGAGAGCACCACGGCAGCGCCGAGCATGATCCTGAAGGCGATGGTCCACGCCGGCCCCGGCAGGCGCCCGTCAGGAAATCCCATGATGGCGGCACCGGCGAGGGCCAGCACCAGGGGGAGCGGCCAGACCCCGAACCAGGCGACCCACTCCGCCGCCGGGAAGTCGCCGTGCTGCCCGACCTGACGGCCGAAGAACATCACTGCGTGCGCCACTCCCGCGGCGAGGAACAGCTTGGCCTCGCGCTGGCCGGGCTGCCGATGGAGCACGAAGGAGCCCACCGCGGTGAAGGAGAGTGCGAGCAGTCCGTTGTGCAGGTTGTCGAGCCGGAACCCCAGGGTGAAACCGGTTGCGACGAGCAGGCCCGTCCCCGCGACGACGAGGAGCAGCGGGCGTCTCATGGCGCGTTAGTGGCACAGGTTGACGTCTCGCGTATGGGGGCTGACCCTCAAGATCTCCCGGGTCGGCCCCGACGCCGAGTGCCATCTCGCCGCGGGACAGTGGCTCCATGAACCTCTTGAAGACATCCCGGACTAACCGGACACCCACCGACCTGCTGCTGAACGGCGCGCTCGTCGTCGCTCCGCTGCTCTATCTGCTGGTCGACTGCCTCTATGCCGCCCGTGGTTGGGAGGATCCCGACGCCGGGGCACTCCACGCGCTCGGCGCCATCGCCTACGCCTTCGTGCTCGTGCGCATCGCGACCTGGACGCACGGCTGGTTGGCTGCGTGGACGTTGTTCGTCGGCATCGTCGGTGCTGCCGGCAACATGGCCTACGGCTTCAACACGATCCACGTCGCGCTCGGCGGGGTCGACCTGGTCGACACCAGCGGTCCGGGCGCGATCATCAAGCCGCTGGGGCTGTTCTTCCCGGTGTCACTGGTCTTGGCTGCCGTCGTCCTGCGACGGTTGGGCGTTCGCCTGGCGGCCGTCAGCGTCGCCGTGGCCGCAGTGCTGTGGCCCGTCGCGCACATCGGCAACATCGCGGGACTGGCGGTGGCGGTCAACGTCCTGCTCGTCCTGGCGTTCGTCCCGTTGGCGTGGAAGGTCTGGCCTCAGAGTGACGTGGACAGGCATTCCGGCACACCGGAGGTGTTCGGACGGATCAGGTGACCAGCGGATTGCGCGTCGCCAGGGTTGGGAAGTAGCTGAAATCGCGATCGGCGGTCCATAGCTCGGTGACTCCGTGGTCGAGGCAGATCGCCGCGATCCGGGCATCGTGGACCCGGGGGCCGACGATCGATCCGCTGCGGAGCAGATCGGCGAGCAATGAGGCGTGGTTGTCGGTCTCGCCGATCGGGCCGAAGCCGGGCGTGGCGATCAGGGCAGCAACCGCTGCGACGGCCGTGTCGACCGGCGTGGGGGGCTGATAGATGCGTGGGTGGGTCACGATTGCGAGGAACTCGTGCAGGCAGGGCCAGGGCACGGCCCATGGCCGTTGGCCTTCGGCGAGCGCTCGGATGGCCTGGAGGGCAGGTCGGTGCTGAGGGCTGTCCTCTCGCTGCGCGTAGACCAAGATGTTGGTGTCGACCGCGATCATCGTGGCAGGTCGTAGGCGAGATCGGTCATCGTCGCCGGATCGATGTCGGCTCGCAGGCCCGAGCCGCCTGAGGTCGGGAAGGCGAAGTCCGGCTTGACCTGGGGAGTGGAACGGCGCTCGATCTCACGAGTCAGACCCTCGATCATCAGCTCGCGCATCGTGGCACCCTCTGATCGGGCCAGGCGCTTGACGCGGCGGATCAGCTGATCGGGAAGATCGATCGTCGTCTTCATACTGCCGACCATATCAGGTGACCCATACACCCATATCGCCCGCCGGAGCCGCTCCACGATACGTTGAGACATGCCCGAGTCGATCGACGATCACGTCGTCCGGCGGCTGCGCACGTGGCCGACACACCTGGCGAAGAGCGAATCCGGCGGAGAATACCCGGGCACCCTGCTCGCGTACTTCGACGCACAGCTCCAGAGTCGCCACCTCGACCTCGCGATCAGGTGGTTGCAGGGCAAGGGTGAGGCGTTCTACACGATCGGCTCGGCCGGTCACGAGAGCAACGCGGCCGTCGCGATGGCGCTGCGCCCCTCCGACCCGGCGCTGTTGCACTACCGTTCCGGCGGGTTCTATGCCGCCCGCGCCGCCCAGGTGCCGGGGTCCACGGCTGTCGACGACGTGCTCAACGGTGCCCTCGCGTCGATCGCCGACCCGATCTCGGGTGGGCGCCACAAGGTCTTCGGCCACGCCGGACTCAACGTCGTCCCCCAGACCTCGACGATCGGCTCCCACCTGCCGCGCGCGTTCGGGCTGGCGTTCGCGATGGGTCGATCGAGCCGGACCGAGGTCACTCCGCCGTGGCCGCTCGACTCGGTCGTGGTCTGCAGCTTCGGCGATGCGTCGGCCAACCATTCCACTGCGGTCGGTGCGCTCAACGCGTCGGCATATTGCGCGCACCAGGGCCTACCCCTCCCGATCCTGTATGTCTGTGAGGACAACGGGATCGGCATCAGCACGAAGTCCCCGAGCGGATGGGTCGAACGGTCGTTGGGCTCCTGGCCGAGCATCGAGTACGCCTCGGCTGACGGGATCCGGCCGGTCGAGCTGCTCGCGAGCGCGGCTCGCCTGGTCGAGCGGGTGCGAACCGAGCGGCGGCCCGCGATCCTGCACCTTCGTACTGTGCGGTTCATGGGACACGCGGGCTCGGACGCCGAGCTGGCCTATCGCTCCACGCGCGAGATCGAGGACGACTATGTGCGGGATCCGCTGCTCGCGACCGCCGCTGAGCTCATCGGTGCGGGGGTGCTCACCCCAGATGACGTGCTGGCGCGATATGAGGATGCACGGGAGGCGGTGATGGAGCGGGCCACGGCGCTCGCCGGCACGACGCGCCTCGATGAGGCGGAGGCGATCACCGCGCCGATCACGATGCGCCGATCGCGCCGAGATGTCCTCGCTTCACCCGGTCGCCGGGCGCTGGCCTTCGGCCCGAAGCTCCCTGAGAGCGAGGGACCGTTGACGCTCGCGCAGAGCATCAACGCAGCGCTCAGGGACGCGCTGGCTGCGCGCCCCGATGCCCTGGTCTTCGGCCAGGATGTCGGCCGCAAGGGCGGCGTGTATGGCGTGACACGCGGGTTGCGCAAGGCGTTCGGGGCCGAGCGGGTCTTCGACACCCTGCTCGACGAGCAGACGATCCTGGGCTCGGCGCTTGGTGCGGCGCTGGCCGGCTTCCTCCCGATCCCCGAGATCCAGTACCTCGCCTACCTGCACAACGCCGAGGACCAGCTGCGCGGTGAGGCCGCGACACTGCGCTTCTTCTCCGACGGTCAGTACGAGAACGGGATGGTCGTGCGGGTCGCCGGGCTGGCATACCAGAAGGGCTTCGGCGGGCACTTCCACAACGACAACTCGGTCGCGGTCCTTCGCGACATACCCGGACTGGTGCTGGCAGTCCCGACCCACCCGGGCAGCGCGCCCGGGCTGCTGCGCGAGTGCCTGGCGCTGGCGGGGGAGGGCCGGGTGTGCGTCTACCTCGAGCCGATTGCTCTCTATCACCAGCGCGACCTGTTTCCAGGCGATGCGGCGTGGACGTCCGCCTACGTGCCGCCAGCCGGGTGGCCCGCCAACGCGTCCTGCGAGCTCGGTCGCGTCCGCACGTATGGCGAGGGGCGCGACGTCCTGCTCGTGACATTCGGCAACGGGGTCCGGATGAGCCTGCGGGCGAGCGCCGACCTCGCCGTGGACGGCACCGACTGCACTGTGCTCGACCTGCAGTGGCTGGCACCGCTCCCGTGCGAGGAGCTGCTGCGGGTGGCGGCGGGATTCGGCGCGGTCGTGGTGGTGGACGAGACACGGGCGAGCGGAGGGGTCTCCGAGTCGGTGATCACCGCGCTCGTCGACGGCGGCTATGACGGCCGGCTCAAGCGGGTCACGAGCGTCGACAGCTTCATCCCTCTCGGGCCCGCCGCTGATGCTGTCCTGCTGTCGGAGGCCCAGATCATCGCAGCCGTGCGTGAGGTCAGCTGAGCGACCGGCGTGCCTCGCCAGGCGTCATCGCCTCACACCCGTGGGCGACGGCCTCGGCGACGATGTGCGGCTCGTCGCGCATGAGTCGCCATCCCCGGCGCAGGAGGACCCAGGGCGATTTGCGTCCCTCGCGCAGGTCGCGGCTGAGGCGGAGGACGAACGTGACGATCCGGTTGCGCCGCAGACAGATCGCTGCGTCGAGGAGGCCGGCCTCGCGGCACGCGTCGACGATGACCGGGGCGAAGAGTCCCTCGGCGATGAACCGGCCGCCCGGCGCCGACAACGTCTGGGTTCCCGTACGCCTGCTGGTCGCGATGTCGTAGACCGGGACCTCAGCCGTCCCGGAGGCACACAGCTCCGCGATCGTGTCGACCGCGTCTGCGGCACTCCACGAGGCGGGATCGTCCCAGTCGACGATGCCAAGCGTCGAACGAGGCAGGTCCGGCTCGTCGGCGTCGCGATAGAAGTCGTCGAGGCGCAGCACCGGCCAACCGAGGCGCTCGGCCAGGTGCGACTTGCCTGACCCCGATGGCCCGGCAAAGATCACGACGCCCATGGGGCACCAGCCTAGGTGAGCGGGTCCCAAGCAGCCCGATCCGTCCAGCTATGCGCCAAGAATCGACAAGAAGGCCTTGGTCTGGCCACGAGTCCAAGTCACCCGGATGGACGCAGGTCTGGTCAGGGAAACGGCCGGTGAGTGAGCCGGCGTAGGATTTAGCGGTGGCACCCGGCATCGCCGTGGCTGTGGAAGGAGGGCGCATGAGGAACCAACCGATGCTCTGACCATCTGGTCGGAGCGGAATGGAGTCCTCATGGGCAGCAAGCCCTTCTATCGGCGGCGGTTCCTCAACCGCCGCGGTCATCACGCAGGTGCCTTCGTGCTCGCCGAATGCAAGATTGAGACCTGGCAGGATCGGGCCGGACTTGACGCGTTCGTGACCATCGCTGACTGCAGTCGGGTGGTGACCCTCGACCTCAGTGGCGCTACCACCTCAGAGATCAGCAACGCACTCTTCAAAGCCCGGATCTTGCGGGACACTCTTGTCGACCTGACCGCCACGCTTGAGCGGATGGCGGACGACGTGCTCGGTCCTCGGTCTCGCGGGTAATCCAGGATGTGCCCAGAGCCTGGGTGCCATGATCAGGGGATGACGGCCGCCCTCAGATGCTCGTGCTGCAGCAGACGTAAGCCACGTTCCGCCCTCCACGCCTTGGGCACTGACACGTACATCTGTCGCCGGTGCGGCCTATGGGTGGCGCTGCGACTGCGGCGGGACCCGGTCAACGGCTAGTCAATGCCGATTGCTCCGGCGAAAAGGCTTGTATCCCGTACCTACGTACGGGATTACAGTTGAAGCATGAGCGAAAAGTTGCTGATGCTGGATGACTGGATTCCCGCGGCGTGCACATTGCCGACCGTGGAGCTACCACTTCGGCGAACAGAGTTCGACGACCTGTTCTCGGCAGACGTGATCGACGTCGCCAGGGCCACGTCCGGCTCCCTTCGCCTCGAGCTCGACCCGACGCCAGCGGTCGCTGCCCGGGCTGCGGGCTTGGCGGCCAAAGAAACATCCTGCTGCTCGTTCTTCACCTTCGCGCTGACCATGACCGGAGGGACCATCGTTCTGACAGTCAGCACTGAACTGCACCATGAGCCCATCCTTGACGCTCTCGCCTCTAGAGCTGAGTCGATGGCCCGGGGTCTCCAATGAATGCCGCACTGCGATCTGGACAAGTCGCCCAGGCGGTCGGCGTCAACGTGGAGACGCTCCGCTACTACGAGAGGCGGGGAATCATCGCAGAACCAGACCGCAGCTTGGGTGGACACCGGCTCTATCCAGAGGAGACGGTGACGACTCTGCGTGTCATCAAGGCTGCTCAAAATCTCGGGTTCACCCTTGATGAGGTGGCTGAGCTGTTGGAGGCGGGAAAGCACCACCACGGTGCAGGACTCCAGTCTCGAACCGAGGCAAAACTCGCTGAAGTCGACAAGAAGATTGCGGACCTGAGTGTGATCCGTGCCAGTTTGATCGAGGCACGCGACGCCGGGTGTGACGACCTGATGCAGTGCGCAGAATCGGACTGCTGCCCACTCCCGTTCGTGCAGATCGACCCACGCCGCGAAGCGAGCCCGGCGTGAAGAACCGACACCTGGTCGGCGCCGGTGCCGCCGCATGTGCCGTCTGTTGCGCAGCGCCCATCCTGACAGTGCTAGGTGTAGCCGGTGCCGCAGCAACCGTCGCGACCTTCGCCTTCGCCGGCGCCGTGTTCGGACTCGTGGTTGCGAGTGCCGCCGTGCTGGCGTTAGGAAACCATCGACGGCGCCGGTCCTCGAGCAACTGCACTGCCGGGAAGGAACCGACCTTCATCGACATCTCGCCGGTCCGCCCAGTGGCGAGTGTCTCGCTGGTCGACAAAGAACCAGCTCAACGAGCGGAAGTTGATCGCATCACTCGGCGCTTTGCCCGGGCACAGCGGAGCAGGTAGAACGGGCTGGGCGGGACCCAGCCGAGTTGAAAGGCCTGTCCGAGGTCGTCGCGAACTGCCCAGTGTTCGATGACGAGACCGTCCGCGACCCGAAACCAGTGACTCTGACGTACGGCGAAGGTCTTGCCAGTGGGCGCCCACACCTGATCGACGCTGCCCTCGCTGTCGTAGAGGTCGAAGGGGCCGACATGCCTGCCGCTCATGGTCGTGTCGACGACGACGAGTCCGCTCTCGGCCACGACGTGTTCGACACGGTGGTTCAGGTCCGCGAATGCAGCGCGCAGCCAGAGCGCGGTTGCGTGAAATCCCTCCGGTCCGCCGGCTCGGCAGGCCGGCGGTTCGTTGGAGCCCTCGTGATTGACGGCCCCCAGGGCGACTACCTCGTCGAACTCCGGACGATCGCCGTTGGCGATGATGTCGATGCTGCGGAGCGCGGCAGTGCGCGCAGTATCCAACGGGGCTGTCATCCTTCACACTTTCGGTAGAGTCGAACAATATCTAATGTGAGGATGGAGCCTGATGGGCGATTCGGTCAAGGGGCAATCCCGTGCATACGACGCCAGTGGTCGTCGCGAAGCTGCCCGCGCGACCAGGCGCACCGTCGTGGCGGCGGCGAAGACACTGCTCGAGGAGCGTGGGTACAACGCGACCACCTTCGCGGAGGTCGCCCGTCGAGCCGGGGTTTCACCAGCAAGCGTCTATCAGCGATTCGGGAACAAAGCGGCCCTGTTCAAGGAGGTCTTCGACGACACCATTGCCGGTGATGACGAGCCTGTCGCCGTTGCCGAGCGGCCGGAGGCTCTCCGTATCCAGGAGGAGCCTGACGTCAAGGCCAAGCTGCGCATTTTCGCAGAGGGCGCAGCCACTCGCGCCGCCCGCTCGGCCCGAGTGCAGCTCGCGCTTCGCAACGGCGCCCCCATCGACCCCGCCGTCGCCGACCTCTGGCAACTGATTCAGGCCCAGCGACTCACCGGGATGACGATGCTGGCAAGCCACCTGGTCGACACCGGCCGGCTCCGTACTGGGATCGAGGTCGCCGAAGCCAGAGAAGTGCTGTGGACTTGCATCTCCGTCGAGGTCTATGACCTGTTCGTCATCCAGCGGGGTTGGAGCCGCGACGCTTACGCCGAGTGGCTCTATCGCACACTCATTGCCTCACTGACCGAGCAATGAGCCAGTTTTTGCAGCGTCCCTCGTCAGATGCGTGCATCAAAGGCGGCGAAAGACGCAGGATTTGGCTGAGGGAGCTGCACGATTGTTGGTGATCGCGCGCGAGCTTGGCCATCGTCAACGACACGCTCTCCGAGGAGCACCACCGAAGGTCATAAACCTCGACTGCTGGTTACAGCTCTTTGCCGCCGAGCTGGAATTGAGCACCGCCCGGGCCCCGGATCAACTTCGAACCTCGACGTTGCAAAGGGAGGTTATGACCATCGTTTGCGACTCCGCCCTCATGGCCCTGCGGGTTCGACTCGAAGTGCGCGTCAGAGAGCAGGAGTGTCGGACGAGCGATTGGGGGCGGTATCGGTGACCTGCGTTTGCGAGAGAGTCGAGACTCACGATGTACCGAGCTCGGTCAACGCACCATGCTGTTGTCGCGAATCGGTGCGAGGCGGGCGCTCACGCTGAGCAGGGTCTCGATGATGAAGTCCTCACGGCCGCCACCGAGGCGGCTGATCGGTACCGCGACGCTCAGGGCGTCAACGGAGTTGTTCGTAAATGGCAGAACCACGCCGAAGCAGCGCACACCCATGCAGGATTCCTCGCTCTCGACCGCGTAGCCCATCAGCTCGGCCTGGTCGATGATGGCGAGCACTGCGGCCTTGTCGGTCGTCGTGTGGGGGGTCATCGCGGTGATGTGGTCGGGAACGAGACCGCACCGCAGATCGGCCGGCAGCTTGGACAGGATTGCCCGCCCCAGCGAGGTCGAGTACGCGGGGAGCCGGCGACCCACGGCGGAGTGCATGCGCAGCGGGTGCACCGACTCACGTTTGGCCGTGTAGATGACATGGGAGCCGTCAAGGCGGCCGAGGTGGACTGTTTCCTCGGTGGCGGCAGCGACCTCCTCCATCACGGGAGTCGCGCGCGAGAGGACCGGGTCTCCGTCGAGGTACGCCGAGCTGACGACCAACGAATGGATCCCCAGCATGTAGACGCTGCCGGTGGGGTCGGTCTGTAGCCAGCCACGGTCGGTCATCGTCCGCAGCAGTGCGTGCAGGCTGCTCTTGGGGATGCTGAGTCGTTGGGACAACTGCAGCTGCGTTCCCGGACCGTGCGCCGCGATCTCGTCCAGGAGGTCCATCGCACGCGCCGCTGACTTGACGGGGCCGGCGGCTGCACCGTTGTCGAGGGTGCCCTCGACCGCTCTCACATCCTGCATCGCGCACCCCTTGGTCGGATCGATGGACCCACGTTCCACCGCTTCGCCTCATCCTAGCCGATTTCACATATATGGACCAGTTTCAGATTCTTGACTGTGACCCCGGTCACCTGTAGCGTTCAGTTCACATAGAGGAACGTGGTTCACAAAATCGAGGAGCGGCCCACAACATGATTCAGGTTAGATATTCGACCTCCCCGTCGAGCGTGGAGACCGCCCACACTGCGGACCTGCGCGCCAACTTTCTCGTGCCGGACCTGTTCGAGACCGGAGAGGTGCACGCGGTCTACACCCACGACGACCGGCTCGTCGTCGGTGGCGCCGTGCCCGGTGATGAGCAGCTGGGGCTGCCAGCTTGGGAAGACGTTCTCGGAGAGAACAGGCATCTGGAGCGTCGCGAGCTCGGCGTCGTCAACGTCGGCAGTGTCGGCCACGTCCTCGTCGACGGCGAGAAGTTCGAGCTTGAGCACCTCGATGGCCTGTATGTCGGCCGCGGGAGTGAGGTCGTCTTCGCCGGGGCCGACGCTGCGTTCTACTTTGTCTCGGCTCCCGCCCACGCGACGCACCCCTCGAGGGCGTTGAGCCACGCCGCCGTTGAGCCGGTGTCGCTCGGCAGCCCTCCGGCTGCCAACGAGCGCAGCCTCTACCGCTATGCCTGGGGTCAAGAGCTCGCGACCTCGGCCCTGCAGTTCGGCGTGACAGTCATCGCTGAAGGTTCGGTGTGGAACACATTCCCCCCGCACCTGCACGACCGCCGTACCGAGGTCTACTGCTACGTCGACCTGGCCGAAGACGACCGGGTCTTCCACCTGATGGGTCAGCCCGGTGCGACTCGTCACCTGGTTGTGACCAACCGGCAGGCCGTCATCTCACCGCCGTGGTCGATCCACAGCGGCGCCGGCACGGGTTCCTACGCCTTCATCTGGGCGATGAACGGTGAAAACAACTGCTACACCGACCTCGCCGCCGTTGCGGTGGAAGACCTGTGAGCCAGCTGTCGGGAGGTCCCTTCGACCTCAGTGGGCGTACCGCCGTGGTCACCGGGGCAGGGCGTGGCCTGGGTCAGGGCGTCGCGCTCGGCCTGGCGCAGGCCGGTGCCGATCTGATCCTGGTCGGGCTGCCCGGAAGCCAGGACGACACTGCCAAGCTGATCGTCGATCTCGGACGCGAAGCGCAGGTCGTTGACCTCGACATGTCCGACCACGACTCTGTCGCCAGAGTCGGCGTTGAGATCTCCGGCAGCCGACAGATCGACATCTTGGTCAGCAATGCTGGCATCATCGAGCGCGAAGACACCGTCGACCTGACACCCGAGTCCTGGAACCGGGTCCTGGACATCAATTTGTCCGGTCTCTTCTTCCTCACACAGGCGATCGGTCGGCCCATGGTCGAGCGAGGAAACGGCAAGATCGTGAGCATCGCCAGCCTCCTTGCCTTCCAAGGGGGAATCCGCGTGATCTCGTATGCGGCCAGCAAGCACGGCGTCGCCGGCATCACCAAGGCGCTGGCCAACGAGTGGGGTGGCTCTGGGGTGCAGGTCAACGCGATCGCTCCCGGTTACATGGCCACCGACAACACCAGTGCATTGCGCGAGGATCCCGGACGGTCCAAGGCGATCCTCGACCGGATCCCCGCCGGACGCTGGGGGACACCGGAGGACGTCGCGGGTGCCGCGGTCTTCCTGTGCTCGCCCGCTGCCGATTACGTCAACGGCCACGTCTTGGTCGTTGATGGCGGCTGGATGGCCCGATGATCAAGTCGCCCTCGCTCCGCAACCTCACACCGCAACACCAGTTGTTCCTTTCCCACAGTCTCGGACCCCACCACCGCCGGTCACCTGGCATCACGAAAATGAGGATCACACGATGAAGATCACGTCACGCCCCGCAGTTGCACTAGTCGGGCTCTCCCTGGCTGCGATGGCCTTAGCGGGCTGCAGCGAGGAAGCCGCAGGTGGAAGGGACAACGACAAAGCCGGGAAGAGCTCGGCTTGTGCCCCGGAAGATGTTCGACTCGTCGGCCAAGTCCGCAACGAGTCCAACCCCTACGAGGCGTCTTGGCTCGACGGCGGCGACAAATTTGCTGCCATGGTCGGTCTCGAGCAGCAGCGACTGACCTACGACGGTGACTCGACCAAGCAGCAGGAGCAGGTCAGCCAGCTCCTGGCCGGCAACACCGACTGCCTGGTCATGAACATCCTGCCCAACGGCGACTCAGACACCCCGCCGATCGTCGAGCAGGCCCAGGAGGCTGGCGCCTACCTCGTCACCCAGTGGAACAAGCCGTCCGACCTGAACGTCGCAGACTACGACCATTGGGTCACCCACCTGACCTACAACGGCGAGGAGTCAGGCAAGCAGATCGGGGACGCACTCGTCAAGGAGATCGGCGGCAAGGGAGGCATCATCGCGCTCCAGGGCATCCTCGACACGGCTGCCGCCAAGGACCGCTTCGCTGGTCTCGAGGCCTCGCTCTCAGAAAGTCCCGACGTGACCCTGCTCGACCAGCAGACGGCCAACTTCTCTCGCGCCGAGGCACTCGACGTGACCAAGACGCTGCTGGCCAAGCACGGCGACGACATCAAGGGCATCTGGACCGCCAACGACGACATGGCCCTCGGCGCTCTCGAGGCGCTCAAGGCAGCGGGCAAGGAGGGCAAGGTGGCCGTTGTCGGCATCGACGCCGTGCCGGATGCCCTCACCGCCATCCAGGACGGCAGCATGACTGCGACAGTCTCGAGTGACGGCCCATGGCAGGGCGGCATCGGTCTGGCCATTGGCTACTGCGCCGCCACCGGCGAGCTCGACGTCGCTGACATCTCCGACGAGGACCGTGCCTGGTTCGCCCAGCAGTTCCTGATCGACCAGGACAACGTCGCCGACTTCATTTCCCCGGACCTCGACAAGTCCGAGTTCGACTGCGCCAACGTCTTCCAGCGGTCGCAGGGCGCGATTTCGTGATGACGACATCCCCCGCCGAGGACGTCGAGTTCATCGCGGCGCGCCCCCAGCCCCGGCGGGGGGTGTCGTTCCGAGACGCAGGTCCTCCGATCGCGCTGATCGTGATCTTCTGTGTCTTCGCCGCCATCAGCAGCGACTTCCGCACACTCGCCAATGTCCAGAACATCATGGACACGGCCGCCGTCCTCGCGGTCGTCACCTGTGGCATCACGTTCGTGCTGATGATGGGGTCGATCGACCTCTCATCACCTGGCGTCATGGGCGCGGCCGCGATCGCGGTTGCGTTGCTGGTGGCCAACAACCGCAACGACAACGATCTCGGTCTGCTCGGGATTGCCGTAGCAGTCCTACTCGCCGCAGGGCTCGGCTGCGTGAGCGGCTTGGCGCTGGTGCTGCTCAAGGTGCCCTCGTTCATGACCACCCTCGGGGTCTCGGCCATCGGGCTCGGCGTCGCGACGCTGATGTTCAACGGCGTGCAGCCCAATATCACTGACCAGAAGCTCGCCACCTGGGCCGTCGACCGGTTCCTCGGGTTCTCCTACCTGACCTGGATCGCGGTTGGCTGCGTATTGGTCGGTTGGTTGATCCAGCGCTATTCGCGGCTCGGACGCTACGCGTTCGCGATCGGCGGAGCCGAGGAGGTGCTAACGCTGTCGGGCGTGAAGGTCGCGCCCTACAAGGTCGCCGTCTTCACCCTGGCCGGCGCTTTCTACGGCTTGGCCGGCGTCATGGTCACAAGCCAGCTCAGCGCCGGTCTCGTGCAGGCCGGCAAAGGATTCGACTTCGCCGCGATCACCGCCGCCGTCGTGGGTGGCACGCTGCTGACCGGTGGTCGCGGTGGCATCCTCCACTCGGCCGTCGGCGTCCTGCTCGTCACGGTACTCACCAATGGCCTGGTCCAGGTCGGTGTGAGTCCCTACTGGCAGGGCGGCGTCCAGGGCCTCATCGTCGTCGCCGCAGTTGCTGCTGCGGTCTACCCGCAACGTCGAAGGAACCAGGTGACCAAATGAGCATCGAGCTGGAACACGACATCAGCACATCGGGACCCGCGACGGTACCGGCCTTGGAAGCACGAGGACTGCTCAAGCACTACCCCGGGGTCAAGGCCCTGGACGGTGTAGACATGGTCGTCCACCAGAACGAGGTGCTCGGCCTCGCCGGAGAGAATGGTGCTGGCAAGTCGACGTTGCTCAAGGCGCTGGTCGGGCTGGTCAAGCCTGACGCGGGCGACATCTATGTGCGTGGCGAGAAGGTCAGGCTCCGCAGCGTCGTGGACGCCGCCAACCATGGCATCGGGATGGTCTTCCAGGAGCAATCGCTAGTTCCCAACCTCACGGCTGCGGAAAACATCATGCTCGGCTCCGAGGGCCGCGGCGTCCGCGGCGGCATCTACCGCTGGGACTCCATGCGCGAGATGGCCCAGGAACAGCTCGACAAGATCGGGTCCCACATCAACCCACTGGCCCGCACCGACACGCTGTCGTTCGCCGATCGTCAGATGGTCGAGATCGCCAAGGTGCTAAGGATCGAGCAACGCAGCAACAACGCACCGGTGATCATCCTCGACGAGCCCACATCGGTCCTTGAGTCCAAGGAGATCGAAACCCTCTTCACCCAGGTCCGCCGACTGCGCGAGTTCGCGTCGGTCATATTCGTCTCGCACCGTCTCGACGAGGTGCTCGACGTCTGCGACCGGGTCCTCGTGCTGCGCAGCGGCCAGTCCGTGGGCGAGGTGGCGACTGCCCACGCGGCACCAGCCGACCTACACCGGATGATGATCGGCTCGACCGGATCCGATGACCACTACCACGGCAACGCCTTCAAGAAGTCCGAAGAGCAACCTCCGCCTAGACTCACCGTCCGGGGGCTGTCCGGCAACACGTTTCGTGACTTCGACCTCGACGTCCACGAGGGCGAGATCGTCGGCATCGTCGGCGTTCACGGCTCCGGCCGCGAGGACGTCTGCCGGGCGCTGTTCGGCGCCGAGCCGTTCATCGCCGGCGAAGTCACCCTCGACGGCAAGAAGCTCGAACTCTCCGGCACCCGCTCCGCGTGTGCCGCCGGCGTCGCCTATGTCCCGGCCGAGCGCAAGACCGAGGGGATGGTCGGTCCCATGTCGGTGGCAGACAACATGACTTTGACCAAGCAGAAGTCCCGCTGCTCCGGCGTCCTGGTGGTGCCGAAGAAGCAGGCCTCGCTCGTTGACGCCTGGATCGAGCGGCTGTCCATCCGAACGCCCCACCGCGGGACTGCCATCCAGCGGCTCTCCGGCGGCAACCAGCAGAAGGTTGTCCTGGCCCGCTGGCTGGTGGCCGGTGACATCCGGCTGCTGCTGCTGGACCACCCGACCCGCGGCCTTGACATCGGCGCGCGCTCGGAGGTCTACCGGCTGATGCGTGAGCTTGCCGACAGCGGCGTCGCCACCGTGCTCCTCGCCGACAGTCTCGAGGAAGCGATCGGCATGTCCGACCGGATCGTTGTGATGAACGACGGCCACGTGACCAAAGAGGTCGCCTGCCCGACCGGTGCCAAGCCGACCCCACTCGACCTCGTCAAGGAGATGGTCTGAGCCGTGGCTACACCTGTCCTCGCCAAGCACGCATCCGAGCCAGTCGCTTCGGGAGGCCCTTCGGCCGTCCAGCGATTGACGTCGTTCATGCCGCTCATCGCGCTCGTCGCACTGCTTGCCGCGCTGAGCATCGCCGACCCGGACTTCCTTACCCAGAGAAGCCTCACCGCAGCGGTCCGCACGTCAGCGCCCCTTGTCGTGCTAGCCGCGGGCGCAACCCTCGTCGTCCTGTGCGGCGGCATCGACCTGTCGATCGCCGCACTGGCATCGCTGTCGACGGTCTTCTTCGCCATGTGGCTGCCCGACCTCGGCGGCCTCACCACGCTCGCCATTATCGCCGTCGCCGGCGCGGCCGGCGCCATCCAGGGAATCGCGCACGTCTTTCTCCGGATCCCGTCGTTCATCGTGACGTTGGGTGGTATGAGCATCTTCTCCGCGGTCGCCCTCGTCATCTCCGACGCCGGCCCCATCCGCGTCGTTGACCGAGAGGCCACGAACTGGCTCACAACGTACGTCGCCGGCTATGTGCCGATGGAGTTCGCCGTCGCCGTCATCGTGGTGGCGGTAGTCGCGCTGATCCTCAAGCTGACACCGCTACAGAGCTACGTCACCGCGACCGGCTACTCCGAGTCGTCAGCCCGACTGGCCGGCGTGCCGGTCGACCTGGTCAAGGTTGGCGCATTCTGTGTCTCCGGTGCGTGTGCCGGCCTGGCGGCGGTCATGCTCGTCTCGCGCAACTTCAGCGGTAGCCCGACGATGGCCGACAACCTGTTGCTGCCCGCCGTCGCCGCGATCGTCGTCGGCGGTACCGCGATCACCGGGGGCCATGGCTCGCTGTGGCGCTCGCTCGTAGGCGCCCTGGTCATCACTCTGCTCCGGGTTGGCCTGCCCATCGTGGGCGTCCCCTCGGCCTACGAGCAAATCCTCTACGGCGCGATCATCGTCGCCGCCGTCGCCCTGACCCTCGACCGGTCGAAGGTGCTGATCATCAAGTAGCGCCCTCGATCCCTCTCCGTCTCACGACCTGACAAAGCACACACCACCAAGGAAGACACCATGACCACCACCGTCAGCAATGACTACTCCGCCCTACTCCCCTCTGTACGCGAGTTCCTCTCCAAACCACAGCAGCTGCTCATCGGCGGCGCATGGATCGATGCTGCCGACGGCAAGACCTTCGACACCATCAACCCCGCCACCGAGGAGGTCTTGGCCCAGGTCGCCCAGGGCTCCGCGCAGGATGTCGACAAGGCCGTTGCCGCTGCCCGCACCGCCTTCGAGGACGGCTCGCCATGGTCGCGCATGACCCCGCGCGAGCGATCCCACCTGATGTGGCGCATCGGCGACCTGATCGACGAGCACGCCGAGGAGCTCGCGCAGCTCGAGTCCCTCGACAACGGCAAGCGAGTCGTGTCCGCCCACGGCGACGTCGGGGTCGCCGCCGAGCTGTTCCGGTACTTCGCCGGTTGGGCCACCAAGATGGAGGGCACCTCCATTCCCATGTCGGTCCCTGGCCGTGACTTCCACGCCTACACCCGACGCGAGCCGATCGGTGTCGTCGCCGGCATCGTGCCGTGGAACTTCCCTCTCACGATGGCCTGCTTCAAGATCGTGCCTGCCATCACAGCGGGCAACACCGTCGTGCTGAAGCCAGCCGAGCAGACGCCGCTGACGGCTTTGCGACTAGGTCAACTGCTGCTCGACGCCGGCCTGCCCGCCGGTGTCGTCAACGTCGTGACCGGCTTCGGCGACACCGGTGCCGCACTCGTCGAGCACCACGGCGTCGACAAGGTCGCATTCACCGGCAGCACCGAGGTCGGCAAGAAGATCGCCGCCGCGGCTGCCGGGAACCTCAAGAAGGTCTCGCTCGAGCTCGGCGGCAAGGCGCCCAACATCATTTTCGCCGACGCTGACATTGACGCTGCCATCGCCGGAGCCGTACTGGGCGGCTACTTCAACGAAGGCCAGTGCTGCGTCAACGGCTCACGCCTCTACGTCCAGCGGTCGGTCTTCGACCAGGTCATCGAGGGGGTCGCCGCAGCGGCCAAGGCGTTCACCGTCGGTGACGGTTTCAACTCGGCCTCCGACATGGGACCCCTGGTCTCACAGGAGCAGCACGACAAGGTGCTCGGCTACATCCGCGGCGCCCTCCATGATGGCGCGACCATCAACGCCGGTGGCCCAGACGCGCCCTTCAGCAAGGGTTACTTCGTCCAGCCGACCCTTATTACGGGGGTCACCGAGTCGATGGCGATCCAGACCGACGAGATCTTCGGCCCAGTCATCACTGCGATCCCGTTCGACACCGAGGACGAGGTTGTCCAGGCCGCCAACAACACCGTCTACGGCCTGGCCGCGGGTGTGTGGTCGCAGAACATCGGCACCGCCCACCGAGTCGGTGCGCGCCTGCGAGCCGGCACAGTATGGCTCAACACCTGGCACGCCGACGACGTCACCCTGCCCCGCGGTGGTTACAAGCAGTCCGGCTGGGGCCGCGAGCTCGGATCGTTCGGCCTGGACGACTACACCGAGCTCAAGACCGTCATCGCTGAGCTCCGCTGATGGCGCGATCCTCCACCGGAGTGCTCGGAGGCCACCGTGTCGTACCCGTCGTCGTCCTGGATGATCCGGGCCGCGCCGGTGAACTCGGTGTCGCGTTGGTCGCCGGTGGCCTGCCTGTCGCCGAGGTAACGTTTCGGACGCCTCAGGCAGCCAGCGTATTGGCCAAACTCGCCGAACGCTCCGACCTGCTGGTCGGCGCAGGCACCGTCATCACCGCCGCCCAGGTCGACCTGGCCCACGATGCGGGCGCCCGCTTCGTGGTGTCACCCGGGCTGAGCACCGCGGTCGTCCGGCGGTGCCAAGAGCTCGGCCTCCCGGTCTTCCCCGGGGTGAGCACGCCGTCCGAGATCATCGCCGCACTCGACCTGGGCCTCGACACAGTGAAGTTCTTCCCGGCCGAGGCCAACGGCGGACTCCCAATGATCAAGGCTTTCTCGGCGGCATTCCCACAGGTGAGGTTCGTTCCCACCGGTGGCATCACCGCCGACACTGCATCGTCCTACCTGGCCCACCAGTCTGTTGCCGCCGTCGGTGGCAGCTGGATGGTGGCTCCCGACCTGCTCGCCACAGGGCAGTGGGACGAAGTGACCGCACGGTGCGCCGCGACGATGACTGCGACACCTTCGGATCCGGTAATCCAAGGAGCGCCAGCATGATCACGACCCGGCCCATCGACGAGTGCGAGTTCGACATCATCAGCCTCGGCGAGGTGATGCTTCGGCTCGACCCCGGCGAGGGCCGTGTCCGCACCGCGCGACGGTTCGAGGCATGGGAGGGCGGCGGCGAGTACAACGTCGCCCGAGGCATGCGCAAGGTCTTCGGGCTACGCGCCGGGGTCGTCACAGCCCTAGCCGACAACGAGATCGGCCGCCTCGTCGAGAACCTCATCATGCAGGGGGGTGTTGACACCTCGATGATCCGCTGGGAGACCTACGACGGCATCGGGCGCACCGTCCGCAACGGGCTCAACTTCACCGAGCGTGGATTCGGCGTGCGTGGCGCGGTCGGCGTCTCCGACCGCGCCAACACCGCGATCGCCCACATGGCGCCTGGCACCGTGGACTGGGACGACCTCTTCGGCCGGCGCGGGGTGCGGTGGCTGCACACGGGGGGCATCTACGCCGCACTGTCCGAGAACGCCGCCGCGGTCGCCGAGGAGGCCATGTCCGCCGCGCAAAGGCACGGCACCGTGGTGTCCTTCGACCTCAACTACCGGCCAAGCCTGTGGGCCGGTATAGGTGGGCCCAAATTTGCGCGCGACGTCAACACGCGACTGGCCAGCCACGTCGACGTGATGATCGGCAACGAGGAGGACTTCACCGCCTCGCTGGGTTTCGATGTCGACGACGTCGATGAAAACCTCCGGGAGCTGCCCATGGACAGCTTTGCTGCGATGGTCGGCACAGTCGCCGAGAAGATGCCGTGGTTCAAGGTCATCGCGACCACGATGCGTGGGGTCCACAGCGCCAATGACAACGACTGGCAAGCCATCGCTTGGTCGACCCAGACGGGGGTACTGCAGTCGACGGCGCGTGACCACCTCGCGATCTATGACCGAGTTGGCGGGGGCGACGGCTTCGCTTCGGGCCTGGTCTACGGGCTGCTCCAGGGCGAGGACCTCCAGCAGTGCCTCGAGCTCGGCGCCGCCCACGGCGCCCTTGCCATGACGACCCCCGGGGACACTTCGATGGCCGCCCGGGACGAGGTCGTCGCTCTCGCAGGCGGCGGGACTGCCCGTGTTCGCCGCTGAACCGCCCACCATCCCCATCAAGTAGTTCACCGAAAGAGAAGGACAAATCAAATGCCCAACATCACCGTGGAGCTCCTCAAGGGCCGCACCGTCGAACAGCGCCGGGATTTTGCTGCGATCGTGGCCAACAGCGCAGTCGAGATCCTCGGCGCCAGGCGCCAGGATGTCCGAATGGTCTTCAGCGAGATCACCCCCGACATCGTCGCCAACGGCGGTGTCCTCGCCAGCGAGGACGATAGTCGGGCCGGGGTTGTCGCCGCACTCGCCGACGAGACCCGATCCTGAACCACGAGATTCACCCGGTGCTCGTCCTGGCTTCCGGCCGCCAGCGCATACAGGTCACCGAGTCTCGCTGCCATCACCGTGGGCGGAGCCAGGTGGGGACGCCGTCATGGACCTTCACACATTGCTTGCTCCCGGTGGGCGTAGCAAGTTGAGACGAAGCAACCACACCCGCACGAATGTGGGCGGCTGGCCCGTCGTGCTGCAAACCCTGCTCAACGGACAGGCGGAGGAGCCGATGATGGTCGGCACCCTCGTCGTTAACAGGCCGGACCACCCTTGGCCTTCCGAAGTGCGAGTCAGCAAGAGCCAGGAGAAGTACAGGGTCGAATCAATGGCAGGCGAACTTCTGACGGTTCACACACCCGATCGGACGGTCGTCTTTCGCCCAGATCAAGAACTGCCAGACCAGTTTGACCACGGACCTTGGGGAGTCGTGGGAACTCATAGCGGCGCAATCGAACGCCGTGACCCGTATGACTGGACCCTCGATGACTTCACCGTCCCTACGAAGCCTCCAGTTCAGGTCCAGTTTCTGGGCCTCCCTGCATGGGAGATCGAGCTTGCTCCGCCCCACAGCAAGCCGGCCCCGTTGGTCATGATCGTCGATGCGACGCACGGGATGACATATGCCGAACGGAGCCTGCGATATGGCGACCTCTACTCGTGGACGAACATTCAGGTTGTCGAAGCAATGTCAGACGAACTCTTCGAGTACAGCGGCCCTACGCACTCTCACTAGTTTGAGGCTGCTAGTTCGACTAGCCTCGATCTTTCATTGGGCTGAGGCTTCGGGCTCTTGATCCTTGGATCGTGTGTTTTGGGTTGAGGGCGTTGTTGAGTCCCGGCGTTGCTGTTTCGCCGGCGCTCCGGTTCCTCGGGTTGTAGTTTCGGGGGTCGATGTTCAGGTGATCGCGGCGAGTCGTCGGTGGCCGGTCAGGATGAGGTCGGTCCAGGGCCATCGTTTCGGCAGGCGCAGGATGTGTTGTCTGGCCGTGGTGATGATGCGGCCGGCGACGGCCAAGATTCGTAGCCTGAGTCGTTTGGGTTCCCAGATCCGTGCCGGGTTGTCGTGCCAGGCGAGGGTCTGGGTCCAGGTGATGAGTTCTGCGGCGAGTTGAGCGAGCTCGAGCCAGATCTGGTTCTTGTCGAATTCGTGCAGCGGCAGGTTGGTTGCGCCGGTGTCTTTGAGGTTGCGGATCCGGTCTTCACAGCGTGCTCGGGACCGGTGGCGGACCTCGAGTTGGGCCAGGGTCGGCCCGGTGGTGTTGGTCGCGAAGACCGTGATCCGCCACCCGTTGTCGTCGGTGATCCTCAGCTGCGCGCCGGGGTGGGGACGTTCTTTGCGGGCGATGACGCGCATGCCAGGGGGCCAGCCGGCGAAGGTGGACGGCAGCCATCGGGTCAGTTCAGCGACGAGCGCACCTTCGCGTCGGTGGCCGTCGGTGTCGAGGGCTTTCTTCCAAGCTTGGCGCGGCAGCGCGGCCAATGCATCAAGGACCGGCTGGCGACCATAGACGCCGACTGAGTACTGCAACCCCAGGTCGTGGACGTGGTGGACGAATTCGCGGACGCCAGCGCCGGAGTCTCCACGGACCAGCACCTTGGAACGCGATGGTTCAGGCAGTTGGGCCAGTGCTGCGTCCAGGACCGTGATCTGGTCGGCGGCGCTGTTCGCTGTTGCTTTTCCGGTCCGCAGCAGAGCTGCGAGTGGTTCACCGGTTCCGCCCGGGCCGTGGTCGACGAACGCCATCATCGGATGGAAACCGAAGCCACGTTTGTAGTTCGGCGACGCCAGTTCCTTCTCCGAATGGGCGCCGATCAGAGTCGCGTCCAGGTCAACGATCACCGTGTCGTCGTCGGCAAGGGGGCTGTGGTGGTCCCAGACCTTGGCCCGCGCTGACGCACGAGCAGACCTGATCACGTCGATGGCGGCGACCGGGTCGGCGCCGAGCGCCTCGATGAAGCGACTGATCGTGGGGTCGGAAGCGACCGGGCCGAACAGCTCGGGTTGGGCACGGATCAGCGAGATGTCAGCCAAGCAGTCGCCGCCAGCGGCGATCGCCAGGACCAGGTCCAGCACGATCTTGCCCGGGTCATGGATCGAGGCCGGTTTGCGCCACCTGGACAATCCAGCCGTCAGAACATCGGAAAGGCCGCTGGCAGACGCGGTCTGGGCCAGCAGTGACAGACCCGATGAGGAGATCAGCGACTCGCTGCCAGCAGCAACATGGACACGACGACCAGCCACGATATTCTTCATCTACGGAGTGCCTTTCAATCGGTCCGAATTATGTCTTCGTAAACACAATTCTTCCCGACATGACAGGCATTTCCGTGCGTTCAGGGCCGTGTCACCCCACCAACCGATGAAAGATCGAGGCTAGGTGTATTGGGAGTTTGCGGGCTTAGCCGGCCTGGACTATTCGGTGACGCGTCCTCGACAGCTGAGGCGCCTCCGGCACTCGCGGTGAAGGACGCTAGTGCGGATCACACCGAGTACAACACTCCAAGTTCTAGTGACGGCACGTACCCGCAGGTCATGTCGACGATGTAGCACCAAGACGTGCCGAATCTGCCGCTACCGCAAGTCGGCCCCGGCGGGTTGCCAGAGCTGGATCGGGTTTCCGTCGGGATCGTTCAATGCCGCGAATCTGCCATTTGGGTAGACCTCGGTGTCAACGGTCACAACAATGTGGTGGTCACGGAGCTGATCGACCATCGCGTCTAGGTCGTTGACTCGGAAATTCAAGGCCCAGGACTGGTCGTCGCTACCGAAGTGCTCAGAGTCCGCCGGCATGGCGGCGAGGACCGTCGAGCCGGCCTGTTGCTTCCACGACGGCGTGTCGTATGACTCAGGCGGCGGGTCGACCCCCAGGTGAGTGGCGTACCAGCGGGCAGAGGCTTCCGGGTTGGCCGACCGGAAGAACACGCCGCCGATGCCTGTGACTCGCTCCATAAAGGTCCCCCTTCGAACGGGATATTCCTCCCTGGATCGACGATAGTACTGAACCCGATCGAGTCGCTCCACCTTCTGCGCGCGCCGGTCCCTGCGGCGGAATCCCCGCTGACCGAACGGTGACTTCCTGACAACCATCATGCAGCCAATCAGGTGGGCCAGCACCGCAATGAGTAAACGTCCCAGCCGACCCAACCATGGAGGTCCGTACGCGGTGAAATGACGCGCACCCGGTGCCGGTTCACAGTCGAGACATCTTGAGTGACAGCAGTCGCCGGGTCGCGCCCGGTAGCATCCGCGTGTGCTCAGAGCTGACGTCGCCGCTGCGTACGATGCCCGCGCGGACGAGTATGTCGCGAAGCTGGGTTCGGTCGAACAGATGGCGCCGCAGGACCGAGAAGCGATCGAATCCTGGCGCGACGCCACGCCCGGTCGCTTCTTGGACGTTGGTTGTGGGCCCGGGCACTGGACCGACACGCTCTCGGCCGATGGACAGCGTGACGTGGTCGGTGTCGACGCCGCAGCTCGTTTCGTGTCGTCGGCTCGCGAGCGATTTCCGCACATCCATTTTCTCATCGCTGATCTCGCTGCGATGCCCGTCGCGACTGAATCAGTCGGCGGGGTGCTCGCGTGGTTCTCGATTATCCACGCGGCGCCGGCGGAGGTCCCGGAGACGTTGGGTGAGCTCGCCCGGGTCCTCACTCCTGGCGGATCTTTGTTGCTCGGCTTCTTCGACGGCGACGATTGCGAACCGTTCGATCATGCCGTGACTACGGCTTACTACTGGTCTGCCGCTGCGCTCGGTGAGCTCCTTGCGCACGAAGGGTTCGTCGTCGAGCAGACGGTAGTACGCCAAGATCCAGGAGTTCGACGACAAGGGCGTGTCCTCGCGACACGGAAACGCTAGAGGCGCCTCGCCCTGATGCAGTGATATGCGCAACCGGGATCAGCCGGCGAGGGCGCGCTCGATCTCGCCGACGGCGGCGGTCTCCTTCTGGGACGTGTCGTCGGCGGCGGCCGCGACGTCCTTCGCGGATTGGAGCACGACCTGCCTGTACTCCTCGACCAGCTGCGGGGCCTTCTTCGTCAGAATGCCGACGGCCTGCTTGAGCAGCTCAAGGGTGCGTGCGTTGACCTCGTCCTTACCGCCGGAGGGCATCTCCGGGAGGCCTCCGACGACGAGCTTCTGCACGTCAGGCGAGGCGGCCTTGACCGCTTTGCTCGCGGCGAAGGACTCCTTGAACGTGTCGAAGAACCCGGGCTCCGCCTGGGCGACGAGGGCGCCGGCGCGCAGGGCGGCGGACCGGACGATCTTCTGCTCGTCTTCGGTGAGTGGGGTTGTGGGCTGCTGCGGCGTCTCCGTCATGTGCCGCTCCTTCTGGCTGGTGGACCCGAATGAGCCCTACTTCTCCTGTCTACCCAGCTAGCGGCCAAACACGCCCGAGCGGTGGAGCAATTCCCCCTCGCGTCGGGCCGGAACAGCCGACCACACATTCTGGGCGCGCTGACGCGGCGGCTAGACGCAGCATGAGGAGTGACCGGCTCGCGGCATCTGGACGCTCCGCGAGCCAATCCTGCTGCGGCGCGAAGCGGTCGGGGTGCGCGCGAGGACACGAGTGTCGACGGGTTGCGCGATGCATTCACGTGTAGGCGTCCTCCACCACCTCCCGCCGCACCACCCTCAGAGCAGTCCGGAGGCGGTCAAGGTCGGTCGAGCCGAGCGCTAGGCGGATGGCTTGTGGAGTGTGGGCAGTCGTGGTGAACGGGGCCGCTGTAGTCACCGAGATCTGCTGTCGCGCCAGCGCCGCAGTTAGCCGATCGGCGCGAGAGTCCTCGGCCAACGGGAGCCACACGAAGTACGACGACCGGTGAGCCACGAGCCTCAGTCCATTCAGTTCACGGCGGGCGAGGGCCTGCCGCGCTGATGCGTCCGCGCGCTTTTCTTCCTCGAGACTATCGACCGTCCCATCGTCCATCCAGCGGCAGGCGATCGCCGTGGTCAGGGCGGGGGTGTTCCAGGTAGTCGCCCGGATCGCGCGCTCGAGGGCCGACACCAAAGCAGGCGGGGCCACTACGTACCCGACGCGCAACCCGCTCGCGACGCTCTTGGAGACGCCCGACACGTGGACGGTCAAATCGGGTGCCATCTCGACGAGCGGCGGTGGTGGATCCTTCGCCAGGTAGGCGTAGGAGGCGTCTTCGATAATCACGGCGCCGCACCGACGGGCGATCTGGGCGAACCGCTCTCTGTTCGCGGCGGACATCACCCAGCCGAGAGGGTTGTGAAGGGTGGGCATCGTGTAGATCGCGCGCACCGGACGCGTCGCGCACAGCCGCTCGAGATCGTCCAGATCAGAGCCCTGCGGGGTGGAGCGGATGGGCGCGAGCTCGAGGTGGAACGCTTCTGCTAGCACCTTGAAACCCGGGTAGGTCAGTGCGTCCACGGCGACCACATCCCCCGGGCTGAGTGTCGCCATCACAGAGACGGCTAGCCCGTGCTGCGCTCCGCTGACCATCAGTACCCGATCGACATCGACACTGACTCCGCGCCGTCGCAGGTACCGGACGACCGAGGCGCGGTCCCGAGGCCGGCCTCGGTGCGGCTGGTAACGCAGCAACGCGTCCAGGTCGCCGGAAGTGGCCAGTTCCCGAAGTACGGCTCGAAGCTGGTCGGCCTGACCAGGCAAAGCCGGGTAGTTGAAGTTCAAGTCCACCGCGTCGGCGGCCACGACCTGCTGGTCGATACCGTGACCTGCGGGGATCGCGAGGTCCCGCACGAACGTTCCCCTGCCCTGCTCTCGACTCACCAGACCCATCGACTGCAGCTCGGCGTACACCCGGGTCGCCGTCACCACGGCGATGCCCTCACGCTCGGCCAACGTCCGATGAGTCGGCAGGCGCGACCCGCCAACCAAACGACCCGTCCTGATCTGGGACGCCAACGCATCGACCACGTGCTTGTACTTCGAGACCGCCACCCACTGAGTGTATGCATGACAATTCTTTGACTGTCGTGATTCTTGCTTCGTACGGTTCGATCACCCACCCGGAAGGACCCACCATGCACATCGCCATCCTCACCTTCGAGGGCTACAACGAACTCGACTCCCTCATTGCCCTCGGCGTCCTGAACAGAATCAAGAGCGACGACTGGCGCGTCACCATCTCCACCCCCACGCCGAAGGTGACCTCGATGAACGGCGTCGTCATCGAGCAGATGTCGACCCTCGAAGAAGCATGCGACGCCGACGCGGTCATCATCGGCAGCGGCATCGCCACCCGCGAGGTCGTCGAGGACCCGGCCATCATGAACGTGCTGCAGCGCCTCGATCCCTCGCGTCAGCTGATCACCGCGCAGTGCTCCGGCGCACTCGTCCTGGCACGCCTCGGCCTGCTCGTCGGCGTCCCGGCGTGCACCGACCTCACCACCAAGCCGTGGGTCATCGCCGCTGGCGTCGACGTTCTCGACCAGCCGTTCTTCGCCAAGGACAACACTGCCACGGCCGGCGGCTGCCTAGCATCGCACTACCTGGCGGCGTGGATCATCACCCGACTCAAGGGATCCGAAGCCGCCGAGGACGCGCTGCACTACGTCGCCCCGGTCGGTGAGAAGCAGGAATACGTTGAGCGCGCATGGCGCAACATCACGCCCTACCTGCCCGCAGCGGTCCCGTCGCTCGTCTGATCTGTCAATCAAACCAGCCAACGTGTCAGCGGACTCAAACAAAGCAGGCGCTCGACTAGATCAAATTCGGTTCGAACGGCGGCGGATTCCCACCTTCGGGCGCAGGGTCCCGCCCTTCGCGGTGAAATGACGCGGGCGCCGACGAGCCAGGGCATCAGGGCTCTGGGTCGACACCCGGGTAGCTTGCTCCACTCCCAGCACGCCACCGGAAATACTGCCGGGCCCAGAGGCCGGCCCCCAGAACTCCCCACAGAAGAGCGAGGACAAAAGCAACCTTGCCGTGGGTCGAATCGCGGTTGGCGAGGAAGGCAAGGACAAGCCCGCCGATGATGAATAGGCCCAGCCGAAAGGGGTCCGGCTTCTCAGTCTCCACCAAGTGAGAATGGCTCACGTAGAGAAGTCCTGCAAGGGTCCTCGAGCGACGGCGTCTACTGGGATAGGACCCAGGCCCATTCACCGGTCCCAAGCGGTGGAATGACTGTGAGGATCGCCAACGCAGCCCGAAAGGTGCTGGGCTGTGGTTGGTGACCGTGAGTGTGACCCCTGGAATGACTGGCTTTGTGCCTTGTTGCGACCTGTCCGCTCGCGGTTGCCGGCCCCGGCCCGGTTGGAGGAGCTGGCCTGATCAGGAGCTTGACCATCTGGCGTTAGTGGCGCCGGATGTGTCTCATCACAGTCCTGCCGAGCCTCCGTCCCGGACCGGAACCACGTCCCGTCCGGCGAAGGAGAGAACGCATGAACAGTCTGACCGATCTGCGTGAGGTGGTCGATGTCGTCATCGGCGTCGACACCCACGTCCATACCCACTCCGCGGCCGTGGTTGATGCTGCGACTGGTGGTGTCCTCGATGAGATCACCATCGAGGCAACAGCCCAGGGCTATGCCGAGCTGGTGGAGTTCGCCAACAACCACGCGATGTTGCGAGCCTGGGCGATAGAGGGAACCGGCGGCCACGGCGCCGGTCTGAGCCGTCACCTGCTGGAGGCCTCAGAGATCGTCATCGAGCTGGACCGTCCGAAGCGGGCTGCGCGCCGCAACGGCGCGAAATCTGATCCGCTCGATGCGATCCGCGCTGCGCGTGAAGCGATGGCCAGGCCGCGGTTGGGAACTCCCCGCCGCGGGGGCGAACGCCAAGCACTGTCGGTACTTTTGGCTGCTCGACGCTCCGCGATCAATGCCTCCACCGAGGCCCAGCTGCAGGTCTTCAGCCTGGTTATTGCAGCACCCGAACCGATCCGGCTCAGGTTCCGCAGTCAGAAGCTTGCCGCGATGCTCAACACGGCTGCGAACCTGCGACTGCACGCCTCCTGGGACACCGAGACGACCAGCACCGTGGTCGCGTTGCGGACCTTGGCCCGGCGGGCGCACGCGATGTTGAAAGAAGCACGGGAGCTGCAGAAGGCGATGGTGGCCGTCATCAGCCAGTGGCGTCCCGACCTGCTCGAGGAGTTCGGTGTCGGACCGATCGTCGCAGCGACGGTGTTGTGCGCCTGGTCCCACCCAGGCCGGGTCCACTCCGAGGCGGCGTTCGCGATGCTTGCCGGCGTGGCACCGATCCCAGCCAACAGCGGCCAAGTCACCACCCGGTATCGGCTTAACCGTTACGGCGACCGGAACCTCAACAACGCCTTACACACCGTGGTGCAAAGCCGGATCCAATACCAGCCAGCCACCCGCGACTACGTCGCCCGCCGCACAGCCGAAGGCAAGACCAGCCGAGAGATCAAACGCTGCCTCGCCCGCTACGTCGCCCGAGACCTCTACCGCCTACTCGAAAGCTGCCCCGCAACGGCTTGACGAAGCATAGGAGCGTCGCAGCCATCTGCAAAGACTGGACCCGACATTAGGGGCTGCAGCCGCACCCAAGGCTCCGGGTTGACGACCCCTATCCGGACAGCGACCCTAGTTCCGTTTCAGTTCGTGGTGGAGCGCCGGACTTCCAGCGGTCGAAGGTCTGCAATCCCCAGAACACTGCGAGCCAGAAGATTGCCCATGCTTCCACCCAGAAGACTCGGTGCAAGTAGAAGGAGTCACCGTAGTGCTTGGCTGGAAAGTAGAGGGCAGCGAGCCCACCTGCCATCACGATCGCAAGAGTCCCGTACGTGATTGCCCAGCCGCGGCTGGGAGGCTCGTTGAAAGTCGTGATGCCGCGCAACTTTTGATGGGCAATGACGGTCACCACGAAGACGATCAGCCCGAACATGGTGAAAGCTGCGAACTTGTGGGCACCGCGGTACGCCCACTCCGGGTCGTGGTGGAGCTTGAGGACGACGTAGGTGTACAACACGGCAGCGGCAGCCAGCGGGAACCAATATGAGCGAGCGTGCTGCGTAATGGACGGCCACTTGTTCGCGCCCTGGGCGTAGATGCCAAGCAAGATCAACAAGCCGATGGCAACACCTACAACCAGCAGATAGGACCACAAATTGTTGGCGACCGCTTCATGGCTTGCGTTGACCACATCGCGAGTTCCGGCCTTGGTCGTCACCGGGTCGCCGGTGACGCCCGTCAACCCGCAAGTGCTTGGCTTGCCGGTCGGTGCGAACGCGACGATTGGGGCCAGAAGGCCGGCGAGGTTCAGAAGCCCGTCCTCAGCCGGGGTCTTCCCCCACAGTGCGATCATGACGAGACCAAGCGCGACCAAAGCACCGACGAAAACGGACTGGACGTTCGTGAAGTAGTACGCGCTGATCGACCCCTGCAGGCAGTTGCCCGCCTCGTCATACTCGTGAAGGACTGACACTGCAAGGATCGCGATCACACCGACCGCGCCGAGTCGCAAGCTCATGTAAGTGCGTAGTGCCATGACTGGCGGAGTTGTGGTCGATTCGTGGGCTGGGTTTGCTACGGCTGGTGCGGCAGGGTCTGGACTCATCACGACTCGCTCCTGGCTGCCGGCGCGACGGAGGAGTTCGCCGCCGGGCGCCGGGGTGCGGCTGCGATCAGCAGTGTTGCGCTTCTACTTCGTCACAGCAAGGTTTGTGGCCGAGCAGCGTTGCACAAATCCATCGCTCAACGCTAGATATCCTGCTTCACTCTGGGCGATCGGGAGGAAAGACGCAGGTGTCGCAGGGTCTCCTGCTTGACCCTGTTATCCACTCAGGCGCTGCTACTAAGGCGAAGCCTAGAGCCGACAGGCGGCCTATGACCCGCATTGCGATGGCACCAACGTGGATCAAGTTGGTCGGCGCTGCAAAAACAAGTGTTGATGGCTACCGGATACGACGCGAGCGCACTTGTGACTCGCTAGGTGCGTAAACGGTGCCTCATGCAGCCTCGGCGTCCTGTCGCGGCGAGGGCCTTCTCCAGGCTTCGACCTGAAACGCGAGCACGGCGCCTATGGCGGCTGCCGTAAGCATCAGACCCCACCCGTATTCGTTGAGGTAGGCAGTGAGTATGTACACCGGGAACTTCAGAATTCCTGGCGCGTCGGTCATTCCGCTATTCCAGTCGGGAAGCAGACCGAGGGCCAGTTCTTGGCAGATCAAAGCAGTCCCGAGGAGGGTCAGCCCGATAACCACACATGACCCGGCTGGACCGAAGTCCTCGTATTTGTCATGGATCCCGAGCCACGTCAGCACCGCGAATCCGACCGTTGCTGGCAGCGTGTAGCCGGCAGCGAACGCGATCAATTGCGCACCCTCGTTGTCAACTTTGCCGGAGTTCTCCAGTAGTTGAGAGATCGCCTCCCACGGGGTGATCAGATACCCAAAAATTGCTGTAACCAAGAACGCACCGGCCCATAGCCAAGGCATCGCCCGTTTGAGCGTGGCGTGGTCGTCGTGATCCATGACGCTCGCCTCCTCCTTTAAGTATCGACAACGGGGTGTCGCCGCGCATGACTCGTTGTGGCTAGTTCGGCGGCTCTAGTCGGTGCGTCTTCAGTCGGACTAGCTAGGCCGCGTGCCGTCGGTATCGAGCTCTTAGGACGTCCGCGCCTTATCCGACACGCGGCGGAATGACGCGGCCAGCTGGTGGGCGCCTCGTCGAGAGTGGCCATCACGTTTGCTTGGTGAAGCGGTAACCCTTCGGCATGATGACATCATGTCGCCTGACTTCCCGGACCATCACAAGACGTCGCGACGTTCCACGTGGTGGGTGGGTCGAGGGCAGCTTGGCCGAAAATGGTGGGCAGGTGCAGTTCCAATGGCAGTGCTGGCATCGTGGGTCACGTTCGGTTATGTGCTGGAGGACGAGAAGGACCACGGCTGGGTGATCGCGGTGAACTGGGTGTTGGTAGTCGCTCTCCTCGCTTGGGGCTACACCCGCCGCCCCAAGCACTCGTAGGAGACCACCCCTCGCGGTGGATTGACGCAACGCCGGCCGCCAAATCGACAGATGCTCAGCGCGACTACTGCTTGATCAGATGCTTCGAGAACTTCTTGCGACGTCGCTGCCTGTGAGCTTCACTGACTCACATGTCGAGCATCAGGCAGCTCTTCAGCGCGCCGCCGACGGAGACCCCCTTTGGCCCCCTAACCTCGATCTTTCATCGGTTGGTGGGGTGACACGGCCCTGAACGCACGGAAATGCCTGTCATGTCGGGAAGAATTGTGTTTACGAAGACATAATTCGGACCGATTGAAAGGCACTCCGTAGATGAAGAATATCGTGGCTGGTCGTCGTGTCCATGTTGCTGCTGGCAGCGAGTCGCTGATCTCCTCATCGGGTCTGTCACTGCTGGCCCAGACCGCGTCTGCCAGCGGCCTTTCCGATGTTCTGACGGCTGGATTGTCCAGGTGGCGCAAACCGGCCTCGATCCATGACCCGGGCAAGATCGTGCTGGACCTGGTCCTGGCGATCGCCGCTGGCGGCGACTGCTTGGCTGACATCTCGCTGATCCGTGCCCAACCCGAGCTGTTCGGCCCGGTCGCTTCCGACCCCACGATCAGTCGCTTCATCGAGGCGCTCGGCGCCGACCCGGTCGCCGCCATCGACGTGATCAGGTCTGCTCGTGCGTCAGCGCGGGCCAAGGTCTGGGACCACCACAGCCCCCTTGCCGACGACGACACGGTGATCGTTGACCTGGACGCGACTCTGATCGGCGCCCATTCGGAGAAGGAACTGGCGTCGCCGAACTACAAACGTGGCTTCGGTTTCCATCCGATGATGGCGTTCGTCGACCACGGCCCGGGCGGAACCGGTGAACCACTCGCAGCTCTGCTGCGGACCGGAAAAGCAACAGCGAACAGCGCCGCCGACCAGATCACGGTCCTGGACGCAGCACTGGCCCAACTGCCTGAACCATCGCGTTCCAAGGTGCTGGTCCGTGGAGACTCCGGCGCTGGCGTCCGCGAATTCGTCCACCACGTCCACGACCTGGGGTTGCAGTACTCAGTCGGCGTCTATGGTCGCCAGCCGGTCCTTGATGCATTGGCCGCGCTGCCGCGCCAAGCTTGGAAGAAAGCCCTCGACACCGACGGCCACCGACGCGAAGGTGCGCTCGTCGCTGAACTGACCCGATGGCTGCCGTCCACCTTCGCCGGCTGGCCCCCTGGCATGCGCGTCATCGCCCGCAAAGAACGTCCCCACCCCGGCGCGCAGCTGAGGATCACCGACGACAACGGGTGGCGGATCACGGTCTTCGCGACCAACACCACCGGGCCGACCCTGGCCCAACTCGAGGTCCGCCACCGGTCCCGAGCACGCTGTGAAGACCGGATCCGCAACCTCAAAGACACCGGCGCAACCAACCTGCCGCTGCACGAATTCGACAAGAACCAGATCTGGCTCGAGCTCGCTCAACTCGCCGCAGAACTCATCACCTGGACCCAGACCCTCGCCTGGCACGACAACCCGGCACGGATCTGGGAACCCAAACGACTCAGGCTACGAATCTTGGCCGTCGCCGGCCGCATCATCACCACGGCCAGACAACACATCCTGCGCCTGCCGAAACGATGGCCCTGGACCGACCTCATCCTGACCGGCCACCGACGACTCGCCGCGATCACCTGAACATCGACCCCCGAAACTACAACCCGAGGAACCGGAGCGCCGGCGAAACAGCAACGCCGGGACTCAACAACGCCCTCAACCCAAAACACACGATCCAAGGATCAAGAGCCCGAAGCCTCAGCCCAATGAAAGATCGAGGCTAATTGAGCTGATTCGTCTCTCCTTGCTGTAACGCGTCAACTTCGCGGAGACCACGCCACGCGCTTGTGGGCTACACCCAGCGGACTCTGCCCTCACGGAGCCAGAAGTGGCACCGTCGGGACCCCTTCGAGTCGACCGACGGCGATAGTGACGGTGCCCCCGAAGGGTCGGCACTGAGACGCCAGCGAGCGCGGCCGGGATGGGCAAGGTTCAGCTCGAGGATATGGCCGCGACCGCAAGGGCACTCGAACGCGGCCCATTTGGCCGGTGCGCCGAGTTGGTAGATCCGCCGCGGATTCAGCCTCTCGGGTAGGCCGTTGCGGGCTCGGACCAAAACTATTGCAGTGAACCGTGCGCGGGGCCTCCGTCGTATCCGCCGAAACGCGTTCACGCCACTGCGACGAAGTGACACCGCCAACTCAGTCATTGTGGGCTTCCTTGTCGCTTGGGGCGAGCGGGGGTACAGGCCACATGAGGTCGAGGTAGGGCTGCTTCTGGCCGCGGCCGAGGTAACGAGAGTCGGAGCAGAAGCACCCGGATCTTTGCGGGAGTCGGTTGCGCCGCAACTCGCCGACGTGAGGTCGCAGCAACAGCTCGGTAGCAGCAGGCGACCCAATTCCCACCAATCGCATGAGGAGCTCTGTGGCGGCGAGAGACGCGACTAGGGTCGTCAATGTAACGATGGCTGGCTGTGGTGTCTCGGCGGCTTGGACATAGCCCTCACCTGCTAAGGCCTTCCGGGCCTCCGGGTCGAGGTTTTCCGCGTAGGCGAGGGCTGCGTCGAGCCTGCCCCGGCACAGCAGGCAGGCCGCTCCAGGCCCGAGCCACGTGACTCGCTCATCCACCTCGGCGCCGACGTCAGAGAGCGCCACGAGGACGGCTAGGTCGATCACGACTGCAAGGTGCGCATATGCGAACCGGTTCAATATGAGCCGTGCGCCGTGGCCGTCCACGCAGCTAAAGACGACATCCGCGTGCTGGACGGCCTGAAGAGCCTCTGGGGAGTGCAACGGTGCATTCACCTCGGTGATCACACTCCCTAGCCCGATGTCCCGCAGGTGGTCGGCGAGGACCGAGACCTTTGGGCGTCCGATGTCGGCCATGCGCATCCCGTGGCCGCGGGTTGCGGTTGGTGGCGTGACTACGTCGTCGTCGACCAAGCAGATGCTGCCCATGCCAATTCTCGCCAACTGGACGGCGACGGCAGAGCCTGTGCCGCCAGTCCCGACGATGGCGACGTTTATAGCGCCGAGGGTGCGTTGCCCTTCTTCTCCGAGCATGCGGACTTGTCGGTCGAAGGCACCGTGGGCCGCGGCGCTATCATCTCGGTCATTCTCGTCACCATTCGGATTGGGCGGCAACATGATTCGAAGAGAGGTGCCTGCCACGCGGAGCGCCTCAACTGGATGCAGATGGACAGCGTCTGATGAGGCGGACGGGGAGCGCCCGCCAGCAAATATGCAGGCTCGCGCGGTGACGACCGGGGCGTCGCTGCGCCCGGCTACGACCATGGAGGCGTACGCAGGAGCACCGAAATCTCGGGCGGCAGCGGCGAGCTCAGCGTCGACAACGTCGTCGTAGGTGGAGAAGAACGCCTTTCCTGCCGGATGTGTGTGTACGAAGACTGGTATTTGTCCGTTCTTGATCGCGGCCCGGAACGCGGGGACCCAGCCGGAAGAAGCGATGGCCAGACCCACGTCGGTCTGCTTTAGGTAGGCGTCATCCGGGACCCGGGTAGTCGTTTGCCCAAGTAGCGAGTATTTTGCGCCGGTCGCGGGGCTCGCGGTCACCAATGTGGCCGCGACCACCGCGGCCGTCTCGACTGTCAGATTCAGCCCACCGACAAGGTCGGCGAAGTGCTCCTCGCTCAGTGCGATCCGCCCGACCTTTGAGGATGCCATCAGCTGTCGCCGGCTTGACGCAGGCACCGACGGACGTAGCCGAGGTAGGTCTCGAGGTTGTCGATCCCCGGTCGCCACTGTTGCGCAATGTGTCGACTCCAACGCTGCCAGCTTCGGTTGACGTAGATCTCGATCAACTCGGTGCCCGGGATCGCGGCACCGGTTCCAGAGGTTACCTGCGGATCGACCCAGAACATGTCAGGTGCCGCGTCCGGGAATCCGAACGGCAATCGAAGTAGCAGGTTCACGTTGTCCGGAGCCAAGCCCGGAGCAGTGCTGAATTTCTCTACTACCAAGTTTGCGAATCCGGGCTCTGCGTCGATCGTGTAGGTCAGACCGGCGTCGGCGAGGAACGCTTCGTCCTGTTCGCGAAGAACGCTGGCCAACTCTGTCATCACGCCCCTGCTGCCGGGTGCTGGCCTGGGTTGATGACACGCGGAACGGTGAAGAATCGCATCTTGTCGACCAACTCAACGATCTGGTCGTCGTTGATGAGTTCGTCAAGCTCATCGACGATGTCGAGCCACAAGTCGCGATCCTCGCCGACCGGCGGCTGGGCCAAGGCCCGGATCTGCGTGCCGGTGAGTTGGTGAGCGTGCGCTTGGTATTTCGTGCCGTCGATGAAGATCGGCACCTTGTCTGGCTTGGGGGGCTTGGCCTTCTGGGTCTCAGTCGACATGATTCTCCTACTTTCTCGATTTGGGTAGCGGATCCACCCACCTGCTATAGAGCATACACGAATACACATTGCTTGCAATAAGCATCGGTTGAAGGCATGCTTATCTCTACAGCGCACGGAGCGCGAAGAAGAAAGGGAGACATCGTGAGCAAGAGCCGCGTGACGACCATTCGTCAACCTGAGGACCAGGCAGAGGACATGGAGTTTGTTGCCCGCGTGGACGGGATCCCGGCGTCCGAACTTGTTCGTGACGCGATTGGTGACTATTTGGAAAGGCGTCGAGCCGACCCAGCCTTCAAGTCTCGGCTGGCCGCCCGAATTGAGGCCGACCAAGCGATTCTCAAACGACTGGCGGAGTAGGCCCAACACAGAATCAAATCGGCTAAGAGTCAAATCTGCACCACACCAGATCTCAGACCCAAGGCAGGAAGGATGGCAATGATCGAGTATCTCGGGCTAGCCGACTTCCTGCTGATTGCCGAGGCGGTTCTGCAGGTCCCTGCCGAAGATCTGCATCGTGTGTGCGACATCGGAGCCGCGGACTCGGCGCTCAAGGCGCCGGCCGCGTGCTTCGGCACGTACGAGGCTTACCCCTCAATGGCGCAGAAGACCGCGGTGCTGGGCAATCGGCTGTGTCGCAACCACCCGCTCCTCGACGGCAACAAGCGCGTCGCATACTTGGCGATGCACGAATTCGTCGAGCGCAATGACCACAGCTGGACGCCGCCTGTGGGCGATGACCCGAGCGGCGACGAGACTGTCAAAGTGATGTGGGACCTCGCCGCCGGACAGATCACCGAAGCCGAGCTGACCGTTTGGGTAACCGAGCGGATAGGTGGACCCGCATGAATATGGCGCAACCACCTTCGGGATCCGCCGAGCCCAACGGTCCGGTCGGGCGGGAGTCGAACCGCGAGGGCCGCCCGACCACCCCGGACCTTGAGTCGAGGCCGAGGTCAATCCCACAGTTGTACATCGCCTGCCCGCTCACCGGCCTCGACTCGGACAAGGGGCGACTCGAGGAAACCAGCCACCGCATCGAGACGGTCAAGCGAGCCGTCGAAGAGGCAACGGTCACCGATCGAATCGAGGCCGAACAGTGGCCCGTGAGCATGCATATCCCGTTCGAGAACACCCGGCCAGGCAGCGACGGTGGGCTGAGTCCGTCAACGGTCTACGACCTTAACCTCGACGCACTGCTTGCCTCAGACGGCCTGATCGTGGTCACCGACCAATACTGCAGCGCCGGCATCGGCCAGGAGATCGAGTGGGCAGCACGCGCTGGCACCCCGGTGCTGTATCTCTCACGCGTTGCAGCCAGCAGGCAGATCTTGGGCACCCCACACAACGTGGCCGGGCGTACGTGTGACGACGCTGTGACGATGGCTGCCCACGTGCGGAACTGGCTGTCGGCGAACCGTTCTCAGATTCAGAGCGGCCCAACCCGACGCGATGACCGGGCGCTCGCCTATTTGGATCTGACCACGCGGTTGCGCGCGGCTTGGGAACAAAGCACCAACCGATCACCGCTGGCAGCCCAATTGAACCTCCCGCCCAGCGGTATAGACAGCATCATTAGATCGCCTGAGCGTGTGGCATTGACACCATGGTGGACGATCTGTGGGCTCGCGGTACTCCTGAGCGTGAGCCTCGAGGCACGACGTGGGCTTAGTTTCGCGGAGAGTAGGGCGTGGGTGCGGGCGGCTGAAGACGGTAGCTGGGACGCCCGTACCGCTGAGAGGATGCGCATCTACGCTGCGACGACCGGGGCCACCAGCCTCGAGCGTCCCGCCACGTGGATTTCTCTGCACTCATCCGCCTCCGACGCCTGAGTTCCTCACTGGTCATTCAATAGTCATCGAGGTCGGCCTTTTGCGGTATCAGTCTGGGCGCTTTGCACCTGCGTCTTAGTGGGCTACTAGAGACTTCACGCAGGATCGGTGTGAGGCCAGACTCGATCTAGCCTCGATCTTTCATTGGGCTGAGGCTTCGGGCTCTTGATCCTTGGATCGTGTGTTTTGGGTTGAGGGCGTTGTTGAGTCCCGGCGTTGCTGTTTCGCCGGCGCTCCGGTTCCTCGGGTTGTAGTTTCGGGGGTCGATGTTCAGGTGATCGCGGCGAGTCGTCGGTGGCCGGTCAGGATGAGGTCGGTCCAGGGCCATCGTTTCGGCAGGCGCAGGATGTGTTGTCTGGCCGTGGTGATGATGCGGCCGGCGACGGCCAAGATTCGTAGCCTGAGTCGTTTGGGTTCCCAGATCCGTGCCGGGTTGTCGTGCCAGGCGAGGGTCTGGGTCCAGGTGATGAGTTCTGCGGCGAGTTGAGCGAGCTCGAGCCAGATCTGGTTCTTGTCGAATTCGTGCAGCGGCAGGTTGGTTGCGCCGGTGTCTTTGAGGTTGCGGATCCGGTCTTCACAGCGTGCTCGGGACCGGTGGCGGACCTCGAGTTGGGCCAGGGTCGGCCCGGTGGTGTTGGTCGCGAAGACCGTGATCCGCCACCCGTTGTCGTCGGTGATCCTCAGCTGCGCGCCGGGGTGGGGACGTTCTTTGCGGGCGATGACGCGCATGCCAGGGGGCCAGCCGGCGAAGGTGGACGGCAGCCATCGGGTCAGTTCAGCGACGAGCGCACCTTCGCGTCGGTGGCCGTCGGTGTCGAGGGCTTTCTTCCAAGCTTGGCGCGGCAGCGCGGCCAATGCATCAAGGACCGGCTGGCGACCATAGACGCCGACTGAGTACTGCAACCCCAGGTCGTGGACGTGGTGGACGAATTCGCGGACGCCAGCGCCGGAGTCTCCACGGACCAGCACCTTGGAACGCGATGGTTCAGGCAGTTGGGCCAGTGCTGCGTCCAGGACCGTGATCTGGTCGGCGGCGCTGTTCGCTGTTGCTTTTCCGGTCCGCAGCAGAGCTGCGAGTGGTTCACCGGTTCCGCCCGGGCCGTGGTCGACGAACGCCATCATCGGATGGAAACCGAAGCCACGTTTGTAGTTCGGCGACGCCAGTTCCTTCTCCGAATGGGCGCCGATCAGAGTCGCGTCCAGGTCAACGATCACCGTGTCGTCGTCGGCAAGGGGGCTGTGGTGGTCCCAGACCTTGGCCCGCGCTGACGCACGAGCAGACCTGATCACGTCGATGGCGGCGACCGGGTCGGCGCCGAGCGCCTCGATGAAGCGACTGATCGTGGGGTCGGAAGCGACCGGGCCGAACAGCTCGGGTTGGGCACGGATCAGCGAGATGTCAGCCAAGCAGTCGCCGCCAGCGGCGATCGCCAGGACCAGGTCCAGCACGATCTTGCCCGGGTCATGGATCGAGGCCGGTTTGCGCCACCTGGACAATCCAGCCGTCAGAACATCGGAAAGGCCGCTGGCAGACGCGGTCTGGGCCAGCAGTGACAGACCCGATGAGGAGATCAGCGACTCGCTGCCAGCAGCAACATGGACACGACGACCAGCCACGATATTCTTCATCTACGGAGTGCCTTTCAATCGGTCCGAATTATGTCTTCGTAAACACAATTCTTCCCGACATGACAGGCATTTCCGTGCGTTCAGGGCCGTGTCACCCCACCAACCGATGAAAGATCGAGGCTAGGTGCTCGGCGGGACGCTCTCTTTTGGGCTGCCCACCCGTCCGCGGGTGTGGCTCACTTTCGGTCTGCAGCCCGTCGGGCACCGTCGCGAGGCGTGGCTCAAGAGGGGACTGCCCTGCTCGTAGTAGCAATGCCCACCTCGCCGTCCCTTTTCGCACGAGAACAGGCGGGTGGAAACAGATGGAACACGTCATCATTGGGGTCGATCCCCACAAGTTGTCGGCAACGATCGAGGTCGTCGACGAACAAGAGAAGCTGCTGGGCTCGGGGCGGTTCACGACCGACCAGCCCGGCTATGCCGCGATGCGCGCCTATGTGAAGTCGTGGCCCGAGCGGGTCTGGGCCGTCGAAGGCGCCAACGGTGCCGGCCGGCCGCTCGCGCAACGGCTCCTCGAAGCAGGTGAGCAAGTCGTTGACGTTCCGGCCAAGCTCGCCGCCCGGGTCAGGCTGTTCGACACTGGCCACAACCGCAAGACCGACGCGCTCGACGCGCACTCGATCGCGATCGTCGCTGTCCGCACCGAGTCGCTGCGTGTGTTGAAGGTCGACGGAGAGCTCGAGGCGTTGCGAATGCTCACCGACCGGCGTGAAGCGCTGACCCGCCGCCGCGTCCAGACCGTCTGCCGCCTCCAAGCGCTCCTCGCCGAGCTGACTCCAGGTCACGCCAAGCGTGACATCACGCCATTGCAGGCCAAGAAGGTGCTCGCGAGCGTCCGCCCTCGCGACATCGCGGGCAAGACTCGACGCCGGATCGCTGCCGAGGAACTCGCCGAGCTGGTCGCGGTCGACGCGAAGATCAAGAAGGCCACTGCCGAGCTCAAGGCCATAGTCCTGGCCCGCGGCTCGCAGCTGATGGACCTCCCCGGGATCGGACCTGTCGTCGCCGCCAGAATCCTTGCCGACGTCGGTGACATCGCTCGCTTCGCGGATCGCAACAGGTTCGCGTCGTGGACTGGCACCGCGCCACTGGATGCATCATCGGGTGAGCAGAATCGACATCGGCTTTCCCGGGCCGGGAACCGGCGGGTCAACCACATGATCCACATCGCCGCCGTCACCCAGATCAGGCACGACACCGACGGGCGGACCTACTACCGACGAAAGCGTGACGAGGGCAAGAAGTCGATGGAAGCGATCCGCTGCCTCAAACGACGCATCTCGGACACGATCTTTCGCCAGCTCCTCGCCGACGCCAACGCCGCATCTGAACACGTGAGCGCGGATCCGGGAGGGCAATGCGGGGCGTCTCTGAAATCCAGCGCGGTCGACCTGCCCCCGCACATCGACACTTCGGATCAGCCACTTCCCGGACCCGCGAAACCGACGCTACAACCGGCCGCCCGACGACGGAAGAGCCCAGTCCCCACGACTCTCCCATCGGCCTCTTGACAACAGAGGGGAGCCGGAAGGACACACCTTCCAATGAGCCTTCACCACCCAGCATCCGCCGCTACCGGATTCCGATCGCTGCCCGATCCGGAACTGGCCTCGGTCACACGCCGATCGGGTGCCAGACGGTCTTGATCTCGACGAGAGCCTCGAGGCGGGCCAGCGTCGGCTCGGCGAGCCAGTCGATCTTGTCGGTCGGAGCACGCAGCACCCGCTTGAGGTTGTCTGCAGCCGCGACCTCAAGCGAGGTGGCCAGCTCGAGATCGTCGACGCCGGCGAGGTCGAGCGCATTGACATCCATGTGCGAGGCGAGCCACGGGGCGATCTCTGCGGCCTTGCCGGTCAAGATGTTGACGACGCCGCCGGGCAGGTCCGAGGTCGCCATGCACTCGGACAGCGTCACGGCCGGCACCGGGAACTTCTCGCTGGCGATCACCACAATGGTGTTGCCGGTCGCGATCGCAGGCGCGATGACCGAGACGAGGCCGAGCAGCGGCCCGCTGGGCGCGATCGTCGCGACGACACCGGTCGGCTCGGGGGTCGACAGGTTGAAGTAGGGACCCGAGACGGGGTTGGCGTTGCCGAGAACCTGGCCGAACTTGTCGGCCCATCCGGCATACCAGACGACGCGGTCGATCGCGGCCTCCACATAGGTGACGGCCTTCTTGTCGGTGAGGCCCTCGGCAGCACGGAGCTGCTCGATGAACTGGTCGCGCCGGCCCTCCATGACCTCGGCGAGCCGGTAGATGACCTGGCCGCGGTTGTAGGGGGTGCGTGTCGACCAGCCGCCGAACGCCTTGCGGGCGGCAAGCACCGCGTCCCGGGCGTCCTTGCGCGATGCCATCGCCATGTTGCCCAACGACCCGCCCTTGGCGTCGAACGCCTCGTACGTACGGCCGGACTCCGAGCGGGGGAACGCCCCACCGATGTAGAGCTTGTGCGTCTTGCGTACGTCCAACCGGCTCATGCGCTGGCTCCCTGCAGGTAGGCGGCGAGGCCGTGGCGCCCGCCCTCACGGCCATAGCCCGACTCCTTGTAGCCGCCGAACGGCGACGCGGGATCGAACGTGTTGAAGGTGTTGGCCCAGACGACACCGGCGCGCAGCTGGCCCGCCATCGACAGGATCCGCGAACCCTTTTCGGTCCAGACGCCGGCGGACAGGCCGTAGGGCGTGTTGTTGGCCTTCTCGATCGCCTCGGCGGGGGTGCGGAAGGTCAGGACCGACAGGACCGGCCCGAAGATCTCCTCGCGCGCGATGCGGTGCGCCTGCGTGACGCCGGTGAAGATCGTCGGGGCGAACCAGAATCCGCTGTCGGGGATGTCGCACGGAGCCGACCAGCGCTCGGCGCCCTCGTCGTCGCCGACATCGGACAGCTCGTTGATGCGGGCCAGCTGCTCGGCGGAGTTGATGGCTCCGATGTCGGTGTTCTTGTCGAGGGGGTCGCCGAGGCGCAGCGTCGACATGCGCCGCTTGAGCCGCTCGATGACGTCGTCATAGACGCTCTCCTGCACCAGCAGGCGCGATCCGGCGCAGCAGACATGTCCCTGGTTGAAGAAGATCCCACCGACGATGCCCTCGACGGCCTGGTCGAGCGCGGCATCGTCGAACACGATGTTGGCGGCCTTGCCCCCGAGCTCGAGGGTGACCTTCTTGGACGTGCCGGCGACCGAGCGGGCGATGGCCTTGCCGACCGCGGTGGAGCCAGTGAACGCGATCTTGTCGACGTCCGGGTGCTCGACCAACGCCTGGCCGGTGGCGCCGGCGCCGGTGATGATGTTGACGACCCCCGGCGGAAGCTCGGCCTGCTGGCAGACCTCGGCGAACAGCAGCGCGGTGAGGGGAGTGGTCTCGGCGGGCTTGAGCACGACGGTGTTGCCGGCCGCCAGCGCGGGAGCGATCTTCCACGCCAGCATCATGATCGGGAAGTTCCACGGGATGACCTGGCCGGCGACCCCGAGTGCTCTGGGGTCCGGCCCGAGTCCGGCGTGACCCAGCTTGTCGGCCCAGCCGGCGTAGTAGAAGAACCACTGCGAGACCAGGGGCAGGTCGACGTCGCGGGACTCCTTGATCGGCTTGCCGTTGTCGAGCGACTCCAAGACGGCGAACTCACGGCTGCGCTCGGCCATGATGCGGGCGATGCGGTAGAGATACTTCGCCCGTTCGCTGCCCGGCAGCTTGGACCAGACCTTGTCGTATGCCTGCCGCGCCGCCTTGACAGCCTTGTCGACGTCGCCTGCGGTCGCCTCGGTGACCTCCGCAAGCACCTCCTCGGTGGAGGGGCTGATCGACTTGAACGATCCACCTCTGCCATCGACGAACTCCCCGCCGATGAACAATCCGTACGAGCTCTTGATGTCGACGATCGACCGTGACTCGGGTGCTGGGGCGTAGTCGAAGACGTTCTTCTTGGCAGTCATGATCAGTCCAACGTCACATAGTCGGGGCCGGAGTAGCGGCCGGTGGCAATCTTTTGGCGCTGCAGGAGCAGGTCGTTGAGCAGGCTCGAGGCACCGAAGCGGAACCAGTCCGGGTCGAGCCAGTCCTCGCCGGCGATCTCGTTGACCATCACGAGATATTTGATGGCGTCCTTGGAGGTGCGGATGCCGCCTGCCGGTTTGACGCCGACCTGGCGACCCGTCTCGTCGCGGAAGTCTCGGACCGCCTCGAGCATCACGAGGGTGACCGGCAGGGTTGCGGCGGGCTGGACTTTGCCGGTGCTGGTCTTGATGAAGTCGGCTCCGGCCATCATCGCGAGCCAGGACGCCTTGCGGACGTTGTCGTACGTCTGCAGCTCGCCGGTCTCGAAGATCACCTTGAGGTGGGCGAGCGAGCCGTTGGGGCGGGCGCAGGCCTCCTTGATCGCGACGATCTCGTCGAACACCAGCTCGTAGTTGCCGGTCAGGAACGCCCCACGGTCGATGACCATGTCGATCTCGTCGGCGCCGGCCTCGACGGCATCGCGGGTGTCGGCGAGCTTGATGTCGAGCGCAGCACGACCCGAGGGGAACGCCGTGGCGACGCTGGCGACGTTGAGACCTGAGTCGCCGAGGCTGTCCTTGGCGATCTTGACCATGTCGGGATAGACGCAGACCGCGGCGGCAGAGGGGCACGTCGGATCCGTGGGATCGGGCCGCATCGCCTTGTGCGCCAGCGCGCGTACCTTGCCGGGCGTGTCAGAGCCCTCGAGCGTCGTGAGGTCGACCATCGATATCGCGAGGTCGATGGCCCAGGCCTTGGAGGTCGTCTTGATCGACCGGGTCCCCAACCCGGCGGCGCGGGCCTCGAGCCCGACCTGATCGACGCCCGGCAGTCCGCCGAGGGTCTTGCGCAGGGACGCGGTGGCGCCAGTCACGAATCCTCCTGAAGCTACGACCACGTCGTCGGGGCCATGGGTCAAGGTTAGGCCCTCGGGAGAGCACCACAAAGCCCGCCGAAGGCCGGCCGCCCCCGCTGGGAGTGACGCTTTTGAGGCACGCTTCGGCGTGTCGCATCAAAGGTGTCACTCCCAGCGGGGACGAGGGTCAGCTCACGAGGGCGCGGTGCTGCGCGGGACTGACCCCGCGTACGCGTTTGAATGCCGCGCTGAGGGCGAACGGGCTGCCATAGCCGACCTGCCGTGCGACAGCGGCGATCGTCAGGTCGGGCTCGCGGAGCAGGTCGGCAGCGAGGTCGAGGCGCAAGGTCGTGAGGTAGGCCATCGCCGGCTCGCCGAGCACGTTGGAGAATCGGCGGGCCAGTGCCGCGCGCGAGACCCCGACCTCAGCTGCCAGCATCGCCAGTGTCCACGGCCGGGGCAGGTCGCCCTCGAGCAGGCGTAGGGCCGGGCCGAGGACAGGATCGGCTCCTGCCCGATACCAGGCCGGTGTGCTGGAGGCATCCCGGGCGAACCAGTCGCGCACCGCCGAGATGAGCACCAGGTCCAGCAGGCGGTCGAGGAAGACCTCCTGACCGACGTCGTCGCGCAGCATCTCGGCGCAGAGGACATGGACGAGCTCGCCGCTCCACTCATCGGCGCGCAGGACGAACAGCTGGGGCAGGCTGCGCAGCAGCCGGGCGCTGATCGCGCGGGTGCTCTCATAGGTGCCGGTGACGATCATCGTCTCGCCGTCCGGATCATTGCCCCACGTCCGGACGCCGAGCATCATCGCTGCCTCGAGGCTGTTGCCGTCGATGTCGACGCAGCGCTGCCCCGGATTGATGAAGACTCCCGGCGGCGTGTCCGGGTGGTCGGAGATCGTGTATGGCTCGGGCCCGCGGGCGACCATGACGTCGCCCGGGCCAAGGCGGGCCGGATCACCGCCGTCGGGAACGACCCATGCCTCGCCACTCACCACGATGGCGATCGACAGGGGCGCCTCATCCTGGACGCGCAGCGACCACGGTGCCGTGAGGACCGATCGCAGCAGGAAGGCGCCGTTGGCGCGGGGTCCGTCCAGCAGGCCGCTCATGGTGTCCATGCCGTCAAACATAGACGCTCGCACATGCAGGGGAGCGTCCAAGCCATGGGGAGTCTCACGGGTGGCGCTGCTCGTCGTTGCTTTGACTGTGCAATCCATCTCCGATCCCGTATCTTCGCGGTATCGGTGACGCTCACGATCGGGGGATTTCGTGTCAGAGACCGGCAATCCGTTGCTCGCCGCGTTCAAGCGGCTGCAGCCCGATGTCGACGTCCTGGTGCTCCCGCCCGAGCCGTCCCTCGCGCTCCTCGAGCTGTCGGAACCCGCTGAGGCGGTCTTTGCCGCCGCTGCCACACGTGCGACTGCGGCGTCCCTCGCTGAGGAGGTCCGTGCCGCCGGACCCCCCGCGGTGGTCGAGCGCTGGAACCGGCTCGAGCCTCACGTCTACCGCCACCGGACGCGCCTTCGGGTCGACCTGTTCGACACGACGTCTGCCCTCGCGGCCGTCCTCGACGTCCTCGACTCGCTGAACGGCGCCGGCTGGGAGCTCCGCCCCGTCGACGCGCCCACCCCGTGGCTCATCGCGCGGTCGCCGCTGGCCTCCATCCGGCCTCTCACCGCCGACGTCGCCGTGCACGGCTCCACGCTCGTGATCACCGTCGAGAGCGCGCCGCTCAGGCTCGAGCAAGCTCCGTCGTGACCACATTCGTGCTGATGCTCTCCGAGGTCCGTCGCGCCTCGGACCTCTGGGACGACCAGGCCGAGCAGCTGCGCGCCGGTCACAAACGCCTCACCGACGCGAGTGGCTCGACCGAGGGGCTCGGCGACCGCGTGGGACCCAAGGCCGGTACCTACCTCACCACGTGGCTCTCCGAGGTCACCAGCCTGGCCACCGCCGCGCAGGACCGGGCCGACGGCCTCGACCAGTTCACCGTGAGCACCGTGGAGCTGGACGAGCAGTCGGCCGCCGACCTGCGCGCCTCGTTGCCCTGGACGAGCCAGGACGCGGTGGTCGAGAGAATCGGGGACACCAACCCGTTCCCCACCGATGATCCGGGGCCCGCCCCGCCGACCTCCCCGGCCGTCCCGTGACGCTCATCGACCTCCCCGTGGAGATGCCCGACTGCACGTACACGACCGCGGGCCGGTCGGTCGTGTCCGGCGTGCGTGCCTGCGCCACGGTCATCTCTGACGTCGCTGGGACCATGCACGCCAACGCGGCGCCCGCGGGCATCGAGGGCGAACCCGCCGAGGTGGCGCAGCACGCCATGACCGAGACGGCCGGCCAGGTCGACGCGGCCGCCGCTGCGATGATCACCGGCCTGACGGCGCTCGATGCCTACTGCGACCGCATGGATGAGCTGAAGTCCACCTGGCACGACCTGGAGAATATGAAGGGTGCCCTCGACATCTCGGTGACCTCGCTGCGGTCGCGGCAGAACAGCTCTGAGCCGGTCGACGCGACGCTCGACACCGACATCCGCGCGCACAACAGCAAGGTCGCCACCTACGACACCGACGTCAGCACCTGGACGAGCGATGTCACGGCGGCCGAGAACCGCGTCATCGCGGCGCTCGGCCGGGCCGACACCGTCTTGGAGGCCGAGGGCCTGGTCGGGTCGGTGCCCGACGTCCCCACGCTCCTCCAGGAGCTGGACGAGCTGGGCAAGGACCCCTTCGCCATCAACACGTGGTGGCTCGCGCTGAGCGCGGCCGAGCGGGAGGCCCTCAAGGTGAGCGACCCCAGCATCATCGGCAACACCGACGGCATCCCCATCCAGGACCGCGACGACGCCAACCGTGCCCACCTCAGCGCCTTGCTCAACACGCTCGCGCAGATGAAGGACGACGGCGAGACGCTGTCGGAGGATCAGCAGGAGCTCTACGACCAAGCGCAGTCGGTCTACGACGGTCTCGACCAGGCCAAGGACGAGTACGACCTCAACGGCGACCCCATCCCGGCCTACCTCATGCTCTACGACCCGTACGCCGCCGACGGCGACGGCTATGGCGCCATCGCGTTCGGGAACCCCGAGACCGCCGACCACGTGTCGGTCAACGTGCCGGGCTTCGGCAACAAGCTGACGGGCATCGACGGCCTGGCCGGGTCCGCGTTCGACGTCCGTGAGACTGCTGAGCGGCATGGCAACGGCACGGTCGCCTCCATCGCGTGGATGGGCTACGACGCCCCCGAGTTCGACAGCTCCGTCAACGGCGTCGTCGACGGGCTGGGCGTGGCCGGCGAGTACAAGGCGGAGGCGGGCGCCCGCAACCTGGAGTCGTTCGTCGATGGCCTCCGCGCCACCCGCCAGGGCGAGGACCCGCACATGACCGTCATCGGGCACAGCTACGGCTCCACCACGGTGGGCAAGGCGGCAGGACAGGACGGCACGCTCGACGTCGACGACATCGTGCTCGTCGGCTCACCGGGCGCCGGCGAGGAGAACCCGCATGCCTCGGACCTGCGGGGCAACGTCTACGTCGGATCGGCCGGCGACGACTTCGTCTCGCGCCTGGGCAGCACCGGCGACGTCTCGCTCGGCACCGACCCGGCCTCGGCGGGCTTCGGCGGCACACGCTTCGAGGTCGACACCCCCGGCGACTTCGCCTTCGACGACTGGGACACCAACCTTGACATCCACACCTCGTACTTCGACCGCGACTCCTCCTCGCTCGCCAACGTGGGCATGGTCGTGGCGAACGACGGAGGCGACGTCGACGAGGTCGATCACCGTCAGGCACCCAACTCGGTCTGGTATGCGCAGGAGGCGGCAGAGGACGGGTGGCGGGCCACCGAGGCTGGCTATGAGGCGGTCGAGGACGGCGTCAAGGACTGGTTCAAGAACCGATTCGGGCTCGGCTGATGAACGGAGCTTGGTCATGACACGGATTCGCCACGCCATCGCCGTCATCCTGGTCCTCGCGTTGATGGTGGGCTGCGAGGATGGCGGCGTGGAAGCAGAGCCCAAGGAGTCGGTGAAGGTCGGCGCTGCCGACCTGAGGTCCACGCGTTCGGAGATCCTCGACCTCATCGGCACGGCGGTCACGTCGGCTTCGAGCGCGGCCGGCGGGCAGAAGCTCCCGAGCAGCGACGAGATCAAGTCGTCCGGCTGTGATGCCATCTATCCGCGACGTTTCCGCTACGTCGAGGTGAGTGGTGGCTTCAGGGTGCCGAACGGCGACCGCGCTTCTGTGGTGGGCAAGATCCGTGATGCGTGGCTGGCCGAGGGCTGGAAGCCCGAGGTCGGGGGCGAGGAGGTGGCCGGTGAGGACGACCAGGTCATGTCCACGAAGAAGGCTTCGAGCGGCGTCCCGCTGACCATCCGTGCCATCGTGCTGGAGGGCTCGTCGGGTCAGCCCGTGGTCAACATCGACATCCGCACCTCCTGCCTGGAGCTGTCGCAGGACGCGCTGGACTCCCTCGACCGGTAGCACCCCGGCGCTGAGGGTGTCCGTGCGAACGACCTAGACGCACGCGTATGCATACGAGCCTTTTGACCATGGAAAGTCTCGATTGCCGCTGGTGAGATGGACTCATGACTACTCCACACATCGCCGTCTTCAGCGGCACAGGAACAACCGGCCGACGCATCGTGCAGCGACTCGAGGCGCGCGGCATCCCCACCCGCAGCGGATCGCGATCCGGCACTCCGCCGTTCGACTGGGCGGACGAGCGCACCTGGGCACCCGCCCTGGAGGGTGTCTCCGCCGCCTACCTGGCGTACCACCCGGACATGGCAGCACCGGGTGCGGCGGAGGCCGTCGCCACGCTGTCGGCACACGCCGTCGATGCCGGCGTCGAGCGGCTCGTGCTTCTCTCGGGCCGGGGCGAGGAGGACGGCTGGCCCACCGAGGATGCCGTGCGCGGCTCCGGCACCGGATGGACGATCCTCAGGTCGAGCTGGTTCTCGCAGAACTTCAGCGAGTCGTTCCTGCTCGACCCGATCCTCGCCGGGGAGGTGGCACTGCCCACCGGTGATGTCACGGAGCCGTTCGTCGACGTCGAAGATCTCGCCGATGCCGCGCTTGCCGCGCTGACCGAGCCGGGCCATGACGCACAGACCTACGACCTGACTGGCCCGCGGCTGCTCTCCTTCGAAGAGGCAGTAGATGACATTGCGAAGGCGTCCGGACGACCGATCACGTTCATCCCGGTGTCGACCGAGCAGTTCGCCGCTGGACTGTCGGATCAGGGTGTTCCGCCGGATCTGGCGGAGTTCCTCGGGCACTTGTTCACCAAGGTGCTCGACGGGCGTAACTCGCACCTGACCGGAGACCTGGAGCAGATCCTGGGCCGCCCGGCGCGGGACTTCCGCGCCTATGCCGGGTCGGCCGCGGCCACCGGGGTCTGGAACGTGGCCTGATGACTCGCGCGGTGCTCGTCACGGCGACGGTCCTGACCGGGCTGTCGGCGGGGCTGTTCGCCACCTTCTCCTATGTGGTCATGCCTGGTCTGCGCCGCGCGGGTGATGCGGCCTTCGTGGAGGCCATGCGTGGCATCAACGTGGCGATCCTCAATCCGGTGTTCACCCTGATCTTCGGCGGCGCGTTCGTCGCGGTGGCAGCGGCTCTGGTCACCGGGTGGAACGAGACGTCCAGACCCTGGGTCGCCGCCGGACTCGTGCTGTACGTCCTTGGGGCCTACGTCATCACGTTTGCGGTCAACGTCCCACTGAACGACGCGCTCGAGGGAGGCGACGGAAGCGTCGCCGCGCTACGCGAGGCGTTCGAGGACACGTGGATCCGGTGGAACCACGTCCGCTCGGCGCTCACCACCTCGGCGTTCGCATGCCTCGTGGTCGGCGTCCTGAAGGCCTGACGCTCAGGCTGGGGGATAGGTGGCCGGGGGATAGGTGGGCGGGGGCTTGCGGTTGCGCTTGATTGCCACGACCAGCACGATCACGAAGGCGCCTAGCGCCGACAGGCCGGAGATGAGACCGCCGGTGACCCCGACGCCGACGTAGCGACCGATCTGCGGGTTGGGCGCGTGACCGAACAGAACGGGGCGACCCGCGCTCTGGCAGGTCACGGAGTGTTGCGATCCCGGAGAACCCTCGACGATGCCGAGGCGCTCCCACTCTTGGCCGCCGTCGGTGATCGTCACCTGGTCGGCAGTGCCCGGCACCAGCGAGTCCTGCCCCTGGTCGTCGACCGAGCGGCAGCTCGCGGCCGCACCCTCGGGGGCCACCCAGATCGCCTCGCCGCGATCCAGCAGCTCGATGCTCACCGGCCGGTTCTCGGGGATCGGGGTCACGTCGTATCCGACCAGTGCGCGGACGATCCATGTGGCCAGTGCGATGCCAATCGTCACGGCGACGAGGGTGAGCACAGCCGCAACGGCGTACCAGCCGCGACCAGGACGTGTGGCGGGAGCAGCGGGGGTTGTCATGGCACGAGCCTAGATGCCCAGGGTTGCGGCGAGGTCGGCCTTGATGTCGGCGATCTGCTGATCGGCGATCTGGCGGGACGTCTCGACCGACTCGGTCACCGGGACCACGATCTCGAGGTAGCACTTGAGCTTGGGTTCGGTGCCTGATGGGCGGCAGATGATTCGTCCGGACTCGATCGGTGGAGCGCCGGCGAGCCCGAGCCGGATGCCGTCGGTTGGGGGCAGCCCGTGGTAGCCGTCGGCGAGGTCGTCGACCGATGTCACGGCCATCCCGCCCAGCGACGCCGGCGGTGAGGAGCGGAGGGTGTCCATTGCGCGGGAGATGATCGTGAGGTCCTCGACGCGGACCGAGAGCTGGCTGGTGGCGTGCAGGCCGTGCTGGCGGTAGATGTCGTCGAGCTGGTCGAGCAGGGTGCGGCCTTCGGCCTTGAGTGTGGCTGCGAGCTCGAGCACCGTGATGATCGCCGAGACGCCGTCCTTGTCGCGTGCGATGTCGGGCGCGACGCTGTAGCCGAGGGCCTCTTCGTAGCCGAACACCAGCGTCGGGATCTTGCCGAGCCACTTGAACCCCGTCAGCGTCTGCTCCGACGGCTGTGCGAACGCGGCGGCCTGCCGGCCGAGCAGGTCCGAGGAGACGATCGAGGCGGCGTAGGTGCCTTCGACACCTTTGCGGAGCAGGAAGTCGGCCAGCAGTGCGCCGACCTGGTCGCCGGTCAGCATCCGGTAGGCCTCGCCGTCGCGGACTCCCACCGCGGCGCGATCCGCGTCGGGGTCGTTGGCCACGATGACGTCCGCGCCGACCTCCGAGGACAGCTTGAGCGCGAGGTCCATCGCCCCGGGCTCCTCGGGGTTGGGGAACGCGACGGTCGGGAAGTCCGGATCCGGTTCACCCTGTTCGCGTACGACGTGCAGCGGCGGGAACCCCGCACGCGCGACGGCCTCGACCAGGGTGTCCCGCCCGACCCCGTGCATGGGTGTGTAGACCGCGACGACGTCGCGCGGGCCGGCAGCCGGCAACGCGACGACCGCCTCGACATAGGCCTCGGCGACCTCGGGACCGGCCAGCTCATAGGCATCGCTGCGTGGCATCTGATCGACCCGACCGGCCGCGTCGATCGCGGCCGAGATGTCGGCGTCGGCCGGTGGCACGATCTGGCTGGAGTCCTGCAGGTAGACCTTGTAGCCGTTGTCCTGCGGCGGGTTGTGCGACGCGGTCACCATGACCCCGGCGCTGCAGCCGAGGTGACGGATCGCGAACGCCAGCACCGGCGTCGGCAGGTGCGTCGGCAAAAGGAACGCATGAACCCCAGCGCCCTCCATGA
>NZ_JBBJMJ010000021.1:0-45861 GCF_037719875.1 Aeromicrobium sp. | reverse complement strand
GAGAACATCAGCACCGGCTTCTCGAACTCCGCCACGACCTCGCGGATGATGTGGATCGCCTCGGACTCCAGCCATTCGAGCTGGGTGAGGCGGCGTTCGTCAGTCAGGGTCATGTGTGCCTTGTCGGTGCTGTTGTGCGGACTCATGACGACAGCTCATGAGGAGGATCAAGCGTGCAGGCCGCACTCGGTCTTGTCGAGGCCAGCCCACCGCCCGGCGCGGGGGTCCTCGCCGGGTGCGACGCGTCGGGTGCAGGTCGCGCACCCGATGGATGGGTAACCGTCGTTGACGAGCGGATTGACGATGACGTCGTTGTCGCCGGCGTAGGCGAGCAGATCGTCGAAGGTCCAGGCCGCCAGCGGATTGATCTTGACCAGCCCGTTCTTGTCGTCCCACGTGACGAATGGCGTGTTGGCGCGGGTGGGCCCCTCATCGCGGCGTACACCCGTGATCCAGACCTCGTAGCCCTGGAGGGTCTCGTGCAACGGCTCGACCTTGCGCATCGCGCAGCAGAGGGCGGGATCGCGCTCGTAGAGCTTCTCGCCGAACTCGGCGTCCTGTTCGGCGACGCTGCGTCGGGGCTTGACATCGACGATCGAGAGCTGCATCGAGGCCTCGACGGCGTCGCGCGTACCGATCGTCTCGGCGAAGTGGTAGCCGGTCTCGAGGAAGAGTGTGTCGACCCACGGCAGGTGCTGTGCGACGACATGGGGGAGGACCGCGTCGGCCATCGAGCACGCGACCGCCGTCCGATAGCCGAACTCCTCGGCGACCCACGCGAGGACCTCGGCGGTGTCGGAGTCCGCGAACCGCCGTTCGGCGGCCTCGGCGATGGCGCGAAGCTCCTCATTGGTACGCCTCGGGGCGAGAAGCGACTCACGCGACGCGAGGTGCGCAGTGCGCTCGTCGTCGTGGGCGATCTGTTGCTGGCGCCGTTCGGCAAGGGTGAGCACGGATCCGGTCACGCTCCTCACCTCTCTCGCACCTCGTCGACCACCGGGTCGTTCGGCCTCCAGAATAGGTCGGCGCCGCTCACGGTCCCAGCATGTGGAGAACTGTCCGTATTGCGGAATGCAAACAGGTGACGCACGTCACACCCGGTAAATCGAGGCCGATTGAAGCCAGCACAAGGGGGTAATCCGGTTGTGGTGGCCACAGTCACCATCGAAGAGAGGGAAAAACAATGGGCTTCATCCTGTTGATCATTGCGATAGCGATCGCGATCTATGGCGTCCTGCGCATCGTGCGCGGAGACCTTTTGATCGGCATCATCTTGCTGATCGTCGCCGCCCTAGTCGGTCCGGGTGGATACAGCATCTTCCAAAAGTGACTTGAGACGAGGGGCCGCGCACACGCTGCGCGGCCCTTTGTCATGTCCGAGCGGCTCCTGAGGTCGTACTCTCCTCTTTATGGCCCGATTCATCGAGATCCACCCGGACAACCCCCAGCAACGCTCGGTCGATCGGGCGGCAGCGGTCATCCAGGACGGTGGGCTCATCGCCTATCCGACCGACTCCGGCTTCGCCCTCGGGGCGCAGCTCGGCAACAAGGACGCGCTCGACCGGATCCGTACGATCCGGCAGCTTAATGACAAGCACCACTTCACGCTGGTCTGCAAGGACTTCGCCCAGCTCGGGCAGTTCGTGCATGTCGACAACACGATCTTCCGTGCGGTGAAGTCCGCCACGCCCGGGCCCTACACCTTCATCCTGCCGGCGACCCGCGAGGTGCCCCGCAGGCTGCTGCACGACAAGAAGAAGACCGTCGGCGTGCGCATCCCGGACAGCAAGATCGTCACGGCGCTGCTGACTGCTCTCGGCGAGCCCCTGCTCTCGACGACCCTGATCCTGCCCGGCAGCTCCGAGGCCATGACGACAGCGTGGGAGATCGCCGAGGAGCTCGATGGGCAGGTCGATGCGGTTATCGAGTCCGGCGCCGACGTCCTCGCGGAGCCGACCACGGTGGTCGACTTCTCAAACGGTCACGCCGAGGTCGTGCGGGTCGGTGCAGGAGACCCGTCACCGTTCCAGTAGGCCTCTCGATCTTCGGTGTGTGTCGGTCTCAGGCGTTGACCCCGGCTTGCCTCTGGGAGACGAGCACCAACGGCACCGTCAGCGCGATGATGGATACTCCGAGGAGCATCAGACCTTCGGCCGACAACGTCCGCAGCGCCAGGGTGCTGAGCAGGGGAGCGGCGAAGCCGATGTAGGTCAGGCTGTAGAACACCGCGTTGAGGGTGCCGAGGTCCTCAGGGTGGGCGAGACCTTCGATTGTCGTCAGACCTCCTACGAGGATCAGGCCGTAAGCCGCGCCGAGCAGGACCGCCGCTGGGAGGACCAGCCATGCCGTCCCCGATGCCGCCAGCAGCAGCCCGACGAGGAGACCGGCGGCGGCGGCCAGGAGACCAGTGACGACGGTGAGCCGTGGATCGCCGAGTCGGCGGCCTAGGGGCTGGACTGCCACGCCGGTCCACAGCGTGAGTCCGGTCAGGGCGCCGATGACCGCAATTGGCGCCACGCCGATCTCAACGAAACTCGGCACGGTCGCAAAGCTCGTGGCGGCGGCACCGAACACCCAAGGGGCCGTGAGCGTGATCCCGAGCAGGAACCGACGGGATCGCATCGCCTGCCACACCTTGGACCGCCGGCGTCCCTCATCGGTGCTCCGCGGGGCGGACGGCTCCGGAGCGTTCCACGCGATCGCGATGACGACGCCCATGAGCAGGAGGTGGGGGAGGTAGGGCAGGACTGTCGGGCCGGGGAGCCACTGCGCGAAGATGCCCGCGACGAGGGGGCCCGAGCCGAAGCCCGCAGACAGAGCAAGTGTCGCCCGACGAGCGCCGGTGCCCGCCGGGCGATCGGCAGAGAGCTCCTTGACCCATGCCGTGCCGGGAGCGAACGCCGCACCGGAGGCGATGCCAGCGGCAAGGCGGCCGAGAAGCAGCACCGTCAGGTTGTCACCGCCAACGATCAGCACGGCCGTGGCGACGACCGACGCGACGAGCACGGGTCGCATGACCTTGCGACGGCCGATGCGGTCGGAGATCGGCGCGACGATCAGGAGAGCCGGGATGAGCCCCAGCGCGTAGGCACCGAACAGTGCAGTGACGGCTTCGCTCGATGCGCCGTCCTCCTCGCGGTAGACCAGCAGCATCGCGGCGAACTGGTTGGCACCCCAGCCGACGGCGAACAGTGCTGCGGCAACTCGCAGCCAGGGTGGAATGCTCAAGCGGGTCGTCCGCTGAGCTCGAGTCCGAAGAGCGCCTTGGCACCGTCGACCTCCGGCACGAGCACCTGCCATCCCCGACCGCGGTAGAGGCGGGCTGCCGCACCATTGTCGGGGGTGGTGGCGAGCAGAGCGCGGTCCTGCGGAAGGCCGGTCACGAGATGATCGTGCAGCAGCCCCGCGATGCCTTGTCCCCGATGAGTGGGGTCCACGACGATGTCGACCAGCTCGAAGTGATTGCCGACCCACGTCTCGACGATGTCGGGCGGGGCCGCCGAGGAGAGCCAGTCGCTCCAGAACTGCCCGTGCTTGCCGGTGAACCCATAGCCATAGCCAGACACCTGGCCCGCGGTCGTCGACACGACCATGCGAAAGCCAGATCGGCGTGCGTGGCGGGAGAGCGTGGAGCTGACGAAGTTTTCGGCGTCATGGCGGCTCTCGGCGAGGGCCTCGTCGCCATAGGCGGCGAGATAGACCTTGGCGAGAGCCGTGCGCAGGCCGGCGTCGAGCTGTTTAGGAGTCAGGGCGTTCACGGTCGTCATGACAGGTCCAACCCGGCCCGGTGGTGCATTCATTCCGTGCAGTTCAGATACGGCGGTGGTCGACGCGCGGCATGCGCGGGCCGCGCCTCTGGCGAATCGCATGCGGACTGAGCTGGATCAGGCGTATGACCCGGAACCGGTGTGGGCGCCACGGCTCCAGCACCTCCGCCAGCTCGTCATCGCCCAAGGGTCGACCCACGAGAGCGTCTCCCACGTCCTTGCCGACGTGATAGTCCCCGAACGGCACGGCATCGGCGTCGCCGAGCGCACGCGAACCGACCTCGGCGGCAGTCCACGCCCCGACTCCGGGGATGCTCACGAGCCCGCGATAGATGGCCGCATGATCGGTGTCATGCGTCGTGAGCAGGCGCTCGAGCTGGGCCCCGACTCGCGCACAGGCCTGCGCTGTCCTGGCTCGCTGCGGGTCGACGCCGGCCAGGTGCCAGTCCCATGACGGGATGGCAGCCCACTCCTCGGCGGTCGGGAAGACCCTCATGCCCTCGGGCGCCGGCCCGGGGGCTGCCTCGCCGAAGCGCTGGTGGAGTCGGCGCCATGCCGCGAACGCGTCGAGTCCTACGACCTTCTGCTCGATCACCGCAGCGACCAAGGCTTCGAGGACCCTTCCGGTGCGGGGGACGCGGAGGCCGGGGTGTCTGCGAAATGAGTCGGCGAGGATCGGGTGGCCGGGCTCGAATCCGGTGATGTCGTCGTCCGCCCCGACGAGTCCTGACAACCCTTCGAGCAGCTCGGCAGCACCCGGTCCCCAGGCCTCGGAGCGGATGACAGTCGGCTCGACCTGGCGCACGACATAGGTGACCGGTCCGCTCGACATACGGCTGGTGCGCCAGAGGTGGGCACCGTCGCGCCGGGTGGTGGGATCGCCCGGGCCCCGGCGGAGGAGAGCCAGCGTCAACCTAAGATTGACAGGGTGTGCGAGGTGCAGCTCACGGGTCAGCGAGACCTGCGGCGCGGCGCCCATACGGCAATTGTGCACCGCGCCGCTGACAACCTCAGATGAGTCGGCGCGGCCCCAAGGATGAAGGTGATGTCGCGGCCAGCCGGCCCGGCATCTAAGACGTCCTCGCACCAGCGAGGTCGAGGGGCTCGGAACCGTCGACTGCAGGACTGCTGTTTGAACACCCGGTAGCAAACGCCTGTGTGAACTGGCGCCTGTGCTGCTCCCACACGCGCCAGTTCACACATGCTCACGGGGTACGGGCCCGGGCAGATGCTTCGACGTACACCGAGTTTCCCAGCTCCACGAACTGGGCGGACTTCTCTGCCATCCCGGAGGCGACGTAGTCACGGACATCCTGACTGATCCGCATCGAGCAGAACTTGGGTCCGCACATGGAGCAGAAGTGCGCGGTCTTGCTGGCTTCCGCCGGCAGGGTCTCGTCGTGGAACGACTCCGCGGTGTGCGGGTCCAGGGACAGGGCGAACTGGTCGTGCCAACGGAACTCAAAGCGCGCCTTCGACAGCGTGTCGTCCCAGTCACGGGCGCCGGGGTGGCCCTTGGCGATGTCGGCGGAGTGGGCAGCGAGCTTGTAGGTGATCACTCCGGTCTTGACGTCGTCACGGTTCGGCAACCCGAGGTGCTCCTTGGGGGTGACGTAGCAGAGCATCGCCGTGCCGTGCATCGCGATGGCCGCAGCCCCGATCGCCGAGGTGATGTGGTCGTAGCCGGGAGCGATGTCGGTGGCCAGCGGGCCCAGGGTGTAGAACGGCGCTCCGTGGCACCAGTCCTGCTGAAGCACGACGTTCTCCTCGACGAGGTTGAGCGGCACGTGACCGGGGCCCTCGACCATCACCTGCACATCGTGCTCCCAGGCCCTCGCGGTGAGCTCGGCCAAGGTGCGCAGCTCAGAGAGCTGCGCTTCATCGTTGGCGTCTGCTGTGCAACCGGGCCGCAGGCCGTCCCCAAGTGAGAACGACACGTCGTACCGGGCGAAGATCTCGCACAGCTCATCGAAGTGCGTGTACAGGAAGTTCTCCTCATGATGGGCCAGGCACCAGCCGGCCATGATCGCGCCGCCGCGCGAGACGATGCCGGTGATCCGCTTGGCGGTGAGCGGCACGTAGCGCAGCAGCACACCGGCGTGCACGGTCATGTAGTCAACGCCTTGTTCACACTGCTCGATGACGGTGTCGCGGTAGATCTCCCACGTCATCCGTGACGCGTCCCCGTCGACCTTCTCCAAGGCCTGATAGATCGGGACGGTGCCGATCGGGACCGGCGAGTTGCGCACGATCCACTCGCGGGTGGTGTGGATGTCGTCGCCGGTCGACAGGTCCATCACGGTGTCGGCGCCCCAGGTCACCGCCCAGCTCATCTTGTCGACCTCCTCAGCGATAGAGCTCGTCACGGCGGAGTTGCCGATGTTGGCGTTGACCTTCACGAGGAACTGCTTGCCGATGATCATGGGCTCGGCCTCGGGGTGATTGACGTTGGCCGGGATGATGGCGCGTCCGGCGGCGACCTCGGTGCGGACCACCTCGACGTCCATGCCTTCGCGGATCGCGACGTACTCCATCTCGGGAGTGACGACCCCCTGACGGGCGTAGTGCATCTGGGTCACGATGCGGCCCGGCAGCGAGCGGCGGGGACGGGCACGTTGCCCGCGCCACTGCTCGCGTGCCTCGCCGCGGCGCACCGCCGACTTGCCGTTGTCGAGCAGCTGAGCCTCGCGGCCGTCGTACTCGGTGGTGTCGTCGCGCTCTTCTACCCACGCAGCGCGCAGCGGCGGCAGGCCGACCTCGGGCTCGCTGCCGGGGCCTGCGGTGGCGTAACGATCGAAGGTTTCGCCGTTGGTGAGCGCGACGCGGGTGAACGGAACGCAGACGTCGTCGCGTGAGCCGGTTCGGTGGACGGTGCTGTGTGAGGGGTGGATGTGCATCAGTTCTCCTAGTGGGGGTGGTTGAAAACATGGGCGACCGGGCCACGACCGCGGCCGAGCTCCCAGGACGCTGAGATGGTGAGCGCTGCAGCCACGAAGGCCTGGGCGAGCCGGACTGCGGACTGCAGGTCGAGGCCGTGGGCCAGGTGGACAGCGAGGGCTGCGCTGAAGGTGCAGCCGGTGCCGTGGTCATTTCCGCTTGGCACGGTTGGGTGCTCGAGGACCGTGAGGCGCCCGATGGTGTCGATCACCACATCGCGGCATACCTGTGCGCTGGGGTCGCCCCCGGTGAGCACGACGGCAGGGGCGATCTCGTGCAGTGCTCGGGCAATCTCAATCGCTGGTCGCTGGGGATCAAGGCCGGTAAGTCGCGCGGCCTCGTCGAGGTTGGGAGTCACCACGGTGCATTTGGGCAGCAACACATCGCGGTAGGCCGCGACGAGCGCGTCGTCGCCCAGGGTGGCGCCGCTGGTCGCCACCAGCACGGGGTCGATCACGAGGGGGACAGACCCAGCCACCAAGTCGGCTACGACATAGGCCGTCTGTGCCGACCCGAGCATGCCTGCCTTGGCTGCTGCCACCGGGAGGTCTTCCAGGACGGCGACCATTTGGGCCTGCACATCCGTGGCAGCCAGCGGAACGATCGAGTCAACACCGGTCGTGCTCTGCGCCGTGACCGCCGTGACCGCACAACACCCGTGCGCGCCCAACGCCGCGAACGTGGTGAGGTCGGCAGCCAAGCCGGCCGAGCCTCCCGAGTCGGTGCCCGCGATGCTCAGCACCACGGCTGGGCTGGTCATGCTGAACCCTCCAGCAACAGCTCGACCACGGCGGCCGGGTCCGAGGCCCGCATCACGGTGACCATCACGGCTACTCCGTGCGCCCCAGCGACGCGTAGGTCGCGGACGTTGCTGACGTCTACGCCGCCAAGGGCAAACACCGGCACGTCTTCCGCGACGGCGACCGCCCGACGTACGCCGGGCAATCCGATGCCCGGACCGTAGCCCGGCTTGGAAGCGCTCGTGGCGACGGGGGAGATCGTCACGAATTCCGCACCCTGGGCGACGGCTCGCTCGATCTCCTCCTCGTTGTGGCACGAGCGGCTGTGCACCCCACCTGCGGCGGCATCCGCAACCGGCTGGTGGGCCGCGAGGTGCACACCCCAGGTGCCGGGCAGTGGGCGACGGGCGGTGATCACCTGCACGTGCTGGGCGAGGAGCAGGGCGAGCTCGGCGCGCCGGTCCTGCGGCAGGTCGAGCTCACGGAGGACGAGGACGGCGAGCCCGGCTTCCGAGCACTGGGCCACGTTCGTCGCCGATCACCTCGAGCTTCACCCAGTCAGTTCCAAGAGCCTCTCTTTGCGGAAGGTCGAAGCGGTCAGGGAGGAAGGCGCGGGTCTGTGGGGCGTCGCGCCCACCCACGTGCGCACACATGGCCTCCGCGGTGATCGGGGCCAAAAGCACTCCGCCGCGGTAGTGGCCACCGGCGAGGAGACGCCGGGCCGGTCCTTCGACGGGGAGTGGGCCGATCAGGGGGCCGTTGTCGGGGGTTCCTGGGCGGTCCCGAGCCGTGACCTCCAGGATGTGGGCCGTGTCGAGCCCCGGGAGCAGCGTGCGTGCGGTCTCCAGAAGGCGCGCAACGCCGCCCACCGTCGGCATGGGCATCGTCTCTTCGAAGGGGTGCTCCTCCTCGGTCGCACCGATCACCACATCGCCGTCACGGCGGGGCACCACGTAGACCCGCTCACCATGAAGCCGGGCCCGCAGCACACACGTCGGGGCATCTGATGTCCGCACCCGGATGATCTCGCCCCGCACAGGCCGCACGCGTGGCAGGCCTGTGGCCCCGGTGGCCAGCACCACGACATCCGCTCGCAGCCGGCTACCGTCCTCGAGCCGGACACCGTCTGTCCTGGGCGTGGCATTTTGCCGTACGACACGATCGCCGAGGATCGCCAGCAGGGCGGCGACCACCTGTCGGGGGTTGACCTGGTGGTCGTCGGGCAGGAAGGCTCCGCCGAGAATGCGAGCCGACAGCCTGGGCTCCCTGACCCTGAGCTCGTCGCGGCCGAGCTGGTCGACACGAACCCCGGCAGCGTCCAGAAGGCCACACGTCCGGCGGATCTCCTCGAGGTCGTTCCGGTCGCCTGCCACCAGCAGGGCCCCGCTCGTACGCAGGTCGACGTCCACGCCAGAGCGTTCACGGAGGTCAGCAGCGAAAGAAGGCCAGCGTGCCAACGATTCCCGCCCGAGCCGGAGCAGAGGCTCCTCGCCGAACCACGCTTCGCCGCCCGGCGCGAGCATCCCGGCAGCGGCGTACGTCGCGCCCGCGCCCGGCGACGGATCGCAAACGATGACCTCGTGGCCGGCCTGGACCAGTGCGTCGGCGCTAGCGAGCCCCACGATGCCACCGCCGACGACCACCACTGACTGGGCAGTCCTTGCGGCGAGCGCGCTCACGCGGCGTGGACGAGGTCGACGATCTCCTTCGCGGCTCGGGGCGGGTCCAGCGCCTGCCACACGGCCGCCGCCACGGCGACCCCGTGGGCTCCGGCGCGCAAGACGGCCGGGACCCGGTCGGCGGTGATCCCGCCGATAGCGATCGCGGGGATCGACTGGGCAGCTGCACTCAGCGCTCGCAGTCCGATCGGATCGGGCAGACCCATCTTGGTCGAGGAGAGGTGCACCGGACCGACCCCGGCATAGTCCGCACCGTCCGCCCGGGCACGCTCAGCGTCGGCCCGGTGTCGACAGGTCGCCCCGATCAGGAAGCCGGCAGGGACCAGCGCCTTCGCGTCCGCGATCGGCAGGTCGTTCGACCCCAAGTGGACGCCGTCTGCCCCTGCGGCAAGGGCAAGATCTAGGCGATCGTTGACGAGAACGCTCGCGCCCCTAGGGCGAGCGATGGCCACGACTGCACGCGTCCAGGACACCAGCTCGCGGTCGGTGGCCCCCTTGGCGCGGACTTGGACGGCATCGACGCCGGCGTCGACGACCGCGGTAACGAGCTCGAGCGCGAGCGCGTCAAGCTGTGGAAAATGAGTGATGAGGTGAATACGTGGCAACACGTCGCAAGCACTTCCTTCGCCGGCATGATCCGGAGCAGGTTCGACGGTCGGGGCGGCTTCAGCCCCATCTCAGCCCGATGCTTCGGGCTCCCGTGTGGATGGTGAAGAACATAGCACTGCTTCTAGAAGGTGCCACCGTTGCGCTGCCGCTCCCATGGTCCCGATGCGATGGGTGCTCATACGGTGATCGATCGCGCGGCGGGACAGGGCCGAGGATGCAGACAGTTCGACCGGCTACGTTCCACTCTGGGTTGTCAAACCGGATGCCTTCGGCGCCGCGACCAGCAGCCGCGCGGCCTCACCGAACCCTCCTGAGTCAGGGCCGGCACCATCAGGTGCGCCTCGCGCATCAGGCGACCCTGGATGAGTCGCGGGTCGCATGCGGCCTACTGAATGCGTCGGAGGAAAACGACCCCATCGGTCAGGTCGGTGAGCTCGCCGTGGTGCATGGCCGTACGCTCGCGGTCCTCTGCTGTGATGATCTGCCAATCGGGCGGGGAAAACAGGGCCGTGATCTGGTCGACTGTGTGGAGCCGTTCGGGATGTCCGCCACCGACGTGACCGCTGGGACAGTGGCCGACGACCAGCAGGTGTCCGCCGGGGGAGACCGCGGCACCGAAGCCCAGCATCGCCTCCGATCTCGGCGGATCTTCGAGCTGGAAGAATTGGGCGGACACCAGGTCATAGGATCCCGGCGCCGGGGGAGAGGCGACGAGGTCGGCCTGGACGAAGGTGATCTCGTGACCGGCCGACCCGGCATGCATACGAGCGCGCTCAAGGGCGACGTGCGAGATGTCGACCGCAGTGACCTGCCAACCGCGTCGAGCGAGCCACACGGCGTCAGCGCCCTCGCCACAACCGATGTCGAGCGCCGACCCTGGGGTGAGGTGCTCGGCCTCGGCCACGAGCTGGGCATTTGGCTCGCCGCTCCAGATCGCGCTGCGCGCGGCATACATGACGTCCCACTCGGTGGCCCCGGGGTCGGATGACGTCACGCGGAGAACGCTAGCCGAGTGTCAGGGCTGACGCGGGGTCAGCAACCGAAGCCGAGGCGAACAGTTGCACAGTCATGGTCAGCGGTCTCCCGTCATGGGTGGCGGCTCGCGAGGACGCAGAACTCGTTGCCCTCCGGATCGGCAAGCACGACCCAGCTCTGGTCGCCCTGCCCCACATCGGCATGGCGCGCGCCCAGGTCGAGCAGACGCCGGACCTCCTGGCCCTGGTCCCGGTCGCTCGGATTGACATCGATGTGGAGCCGGTTCTTGATGTTCTTGCCTTCGGGCACCCGCGCGAAGGCCAGTGTCGGCGGCACGGGTCCGTAGGGGTCCTCGCCGCCCCGCGTCGAGGGGGAACCGATCGAGAGGAACCCGTCGTTGTCGTCCCGTACCTCGTAGTCGAGCACTGCACACCAGAATCGGGCGAGAGCCCGAGGATCGGCGCAGTCGAACGCGAGCTCGGTGAACGTGCTGGCCATTCTGGGACTCCAACTCAACAGTGTGTCAGGAACTCATACTCTCGCAGAGCCCGACAGTCCGGTCCGAACCCGTGAGGACGATCAGCAGCGCGGGGGAGGGCACCTTCAGCCGGCCGAGGCGCAGCCGATGCACGTGCGGGCGACGGGTCGCGCCTGGAGTCGTGCCTCCGAGATCGGGCGATCGCAACGATCACATATTCCGTATGCGCCAGCGGCAAGGCGCTGCACCGCGGCGTCGATCTCCGCCAGGTGGTGGTGTGCCTGCCTGGCCAGTGCGCTGAGCTGGGACCGCTCGAACGCGATCGTTGCCCCCTCGGGATCGTGCTCGTCGTCCGCGTTGCTGTCGCGCGAGGAGGCCACGATCTGGTCGAAGTCGCCGGTGAGGCTTGACAGGCGGGCGACCGTCTCTTGCCTCTCGCACTCGAGTCGAGCAGCCGGATCGTCCACCGTTGACACCTCACCGCTCGACAACTCACCTGTCAAGTTTGGCGGGCGGAAAGCCAGGTGATCGAATCGCTCATGCTCCTACCGTATGGTGATACGGTAGCAGCATGAGCGAGATGAGTTCCAGGCGTCCGCGTCGCGCGGGCGGTTCAAGGCGCACGCTCGTGCTCGACGAGGTGGTTTCTGTGATCGCTGACCGCGGTTACGCCGGCACTCGGTTCATCGACGTGTCTGAGGCGTCAGGGGTGGCGGTCAGCACCTTGCAGGGCTATTTCGGCTCACGCGAGGACATGTTGATCGAGGCATTGGGGCGCGCCACTTCCGTCGCTGTTGGGGCTATGAACGAGCTCGCAGCACAGTTTGACGACCCGTGGCAGCAACTGGTCGCGATGGTCGATCGAGGCCTGTCGACGCCTGTCGTCACCTGGCGGATGCTGATGGAGTTTTGGACGGCTGCTGCCCACGACGCCGAGTTGCAGGAACATGCCGCCGCACTGGCCCAGCAGTATCGGAAACCTTTCGCCGACGCAATAGGACGAGGCGTCGAGAGCGGTGCGTTCACGCTGCGCGTCGAAACCGCTGCGATCGTCGAGGTCGTCGTCGCGAGCATCGTCGGTCTGCTCTATCCCGTCGTCCTGGACCATCTGGCAGCACAGGACACGGATTATCGCGACGTCGTTCTCGCTCAGCTCTCCTTCGCGCTCGGGACACGCGCAGATGACACTTCCGGCAGTCAGCCGGGATCCTTCACACAAGAAAGTTGACACACATGCCACACACCATCGTCAATCCCGACGGCCTGCACGATCCGGCCCCGTTCGGCTACAGCCACACCGCCTCCGTCCGTGCGGACACGGAGCTGGTGCTCGTGTCGGGTCAGTACGGATCGGGCACGGACGGGGCGGTTGTCTCAACCGACTTCGTCGAGCAGGTGCAGCAAGCGTTTCGCAACCTGAGTGTCGCCCTCGCCGCCCACGGGCTCGACCTCAGTCATGTCGTCCAGCTCAGGACGTACGTCGTGAACATCGACTTCGACAAGCTCGGGGCTATCAGCGAGGCCGTGCTGGGCTGCGGTGACACCCTTCCCACACAAACCGTCATTGGGGTCGCAGGCCTGGCTATGCCCGACATCCTGTTCGAGGTCGAGGCCGTCGCCGCCCGGCCCTAAAGCCGTCATCGGTCGGCGGGAGTGGCTGACCGAGACCGTCAGGCCCCGGCGGACGGACCGCCGGGCGTCTCTCCTGGTGTCCCGGGGCAGGTGCGCCGCCGGTAATAGGACCAGGTGACCGCGCCCAGAAGCGGACCCCAGAGTGCCATCGGAAGGTATGTCAGGCCGACTATCGTGTGGGCCTGCCCAGTGAGGTGGCCGTCTCCGTCGCTCCACCACCACATCACCGCAAACGGGACCCACAGTGCCGTGAGGGCAACCGATCCCGTCGCGGCCGGGATCGTCGCGGCGAGTGGCGCACCAGGGCCTTCGCTCCTGGGGCTGTGTCGGGGATGTCATCGAAGAACCGCTATGCGAAAAAGCCCCGTCCCAGGTGGGACGGGGCTTTTCACTGGGTCGATCTAGCCGAATACGTAGTCACAGCCATTTGGCCGACTCGTGCCCTGCTCCTTGACGCTGGAGATCTCGTCTTCCATGAATCCGGCGTCACCGTTGTTGCCGAGGTCTCCGTCATAGCCACGAGGACGCAGGCACAGGACGTATCCGCCGTAGTTCTTGTCCTGGTACAACTTCCACCAGTTGTCGGTGTCATTGTCGACGCTGGAGATCATGTCTCCGAACGATCTGCCGCACCAGACCCGGCAATCATCGACGTAGTCATTGTGAAAGTTCGAGTCATAGTTGTACCGGTACAAGCAGGTTCCGCTGTGGCCGTCGTTGCCACACATCTGGAGGCGGCCTTCGTGTTGGGCGGATGCGCTGCTCGCCGTGAAACCGACAATGAGCGCGACGATCAGTGGAATCAGCGCCAATAGCGCTGTGTGTGGACGACGGCTCATGCAATCTCCGAACTTCGGCAGTGAATGGGCTGCAATAGTCTCATGCTGTCACCGAGTATCGAGCCAAACCTCCGTAGGTGTTTCTGAAGGTCAGGTGACCTTGTTGCAGACCCCGTAGCGGAGCGCTAGTTGACATAATGTGCATTATCGGCCATCAACCAACTTACGGGAGTTGCATTTAATGCAAGAACTCCCGTCCCTCGACGTGGTGGGCGTCTTCGCAGGTCAGGGCGTTGTTGCGCGCCGCGTCGGTCGTCGAATCCGCGTTCGGGCTCAAGATCCAATAGACCCGCCGTCTGGTTTGACGCTGTCGTGAGTTACGCCGGCCGCGCGAATCCATCGTCATCGCCCTCGTCGCTGGGCGGTGTGGGGAATTCGTCGAGCCGACAGCAGGCAATCGATCTACCTGGTGCAACACGCGGAGTCCCAGTCCCCGCGCTTACTGCGTCAGTTGAGCACTGCGAGTACTTCAAGCGCGACACCCTTGCGGAGGCCAAAGTTGAAGAACGCAGTGGTGTCGCGGTCCTCGGCGTCGACGAGTTCGAGCGCACCGCGCAGGCCGGATCTGTCGAGGGCCGTGACCGCAGACAGAGGTGCTTGGAAGACGATTTCACCAACCCGACTACCGGTACCAGGACGCTCGATCAGCACGAGTCGTGCGTGGCTGTGGGCAGGGGCCTTTCACTTGCCAAGCGCACCGTAGTGAACGGTGGGTCGATATTTTTTTGGGGTTAGAGACCTACCTAGGTCGCGGTCAAGAAGGCTAAGGGCGGAAGTGAACGTGGCAATCGACTGGGACACCCAAACGAACGAGGCGATCCTCCAACGAGTTAGGACCGGTGAGGAAGAGGCGTTCGGGATGTTTTTCCATCGCCACCGCGGGTGGGCGTCGCGTGTCGCACGTCGGTACGTGCTGCGTGACGAAGTTGAGGATGTCGTAAACGAGGCGTTTACCGCGATGCTTTGCCAGCTGCGGGCGGGCGGGGGGCCTCGGGACAATCCGCTCGGTTACCTCGCCGTGTCGGTGCGCCACGAGGCAATCAGGCGTGCGAAGTACAACGCACGGAGGACCCTCACGGACGAAATCGAGTCGTTGTTCGACGTGGTTGCGTACGTCGAGTGCAGCGCGGCGCGGGTCGTGGAACGCGACAGCCTCGCAGCCGCGATGGCGAGCCTCAGTCCCCGGCAACGCGAGATTCTCTGGGCAGTCGAGATCGACGGGCTCCGTCCGCGTGAGCTCGCAGCCGATCTCGGGGTCGACGCAAACGCGGTGGCAGCCCGGATCTATCGCGCACGTCAGGCTCTTGGCCACGCGTACCGGCGACAGAACGACACCGACATCGGGCCTCGCGCAGCGTGACTACACGGACGCACCCGCCTAGTTTGAAGCCGTCACCATTCCCAACGTGCACCGAGCGAGCCCGGTCCAAACGCAGTCTGTCGGTAGTGCAGTCCCGTCGAACCGGCCAGGTCCGCCTGCCAGTCGTGCCGCAGACCGTCCTCGTCAAACCACACCCACGTACGTGCTGGCAAGCAGTCCGGGTGGAAGCGGACCCACACCATTGCTTCTTCGAGTCGTTGCTCCGCAACAAGTCCGTACTCGGTCTCCAGATCGAGCCCGTCCGCGGGCACTGCCTCGTACTCGATCATGACCGATTCCGCCTTCTGCAACGGGCGATCGAACTGAAGCCGCGTCGCCGTGATGCCGCGTGAGGCGTCCCGCGCCTCACCGATTGAGCAGCCGCCGATCGCGCGAAGTGTGATCGTGACGTCCGACGCGTTCTCGTCCGGGCCGACGAAGATTGTCACTCCATCGACACCCGAGCGCTGTGCGACGAAAACCTGGGTGACCCGCGCCCGTACGATCTCGCGCCCCGCGCCGACATCGACAACCAGGTGGAACAAAATCCGATTGACGTCGGTCTCGCCGATCACCTGCTCTTCGCGCGGTTGATGAGCAAGCTCATCGAACAAACGCGGCCCCCTACCTGGAACAAGCTCATCGAACGGACGCGGGCTCCTGCCCGGAGCCGAGGTGTCTAGCAGCTCGGTCAAGCAGCCCGCACCGACCCCGACAAGCCGCTCAAGCTCGGGCAGAGCCTCGAGCGAACGACGACGCATTGGCTCACGGAATCCCGCACGCCAGTAGGACAATGTCGCTAACGACACCGGATGACCAACGTCCGCGAGCCTGTCCCGCAAATTGCTGAGCGACATCTCCCGCACGCGCATCGCTTCGTCAAGGGCAGCCGCGAAGGTCTTACTACCGGACGTGGACACGCCTGCATTCTGTCGCGACAACCTTCTCAACATCAGTGTTTCAACAGATCCGAAATCGACGACGCTCGACAATGAAGCCCTGTGGCGTCTGGAACGGAGCGATGGCCCGGATATCCTTCGCCGCGACTGTTTTTGCCCGGAGGTGGGTTTGTCCCGGCGCGAGGCTGGGCGATGAATCGCCCCGTCCCAGGCTGCCCCTGGTGCGACCCCATCCCTCGTCGGCGGTGTGGGTCGCCTTTGGTGTGGCGGGGTCCGCCATCGCCACGTCGATCAGCTGCCCTGAGCGGCTCGCGCATCATGTCTTCAGGTCAATGTCCCGGCATGACTGTGCTGTAATGGTGAAATGAGTATTTTCACTTGGGGATGTGATCGGCCGAATCTTTCGACAGATCGTGGCCCGCATCGCTGGAGTGGCAGCCGCCTCGTGGACAAGTGATTCATTCGATGCGTAGGCCCCGACCCGCCGCTGTGTTGGTGACCGTTGCTGCACTGTTGACACTGACGACATCCCCGGCGGTTTCAGCACCAGCCGGTCCGGCGCTGACCGTACCCGTCGCCCAGATGAAGAAGGCGCTGAGTTGCAGTGGTCCCCTGAGCGGGTTGACGAAGGACCCCGTGCTGCTGACGCCCGCATTCTCGAGCGGGCCGGAGTCCTACGGCTTCGGCTACCTGCCGCAGCTCAAGGCAGACGGTGTCACTACCTGCGTCCTCACGCTGCCTGACGACGGATATGGCGATCTGCAGACGGCCGCGGAGTATAACGTTCACGCGATTCGATGGATGGCAGCGGAGAGCGGGCGCAAGGTTGCGCTCCTCGGTCATCAGCACGGTGCGCTCAACGGTTTGTGGGCGTTGCGGTTCTGGCCCGACCTGCCTGACAAGGTCTCTGAGTTCGTTGCACTTGCCACGCCATTCGGCGGCACCGCCGGAGCTGCGCAGCTGTGCAACGTCGTGCGGAGGTGCCCGGCATCGTATTGGCAGATCGCGACCGGCTCGCGGTATCTGGCCGCCCTGCTCGCAAAGCCGCTGCCGGCCGGCCCCTCGTACACCTCGATCGCAACTGCCTACGACGAAGTCATCACGCCACAGCCCAAGGCCAGCATGTTGCCCGGAGCCCGGAACATAACCCTGCAGTCGATCTGCCCAGGGCGCCCGATCGAGCACTTTTCCATCTTGGCTGACAACCTGACCTACTTGCTGGTGCGCGATGCGCTTGGCCATCCGGGTCCGGCAGATGCGGCGCGGATCTCCAAATCGGTATGTACCGGAAGTTTGTACATGCCCGCGGCATCCAAGGCTGGTGTAGGGGCGCTCAACGGGCTTCTCGGCTTCGGCACCCGGCTGCTGGTCAACGCACCGAGGTCGGTGGCCCAGGAGCCAGCGACCCGTACCTACGCTGTCGGCTGACCTTGATGGGATCAGGCGGTTCCCAGATACCGGGCTGCCGAGGCGGCCCAGCTGTTGCAGGTCAGACGCCATTTCGTGGTGGCCTCCAAGGGGAGTGCTGGGACTAGGCGGATTGATTCATCCGATAAAAACGCAGACTTCAACCTGACACTACGAACATACGAGTGAGGAAGCTGCGTGATGCAAGAGCTCCCGGATTCCTCGACGAATATGTGCCACGGCGATCCCTCGGGGATGCAATGAGTCGGGGGCGCTAGACACTAACGTGACTGCATGACCGACACACAACTGGCGACCCGTCATCCCACGCCTTCTGTTGTGCGTAGCTTGGACCTGGCAGCCAAGGGCGGGCTCGTGGTGCTGCTGACCATCGCGCTGCTATTTCCGCAGCTCGGTCACATGGAGGGCAAGGCTGCGGGACTCCGGGCAGCCACCTATCCGCTCTTGGCCTTCACTGTGCCAGTCCTCTGGTACGTCTATTGGCGCGAACGCGCCTCGTTCCCGTGGGTCGCGGACCTGCTCATCACGATCACCTGCTTCACCGACACGTTGGGCAATCGTATGGACCTCTACGACTCCATCGCGTGGTTCGACGACTGGATGCACTTCATGAACACGGGATTTCTCGCAGCAGCGGTCATCCTGCTGACGCTTCACCGGAGGTCAACCCGGACTGCAACCCTCGAGCGCGGACTCGCGTTCGGCGTCACCGCTGCAGTCGGCTGGGAGATCGCCGAGTACTTCGCGTTCATCAGCAAGTCCTCCGAGCGACGCGGCGCCTACACAGACACCTTGGGCGATCTCGCCCTCGGCTCGCTCGGGACGGTCGTCGCCGCGTTGGCCGTTCACGGCTTCTGGCAGCGGGGCTGGTTTGCTTCAGCAGCACCCCAACTCGAGCAACCCGGAACACGTCCCACGACGGCGTAGCGTGGGTCGCATGGCTCTCCTACACGACGCAGAAATCAAGCCGACCAAGCTCGAGCTCCTCAGGGGCTGGATGCCCTCGCAGTCCTGGTACGGCGGCGACCCTGCTGCGGGTCTAGAGCGTGTGGGCGCGTTCCGGTTCGACGATCCGCAAGGTGAGGTCGGCGTCGAGACGTTCCTGGTACGCGCGGGAGACACGCCCACGCAACAGGTGCCGCTGACGTATCGTGCCGAACCCTTCGCCGCAGGCGAACCATGGCTCATCGGCACGATGGAGCATTCAGTGCTGGGGCTGCGGTGGGTCTACGACGCCTGTGGCGACCCGGTCTATGCAGCGACCTTGGCCGGGGCGATCCTCAGCGGAAGTACGCAGGCCCAGGAGTACGTCGAGGTCGACGGCGAGCTGAAGGCCCGCCCGGCACTCGCCGACGTCAAAGGCAGCGGCGGAGGTGGAGGTGAGGCAGCCATCGACCCCATTGAGGAGTTGACGGTCGAGACCACCGGCGGATTGACCATCCTCACCGCCGGTCAATATGTGCTGAATGTCGTGCGCACGCCCGGAGCAAGCGAGCTTCCGTCCAATGTCGAGACATTGTCGGGCACGTGGCCTGGCCAGACACATCCGGTCCTGCTTGCCTTTGCCGCATCCGACTGAGCCGCGGGGCGCTGGCGACGGGAGAATCTGGTTTGGTCGGGAAGGGGTCTGACAAAACCAGATTCTCCCGCCCCTCCCCTGCGCTGACTGCTCGCGTTCTGATCGTCTCAGCGATTCAGGCACCGGGGTCGACGTAGGCAACGATCAGCCTGGTCAGCTCCTCGACGAAGCGATCCCTTGGAATAGCAGGGCTTTCAAGGACATACTGGACCGTGAGGTGCTCGACCAACCGCACGAGGATCCACGCCGAGGTCGGTGGCTCCTGCACACGGGCCGGTGGCCGCTGCACCATCAAGTATGTCGACACGAGGTCGCCGATCCGCTGCTCCATCGCCTCGGCCTTGTCCTTGAACTGCGAGCGCGGTAGCTGCTCGCCGACGAGGCGGAGGAACTCGACGTTCTCCGACAACGCATCGAGCAGTCCGTCGAGCGTGGCGCGCACGAGCTCGGGTCCGGGCAGGTCGAGATGGCCTGACAGCACCCCGGTCAGTCGGGCGGACAATTCGTCGGAATAGCGGTCGATCACGGCCGTGAGGATCGACTCCTTGTCAGGGAAGTACTGATAGAGCGAGCCGGGGCTGATCCCAGCCTCCAGTGCCACCCGGTTGGTGGAGGCCTTCTCATATCCGTCACGCAGCAGCACCGCCTGGCCTGCCGAGATGATGCGCTCGACCATCGCTCGCGAGCGGTCCTGCTGGGGTTTGCGCCGCAGATCGGCGGGCGGGCGAGGTCGGGCCATGATGCGAATTGTATGCGAGTAAATGCTCGTGTCACCCTTCCGGGGTGAGCACAGACACAGACATCCGTCCCCCGACCCGATTCCGCTCCGGCGAGGAGCGCGGCGCCAGGATCGGCCGAGTCCTCAAGGCTGTGGGCCGCGTACGCACGGTCGACGAGGAGCTGCTGGACCTGATTGGTCGCCGATTCATGGAGCGTGACGAGATCGGTGCGGCGCTCGTGCAGGCGATGCGGTCCAAGACGCCTGATCGGCCGACGATGCGCCAGTTCCAGCAGGCGCTGGTGGCAGGCATCAACTCGGTCGACGACGCTCCCCCGGCTCTCCGCGACTTCTTCGCGACGGTCGACACCGTGCCCGACTGGGTCGACTTCGACCTGCTCAACCGCGGCGCTCTGGCCTATCGACGATGCGGCAAGAACGCGGCCGACGTGCTGCTCCAGCTCTCACTGCTGGGCGGCTACCGGTTCGGCGGACCGACCGATCTACTCGTCGCCACCGGCGCCCTGACCGGCGACATGACGATGCGGCGCCTCGGCGAGACACAGAAATGGGGCGTGGCTGTCTCCGAGCACGACGCGATGCGACGCGGCGGCGAGGGATTCCAGCTCACGGTCCACGTACGTCTGATGCACGCGATGGTCAATCATCGATTCGAGTCCGGCGATCGCTGGGACACCGCGATGTGGGGCCTGCCGATCAACCGGACGGACCAGGCGGCGACGCTGGGCCTGTTCAACGGGGCGCTGCTGTTGGGCGTCCGGGCCCTCGGGGTCCGTATGACGGCGGCAGACTCTCTGGCGATCATGCACCTGTGGAAATACATCGGGTGGCTGATGGGCGTCGACGAGGACTGGCTGTTCGACACCGAGCGCGAGCAGCACCGCTTCAACTACCACGTGTTGCTCGCGCAGGGCGATGTCACGCCGGCCGGTGCCCAGCTCGCCAACGGCATCATGGATGCGCAGAAGACGCTGCACTTCGCCCGGTTTCCTCGCCTCGGGCGGGCCTACGCGCGGGCCAGGCTGTTGAGCATGTTGCGACCATTCCTCGGCAAGGAGGGCATGCGCGATCTTGGCCTGCCGGTTCGGCGCCCTTGGGCGACGCTGGGGATCATCCCCAACAACCTGCTGCGCTATCACGTGCTCGGCCGGACGGGGTGGGGTGAGCGGAGTCTGCACAGGCGGGCCGAGAAGGCGCGCGACACCGTGATGTTCCGCTACTTCGGGCCGGACCAGCCAGAGATCGGCAAGATCCCACAGGCTTGACCGGTGACCACCGTTGCACCTCAGCTCAGCGCGGTCCGCAGGTGCTCGGCCATCATGCGCATCAGGCCATGAGCCTGGTCCGGATCATTCCCGTCCAGGAAGTAGTGGTCACGGCCGGGCACGACGACGTGCTGCACCAACAACGACTGCTGGCCCAACGCCGCGGCATACGCATCCCCCTCGGCGCGGAGCGTGTCCCTCTCTGCCGTCACCACCACGGCCGGCGCAACGCCGGTCAGGTCCTCGGCCAGCAGCGGTGAGGCATACGGCTCGGTGCGTCGTGAGGCGTCCTTGAAGTATGTCGCCCGGACCAGCTTCAGCAGTCCCGGTCCGATCATCGGGTCCGACACACTCGCCTGCTTCGCCGAGACCTCGCCGGCAACGTCCAGTGATGGGACGCCGAGCAGCTGGAGTCGGGGTGTGGCACCGCCACGGTCACGGATCTGCAGGCAGGCGGAGGCAGCGAGGTTGCCGCCGGCACTGAAGCCGCCGATCGCGATTCGGGTCTGATCAAGGCCCCAGTCCACACCGTGCTCGGACAGCCAGGCGAACACGTCGTGCGCCTGGTCCTGGGCCACTGGATAGCGAGCCTGTGGCGCGACGCCATAGTCGACGTTGACCACCGCGACTCCGGCCTCGGACGCCACGAACCGGCAGAAGAAGTCGTCCATCCTGGGGAATCGCATGATGAACGCACCGCCGTGCAGATGCACATAGACCGGTGGCGAATCGGCGCCCGGTGGGAGATAGAGGTCGACCTTGACCCGGCCGTGACAGGTAGGAACCCGACGGCGAAGCGGCTTGGCCAGGTCCTGACCACCGAATTGCAACGCATCGCCGTGCCGTGCCACCATCCGGGCGCTCGCCTGCATCATGAGTGCGGTGACGTCAGAGCTCAATCCCATGACCTGAGTTCGACACCGATCACCTTGGTGTTGGGTCCGGGTGCAAGATGGTTGCCATGCAGATCACCCGCTTCGGCCACGCTGCCGTCCTCGTCGAGACAGCGCAGACCCGCATCCTGATCGATCCCGGTGCGTTCAGCCTCGACGCGGCCTTCGAGCTCGAGGATCTCGACGCGATGGTCGTGACACACCAACACCCCGATCACCTAGACCAGGAACGGCTCCCCGGTCTCCTCGAACGCAATCCCGACGCGGCGCTGCTGTGCGACCCCGAGACCGCATCGGCCCTCGAGCTCGGCACGTGGACGGCCAACTCCGACGGCCTCGAGACCATCGTCAACGGTGTCACGATCACGGGCGTCGGCGCCCAGCACGCGGTGATCGTTCCCGAGCTGCCGAGGGTCGCCAACGTCGGCGTGATGCTGAGCGCTGAGGGCGAGCCGGCCCTGTTCCATCCCGGCGACACCTACGAGTATGTCCCTGACGCTGTGGATGTCCTGGCACTCCCCCTGTCTGCCCCCTGGGGCAAGGTCAGCGAGACCGTCGAGTTCGTCAGGCGGGTCGCACCGTCGTCAGTCTTCCCCATCCACGACTGCACGATCTCCGAGATCGCCTACGGGCTCTATTGGCAGCAGGTGGTCAATCTCGGCGGGGTCGAGGACTCGCGCAGGCTCGGGCAGGGTGACACGACGACGATTGAGTTATCTCACAACTGAGATAAGGTGGAGGCATGACTGTTCGCGACGATTATCTCTCCCGGATCGGGGCACTCATCCGTGACGCCCGCCAGCACAGCGGGTTGACCCAGGCCGAGCTTGCCACCGAGCTGAAAACGAGCCAGAGTGCCGTCAACCGCATCGAGAAGGGGCAGCAGAACATGACACTCGACATGCTCGCCCGGATCGGCAGCGCCCTGGACTCCGAGCTGGTGACGGTCGGCACCTCAGGCCCCAGCCATCTGCGTGTTGCCGGCGGGACGACCCTCTCCGGCGCGATCGACGTCAAGTCCAGCAAGAATGCCGGTGTCGCCCTGCTCTGCGCCTCCCTGCTCAACGCCGGCACCACGGTGCTGCGCAAGGTCGCCCGCATCGAGGAGGTCAACCGCCTGCTCGAGGTGCTCACCTCGATCGGCGTCAAGGCGACTTGGCGGGGCGATCAGAACGATCTCGAGCTCATCGTGCCGGCGACGCTCAACCTCGCCGCAATGGATGCAGACGCCGCCAGGCGCACGCGTAGCATCATCATGTTCCTCGGGCCGCTGATGCACCGCTACGACGACTTTGAGCTCCCCTACGCCGGCGGCTGCGACCTCGGCACCCGTACGGTCGAGCCCCACATGACGGCGCTGCGGCCGTTCGGGCTCAAGGTCGTCGCGACGGAGGGCAGCTATCACGCGACTGCGGCCGAAGGTGTCGGACCGGAGCGCCCGATCGTGCTGACCGAGCGCGGAGACACCGTGACCGAGAATGCGCTGCTCGCCGCGGCGCGATATGACGGCGTGACCGTGATCCGCAATGCCAGCCCGAACTACATGGTGCAGGACCTGTGCTTCTTCCTGGTCAAGCTGGGAGTCGGCATCGAGGGGATCGGCACCACGACGCTCAAGGTCACGGGCGCCCCCGTCATCAACTGCGATGTGGAATATGCGCCCAGCGAGGACCCCATCGAGGCCATGAGCCTCATCGCGGCAGCGATCGTCACCAAGTCCAGCATCACGGTGCGCCGCGTGCCGATCGAGTTCATGGAGATCGAGCTGGCCCTGCTCGAGGAGATGGGCTTCCACTACGACCGGACGGATGAATATCCCGCCGAGAACGGCGAGACCAGGCTCGTCGACATCACGACGCACCCGTCGACGCTGCACGCGCCGATCGACAAGATCCATCCCATGCCGTTCCCGGGCCTCAACATCGACAACCTGCCGTTCTTCGCGGTCATCGCGGCAACGGCTGAGGGTCAGACGATGCTGCACGACTGGGTCTATGAGAACCGCGCGATCTATCTCACCGAGCTCAACAAGCTCGGCGCGTCGGTCAAGCTGCTCGACCCCCATCGGGTGCTGATCGAGGGGCCGACCCACTGGAGTGGGACCGAGCTGGTGTGCCCGCCGGCCCTACGACCGGCTGTCGTGATCCTGCTCGCGATGCTCGCTGCCAAGGGCACCTCGGTGCTTCGCAGTGTGTATGTCATCAACCGTGGCTATGAGGACCTGGCCGAGCGGCTCAACGCGCTCGGCGCCCAGATCGAGACCTTCCGGGACATCTAGGGCCGGTTCCGGCCCGGTCATCCTCGGCGGATCCTGCCGTCAGGATTGAATCGTCCCGCGCACTGTGAGGTGTGTCGGGTGCCCACGGATGAGCCCGCGAGGGCATAGCGTGATCGATGTGCCCGGATATCTCGACACTCCCCCCTTGGCGTTCGCCCACCGCGGCGGCTCCGGGACTGCGGGCAACGTCGGCATCGAGAACTCGATGGTCGCGTTCGCACATGCGTACGACCTCGGTTATCGCTATTTCGAGACCGATGTGCGTGCCTCATCAGACGGCGTCGTCTATGCGATCCACGACGAGGCACTCGACCGGCTGAGCGGAGCCTCGGACACCGTGATGTCCCTGACCTCTGAGTCGATCGACCTGCAGCGGCTCGACCAGCGTGAGCCGTTTGCCCGCCTCGAGGCGCTCTACGAGGCGTTCCCCGACGCGCGGCTCAACATCGACGTCAAGTCCGACGACGTCGTCGAGCACACCTGCGCGCTCGTTGAGGCCAGCGGCGCGATCGAGCGGACCTGCCTCGCATCGTTCTCCCACACGCGACTGGCCGAGGTCCGACGCCGACTGCCGGCGGTGGCCACCTCGGCCTCGGCCCGCGAGGTGGCCATGGTCAAGCTCCTGCCGCTCAGGTTGTTGCGGGCTCTCGGACACCCCGCCTTCGTGTGCCTGCAGGTGCCCGTCAACCGGGGCCCGATCCGGGTCGTGACCCCACGCTTCATCCGCCGCGCCCACAGCCTCGGCCTGCAGGTCCACGTGTGGACCATCGACGACGCAGCCGAGATGCGCCGGCTCCTCGATCTCGGCGTCGACGGCATCATCACGGACCGCACCGATGTCCTGAAGGACGTGCTCGTTGCCCGCGGCTCCTGGGAGGGACCGGCATGAACCGCCCAGCCAAGGTCAAGGCCAATCCCGAGCAGCGGTCGTGGTTCTTCTACGACTGGGCCAACTCGGCATACATCACGACGATCGGCACAGTGCTCTACGCGCCCTATCTGACGAGCGTCGCCGAGCGAGCGGCCTGCGGCTTCGTCGGCGATGACGACCGCAAGTGCGTCGAGAACCTCTCGGTGCTCGGCCTGTCGGTCTCGGCCGGCTCGTTGGTGTTCTACGTCGTGACCCTGGCGACGGTCATCTCCGCATTCGTCCTGCCGATCGTCGGGGCGATCGCCGATCGGGTCGAGTCCAAGAAGACCTTGATGGCACGGCTGGCCTGGTGCGGCGCCGGGGTCGCTGCGCTGATGTTCTTCGTCACCGGCACCAACTGGCAGCTTGGCGCAGGGCTTCTGGTCGTGGCGAATCTGTTCTACGCGTCATCGATCGTGGTCTACGACGCGATCCTGATCGAGGTGGCCGAGCCAGACGAGCGTGACCGGATCTCCTCCCGCGGCTGGGCGCTGGGCTATCTCGGCGGTGGCCTGCTGCTCGCGGTCAACCTCGCACTCGTGACGATCCTGCCCTTCGGACTGTCCACCGAGATGGCGGTGCGGGTCAGCCTGTTGTCTGCAGCTATCTGGTGGGCCTACTTCACCCTGATCCCCTATCGCGGCATCAAGGACCGCCCACCCCGTGGTGTCGTCCCGGCCGAAGGCGCGACGCTAATGCAGCGCAGCTTCGGCCAGCTCTTCCGAACCCTTCGGGAGATGCGCAACTATCCGCAGACGCTGCTGTTCCTCATCGCGTATCTGTTCTACAACGACGGCATACAGACTGTGATCTACTCGGCGTCGGTCTATGGGGACAAAGAGCTGGGCTTCGAGACCAGCACCCTCATCGCGACGATCCTGATCGTGCAGTTCGTCGGCGTCGTCGGAGCCCTTGTCTTCGGTCGGGTGGCAGCACGGATCGGCAGCCACCGCACGATCCTCTACGGGCTGGGCGTGTGGATCCTGGTGGTGTGCTTCGGATACTTCCTGCCCGCGGAGCAGATCGCACCGTTCTTGGTGCTGGCGGTCGCGATCGGCCTGGTTCTCGGCGGTACGCAGGCCCTCTCCCGGGCGTTTTTCTCCCAGCTCATCCCCCGGGGACGGGAGGCGGAGTACTTCAGCCTCTATCAGGCCTGCGAGCGCGGCACGAGCTGGATGGGAACCTTGGTGTTCGGTGTCGTCCACCAGGTGACCGACTCCTACCGGCCGGCGATCCTCGCACTGATCATCTTCTTCGTCGTGGGCGGCGGACTGCTGTGGAAGCTCGATGCCCGGCAGGGCATCATCGAGGCGGGGAATGAGGCCCCGGCGATCGTGTGAGGTCGCTCGCGAATAGCAATGTGCGTTCAGGGGAATCTCATGTGCGTCATTTACGTTGTCACAGGTAGGTAATACGAGAGGGGACGCACATGGCTGAACGTGCATTGCGAGGTGCTCGGCTCGGAACACAGAGCTTCGAGGACGAGCGCGGCGTGGAAATGGCTCCCCGTCAGCAGGTCGAGTATGTATGCCCGGACGGGCACACGTTCTCGGTGACGATGGCGGACGAGGCCGAGATCCCGTTCGAATGGGAAGACCCCAAGACCGGGCAGACCGGTCAGCTGGCCGACGGCGTCAAGCCCGAGGGCAAGGCAGAGAAGCCGATCCGTACGCACTGGGACATGCTCCTGGAGCGCAGGTCGGTCGACGAGCTCGAGGAGATCCTCACCGAGCGGCTCGAGCTGCTCCGTGGTGGAGAGATCGGTCCGCCGCACCTCCACCGGCCCGCCAAGAAGAGCGCGGCCAAGAAGAAAAGCGCCTGAGGCTCACGCAGCCCAGTCACGATGGAAGGACCCCGGCTTCGGCCGGGGTCTTTTTGTTGTGCTCCGCTGCCCGGTGATCAGCCCGAATGACCCGACGACCGGCGCGGCATGAACCGGGCCGCGCCCCAAACGGTGACCCTCCACAGTGCCTCACGGACGATCGCACCGCTCATCTTGGACTCGCCGCGTTCGCGCTCCACGAACGTGATGGGCACCTCGACGACCGACATGCCCGCGTCGAGGACCCGCCGTGCCATGTCGATCTGGAAGCAGTAACCCTGCGAGGCGACCTCGTCCAGCGGCAGCCGCTCGAGGGTTGCGCGGCGGAACGCGCGGAATCCCCCGGTCGCGTCCTTGATCGGGATGCCCAGCATCAACCTGGCGTAGAGCGTGCCGCCACGTGAGATGAGCCGGCGGTGCCACGGCCAGTTGACCACCCCGCCGCCATGGATCCACCGCGAACCGAGAACCAGATCTGCGCCGGCAGCGCTGGCCTCGAGGATCCTGCCGAGGTCTTCGGGACGATGAGAGCCGTCAGCGTCCATCTCGATGAGTACGTCATAGCCGCGCTCGATGCCCCAGGCGAAGCCGGCCCGGTAGGCCGAGCCGAGCCCCTGCTTGCTGGGGCGATGCAGCACGTGGACCCGCGGATCTGCCTCGGCGAGCTTGTCCGCGATGTCGCCGGTCCCGTCGGGTGAGCCGTCGTCGGCGATTAGGGCGTCGACGTCCGGCTGGTGCAGGTGCAGCTGCTCGAGGATCCAGGCGACGTTGTCGGCTTCGTTGTAGGTCGGAATGATGACCAGTTCCCGCATGCGGTTCAGCTGTCCTTTTGTCGAGTGCCGAACCACCATGCTCCCAGACCCAGGGTCAGCAGGACGTACTCCAGGGGTCCTCCGAGGACGAAGGCCGGGGTCTTGCCCGAGGCCAGCGTGACCTCCGCGTTGAGGGTGGCCGGCTCGTGCAGTGGTGCCCGCTCAACGCTGCGCCCGGTCGGGTCCACGACGCCCGTGATGCCATTCGTCGACGGGACGACGACCCAACGGCCCGTCTCGATCGCCCGGAGCCGGGAGATGTCCCACTGCTGCTCGGGTTGCGAGGTGCCGGTGAAGGCTGCGTTGCTGGTCTGCACGACGATCATCTGGGCCCCGTCGGCCACCGCGCGCCGGGCGACGTCGTCATATGCGATGTCGTAGCAGATCGTGTCGCCGATCACGGTGTTGCCGATCGTCATGGCCCCCGACTCGTCGCCTGGGAGCATGTCGCGGGGTATGTCCCGGCCGAGCCGGTCGATGAAGAAGCCGGCTTGCCTGCGGAAAGGCACGTACTCACCGAATGTCACGGGCTTGAGCTTGACGTAGCGCTCCCCCGGTCCGTCGGCGGTCCAGACGACACCCGCGTTGTATGCCGTCTCGATGGTGGGTCCGTCGAAGATGCCACCCACCAGGATGGGCGCGCCGAGGCGAGCCGAGAGTGCCTCGATGCGCGCCCGGACCGGCTCGTCGAAGGTCGGATCGGTGTCCGTCGCGTTCTCGGGCCACAGCACCATGTCCGGCCGCGGGACCTCGCCGGCCTCGATCCGCTCGGCGAGCTTGTCGGTCTCAGCCGCGTGAAGCTGGAAGATCTCACCGGGCGGCCAGGTCAGGAACACACCCGGGACATCGCCCTGGACGAGCGCCACCTGGCGGGTGCCGTCGGCGCTGGCGATGCCGGTCGGCAGCACCGCGCCCAGCCCGGCCAGCGCCAGGATCGCGGCGATCGCGATCCCGCGGGTACGCCATGCCGTCGAGGTGGCCGCGACGACCACCAGGCACGCTGCGCCGAACAGCACGGCGCTGGTCGCGGGCATCCCGATGAGGCGGGCATATGACGCGAACGGCGTGTCGATCGACGTGTGCGCGAGCCGGCCCCAGGGGAACCCCTGGAACGGGACCTGGCCGCGGACCCACTCACCAAGCACCCAGACCGCGGCACCCCACAGCGGCCACCACTGCAAACGGGCCGAGGCGCGAAGGGCGAGCATGATCGGGACGAACAGCAGGGTCTCGGCCAGTACGAGCCCGATGTAGGCCCCCGTGCTGACGGCGTTCATCCACCAGATCAGTGGGCCCATGAACGCCACGCCGAACAGCGCACCCGTGACCATCACGACCCGTTTGCGCGCCGACGTCAGCCCGCGCGCGAGCCAGATGAGTCCGGCGATCGCCGCGACCATGGCGAACGGCAGGCTGACCGGATCGAACCCCAGCGATGCGAGCAGGCCCAGACCGGCGGCCGCGGGCCAGGCGACCCGCCAGCTGATGCCCGACGTCACAGGACGACGAGCTCGCGAGGGGTGTTGTTGAGCACCTCGAGACCGTCTGCGGTACAGACCGCGATGTCCTCGATGCGGGCACCGAACCGACCTTCGAAATAGATCCCGGGCTCGATCGAGAAGGCCATGCCCTCCTCGAGGACCAGGTCGTTGCCCTCGACGATGTAGGGCTCCTCATGGGTCTCCTGGCCGATGCCGTGGCCCGTGCGGTGGATGAACAGGTCGCCGAAGCCTGCATCGGCGATGAGCGCGCGACCCACCGCGTCGATGGACTCTGCGGTGACGCCGGGGCCCGCATGCTCCCGCTGGGCAGTCTGCGCCGCCTCCAGGACCGCGTACGCCTCGGCATACTCGGTCGGGACCGTGCCGCCCGCGAGGTAGTTGCGGGTCGAGTCGGAGCAGTAGCCGCTCGGGATCGTGCCGCCGATGTCGACGACGACCGGGTCACCCTCCTGGATGATCCGATCCGACAGCTCATGGTGAGGCGACGCGCCGTTGGGACCTGATCCGACAATCACGAAGTCGACGGTGTCGTGCCCCTCGTCGATGATCGCTCGCGCGATGTCCGCGCCGACCTCCCGCTCGGTGCGCCCCGGCCGCAGCCACTCCGCCATGCGGGAGTGCACCCGGTCGATCGCCGATCCCGCCTCGCGCAGGGCATCGATCTCATCGGGTTGCTTGCGGATCCGTAGCTGTTGGACGAGCTCACCCCCGAGCACCTGCCGAGCGTGCGGGAACGCGTCGCGAAAGGCGAACACGCGGGATGCCCACATGTGGTCGTCGACGCCGATCGTTGCGGCGTCGGCCACGAGCGAGGCCACCAGTGCATACGGGTCATCGAGCTCGTCCCACGCCTCGACGCGGACGTCGACACCCGACGCGATGGCGGCAGGCTTTTCCAACGTCGGGACGACGAGCGTCGGGTCGCCGCTTGCGGGAAGGACCAGGCACGTCAACCGCTCCAGCGGGAGCGCGACGTAGCCGGTCAGATAGCGAAGATCTGCTCCCGGGGTCACGAGCAGAGCATCGATGCCCTGCGAAGCGGCCAGTTCCTGTGCCTTGCGCCATCTGCTCACGGAACGACGATACCTGCGGTGGCCTGTGCTGACCGAGCGCGCGTGCGGAGCGCCAGCGAATGACAGACCAGCGCGGGTCGCCTAGTGTGATGAAAATCATCCAAAAGAATCTGATCGGGGGATCAACATGCGCAAAACCCTTGCATCGATCGCCGCCGTGGTCGTCACAACTGGCCTCGTCGTCGCATCACCGGCTGTCGCAAAGAAGCCGGCACCCAAGCCCGTCGACACCTCCGGCCTCACCAAGGCCGTCACCGTCAACGGAATCCTGCAGCACGCACGCCAGCTCCAGACCATCTCTGATCGCAACGGCGGCAACCGTGCATCGGGCCTGCCCGGTCACACCGAGTCGGCCGACTATGTCGCGTCCAAGCTGCGCTCAGCGGGCTACGAGGTCACGCGGCAGAAGTTCACCTTCGCCTTCAGTCGTGAGCTTGAGCCCGCGACCCTGACCCAGCTGACGCCGACACAGCGTGAGATCGAGACGGCGACCATGGACTATTCCGGGTCGGGCGACGTCACCGGGACTGTCGTGCCCACCAACGACATCATGATCCCACCGTCCGCCGAGCCCAGCAGCACCTCGGGTTGCGAGGCGTCGGACTTCCCGGCAGCGCCGGCCGGTCCCGCGATCGCACTCGTGCAACGCGGCACCTGCACCTTCGAGGCCAAGGCCAACAATGCCGTTGCCGCCGGGTATGACGCCGTCATCTTGATGAACGAGGGCCAGCCAGGGCGTGACGAGCTGTTGACCGGCACGCTCGGCAACCCCGCGAGCGTCCCGGTCGTCGGCGTCTCCTATGCCGACGGTGCGTCGCTTGCCACAGGCAGCGTCACGGCACGGGTCACGACCAAGACCGAGAACGACCTCAACCGTGAGACCGAGAACGTCATCGCGGACCTGCCGTCCACCGGCAAGAAGGTGCCGAACGCCGATCAGGTCGTCGTCGTTGGTGGCCACCTCGACAGTGTTGCTGCCGGACCTGGCATCAACGACAACGGCTCGGGTTCGGCCACGATCCTGGAGACCGCGGAGGAGATGTCAGAGCTCAAGCTGACCAAGAGCCTCCAGAGGCCGGTCCGCTTCGCGTTCTGGGGAGCCGAGGAGTCTGGGCTCCTGGGCGCTGAGCACTATGTGGCGGCCTTGTCCGATGCCGACCGCAACAAGATCTACGCCAACCTCAACTTCGACATGTTGGGTTCGCCCAACTACGCGCGCTTCGTCTATGACGGAGACGGATCCGAAGATGGCAACGACGGTCCCGCCGGGTCCGCCGAGATCGAGCAGGTGTTCGTGAACTATTTCGACAGCAAGAACCTCGCCACCGAGCCCACGGCGTTCGACGGTCGGTCCGACTACGGACCGTTCATCGATGCCGGCATCCCGGCTGGCGGACTGTTCAGCGGTGCTGAGGGCGTCAAGACACCTGAGCAGGTCGTCAAGTTCGGTGGTACGGCTGGTGCTCCGTTCGACGCGTGCTATCACCAGGCCTGCGACGACATCCGTAACCTCAGCACCAAGGCCCTGGACGAGCTCGGCGACGCCGCCGCGCACGCCACGGCGGTGCTGACGCTGTCGAAGGCTGGCCTGTTCGGTGACCAGCGCAAGGCGACCAGCCACCAGGCCGCCAAGAAGAAGATCTCGAAGGGCCCGGCGCTCACGCGCTGACCCGTACGATGTCGGCGCCACCACCGTCCCGGTGGTGGCGCCGATCTGTGCGTTTGCCCACCGGCGCTCAACCGGCGATGCCATGATGTGGCGACGTCAACCGGAGGGTGAGATGCGATGCTGCTGCTGGATGGAGTGCTGGGGCTGATCGTCCTTGGCCTGTGGATCTTCTGCCTGCTCGACGTCATCTCGACCGACGAACATGCCTGCCGCAACCTCGGCAAGATCGCCTGGGTGCTCATCGTGCTGTTCTTCCCGCTCATCGGGTCGATCGCCTGGCTCGTCGTGGGACGGCCGCAGGAGTCATCGACGTCCTCGATGCCCTACAAGGGCAACCACGGGCACCCCGCATTTCCCGAGTACGACCGTCCCGGGCGCAGCGTCGCGGCCAACCCCGACGACGACGAGGCATTTCTGCGCGGTGTGCGGGAACGTGCCGAGGAGCAGCGTCGTGCATACCGGGCCAAGCAGCGCGAGCTCGGCGACAACAGGCCGCGTGAGCTCGGCGAGGGGGACAGCACCCTCTAGGCTCGGGTCATGGCACACGGCCGACTGCTTCTCCTCGACAGCGCGAGTCTGTACTTCCGAGCCTTCTTCGGTATCCCCGACTCGCTCAAGGCGCCCGATGGCACCGTCGTCAATGCACTGCGCGGCATCCTGGACTTCACCTCGACGCTGGCGACGCAGTATGAGCCGGAGGCGATCGTGGCCTGCTGGGACGATGACTGGCGACCGCAGTGGCGGGTCGACCTGATCCCCTCCTACAAGACGCAGCGGCTCGACACCGAGGGAGCCGAAGCCGACACGACGGGCGGTCTCCTGGGTCCCCAGGTCCCGCTCATTGCTGAGGCGTTCGGGCTGCTGGGCATACCCGTCGTCGGTGCGGAGGGCGCGGAGGCGGACGACATCATCGGCACGTTCGCCACGACGTGGGACGGACCGGTCGACATCGTGACGGGCGATCGCGACCTCTTCCAGCTCGCTGATGACGCTCGCGGGGTCCGCATCCTCTATGTCGCTCGCGGCGTCTCCAACCACGACGTCGTCGACAATGCCTGGATGCGGGCGAAGTACGCCATCGACGCGGCGAGCTATGTCGACTTCGCGGTGATGCGCGGCGACGCATCCGACGGGCTCCCCGGGGTCGCCGGGATCGGCGACAAGACCGCCGCGGTTCTGCTCGCGGAGTTCGGTGACCTCGACGGCATCCTGCGTGCTGCCGAGGACCCGTCTTCGTCGATCAAGCCACGGGTGCGCCAGTCCCTGCTCGACTCAGGTGACTACATCGCCGCCGCCCGCACGGTCGTCGCGGTCAAGCGGGACGCGTGCGACGTCGAGGTGCACACCGGGCCCGTCCAGGAGGATGCCTTCCGTGCGTTCGGAGACACCTGGGGCCTGGGCGGCGCGACCGACCGAATCCTCAAGGCCCTCGCGACCTGACAATCAGCTGGTGATGCTCGTGTATGCCACGACGCCTCGGCGCAGCTGGTCGAGCGCCTCGCGTGCTGTGTCACGCAGCGGTCCGGGGCCGGCCGAGTCGGCGACCTGGGCCACGACGTCGATGAGCTGCTTCATGGCCCGGACGAAGTCGCCGGCCGCGAGCTCCATCTGACCGAGGACGTCGTCGAGCGAGGCGCCGAGGCTCCACTGCCAGACGGCCTGCGCGAAGCCGAAGTCTGGCTGGTGCAGGAACTTGACCCGGTGCTCACGCTCGAGCCGCTGGAGGTCCGTGCACAGGCTGGTCATCGTGTCGGCGACGTGGTGCACCTGCTTGGTCGGGTAGCGCGGTGCCGGCGCATCGTCGGCGTTGCGCGACTCGAACGTCAGACCGCTCACCACCGCGGCGAGCTCGGCGGCATCGAGACCGTCCCACACTCCCCCTCGCAGACATTCGCTGACGAGCAGATCGAGCTCGCTGTAGAGACGCTGGAGCTTCTTGCCGTCCGCGGTGACCTCGTCGCCGTCGAGATAGCCGAGGACGTCGAGCACCTCGCACACCCGGTCGAACTGCCTGGCCACGGTGTTGGTCCGCGACTCGATGCGTCCGCGCTGGTTGCCGGTGTCTCGTTCGAGCTTGAGGTAGCGCTCCGCCCATCGCGCATGCGATTCGCGATCGGGGCAGCTGTGGCACGGGTGGTCGCGGAGCTTCTCCCGCAGCGCCGCCACACGGGGGTCCTCCCGTGACACATTGTCGCGATAGGGCTTGTCCTGCCGCCACGCCACCCCGTCAGCGCGACTGCGCAGCTGTGAGGCGAGGTCCCGCCGGGACTGCGGATTGCGTGCGTTGAACGACTTGGGGATGCGCATCGTGGTGAGCGGCGATATCGGGGAGTTGAAGTCGACCATCGCGAGGCGCCGGGCATGCCGGTTGGCGGTGAGCACCATGGGGCGCGGACCCTCGTTGTCGGTCACTCGCCCGGGGTCGAGCACCACCGCGATGCCGGACCACCGGCCGACCGGCACGTTGATGACGTCACCGGGCTTGAGGCGTACGAGCGACTCGGCGATGCCCTCACGGTCGGCGGCCCGACGCTGTTTGGATCCTGACGCCTCGATGTCACTGAGCTCGCGACGCAGCGCGGCGTACTCCATGAAGTCGCCCTTGTCGCACTGCGCCGACTCGCGATATCCGTCGAGAGCCTCATCGGCCTTGTGGATCTGGCGGGCGAGCCCGACGACGGCGTGATCGGCCTGGAACTGGGCGAACGACTGCTCGAGCAGCTCTCGGGCGATCGGGCGGCCGACCTGCCCCACGAGGTTGACCGCCATGTTGTAGGACGGCTGGAATGACGAGTTGAGCGGATAGGTCCGCGTGCTGGCGAGACCAGCAACCTGCTTGGGGTCGAGACCGGGCTGCCACAGCACGACGCCGTGACCCTCGATGTCGATGCCGCGGCGGCCTGCGCGGCCGGTGAGCTGGGTGTACTCCCCCGGGGTGATGTTGGCGTGCGTCTCGCCATTCCACTTGGAGAGCTTCTCGATCACGACCGAGCGGGCGGGCATGTTGATGCCGAGCGCCAGCGTCTCGGTCGCGAAGATGATCTTGACGAAGCCCTCGCTGAACAAGACCTCGACACATTCCTTGAACGTCGGAAGCATGCCGGCGTGGTGTGATGCGATGCCGCGCACCAGGGCGTCACGGAACTCGTAGAAGCCCAGGACGTGCAGGTCGTCATCGGGCAGGTGCGAGCAGGTCGCGTCGACGACGGCGCCGATCTCGGCCTGCTCATCTGGGGTCGTCAGGGTGATGCGTGCGTCGAGGCACTGCTTGACCGCGGCGGCGCATCCCGCCCGGCTGAAGACGAAACAGATCGCCGGCAGCAGACCCTCTGCGTCGAGCCGTTCGACCAGCTCGACCCGGCTGGCGGTGCGGTGCCGGCTGCGGGGGCGCTTGCCGCCCTTGCCGGGCCGGCCCTTGTGCATACGCGTGAACTGCCAGTCATCCCGCGCGATCCGGGTCAGGGCCTGGTTGACCTCGACGCCTTCGCCATCGGCGCTGGCCGCGAACAGCGGGAACATCTTGCGACCCACGAGGACGTGCTGGTGAAGCGGCACGGGTCGCCGCTCCTCGACGATCGTGACGGTGTCCCCGCGGACCTCCGTGAGCCAGTCACCGAACTCCTCGGCGTTGGAGACCGTGGCCGACAGCGAGATGACCGACACCGACTCCGGGAGGTGGATGATGACCTCCTCCCACACGGCGCCACGCATGCGGTCGGCAAGGTAGTGGACCTCATCCATCACCACGAAGCCCAGCGTGGCCAGGGTGCGCGAGCCCGCGTAGAGCATGTTGCGCAGCACCTCGGTCGTCATCACGACGATGGGTGCCTCGCCATTGACGGTGTTGTCGCCGGTGAGCAGGCCGACCTTCTCGGGGCCGTAGCGGTCGACCAGGTCGTGGAACTTCTGGTTGGACAACGCCTTGATCGGGGTCGTGTAGAAGCACTTGCGACCGGTCTCGAGGGCGAGGTGCACAGCGAACTCGCCGACCAGGGTCTTGCCGGAACCGGTGGGCGCGGCGACGAGCACTCCATGACCGTCCTCGACCACCCGGCAGGCCTCGACCTGGAAACTGTCGAGCTCGAAGTCGTAGTGACCACGGAACGCAGCGAGGTGGGGATAGGCCCGGTTGGCGCGGGAATGGGCGTACTTCTCGGCCGGGGAGGTCATGCCGTCAAGACTACGCGCGACGCGATGGATCTCCCGGCTGAGCCGCGAGTGGAGCGAAGACCCGCAGCGCGCCGGGCTGGATCCTCGTCGTCATCGGCAACGCACCAAGTCGTTCGCCATCCCCATAGGCCACGATGCCTGGGGAGGACAGCGTCACCTCGCGGACGCGATGGCGCTCGAACTCCGGCATCGTGATGTGCGTTCCCTTGTAGAGCTTGGGGAAGACGCGGACGAGCTTGGCCTTGCTGACCGGGTTGATGACCACGACATCTAGCAGCCCATCGTCCATCGAGGCGCCCTCGCATATGCGGATGCCGCCGCCGAAGGATGGCCCGTTGCCGACGGCGACGAGCATCGCCTCCCGCTCGATCGTCGTCCCGTCGAGCGTCAGGGTGAACTCCAACGGCTCGAACTTGCGAAGCTCGGCGAGGATCGCGATGTTGTAGCGCATGTTGCCGCGTGGCCAGGTCATGTCGTTGGCGCGCTCGTTGACCTTGGAGTCGAACCCCGATGCGATCACGGTCGCGACGTAGGCCTCGTCGGTGCGGGCCAGGTCGACCGTGCGCACGTGCCCGGCGACGATCAGATCCACGGCCGCATCGGTGTCCTTGACCGGAATGCCCAGGGATCGGGCCGTGTCGTTGCCGGTGCCGGCAGGGATGAGGCCGAAGGCCAGATCGGAGTCGGCTACGTGGTCGAGCACTCCGTGGAGCGCACCGTCACCCCCGACGACGAGCACGCCGTCGAGTCCCGTTTCGATGGCTTGCTTGAGCTGGTCCCGGGCCGACGGGGCATCTTCGCCCTGGATCCTCGTGGTGACGTGCCCTGCCCGGCCGAGTCGCTCGGCGGCCTGCGCGGCCACGGCAACCCCGCGCCGCTTGCCGGAGGTGGGGTTGACCACGAGCGCGTAGTGCATGCCAGCAGCCTAGGACATCGAATGCGCTTGGCCGGCCGCTCAGTCGTCGAGCGAGGACACCTCGTCGTCGGCGAGCTCGGCGGTGACGCGCTTGCCCTTGCGGCGATCCGTGAGCTTGGCGATGAGCTCGGCGAACAGGTATAGCACCGTCATGGGGGTGGCGAGGAACAGCATCGTGAGCGGGTCTGTCGTCGGCGTGGCGATTGCCGCGAAGATGAAGATGCCGATCAGCGTCCACGGTCTGGCCCTGGCCAGCTGGGCCGCGCTGACCGCCCCGATGCGGTTGAGCAACACCACCACGAGTGGGATCTCGGCTGCGACGCCGAACACCAGCATCATCCGGATGATGAAGTTGAAGTACTCCGCTCCGGTCACGAGGTTGCCGAATCCGTCCGGGACGAACCCGATCAGGACGTCCATCGCCTTGGGCATGATGACGTATGCCAGCGCGGCACCCGCGAGGAACAACGGAGCCCCGGTGGCGGTCAGCAGCAGGGCCCACCGCTTCTCGTTGCGGTGCATCGCCGGGAGGATGAATCCCCACATCTGCCACAGCCATACCGGGCTGGCGATCAGGATGCCGACGACCAGCGAGATCTTGATCTGAAAGTTGAAGGCTCCACCGATCCCGGTGATGACGATGTCGGAGTCGATGCCGCGCTCGTTGAGGAGCGGCTCGATGTCGTTGTAAGGCTGGGTGAGGAAGTCCAAGATGGGCTCATAGCAGATCCAGGCGATGATCGTCCCGATGAGGATCGCCAAGACCCCACGGACCAACCGACTGCGAAGCTCACGCAGATGTTCGATGAGCGGCATCGTGCCGCCCGGCGTGGGGGGCTTGCCGCGCCGAAGCGCCAATCGTCAGCCCTGTTCGGGCTTCTTGTCCTGCTCCGATGCCTTGACGGTCTCGAGCGAGGCAGGCTTGGCGTTGGCGTCGGCGTCGGTCTCGTCGTCGTCGTGCATGGCCTTGACCTCGGTCTTGAAGATGCGCAAGGCCTTGCCCGAGCCGCGGGCGAGCTCAGGGAGCTTCCTGCCGCCGAACAACAGCAGCACGATGCCGAGGACGATCAGGACCTCAGTGGGGCCGATTCCGTTGAACATGACAACTCCTTGGAAGACGATTCACTGCTCATCGTACGCGCGAAGTGCAACAGCAGCCTGACTGGACACGTCTGCAGCAAGACCGGCAGGTTGCACGACGGTGACAGATCCGGCATTTCGGAGCACGAGGCGCCGCAGCCAGGCCCAGTCGGCGCCATAGAGCTTGGCTCGCCAGATGCCTTCCTCGCTCTGCTCGAGCAGGTCGACCTGGTAGTACTCGGTGAGCCAGTGGGCCCGGGGATGCAGGTCGACCAGCGCATACGGGGTCGCCTCCCCCACCGTGAAGATGCCATCGGACATGTCGCGCACCTTGACGTCATGGTCCTCGGCGTCGATCGCCGTGAGCTGGGCGTCGATGACCCGGTCGAGGCGAAAGAATCGCAGGTCCTCGGCCTTGAGGCACCACGCCTCGAGATAGAGCTTGCCCTGTTCGGTGAAAAGTCGGCGCGGGTCGATCGACCGGTCGGACTGCTCGTCACGAGCCACGGTCGCATAGGTCAGCTCGAGGCGTTTCCCGTTGGCGAGGGCGTGCACGATCGTCGAGTGGATCGTGGGGTCGACCTGGTCGAGCACCACGTCGACCGGAGCAGCTGCGGCGTCACCGACGGCACTCTCGAGCTTGGCCAGGGCGCTGTCGATCACGGTCAGCTCCGAGCCGCTGGCGGACGCGCGCAGGGTGCGCAGCGCCACGATCAGCGCGACACCCTCTCGGGTGCTGATGCGAAAGGGTCGAGTCATGAACTCCGCGTCGTGGATGTGCACGACGCCGTCCTGCTCGAGCGCGGTCAGGTCGAAGTCGATCAGCTCGCCGGCGTACTCCCCCGTCCCGGTGTACATCAGCAGGCGGAGGTCGTCGCGGATGGTCTTGGAGGTCACGCCGAACTCGGCGGCGACCTCGTTGACCGGGACACCCTCGTTGGCCTGCAGATATGGCACCAAGGCGAGCATCCGGACGACCTGCTGCCGGGACCGACTCACGCTGTCACCTCGAGAGTGCCCCGGGCGGCCGCACGAAGGCGCTCGATGACCGCATCGCGCACGTGAGGCGGCGAGATCACGACGACATCTGGCCCGTAGGAGGCAACCTCGGAGGCGAGCTCCCAGTGCGACGAATAGCGGATCTCGACCTCGTCGAGATCGTCATCGAGCGGGGTGACCTTTTCGGCGAGTCGGCGCAGCGACTGCCCCCGCCCGGTCCTGATGTGCAGGACGGCAGCCACGTCGGACTCCGGCGGAAACAAGGATCGGGCGATGTGGGTCATGTCGGTGCCCTCGGGGACCTCGTACGATCCAGGGTCCCCCATCGTCTCGACCTCACCGATGACGCGTGACAACCGGAAGATGCGCGCTTCTCCCCGATCGAGATCGAATCCCCCGACATACCAGCGGTCGCGCCACGAGATGATCCCCCACGGCTGGAGGTGGCGTTCCATCGGCTCGCCACCGGGGCGGGCGTAGACGAAGGAGATCGGGATGCGCCGGGTCGCGGCCTCCCACATGCTGTCGAACGACGGCTCGTTGGTGGACAGCTTGGGTTCGGCCATGCGGAGCACGCTGGTGTCGACATCGACCCCGATGGCCTTGAGCTTGACCAGAGCCGTCGTGGAGTCGTTGGCCAGACCGGCATGCTCCCAGACCTGGGTCGCAAGCCCGATCACGGCGGCCTCTTCGCGGGTCAGCTCGAGATCGGGGAGCTCGGCCTCGTCGCGACGGATCCGATAGCCGGGCTCGTCGTTGAAATACTTGTCGTTCTGCCCCATCTCGACGGTGATGCCGAGTTCACGCAGCTCTTCCTTGTCGCGCTCGAACTTGCGATCGAACGCCTGGGGCGTCGAGTCGCGATAGTCGGCGATCGACTCGCGGATCTGGTCCTTCGTGAGGTACTGGCGACTGACCAGCAAGGCGAAGATGAGGTTCATCAACCTCTCGGTCTTGCGTTCGGCCATGACAGGAGGATGTCAGGAAGCGTCGAGCAAGTCGATTGCGAAGATCAGCGTGTCGTCTTTCTTGATCTTGCCGCCCTCGGGCGGGGTCTTGCCGTATGCCTTGTCGCCGGGGCACACGAGCACGATCCGGCTGCCGAGCTTCTGCCCGACGAGCTGCTCGTCCCAGCACTTGATGAGCTGTCCGGCACCGACCTGGAAGGACCGGGCCGAGCTCGTCCACGACTCGTCGAAGACAGCGCCGTCGGGGTAGACCTGACCGACATACTGGGCGGTCAGCGTCTGACCTTGCTGAATCTCCTCGCCGCTGCCGTGGATCACGACATTGGCACTCTGCTTGGTGATTTTCTTGGCGGTCTTGCTGGTCTTGCTGAAGCCGGAGGGGTGCTTGTCGGCGTCGAAGACGATCTTGGGAACGTCGCCCGGGAGCTTCTTGGCACTCCCGCTGACCTCGGTCGGGACCTTGGAGACGATGTCGAACAGGAACACCATGGTGTCGTTCTTCTTGATGTCGAGCTGGGACTGCGCCTTGCCGAAGCCGTCCTTGGGCGGGATTGCGACCAGGAGGCGGCTGCCGATGTTCTTGCCCTCGAGGCCCTTGACGAAGCCGGGCAGGATTGCCTTCTCGTCCAGGGTCAGGGTCAGTGGCTTGTCACTCTTGAACGAGCTGTCGAACTGCTTGCCGGTGCGGCCGTTGACCGCGACGTAGTTGACCTTGACGGCGTCGCCGCTGGCGAGCGCGTCGCCGCCACCCTCCTTGAGGACCTTGGTCGTGGTCTTGGAGGCCTTGAAACCCTTGTCAACCGTGACCTTGGGGCTCTTGGCCGAGCTGACCTTGACGTCGTCCAGACCTCCTCCGCCGGAGTCGCTGCCGCCGCATCCTGCGAGAACGAGGCTGGTGGCAGCAACAGTTGCCAGGAGAATTCGACGCACGAGAACGACCTTCAGGGTGGGGATCACAGATCGTCGATCATCCTAACGACAGCGGCCAAGGCCGCTGTCGTCACATCCCGTCGATGAGGCGCTGCACTCGCTCGTCGTGGGATCTGAACGGGTCCTTGCACAACACGGTGCGTTGCGCCTGGTCGTTGAGCTTGAGGTGGACCCAGTCGACCGTGAAGTCCCGGCGGCGCTCCTGGGCACGCTTGATGAAGTCGCCGCGGAGTCGGGCGCGTGTCGTTTGGGGCGGTATGGACTTGGCGGCGAACACGTCGAGGTCGTTGGTGACCCGCGCGACGGCGCCCCGATTTTCCAGGAGATAGAAGATGCCGCGGTCGCGCCGGATGTCGTGATAGGCCAGATCCAGCTGCGCGATGCGCGGATCCCCCCAGCTGAGCCCGTTGACGTCGCGATAGCGGTCGAGCAGCTTGTACTTGATGACCCAGTCGATCTCGCGCTCGACGAGCGACAGGTCCTCGGACTCGACGGCCTTGAGCGTCCGCTCCCACAGGTCCAGCGCGCGATTGATCGTCGGCGTGTGCAGCCCGTGCTTGTCGACGAACTCGGCGGCCTTGCCGAAGTATTCGGCCTGGATCTCCAGCGCCGACAGCTCACGGCCGTTGGCGAGCTGCACCTTGCGGCGGCCGGTCATGTCGTGGGCGATCTCTCGGATGGCGCGGATCGGGTTGTCGAGCGTCATGTCGCGCATCGAGACGCCGCCCTCGATCATGCGCAGGACGAGGTCGGTCGTCGCGACCTTGAGCAGGGTCGTCGTCTCGCTCATGTTGGAGTCACCGACGATGACGTGCAGGCGACGGAAACGCTCCGCGTCGGCGTGGGGCTCATCGCGGGTGTTGATGATGGGGCGCGAGCGCGTCGTGGCGCTCGAGACACCCTCCCAGATGTGCTCAGCGCGCTGGCTGACCGAAAAGATCGTGCCGCGCGGCGTCTGCTGGATCTTGCCGGCTCCGCAGATGATCTGCCGGGACACCAGGAAGGGGATTAGGACATCGGCGAGGCGGCTGAACTCGCCCTGGCGGCTGACGAGGTAGTTCTCGTGACATCCGTATGAGTTGCCGGCCGAGTCGGTGTTGTTCTTGAACAGGTAGATGTCGCCCTCGACGCCGTCGTCGGACAGCCGCTTCTGGGCGTCGATCATGAGGCCTTCGAGGATGCGCTCCCCTGCCCTGTCGTGGGTGACCAGGTCGACCAGGTCGTCGCACTCCGGAGTCGCATACTCAGGGTGGCTGCCGACATCGAGATAGAGGCGGGCGCCGTTGCGAAGGAACACGTTGCTGCTGCGTCCCCATGACACGACCCGGCGGAACAGGTAGCGCGCAACCTCATCCGGTGACAGCCGCCGCTGGCCCTTGAACGAGCACGTGACGCCGTATTCGTTCTCGATGCCGAAGATCCGCCGGTCCATGCCGTCAGCCTAGTCTCGCGGGTGCAACCGCGCGGGATGACGCGCAAACGTCGCCGTGTCGTGGGATCAGCACTGACGCCCAGGCAGAACTGCTGATCAGCAGCGAGCACCCAGCCGAGGTCAATGAGCTGGCAGGGGGGTGGCTGACATCAAGGTGATGACACCTACGAGCCCAGTGACACCTACGAGCCCAGTGACACCTACGAACCCAGTGCCGCCGCCACGTCGGCAGAGCTCAGCCGGCGGAACTTGCGCGGTTGGGATCGTGACCGGGTCAAGACGGCGATCTCAAGGGCCGAGGCCTCGACCGTGCGGGCCGGGGTGATGTCCTGGCCGAGAGCCGTGACGGCGATGCTGATGGCCGCAGACAGCTGCAGCCCCTCGGTGAAGTGCTCGCCGAGATAGGTCTCGACCAGCTCACTTTGGCCGCCCATGACGCCATAGCCCTGGACATCGGCGACCGAGCCGTCATACATCAGGCGATAGACCTGATCCTGTGAGGCGTCGTCACCGAGCTCGCCGACGAAGATCTCGACCTCGTAGGGCTTCTCGCCACCCGAGGAGAAGATCGTGCCGAGCGTCTGCGCGTAGGCATTGGCCAACCCGCGGGCCGTGACGTCACGGCGGTCGTAGGAGTAGCCCCGCAGATCGGCGAGGCGTACGCCGGCTATGCGCAGGTTCTCGAACTCGTTGTATCGGCCCACCGCGGCGAAGCCGATGCGGTCATAGATCTCGCTGATCTTGTGGAGGGCACGGGACGGGTTCTCGGCGACGAACACGATGCCGTCGACATACTGCACCACCGCGACACTGCGGCCGCGCGTGATGCCCTTGCGGGCAAAGTCGGCCCGGTCCTTCATCAGCTGCTCGGGCGAGACGTAGAAGGGCTGTGTCATCGGGTCGGTCCTCTCACGTCAGGGGGGCCGAGGGGCCATCGGGGCGACCCATGCGGGCGGAGATGATCTGATCGGCGATCACGGCTGTCTCGTCCTCGGAATACGCTCGATAGCCGTCGGCCGTGATGGCGCCGACCATCGGGAAGATCCGGCGGGCGAGATCGGGCCCACCGGTCGCGGTGTCGTCGTCCGCGGCGTCATAGAGCGCCTGGATCGATGCTGTCACTGCCTCGGTCTCGGTCAGCCCCGGTCGATAGAGCTTCTTGAGCGAACCTCGGGCGAATGTCGAGCCCGAGCCGACCGAGTGGAATGCCCGCTCCTCGTTGCGGTTGCCCGTGACGTCGAAGGCGAAGATGCGCCCGACCTCGGCATCGAGGTCGTATGCGGCGAACAGTGGGACGACGGCGAGACCTTGCATCGCCATGCCGAGGTTGTTGCGGATCAGGGCGGCGAGCCGGTTGGCCTTGCCGTCGGTCGACAGCACCGTGCCCTCGATCTTCTCGTAGTGCTCGAGCTCGACCTGGAACAGCCGAGTCATCTCCACCGCGAGGCCTGCGGTGCCGGCGATGCCGACGCAGGAGAACTCATCGGTCGGGAAGACCTTCTGTATGTCCCGCTGGGCGATGACGTTGCCCATCGTGGCCCGCCGGTCGCCTGCCATGACGACGCCGCCGTCGAATGTCGCAGCCACGATCGTCGTGCCATGCGTGACGCCCGTCAGGCTGCTCCCTTCGGTTGCGCGTGCCGTTGGCAACAGCTCGGGGGCTCGGACGGCGAGGTAGTCGGCGAAGGATGAGGTTCCGGACAGTCGAGTGCCGTCAGGAAGCATCACTGCCCGCCCTTCTGCACGAAGCTGCGGACGAATTCCTCGGCGTTCTCCTCGAGCACGTCGTCGATCTCGTCGAGGATCGAGTCGACGTCGTCATCGAGCTTTTCCTTGCGCTCGGCGTCGACCTCGGTGGTCTCGACCTGAGCCTCGGGCTCGCTCGACTTGCGGGTGCTCTTGTGCTGCTGCTCGGACATACCCCAACCCTATCCCGGTCCGGGCAGACCTGGCGGTGACTTTGGACCGCAGGCAGCTGGAGTGAGGCGCCCCAGGCCTATTGGCGGAGGTGGCCGGGGCTGTCGCGCGGCAGGAGCGGCGGAGGGTTGGAGCGGTAGCTGTGGCCGGTCGGGGTGGTCCAGGTGACGGCCTTGCCGTCGGGCACAACCGTCCAACCAGGCAGGTGCTTGATCGTGTGGGAGCGGGTGCAGAGTCCCTGACCGTTGCCGATCGTGGTGGGACCGCCCACGGCGTAGGCGTGGACATGATCGTTGTGGCGGATCAGCGAGTCTTCCATCGCCGCTACGCGACTTTTGTGCGATGGCTCCATTACCTGGTTGGCGGCAGCGACGGTCGCGGGTGCGGATGTGTGCTCTCGCCAACGGGTCGAAGAGGCGCCTGCGAGGATCGCGAGCGATGAGGGTGCCGTCGACCGGGTCGACCAGGAGCCGGCGGATCGAGGTGCTGGGGGCGAGGGCAATGAGGTCGTCGGCGATGTCGGGACTGATGGGTCCGTAGCCGACGAGGTCGACCGGTTCGCCGTCCTGTGCGAGCAAGGTAGGGGCGTCCATGACGAGCTGCACCTCCACGCCGAGGTCGTCAGCGTGGGCGACGCCGGTGACGCGCTCGACCAAGGTCTGACACATGAGCTGACCTGTCGTGCGGACATTACCGGTCGAGCGCAGGCCGCGGGCCCACCCGTCCAGGGCATTGAACGTCGCGACGATCTGCTCGGCTGGTCCCCTCACCTGAAGGATCGCGGCGCCGTCGGTGTCCGGGAACATTGACACCCGCTGGTCGGCGCGACTGCGTTCGGCGCGCCCGAGGGCGGCGTCCGAATCCAGGCGGATCACCGCCCGGGCTGCGGCATGGCCGGCCTTGATCGTGGTCAAGCCAGGCAGGACCGGTGCGATCTCGGCATCGAAGATCTCCATGTCATCGAAGTGGAGGCAGACCGACTGATTGACGACGGCCCGGGCCACGGACTCGGGTATGTGCCCGGTCTGCAGCAGTCCCCGCACTCGGGGCAGCCGGTCCATGCCCAGCGCGAGCCCCAGCTGGGTGCCGGCCGCGGTGGGTCCGATGTTGCGGGCCATCCCGACCTCGCCGATCACCGACAACGACGGATCGCCTCGACCGATCCCCATCGCCGCGGACCGCTCCCGGTGCAGCTCGGCGATCTGGATCAGCTGCTCGGCCTGTGCCGCCCGGATAGCCCGATCGAGCGCTGTGATCGCATCGATGCGGTTGGCGCCGGCCTCGTGCACAGGATCGGACCCGAAGTCGTGAGCACGGACCTCCCTGAGAAGATCCTTGGCGGCGACTTCGGTGAACATACCTCCAATCTAGAGGTCGCCACTGACACTGCCTTTGGCCTGCGATCCCGGCCGCAATTGACATGAGCCCCCGCAGCGAATGGCGACTCAGCGGCCGGTGATGGCGGCGAAGAGCTCGCTCGCAGTGGTGCTCGTGTCGAACAGTCGGCCGACGTGCTCGGCGGTCCCGCGCAGGGGCTCCATCGTCGGAATGCGCTGCAGCGAGT
>NZ_JBBJMJ010000020.1:0-45950 GCF_037719875.1 Aeromicrobium sp. | reverse complement strand
CCGAGCACGCGTCGCGGGTGCGAATTGGCCAGTCGGGCGAGTGCAGTGAACATCAGAACTCCTTCGCGACGGCGAGTGGATCGCCGTACAGCTCGGTCAGGTCGAGGGCTGCGAGGATCGTCAGCAGCATCCCGTGGGCCATGAAGTCGCGGACCTCGTCCGCGCTCGCGCTACTCAAGGTGGCGATGTCTTCCCAGATCTCGCGGTATGTCCGCTGGGCGACGTCCTTGATCGCCGGGTCGGAGGCGGCAGCCCAGGTGTGGAGCTGACAGCGCAACGAGTTGACGTCGTCATTCATGAAGCCGATGTAGGCCAATGCCATGGCCTCGAGCGGAGAGCTGTCTGGGTCACGCCGCTCAGCGGCTTCACGAAACGTGCGGCGAAGCTTGGTGGTGTGGTGCTCGATCGCCGCCGCGATCAGGTCGGCCTTGGTGCCGAACAGCCGGAACAGATATGGCTGAGAGACCCCGGCGCGCTCGGCGATGACCTCTGTGGAGGTCGCATGCATGCCCGATCGGCCGTACTCCTCCATCGCCGCCTCGAGAATCAGGACCTTGCGATCCTCGGCCTTCATCCGTTTTCCAGTCACCATGGGGATTAAGTTAGTGATGACTCACAACCTTGTCAAGGGTTGACCCGTGAGGGGAGCGTCCGGCAGAACGCTGGGCGCTCGGCGGCCAGCCCTGACATGCTGGACGGCAACCAGGAGGTTCTGCATGCCGCTCGTCGAGGCCAACGGCGCCAAGATCAATATCGAGGACACCGAAGCTCCGGCTGGAAGGCCAGACGCAGCCGCCGTGGTCTTCGGTCACGGGCTGCTGTTCAGCGGGCGCATGTTCGACGCGCAGGTCGACCGACTGGCCCGCAACTATCGCTGTGTCACGATCGACTGGCGAGGCCAGGGGAGATCACCGGCTGCCGACGGCGGCTATGACATGGACACCTTGGCCGACGACGCCGCCGCGGTCATCCAGCAGCTCGGACTCGGCAAGGTGCATTTCGTCGGCCTCTCGATGGGTGGCTTCGTGGGGATGCGCCTGGCCGCACGGCGACCCGAGCTCATCCGATCGCTCAGCCTCCTCGACACCAGCGCCGGGCCGGAAGACGCCAGCAAGGTCAAGAAGTACCGGCTGCTCGCCAAGGTCTACGGCCTCCTGGGTCTCGGTCCGGTCACATCGCAGGTCAAGCCGATCATGTTCGGGCCGACCTACCTCGCCAGCCCCGAGGCTGGGCCTCAGGTCGAGGCATGGATGAACGAGGTCAAGGCGGTCAGACGCTCCGGGATGAAGCAGGCGATCTATGGAGTCACCGACCGTGTGCCGATCCTCGAGGAGCTGGACGCGATCACCGCGCCGACTCTGGTGGTCGTCGGCGCAGACGATGTCGCGACCCCTGTCGCCAAGTCCGAGGCGATCGCCGATTCGATCGCTGGAGCGCGTCTGGAGATCGTGCCGCACGCCGGCCACTCCAGCACGATCGAGCAGCCTGATGCTCTGTGCGACCTGCTCGAGGCGTTCATCGATCAGCACTGACGAGGCGGGTCGAACACCCATGGCTCGGCGGGCAGCCTCGCCGGGTCGAACGTCCTGAGCAGCTCGGTCGGCGTCGTGCCAGCCAGCCCGAGCGAGCCGGCGATGAGCTCGAACGCATCGATGTCCCTGGCCGCCAGCTCGGCGAGGGTGACCGCCCCGTCCCGCTTCGCAAGTCGTTGACCTGCACGGTTGAGCGCCAGCGGCACGTGAGCGTATGTCGGAGGGGCCGTCCCGAGCAGGGTCGCGAGCAGGGCCTGCCGTGGGGCCGAGCTGAGCAGGTCGTCGCCCCGCACGACCTGGTCGATGCCCTGATCGGCGTCATCCACGACGACCGCGAGGTTGTAGGCCGGCACACCGTCGCCGCGGCGCAGCACGAAGTCGTCGACAGGGCCTTCGTATGTCCCGTGGATCTCGTCCTCGATCGCGAAGACCGCGACAGCGGCGCGCAGTCGCAGGGCTGCGGGCCGCTCAGTCCGGCGGTCGTCGCGCTCCGCAGCGCTGAGTCCGCGGCACGTGCCGGGGTAGGAGCCTGGCGGATGGTGCGGCGCCGTGGGTGCCTCGAGGATCTCGCGCCGGGTGCAGAAGCACTCATAGACACGACCCGCGTCCTGCAAGCGGGCGACTGCCGCGTCGTATCGGTTGCGGCGGCGGGACTGTCGTTCGACCGGACCGTCCCAGTCGAGGCCGATGGCTCTGAGGTCGGAGAGCTGTTGCTGCTCGGCACCCGGGCGTACGCGATCCAGGTCCTCGACGCGGATCAGGAAGTCACGACCCGATCGCCTGGCCCACAGCCATGCCAGCAGCGCCGTGCGGAGATTGCCGACATGCAGGTCTCCCGACGGCGACGGGGCAAATCTCCCGGCGCTCACGCCGGCTTGAGGTCGTGCACGCCCGTCACGGTAGCTGCTTCGCGTAGTGCTGATAGACCTCGTCGACCGCATAGCCGCTGCGGTCGTAGACCGCTTGCGCCCTCAGGTTGGTGTGGGCCGTGGCGAGCTCGATCGCGATCACCCCGGCCTCGACGGCGAGCTTTGAGGCCGTCTCGAGCAGGGCGTCGGCCGCGCCGGTGCCCCGGGCCTGCTCAGCAACGAACAGGTCATTGAGGATCCAGATCGGGGCGAGTCTGGTGGAGGAGAAGGCAGGATAGATCTGCGCGAATCCGACCGGCGCATCTGCGTCATCGCGGGCGATCAGGACGATCGACTGATCGCGCGCAAGGCGGCTGACGAGGAACGTCGCCGAGGACTCGAGGTCGTACGGCTCGCCATAGAACTCGCGGTAGGCCGCGAACAGCGGAGCGGCCTGGGTGATGTCGGCGAGCTGCGCGCGGATGACCTTCATCGGAACAGCCTCCCATGATCGGCCGATCCCGGGGATGGAAGCGGCGACTCGGGTGGTCCGACGCGGTCTGTCTCCGCTTGCCGAAACGATGGCCGTCGCCTAGTCTGCAACTAAGTAGTTGTACAACTAAGGAGTGTGCATGCAGTCCACAGTCGAGCTGACCAAGACATTCGCGGCACTGGCCGATCCGACGCGGATCTCGCTGGTGGCTGCCCTTGCCCGCGGCGAGGCGACGGTGGGTGAGCTGGCGAGGCCCTTCGATCTCAGTCAGCAGGCGGTTTCGAAGCACCTCAAGGTGCTGGAAGACGCTGGCCTCATCTCCCGTCGCAAGGTGGCACAGTCCCGACCGTGCCGGCTCGAACGACAACGGCTCGACACGGCGATCGGCTGGATCGAGGATCAGCGCCAGATGTGGGTCGACCGGCACGATCGACTCGAGGCGCATCTGCTGGGGGGCCGCGATGACTGACGGAATCGACGAGTTCACCCACCGTCGCGTGCACAGCCGTGATCGAGGCCGCGTGTTTGCGTGCATGACGACTGCGACTGACCTCGCCCACTTCTGGGGGCCGGTCGGCACCCATACGCCGCTGGCCAACATCGTGGTCGACCTGAGACCTGGCGGACGCTTCGAGACCACGATGGTCAACGACGAGGACGGCACTGAGCACCGGATGCGCGCGGTCTACATCGACATCGATCCCCCCTCGACCTTGTCGTGGCGCGACATCGACTCTGGGGTGCTGACCACGATCACCTTCATCGACCTGGGTGACGACAGGACCGAGGTGGTCACCCATCAGAGCGGTCTTCCGCCGCGCTATCGCACCCCACAGGCCCGCGCAGGCTGGCAGACGAGCCTCGACCGGTTCGCCCGATACGTGAGCGAGCTGCCGGCATGACGATCCGATCCATCGACCCAGAAGCCGACGACCCGCAACCCCTCGCCGGCCCACAGCTGCGTGCCCTCGCGGACGCACTGGCCGCTCAGCCCGCGAGCGTCGCCGACCTTCCCTCGCTGTGCGAGGGCTGGGCCGTGCGCCATGTGCTCGCGCACATGACGATGGCCGCCCGCTACGACAGCGCAGCCTTCCAGGCCGAGCTGGCCGCAGCCGCATACGACTTCCCGGTCCTGAGCGAGACCGTCGCCCGTCGAGACGGCCAGCTTTCATTCGAGGAGCTGCTCACCGACCTGAGCGGCGAGACGATGGCCGCGTGGACTCCGCCCGGTGGCGGTTCGTCGGGCGCCCTCAGTCACGCCGTCATCCACGGTCTCGACATCACCTCGGCCGTCGGTCTGCCCCGGACTGCGAGCGATCAAGCGGTGCACCTCGTGCTCGACATCCTGACGGTCGGGGGCGTCCACCAGGAGTTCGGCACCCGCGTCGGCGGCCTCGCCCTGCGTGCGTCAGACCTCGACTGGTCATATGGCGCAGGCAGGCCGGTGGAGGCAGAGGCTGCCGATCTCATCCTCGCCCTGGCCGGCCGGCCGAGACCAGGGGTCGACCTGCCTTCGGCCTGACCCAGCTCGCAGACAGCCGCGGCGGGGATCCGCCGCAGGTTGACAGGAAACCATTTGGTTTCCTATTCTGTGGTCATGGACTTGGTGTTCAAGGCGTTGGCGGACCCGACTCGAAGGGCCCTTCTCGACGAGTTGTTCGCGCAGGACGGGCAGTCCTTGGTGGCGTTGTCCTCGAGGTTCGAGATGACCCGGGTCGGGATCGCCAAGCATCTCGGTCTGCTGGGCGACGCAGGCTTGGTCACCACCCGACCCAGGGGTCGGGAAAAGCTCCACTATCTCAACGCCGTCCCCATCCGGGTCATCCACGATCGGTGGGTGAGCAAGTACACCGAGGACTGGGCCGCAGGGCTCGTCGAACTCAAGAAGGAGCTGGAGACACCCATGGAAAAGGTCTTCGAGATCTATATCCGAACCACGCCCGAACGTCTGTGGACCGCGATCACGGACCCTGACACCCGGCGCCGTTTCCACTTCGGCAATCGGGTCGAGTCCGAATGGACACCCGGCTCGACATACGTCGTCACCAATCCCCTGGCCGACGGTCCACTGATCGAGGGCGAGAACCTCGAGGTGGATCCGCCGCGCAGGCTGGTGCAGTCCATGCACGCCATCTGGGGCGAGCACGCCGACGCCGCGGGCACGTCCAGGGTCACCTGGGAGATCGAACCGGTCGGCGACTCCTGCCGGCTCACCGTCACCCATGACCAGCTGGCCGAAGACGCCCCTGAAGAGGTGTATGGCGGCTGGTCGATGATCCTGTCCGGATTGAAGACCTGGCTCGAAACCGGGGAGGAGCTCACCACCCCCGGCTCGCTCATGTACGGAGCGCCCTGAACCCGACCGACAACAGGAGGCATGATGCAATCGACCACCATCACTGGCGTCCACACCATTGGCGTGCACGTCAGCGACCAGAACAAGGCCGTCGAGTTCTACGTCGACACGCTCGGGTTCGAGAAGCGGCTCGACGCCACGATCAGCCCGACCATGCGCTGGATCGAGGTCGCACCACCGGGCGCCGCCACGACCATCGCGCTCATCGGCGGTGACGACACCCCGGCCGCCGGCGGCGAGACCGGAGTGCGTTTCACCGTGCCCGACGCCGGGGCTGAGCACGATGCGATGCGTGACCGCGGCGTCAATGTCGGGGACCTCCTGCGCTGGGAGGGCGTCCCTCCCATGTACACCTTCGAAGACCCGTTCGGCAACGGTTTCGAGGTCATCGAGGAGTCACGGTGAGCACGCTGCACAGACACGCGGGCGACACCGTCACCCTGCGACTGACCGAGCGGCGGGAGCCATGATCGAGGAGGATGCAGGTGTCACGCCTGCCATCGAGAGGACGCACCATGCCCACCACGACGACCAACAACATCGAGATCAACTACACCGACTCCGGTGGTGACGGACGCGCCGTTGTGCTCATCCACGGGTGGCCACTGAGCGGGGCTTCGTGGTCGGATCAGGTTCCGGCGCTGACGGCAGCGGGCTACCGGGTCGTCACCTACGACCGTCGCGGTTTCGGTGAGTCCGACAAGCCGACGAGCGGATACGACTATGACACCTTCACCGCTGATCTCGCCGGCCTCCTTGAGGCCCTGGACATCTCCGACGCCACGCTCGTCGGATTCTCGATGGGTGGCGGCGAGGTCGTTCGCTACATCGGCAGCAATGGATCCGGTCGCATCCGCTCGGCGGTCCTGGCCGGCGCCGTGCCGCCCTTCCTGCTCAAGAGCGACGACAACCCGGACGGCGGTTTGGGCGACGATGACGTCGAGGGCATGAAGTCCGGCGCTCGTGATGACCGCGAGGGCTTCCTCGACGGGTTCATGACCAACTTCTTCTCGGCCAATGGCGAGCTCCAGGTCACCGAGGAGCAGCGGCAGGAGGCGCTCACGCTGGCGCGGCCGGCCCTCGACGAGGCCGTCGTCGGGTGCATCGAGGCGTTCTCGCGCACGGACTTCCGTGCAGACCTCGACGCGGTGGACGTGCCGGTGCTCGTGATCCACGGCGATTCCGATGCCATCGTCCCGTTCGAAGTGTCCGGCAAGCGCAGCTCTGAGCAGCTGAGCGACGCAACGTTGCACGTGGTCGAGGGCGGACCTCATGGCTTCAACGTGAGCCACGCCGACGAGCTCAACGCCGCGCTGATCGACTTCCTCGCGAAGTAGCGCGAGCCGAAGCGGCGGCCAGATGAGTCTCGCGGTCTGACCCGGACCGGAGATCGAAGCCCTCTGTCCACCCTTGTCGACAACCTTGAGAGGCTGGCCTCTCAGAAGTCTCGAGGAAGACGGACCCATGAGGAGACCAGCAGCCGCGGGTCGTTTGACCGCGCTACCAGGCACGCCACGGTGGGCGGTGGTCGCCGCGTGGGCGACCTTGGTGTGCGTGCTCCCGTCGAGCGTGTGGAGGACCGCCGTTGGACTGGGCGTGCCCCTGGGCTGGAGTGACGCGCACCTGCGACTCGAACGCATACCGGGCTTCGGCACGTTTTACGTCATCGGACTCAGCGTTGGATCAATAGCCGCTGCCGCGCTCACTTTGGGATTGATCTACCGCTGGGGCGAGGAGATTCCGTCTGTCGTCCCAGTCGTGGGCGGGAGACGGGTACCCATCTGGCTCGCAGCAGGGCTGGCCGTCCTGGGCGCGGTCGCGGTGGCCGGGCTGGTCGCGCTCAGCATCACCAACTGGTCACAGGTCAGCGGGTTCGCCGATTCACCGACATCGGGGTGGGCGATCCTGATGGTCGCCGCGTACGGCCCCGCCATCTTGTGGGCGCCTCTGCTGCTCGCCGTGACCTACGCCTACGTGCTGCGCCGCACCGGGTAGCGGCGACTCCGGTCGGATGGCGGTGCCATGCGACCTTGAAGTACCCCCAACGGGACTCCGTCGCCGCTCGTGCCTCGCGGCTCCTCCTCGAATCACTGTGCTGAGACGATTTCTCGCTCAAGGTGACACCAAGCTGCGACCTTCGGTCGGATGGTGGCGCCACCTCGACCGAGAAGTACCCCCAACGGGATTCGAACCCGTGCTACCGCCGTGAAAGGGCGGCGTCCTAGGCCGCTAGACGATGGGGGCCGGAAAGCCCGTTCAGCATAGTGGGTGAGGCGAGTCGCGCCCAAACCGCGTGGGGCAGGATGGGGTCATGATCGACGTGAGCGCGGATCGCTTCGCGGAGTTGGTGGAGGCCGCGTTCGCCGCGGTCCCCGAGGAGCTCGCCGGGCTGCTCGACAACGTCGTGCTGTTCATCGAGGACGACGCCCCGGCCGACGACCCCACGTTGCTCGGCTTCTATGACGGAATCCCCCTGACCGAGCGGGACACGTCATACGGCGGAGTGCTGCCCGATCGGATCTTCGTCTACCGCAATCCGACGCTCTCGATCTGTGACTCCGAGCAGGACGTCGTCGAGGAGGTCGGCATCACGGTGGTGCATGAGATCGCGCATCACTTCGGCATCGAGGACGACCGTCTGCACGAGCTGGGCTATGCCTGACATCCGGCGCTCCGCTGACCGCTTCCGGACCGAGGGACAGGGCGTGTCGACCCGGCACAGCTTTTCGTACGGAGCGCACTACGACCCGGACAATGTCGGCTTCGGGCCGCTCATCGCGATCAACACCGAGTGCATCGAGGGCGACCGGGGCTACGACCTGCACCACCATGCCGACGTCGAGATCGTCACGTGGGTCCTCGAAGGGGCGCTTCGGCACGAGGACGGGACCGGTCACCGCGGTGTCATCCGTCCCGGCACGGCGCAGCGACTCAGCGCCGGCACCGGCGTGCAGCACTCCGAGCAGAACGCCTCGGCCGATGAGCCGTTGGTCTTCGTGCAGATGATGCTCGCCTCCGACCACGACGGCGAGCCCGACTATGCCCAGGTCGAGGTCGACCCTCAGCCGGGAGAGCTCACCCCGACGGTCGGCGTCCATGCCGCGGCCGAGCTGTTCGCAGTGCGCCTCGAAGCCGGCCAGGGCGTCACGGTTCCTGCGTCCCGGCGGAGCCTCGTGCACGTGACGAGCGGCTCGATCGGCCTGGCCGACGCGACCGGATCGGGCGACACCACGCTCGAGGCCGGAGACGAAGCCCGGTTCACCGACTCGGGTGAGTACGATCTGAGGGCGTCCAGCGCCGCGACCGCGCTGATCTGGCAACTGCAGAGGTGACACCGATGACGGTCCTCGTCCTCAACGGCCCCAACCTGGGGCGCCTCGGCGTGCGCGAGCCCGACGTCTACGGCACGTCGACCTATGCCGACCTCGTCGCGCGATGCGAGCAGGTCGCCCGGGAGGTCGGGCTGCAGCTCGAGGTTCGGCAGACCGACACCGAGTCCGAGATGATCGGCTGGCTGCACGACGCCGCCGACGCCGGCTCGCCGGTGATCCTCAACGCCGGTGCCTGGACCCACACCTCGGTCGCCGTGCGTGATGCGGCGAGCCAGCTCAGCGCTCCGCTGGTCGAGGTGCACCTCAGCAACGTGCATGCGCGGGAGGCCTTCCGCCACACGTCCTACCTCAGCGACATCGCCGCGGCTGTCGTGGTGGGCATGGGCCTGGAGGGCTATGCCGCTGCGATCCGATACCTGGCCGTCTCATAGAGCGACCTGCGGAACAGGATGTCCGCCCCCGGGTCTAGCCTGAAGTACGTGAAAGGTTGGCAGGCCCACGCCCAAGCCGTCGAGAGATTGCTCGCGTCCTACGGGCGCCTGGCGCCGGGCGACCGCATACGACTGGCGAAGAAGACGTCCAACCTGTTTCGTCCGCGCCAGAGCAATGACTCTGCGGGACTCGACGTCAGCGGTCTGGACGGCGTCATCGCGATCGACGTCGACACCTGGACCGCCGATGTGCAGGGCATGTGCACCTACGAGCAGCTCGTGGCCGAGACCCTCCCCTTGGGCTTGATGCCCATGGTCGTTCCACAACTACGGACCATCACTCTTGGCGGCGCCGTCACGGGGCTCGGCATCGAGTCGACGTCGTTCCGCAACGGCCTGCCGCACGAGTCAGTGCTCGAGATGGACGTGCTGACCGGCGCGGGTCACGTCGTCACAGCGTCTTCCGATGGCGCTCACGCCGATCTGTTCGAGGCGTTCCCCAACTCCTACGGAAGTCTCGGCTATGCCACCCGGCTCAAGATCTCACTCGAGCGGGTCCCGGCCTACGTCACGCTGAGGCACGTCCAGGTCGCCGATTCCGCCGCAGCGGTCAAGGCCATCGAAGTCATTGCCGAGACCGGTGAGTGGCACGGCGAGCGGGTCGACGGACTCGATGGCACGGCATTCAGCCCCGACGAGATCTATCTGACACTGGCGTCATTCACCGACGTCGAGCAGCCGGTCAGCGACTACACCGGCATGGATGTCTACTACCGGTCGATCCAACGGCGCGAGACCGATGCGCTGACGATCCACGACTACATCTGGCGTTGGGACACCGATTGGTTCTGGTGCTCGGGGGCCTTCGGCGCGCAGATCCCGTGGGTGCGTCGCGTCTGGCCGGCCAAGTGGCGACGCAGCGACGTCTACCACCGCCTGGTCGGCCTCGACGAAAAGGTCGGGATCGTCAAGGTGCTCGACCGGCTCAAGCGTGTCCCCGGTCGGGAGCGGGTCATCCAGGACATCGAGGTGCCGCTCGACCGGCTGCCAGAGTTCCTGCAGTGGTTCGACGCGGAGGTCGGTATGCGTCCGGTGTGGCTGTGCCCGCTACGTACGACCCGACCCTGGCCGGTCTATCCGCTCGCACCCGGCCATACCTATGTCAACGTGGGCTTCTGGGGCACCGTCGAGGTCCCGGCGGGCACCCCCGCGGGCACGGTCAACCGCCGGATCGAGGCCGCCGTGCACGAGCTCGGCGGACACAAGTCCCTCTATTCGGAGGCCTTCTACGACCAGGAGACCTTCGACCAGATGTATGGCGGCGAGGTGCTCGCCGCCGTCCGCGGGCGATACGACCCCGAGGCCAGACTCAGCACTCTCTATGAGAAAGCGGTGACGAACTCATGACCACAGACGTCGGAGTACGGCTGTCAATCGCGGGCGCGCTCGGCCGGCTTATGAAGGATGGCCTGCCCTTCCGCTTCGAGGCCTTCGACGGCAGCGTGGCCGGGCCTGAGGACGCCCCCATCAAGATGCGCCTCCTCAACGAACGGGGCCTGTCCTACCTGATGACCTCGCCGGGCGACCTCGGTTTCGCGCGGGCGTACGTCTCGGGCGATCTCGAGCTCGAGGGAGTCCACCCGGGCAACCCCTACGACGCCATGGTCCTGATCATGAGCCAGCTCAAGTTCAAGGTCCCCTCGGCCGCGGAAATGCTGCAGATCGTCCGCAGCCTGGGGTTCGGCAACCTCAAGCCGCCTCCGCCTCCGCCCGAGGAGCACCTCCCCAAGTGGCGCCGTGCCATGGAGGGTCTGCGCCACAACAAGAAGCGTGACGCCGACGCGATCCACCACCACTACGACGTCTCCAATCGGTTCTACGAGCTCGTGCTCGGCCCGTCGATGACCTATACCTGCGCGGTCTACCCGAGCCTCGAGTCGAGTCTCGAGGAGGCGCAATTCGAGAAGTACGACCTCATTGCGCGCAAGCTCGCTCTGGCGCCGGGTCAGCGACTGCTCGACATCGGGTGCGGGTGGGGCGGCATGGTCCGTCACGCCGCCAAGCACCATGGCGTCAAGGCCCTCGGGGTGACGCTGTCCCGCGAGCAGGCGACCTGGGCCCAGCAGGAGATCAAGCGGCAGGGGCTCGATCATCTGGCCGAGGTGCGCTTCCTCGACTATCGCGACGTGACCGAGACCGACTTCGATGCGATCAGCTCGATCGGCCTGACTGAGCACATCGGCGTACGCAACTACAGCGCCTACTTCGGGTTCCTCCGCGATCACCTCAAGGTCGGCGGCCGGATGCTCAACCACTGCATCACCCGGCCACACAACAAGACCATGTCAACCGGGGCGTTCATCGACCGTTATGTCTTTCCGGACGGCGAGCTCACCGGCGTCGGCCGCATCACCACGGCGATCCAGGACGCCGGTCTCGAGGTGCGCCACGTCGAGGACCTGCGCGAGCACTACGCGCTGACGCTCGAGGGTTGGTGCGACAACCTGGCCGAGCACTGGGACGAGGCGTTGGGCGAGGTCAGTCTGGGCCGGGCCAAGGTGTGGGGCATCTACATGGCCGGCTCACGACTCGCGTTCGAGCGCAACGAGATCGAGCTGCACCACGTCCTCGCGGTCAAGACCGACGCGCACGGCAACGCCGATTGGCCGCTGCGCCCGACCTGGGGCAGCTGAGCGGCGCGCTGCTCCAGGCCCAAGCGCCTGCGGGCCCGATCTCGCTCAGCTGATCTCGATCGCGACGGGGGCGTGGTCGCTCGCGCCCTTGCCCTTGCGCTCCTCACGGTCGATCCAGGCGGAGTCGACCCGCGCGGCAAGCGCCTCGGAGGCGAGGATGAAGTCGATGCGCAGACCGCGCTTCTTGGGAAACGCAAGCTGCTGGTAGTCCCAGTAGGTGAACTCTCCGGGGGTGTGCGGGCGTACGACATCGGCATAGCCGGCGTCGATCATGGCGTGGAAGGCGGCTCGTTCAGGCGCCGAGACGTGGGTGTGACCCTCGAAGACCGACATGTCCCACACGTCATCGTCCTGGGGCGCGACGTTCCAGTCACCGGTCAGGGCGATCTGCGCTTCGGGGTTTTCGGCCAGCCAATCAGCCGAGGCCTGACGTAGACGCTCGAGCCAGGCCAGCTTGTAGACGTAGTGCGGGTGGTCGACCTCGCGGCCGTTGGGGACGTAGAAGCTCCAGACGCGCACACCGCCGCAGGTCGCGCCGATCGACCGGGCCTCGACGACCTCGGGGTCGCCGAACATCGGCTGGTCGTCGGCAAATGAGGTCGCGATGTCGTCGAGCCCGACGCGAGAGATCAGCGCCACGCCGTTCCACTGGTTGAGTCCGACATGGGTGTATTCGTATCCCATCGCCGCCAGCTCGAGGCCGGGGAACTGGTCCTCGCGGCACTTGGTCTCTTGGATCGCGAGCACATCGATGTCGTTGCGCTCGAGCCACCCGGTGACGCGGTCGATCCGGCTGCGGATGGAGTTGACGTTCCAGGTCGCGATGCGCACGCACTGAACCTATCGGACCCCGCTGACACGCAACCCGGCACGCAGGGGCTGGGCCGTTCGCGTGACAGAAGGGGCCTGTGGGACGCAGTATGGAGAGATTGTCTGCGGAAGGGGGCGCTGAGATGCGCCGGTTGGTGATCGTGTTGGCGGCCCTTGCGATGGGTGCTGGGCTGTTGGCCTCGCCGGCTCTCGCCGGCGATCCGCCGGTCGCGCTTGCCTCGAGCCCCACGGGACTCCGCGGACCGGTGGCGCTGCCGTCCGGCGTTGATCCAGCCTCGCCATACCTGCCGCAGATCTCGTGCAGCCCGATCGACATGCCGGGCGTCGTCAAGTTGCAGGCGCTGGTGCTCAAGACGTACGCCGAAGGCCGCTCCGGTGGCATCAGTCGCGGCTGCACCGACGGCCTGTCCGAGCACAGCGAGGGCCGCGCCTGGGACTGGATGGTCGATGTCGGCGACAGGAGCGAGAAGGCCGCCGCGGCTGACTTCTTGTCCTGGGTGACTCGCAACGATGGCCGCAATGCGCGGCGGCTCGGCATCATGTACGTCATCTACAACAAGAAGATCTGGTCGGTCTATCGCGCTGGTGAGGGCTGGCGGACGAGCTCAGGACACACCGATCACGTGCACGTCTCGTTCAGCTGGAACGGCGCCCGCGGCAACACCTCGTTCTGGACCGGCAAGGTCGGCGCGATTGACTACGGCCCGTGCGTACGGTTTACCGGGACCTACGGCGCGCGGACCAGCACGCCTCGCACCGGTAGTTGCCCGCCCTCCTCGGGCCTGCTCGTGAAGACGTCGCTCGGGGACCGGCAATATGGCCGGACCGGTGACACCGTCGCCAAGGCCCAGGTGTTGCTGGGGGTCACCAAGACCTCCAGGTTCGACGCCGCAACGTGGTCCGCGGTGAAGAAGTATCAACGCGCCCACGACATTCCCTACACCGGCGTGCTCGACCAACCCACCTGGGCCTCGCTCAGCCGGTCGAGCGTCACGAGCAGGGTCGTGTCCGGCTATACCCGGTCCGAAGCCGTCGCCTATGGGCTCGAGCACTACTCCGGCAGCACGATCAAACGTACGAATGTCGGCAAGGCGACGATGTTCCTCCAGATCGCCCTCGGCCTGCCGGCCGCGGACCGCAACGGGTTCTTTGACACCGTGACCCTCGCCGCTGTCAAGAAGATGCAGGAGTCCGCAGGCCTCACCCAGGACGGCGTGGTCCGCGGCGAGGAGTGGCGGGCCATGGCGGTCGCACTCCGGTGACCCACGGCGGGACGGCCTCGATGCCATGATGGGGCCATGACCCGGGACGAATCAGCCGCAACCAACGAGCCACACGAGGACGACGAGCTCGATCGCAGGATCAAGGATCAACCCGACATAGCGCCGAGCCGCTGGATCAAGCGGATCGTGCTGTTCCTCGTCCTGGCCGTCGCGGCATATGTCGTCTTCCGCATCTCGGCAGCGTTCTTCCCGCGCTGGTGGGCGCAGCGGATCGGTGACCAGGTTGGCGGCGGCGTCACGAAGGGAACTCTCTGGGGCCTGTTCTACGGATTCGTGTTCACCGCCATCCCGCTGCTGCTGCTCCTCCAGGTCCGGCGCGGATTCTTCAGCTGGACCTGGCGCATCATCGTCGCGGTGATCGCGCTGCTCCTGGCCGCACCCAACTGGTTGACTCTGTCGGTCGTCGCCGGCAACAGCAAGGCCGCGCACGCCGGCGAACGGATCTTCGATGTCGAGGCGCCCGGCTTCCGGGCCGGTACGCTCGGAGGCGTCATCGTGGGAGCCATCCTGGTGCTGATCATCGCTGGCACCAGCATGCGGATGAAGCACAGCAAGAAGCAGGTCAAGCGGCTTCGCGGTGAACGGGACGACCTCAGACGCAGCCAACGGCGCGATGAGGGCGGCAACGGATCGAGTTGAGTCGGTCGGCGGCTGCCACGGTTTCCGTCGCGTGAACTCTGTGAACCCGAAGCATCAAAGGTCTAGATGCTTGGGGTGATGCCGCGCTAGCATGCACCCAACTTCACTGAAAGTTGGGTGCACCATGGCGGATCAGCTCACCGATGACGAGAAGCACCTCGCATCACTCGGTTACAAGCAGGAGCTGAACCGCTCCTGGTCCAGCTTTTCGAACTTCGCGATCTCGTTCTCGATCATCTCGATCCTCGCGGGCTGCTTCACGACATTCGGCCAGGCGTGGAACAACGGCGGACCGGTCGCGATCTCCTGGGGCTGGCCGATCATCTCGATCTTCATCCTCATCATCGGGTTCACGATGTCCGAGCTCGTGTCGGCCTATCCGACCTCTGGCGGCATCTATTGGTGGGCCTCCAAGATGGGTGGACCCGCCGCCGGATTCTTCACCGGCTGGCTCAACCTGATCGGTCTGCTCGCGGTCACGGCCTCCGTGGGTTATGGCTGCGCGACGTTCCTCGATCTCACACTGGGCACACTGAGCACCGGGTGGGCAGAGGACTACAGCCTGCAGCGGGTCTTCCTCATCTTCGTGGTCCTGCTGGCAGTTGCCGCCGTGCTGAACATCTTCAGTGGCCACCTCCTCGCGGTCATCAACAACATCTCCGTGTGGTGGCACGTGGGCGGCGTCGCCCTCATCATCGCGATTCTCGCCTTCGTCCCGAAGGCGCACCAGTCGCTGGACTTCGTCTTCACCGACAAGGTCAACAACTCCGGCTATGCCAACTTCGCGTCATCCGGCAACACCTATTGGTTCCTGGTCCTGCCGCTCGGATTCTTGCTGACTCAATACACGATCACCGGCTTCGACGCATCCGCCCACCTCTCGGAGGAGACGCAGGGGGCTTCGGAGGGTTCTGCCAAGGGCATCTGGCGCTCGATCCTCTACTCCGCGATAGGTGGCTGGGTGCTCCTGCTGGCATTCCTGTTCGCGGTCCAGGACAAGGATGCGGTCACCAAGGGTGGTGGAGGTGTCAACCTGATCCTCGACCAGGCGTTGTCGCAGGGCTGGCACGTGACGGTGTTGGCGCTCTCGACTGCTGGTCAGTTCTTCTGCCTCATCGCTTGTCTGACCAGCGCGTCGCGGATGACGTTCGCGTTCAGCCGTGACGGAGCGATCCCGGGCTCAGGCATCTGGTCGAAGGTCTCGTCCTCGAAGGTGCCGGCGAATGCCGTCGTGTTCGTCGCCGTCATCGGCGCGATCATCACGCTGCCAGCCCTCATCGAGGTCGACATCAACGGAGCGCCAGTGCCGATCGCGTTCTACGCCGTGGTGTCGGTAGCGGTCATCGGGCTCTACCTTGCATTCCTCGTCCCGATCTTCCTGAGGTGGAAGATGGGTGACGAGTTCGTCCCGGGCAGCTGGAACAACGGCCAGAAGTACAAGTGGATGAACTTGGTGGCATGTGCCGAGATCGTGATCATCTCGATCTACTTCGTCCTGCCGTTCACGCCGGCCGCCATTCCGTGGAACGACGACTTCTCCTGGAAGTTCGTCAACTATGCGCCGATTCTCACCGGCGGCACGCTGCTCGCTCTGACGATCTGGTGGTTCGCGTCTGCGAAGAACTGGTTCACCGGTCCGAAGCACACGATCGACACCGCAGTGACTGAGGCGTTCAAGGACTAGGTGGAGTCGATACGGTCGGGCGGGTGAGGAATCTGGAGGTCGGCGGCGAGGCCTTGGGTGACATGCCCGACCTCCAGGCGCCGAGCACTGATCCCTCACACGCCCGCATCGCGTCGTGGCTCCTCGGGCGCTTCGGTGCGGGCAGGATCCGTGCTGATGACAGGCTGCCCCCCGAGGAGCAGCTTGCCGCGGCGCTCGGCGTCAGCCGCATGACGCTGCGGCAGGCACTCGGATCGCTGGAGTCGCGTGGGTTCATCGAACGCCGACGCGGCCGTTCGGGCGGCAACTTCGTCCGTGAGCCGCTGATCGAGGTCGACCTCAGCGGGCTTCCGGGATTCACCGAGCTGATGCGCCGGGCCAACGTACGAGCGGGCGCCCGCATCGTCAGGGCCGGACTGGTGGAGGCAACGTCGGAGATCGCCTCGGCCCTCGATCTCGGCCGGCAGCGGGACGTCATCGAGGTCGTCCGGGTCAGGTCGGCCCGTCGCCGCCCGCTTGCGCTGGAAGAGACCTATCTGCCTGCGCAGCTGTTCCCCGGCCTGCTCGACCGCAGCCTCACCGGCTCGTTGTACGGACTCATGCGCGAGCACTACGACCTCTCACCCCACCACGCCCAGGAGTGGCTCGAGCCGGAGATCGTCTCGGACGAGCATGCCGTGCTGCTCGAGATCGAGCCTGGGTCGGCGGTCATGCTCGTGACCCGCAAGGCGTCGACCTCATCGGGGGTGGCGATCGAGTTCGCGCGGGACCGCTATCGCCCCGACCGTACGCGGATCAGTCTCAACACCGGGGTCGACCCTGGCGCCGGCGCCGAGCTGCTCGTCGAGCCGGTCTGATCTCCCAGCCGCCTCACGCCTCGCGGCTGGCGGCTTGGTCCACGAGCCAGCGATGCAGGGCCATGGCGAGATGCACCGGCGCGTCGTACTGAATCAGATGGCCGGCCCCGTCGACTTGCTCGAGGTCCGCTCCTGGAATCCGCTGAGCCAGGTCGATGGCTCGCTCGATCGGTATCCAGGCGTCCTGACGGCCCCAGATGATCTTCACGGGGAGGTCGATCTCGGCGTAGCGATCCTGGATCTCGTCGGTGAATCTCTCATCAGCCTGGGCGATCTGCCGGTAGAAGGCGCTCTGCCCCTCCGTTGAGAGCCATGGCGCCGTCAGCGAGTCCATCTGCGCCGGCGACAGCCCATGATGACTGGCGCCGGCGATGTACTCCTCGAGTGCGGCCCGATGGATGCCCTGAGGCTGGGCGGCGAAGACGTGCTCGTTTTCGCCGACGAGCCGGAAGAAGTCGGAGCCCCACGGGCGCAGCGCCACGACGTCAACCAACGCCAAGCTGGCACACGGGACGCCGTGCAGGAGATGCGCGCGCAGCGAGACGGCGCCACCGAAGTCGTGAGCGACCACGTGGGGCGCCGGCAGATCCCAGTGCGACAGCAGATCGCTCAGGAGCTCTGCCTGGGTGCCCAGGTCGACTGCATCGGCCGGCCGTTTCGACGACTGTCCGTAGCCGGGCATGTCCCAGAGGTAGACGGCGAAATCTCGGCTGAGGGCCTCTGCGAACGGCACCCACACCTCGGACGACCACGGCGTTCCGTGGCACATGACGACTGCGGGCCCGCTTCCGACCCGATCCCAAGCGACCGAGCGGCCACGCCAATCGAAGGTCTGCGTCAATTTCACACATCGAGAGTCTCACGATCGCGAGCAGGGATGCCCACTGCTGGAGATGTCGATCTGTCTAGACCTTAGGATGCGCCGCGGATAGGGTGCGGGCATGGCGGACCTCGAGGCACTGCTGGACCAGGTCCCCGTCTTTGCGGGCTCTCCGCGAACGGTGCAGGAGCTGCCCGGGGGTCTCACCAACCAGAATCTCAAGGTCACAACTCCTGCCGGCGTCTTCGTCGTGCGGTTCAGCCGCAGCGACAACGACCTGCTCGGCATCGACCGTGAAGCCGAGGCCCACAACACCCGGGCGGCCGAGCGCTCCGGCGCCGGAGCGCCGTTCGTCGACTACCGTCCTGACCTCGGGCTTCTCGTGATCGGCTTCGTGGGCGGGCGCAGCTACGTCAATGCGGACCTGCACAAGCCTGGTGCGCTCGTACGCGTTGCCGAGGTGATCCGCACGCTCCATGCGGGTCCGCGTTTCCTCGGCGACTTCGACATGTTCACGCGCCAGCACGGCTACCTGCGGACCTGCCTCGACAGGGGTTTCCCGATCCCCGACGACTATTCGGCGCACGCCGACGACTTCCTCCGCATCCGCGCTGCGCTCGCGCATCGGCCGGTCCCGACCGTCCCGTGCAACAACGACCTTCTGGCCGGCAACATCGTCGACGACGGTGAGCGGATCTGGCTGATCGACTATGACTACGCGGGCAACAACGATCCCTGTTTCGAGCTCGGCAACACGTGGACCGAGTGCGATCTCGACGACGGCCAGCTCGCCGAGCTCGTGACGGCATACGTCGGACGGGAGTCGCCCGAGCTGATCGCGCGCACGCGGCTGCAGGCCACGGTGTCGCGCTATGGCTGGTCGCTCTGGGGATTCATCCAGGCCGCGACCAACAGTGCGGACTTCGACTTTCACGGCTGGGGTGCCGAGCGCCTCGACAAGGCTGCCGCAGACTTCCGGGGACCGCACTTCAACACCTGGCTCGCCACTGCGGCGGGTGTCGAATGAGCGTGCCGGGCAGGGCGCGGATCGTCATCATCGGCGGCGGGGTCGTCGGCACGAGCGTGGCCTATCACCTCACCAAGAGCGGTGAGACCGATGTCGTGCTGCTCGAGCAGGGCGAGCTGTCCTGCGGGACGACGTGGCACGCTGCCGGGCTCGTCGGTCAGCTCCGTGCGACGCAGAGCGGCACGACCCTGGTGCAATACAGCGCCGAGCTCTACGCCCAGCTCGAGGACGAGGTCGGCCTCAGCTCGGGATTCAAGCGGTGCGGGGGTGTCACGGTCGCCCGCACGCAGGACCGCATGGAGCAGCTGCGTCGTACGGTCGCGACCGCGGCTGCATACGACCTGGAGTGCGAGCTGCTCACGCCGGATCAGGCTGGCGAGCGCTATCCGTTGCTCGAGACCGCGGACCTGGTCGGCGGCATCTGGATCCCGGGTGACGGCACCGCCAACCCCACCGATCTCACCCAGGCGCTGGCCAGGGGAGCGCGGCGTCGGGGAGCCGAGATCATCGAGCACGTCCGGGTCACCGAAGTGCTGGTCGGCGAGGGAGCCGTCACCGGCGTGCGCACGGACAAGGGCGACATCGAGGCAGACATCGTGGTCAACTGCGCCGGGCAATGGGCCCACCACCTCGCGGCCCAAATTGGGGTCGTGGTGCCACTGCACTCCGCCGAGCACTTCTATGTCGTGACCGACCAGATCGAAGGCGTGCGCGCGGACCTGCCGATCCTGCGCGACCCGGACGGATACACGTACTTCAAGGAGGAGGTCGGCGGGCTCGTCGTCGGTGGCTTCGAGCCCGAGGCCAAGCCGTGGGTCGCGCCCGACCAGATCCCTCACCCGTTCGAGTTCCAGCTGCTTCCCGAGGACTGGGACCACTTCCAGGTGCTGATGGACAGCGCGCTTGCGCGGATCCCGGCGCTGCACGAGGCCGGCATCCGCAAGTTCTACAACGGGCCCGAGAGCTTCACGCCGGACAACCAGTTCATCCTCGGCGAGGCGCCGGCGGTCCGAGGCTTCTTCGTCGGAGCGGGCTTCAACTCCGTTGGCATCGCGTCGGCCGGTGGTGCCGGGCGCGCGCTCGCGGAGTGGATCCTGCAGGGCGAGCCGACCGTCGACCTGCTCGCCGTCGACATCCGCCGGTTTGCACCGTTCCAGAACGACCTCACCTACCTGCGGCAACGGGTCACTGAGGTGCTCGGCCTGCACTACGCCGTGCCGTGGCCCAACCGCGAGTACGACACAGCCCGTCCGCTGCGCACCTCAGCGGTCCACCAGCGGCTGGCCGAGGCCAACGCCGGGTTCGGCAGCAAGATGGGCTGGGAACGGGCCAACTTCTTCGCACCGGGCGGGCAGGACCCCGCGATCGACTATGCCTGGGGCAAGCAGAATTGGGTCCCCTGGTCCGCGGCGGAGCAACGGGCCTGCCGTGAAGCCGTCGCGATATTCGACCAGTCCTCGTTCTCCAAATATGTCGTGTGGGGCGGCGATGCCGAGGCTGCCCTGCAGTGGATCTGCAGCAACGACGTGGCGGTCGCGCCCGACGAGACCGTCTACACGGCGCTGCTCAACGGACGCGGGGGTTTTGAATCCGACCTGACCGTCACCCGGATCGCGTCCGACGAGTTCTTCCTGGTCGCGAGCTCGGCCACGACCGAGCGGGACCAGGACTGGATCCGGCGCAACATCCCTGCGGGCCTCGACGCGCAAGTCATCGACGTCACCGATCGGCTCGCGGTGCTCGGCGTCATGGGCCCGCGATCACGGGAGCTGCTGGCGCGGCTCACGGATGTGGCGCTGGGCGATGACAGCTTCGGTTTCGGATCGAGCCGGGAGATCGAGCTCGGGGGTGTCCTGGTTCGAGCCACCCGCATCACCTACGTCGGCGAGCTGGGTTGGGAGCTGTATGTCCGCACCGCCGATGCGCTCACTGTCTACGACGCGCTCAAGGCCGCCGGCACCGACCTCGGTCTGGTGGACGCCGGCTACTACGCGATCGAGGCAATGCGCCTGGAGAAGGGCTATCGCGCGTTCGGCCGTGAGCTCACCCCCGAGGTCGACCCGGTCGAGGCGGGGCTCAGCTTCACCTGCAAGCTCGGCACCGACGTCGACTTCCTCGGCCGGAAGGCGGTCGAGAAGGTCAAGGCCGCCGGCCCGTCCCGCCGGCTCGTGTCGTTCGCACTCGACGACCCGGACGTCATGGTGTGGGGCGGCGAGCTGCTCATACGTGACGGGGTCGCCGCCGGGCAGGTGACCTCAGGATCCTGGGGGGCGACGCTCGGGACCGGTGTCGGGTTGGCGTGGGTGCAGGCGCCCGTCGGCGGGAAGGTCGATGCGGCGTATGTCCGCGCGGGCGACTATCAGCTCGACGTCGGGGGCCGTCGTGTCCCCGCACGAGTCAGCCTCAAGCCGCTGTTCGACCCCGCCGGTGACAAGATCCGGCCACCCTGAGCGTGGACATCGGCGCCGTGCGGGCGATAAGGTTCGAAATCAGACCTTAAGCCGTCGTGAGGAGTGCAGGTGGCAGTCGTCGAGCGGCAGGACGACCTCGCCGCTGTCCTGCTTCGGCCGCGGCGGGCCCACCACGCGTTCGAGTCCTGCGTCGAGGTGCTGGCCACCTCGATCCGGCTCGGCATCCATCCCGATGGCAGCACGTTGCCACCCGAGCGGGAGCTCGCCGAGCGCCTGGGGGTGTCACGGTCGACCTTGCGTGATGCGATCGGCGCGCTGCGTGACGCGGGCCTGTTGACGACCCGTCGCGGGCGCGGCGGCGGCAGCGTGGTGGACTTCCGGCCCGAGGAGCCCGGCTCCTCGCCGATCCTCGACCGGCCGCGCGAAGAGCTGCTCGACGCGCTGGGATTCAGGCGGATCGTCGAGCCAGGTGCTGCACACGCGGCCGCCGGGAGGCCTCTGACCGATCAACAGGCGGCGATGCTGCGTGCCTCGCTCGACCAGGTCACTTCGGCGTCGAGCAAGGCGCTGCACCGCCAGGCGGACTCGTTGTTCCACCTCGCCATCGCGTCGCTGACCGACTCGCCGATGCTGATCGACGCGGTGACGAGTGTGCAGATCCGTCTGCACGACATGCTCGCGGCGATCCCGGTGCTCGACCGCAACATCGCTCACTCGCGCCAGCAGCACGCCGCGATCGCCGAGGCCATCCTCGCCGGCGATGCGACGAGGGCCAGACGCACCATGGAGAGCCACTGCGATGACACGGCGGCTCTGCTCCGAGGACTCATGTGAAGGGGAACCAATGACCACACGACACCCGAACCTGCTGAGCCTCGAGCAGCTGCGCGTCCAGATCGAGGAGGACAAGGTCGACACCGTGGTCGTGGCCTTCACCGACATGCAGGGCCGGTTGCAGGGCAAACGGCTGCACGGGCAGTACTTTCTCGACTACGTCGTCGAGCAGGGCACGGAGGGGTGCAACTACCTGCTCAGCGTCGACGTCGACATGAACACCGTCGACGGCTATGCGATGTCGTCATGGGACAAGGGCTACGGCGACATGGAGTTCGCCCTCGACTTCGACACGATTCGGCTGCTGACCCACCTGCCGGCCACCGTCATGATCCAGTGCGACCTCGTGTGGCTCGACCATGCCCCGGTCGTCCAGTCCCCGCGCACGATCCTCAAGGCGCAGCTCGCCAAGGCGGCCGAGGCAGGCTTCACGGCGGTCGCCGGCACGGAGCTCGAGTTCATCGTGTTCGACACGACGTACGAGGCGGCGTGGGACGCGGGCTATCAGGACCTGCCGGCCGCCAACCAGTACAACGTCGACTACTCGATCGTCGGGACGACGCGGGTCGAGCCGCTGCTGCGCGACATTCGCAACTCGATGTACGCCGCCGGGATGAACGTCGAGGGCGCCAAGGGCGAGTGCAACTTCGGCCAGCACGAGATCGGCTTCCTCTTTGACGAGGCTCTCGTGACGGCCGACAACCACGCTGTCTACAAGACCGCTGCCAAGGAGATCGCCGCTGCGCACGGGCAGGCGCTGACATTCATGGCCAAGTTCAACGAGCGCGAGGGCAACTCGTGCCACATCCACCTCTCGCTTCGCGGCACCGATGACGGCATCGTGTTCTGGGACGGCACTGGTCCTGATGGAGGGGAACGCACGCCGGCATACGACCGCTTCATCGCGGGAGTGCTCGCGACGATGCGGGACTTCACGCTGTTGTATGCGCCCAACGTCAACTCCTACAAGCGATTTGCCGGCGGCTCGTTCGCGCCGACTGCCGTGGCCTGGGGCCTGGACAACCGCACCTGCGCCGTTCGTCTCGTGGGCAAAGGGCCGTCGGCCCGGCTGGAGAATCGCGTGCCGGGCGGCGACACCAATCCCTACCTCGCGCTGGGGGCCATGGTGGCCGGCGGCCTCTACGGCATCGAGCACGAGCTGGAGCTGGAACCCGAGCAGACCGGCAACGCGTATGCGTCGGACAAGCCCAAGGTTCCGACGACGCTTCGCGAGGCGCGTGAGGCGTGGGCCGGCTCGGCGATCGCCCGCGAGGTCTTCGGCGACGAGGTCGTCGACCACTACACCAACATGGCCGACGTCGAGCTCCTGGCGTTCGACGCGGCCGTGACCGACTGGGAGCTGCGAAGAAGCTTCGAACGCATGTAGCGCGCCGGGCTGCGCCCGGCCAGCGACTTCGTCGCTGCCACGCTCCGCGTGGGCGCTTGCCTCGCTTCGCTCGGCCAGTGGCTGCATCGCGTGGTCCAGCAATCATTCAGTCAATGAGGAGATGAAATGAGTAGTACGTACACCGTCGTCAACCCGGCGACGGAGCAACAGGTCACGGACGTGCACCTGGCGACCCTCGACGAGACCGACGCGGCGATCGCGCGCGCCGCCGAGGTCTATCCGGCCTGGCGCGATGTCGCCCCGGGTGAGAAGGCCAGACTCCTGAGACGCTTCGCCACCCTCGTCGACGAGCACATCGAGGAGCTCGCCGAGCTGGAGGTGCGCAACTCAGGCCACACCTGGGGCAATGCGACCTGGGAGGCAGGCAACGTCCGCGACGTCCTCAACTACTACTCGGCTGCACCCGAGCGCCTGACGGGTCACCAGATCCCCGTCGCCGGTGGGATCAACGTGACATTCCACGAGCCGCTCGGCGTCGTCGGCATCATCGTGCCGTGGAACTTCCCGATGCCGATCGCCGGATGGGGCTTCGCTCCCGCGCTGGCGGCCGGCAACACCGTCGTGCTCAAGCCGGCCGAGCTGACCCCGTTGACCGCGATCCGGCTCGGCGAGCTTGGCCTCGAGGCGGGCCTGCCCGAGGGCGTCTTCACAGTCATCCCCGGCAAGGGCTCGGTGGTCGGTGAGCGGTTCGTGAGCCACCCGGCCGTTCGCAAGGTGTGCTTCACGGGGTCGACCGACGTCGGCAAGAAGATCATGGCGGGCTGCGCGGATCAGGTGAAGCGCGTGACCCTGGAGCTCGGGGGCAAGAGTGCCAACATCGTGTTCGCCGACTCCGACCTGGCCAAGGCCGCGGCCTCAGCTCCGGCGTCAGTGTTCGACAATGCCGGGCAGGACTGCTGTGCCCGGTCGCGGATCCTGGTGGAGCGGTCGGCGTACGACGAGTTCGTCTCGCTCCTGGAACCCGCCGTGGCGGGAGTCAAGGTGCTGGACCCGGCAGACCGCACGAGTGACATGGGCCCGCTGATCTCGGCGGCACAGCGGTCGACCGTCAAGGGATTCGTCGACGAGGCTGAGGTCGCCTTTGCCGGCACGACGCCCGAGGGTCCGGGGTTCTGGTTCGCTCCGACCGTCGTCCTTGCCGACGACCCGCAGCAGCGGATCTGGCGTGAGGAGATTTTCGGCCCGGTCGTCGCGGTCATGCCGTTCGACGACGAGGCGCACGCCGTGGAGCTGGCCAACGACACCGAGTTCGGTCTGTCCGGCTCGGTCTACACCCGCGACATAGGGCGGGCGTTGCGAGTCTCACGCGCGGTCGAGGCTGGTGCGCTGAGCGTCAACTCGCACTCCTCGGTCCGCTACTGGACGCCGTTCGGTGGATTCAAGCAGTCCGGCATCGGTCGCGAGCTCGGCCCGGACGCGCCGCACTCCTTCACCGATGTCAAGAACATCTTCATCTCCAACGACTAGCCTCGCGCCCGCGCTGGGAGTGACGCTCTTGAGGCGACACGCCGACACGGGCCTCAAGACCGTCACTCCCAGCGGGGAATGGACCAGAAAGCAGGAATCATGGCAGGACGCATCGCAGGCAGGACCGCAGTCGTCACGGGTGGTTGCTCGGGCATCGGGCTGGCGACCGTACGCCGCTTCGCGGAGGAGGGCGCCAACGTCGTGATCGGTGACCTCGACGACACGAAGGGCCCGGGCATCGCCGACGAGGTGGGCGGGACATATGTGCACGTCGATGTCACCGACAAGGAGCAGGTCGACGCACTGTTCAAAGCGGCCAATGACACCTACGGCTCGGTCGACATCGCCTTCAACAACGCCGGGATCTCGCCGCCAGAGGATGACTCGATCCTCGACACCGACCTCGAGGCCTGGAAGAGGGTCCAGGACGTCAACCTGACCAGCGTCTATCTCTGCTGCAAGGCCGCGCTGCCCTACATGCTGGACCAGAAGCGCGGATCCATCATCAACACGGCGTCGTTCGTCGCGGTCATGGGCGCGGCCACCTCGCAGATCTCCTACTCGGCGTCCAAGGGTGGCGTGCTGTCGATGTCGCGAGAGCTCGGCGTGCAGTTCGCCCGCCAGGGCGTACGCGTCAATGCCCTGTGCCCCGGCCCGGTCAACACCCCGCTGCTGCAGGAGCTGTTCGCGAGCGATCCCGACCGCGCTGCGCGCCGGCTCGTGCACGTCCCGATGGGCCGCTTCGCCGAGCCGGCGGAGATGGCCAATGCGGTGCTGTTCCTGGCATCGGACGAGTCGAGCTTCATGACCGCATCGACGTTCCTCGTTGACGGCGGCATCTCCGGGGCCTACGTCACGCCGGTATGAGCATGAGACCACTCATTGGAGTCACGACCTACCGGGAGCAGGTCCGGTGGGGGATCTGGCACGAGCAGGCCGATGTGCTCCACGCGGTCTATTCGCGGTCGATCGAGGCGGCTGGGGGGATCGCGGTGCTGCTCCCACCGGGTGACCCCAGCGGTGCGGAAGCCGTGGTCGCGCGTGTCGACGGCCTGATCATCGCCGGGGGCGCCGATGTCGAGCCCGCTCGGTATGCCGCGCAGCCCCACGACCTGACGGTGGGCTGGCGCGCGGACCGCGACGCGTGGGAGCTCGCATTGCTCGACGCGGCTGCGACGGCGGGGCTCCCGGCGCTCGGGATCTGCCGCGGCATGCAGGTCATGGCGGTGCATGCCGGCGGCACGCTCGACCAGCACACCCCAGACCTGGTCGGCGGTGACGACCACTCGCCCGGGGGTGACGAGTTCGGCGTGATCGACGTCGACGTCGTACCCGGTACGCTCCTCGGCCGCGCGGTCGGTGACAAGGGGCTCGTGCACTGCCACCACCATCAGTCGGTGCGGGAGCATCCTGGATTCATACCCGCGGCGCACGCGGCCGATGGCACCCTCGAGGCGATGGAGGACCCGTCGCGCCGATTCTGGCTCGGCGTCCAATGGCATCCCGAGACCAAGGAAGATGCCGGCCTGTTCCGTGCCCTGGTCGATGCCGCCGGCGGCCAGTCCTGATCGCCATGAGTCAGGCGCTGCTCGTGGCCTTCTGCAGGATTGCCGTGAACTGCCGGTTGAGCCTGCGCATGGCGAAGTTGTATCCCCACGGCGCGTAGCGCTGGGCGTACCACCCGATGCGGATGTCGGGGGAGGTGAAGACGAGGTACTTGCCCTTCTCGACTCCACGGATCATCGTCGCGGCGGCGCTGTCGGGGCTGACCGCGTGGCGCTGGAACTTGCCGATGCTGTTGGCGATGACAGGACTGTCGCGGTCCACCCCGACGATGTCGACGGTGCCGACCAGAGGTGTGTCGACCGCGCCGGGGCACACCAGCGTGACCCCGATGTCGTACTGCTCGAGGTCGAAGCGCAGGACCTCACTGACGCCACGCAGCCCGAACTTCGCGGCACTGTAAGGCGCGTGGATCGGCAGCCCGAACAACCCCGCGGCCGACGAGACGTTGACGATGTGCCCGCCGTTGCCCGCTTCGATCATGGTCGGCACGAATGCCGACATGACGTGGATAGGTCCCATCAGGTCGATCTCGACGCAATCGCGCCAGTGCTTGGAATCGAGGTCCTGGATGCGGCCCCAGGTCGATATGCCGGCGACGTTCATCACGATGTCGACGGCTCCCGCGGCGCTGAGTGCGCGGTGGGCGAATGCCGCGACGGCATCCTCGTTGGAGATGTCGAACGCTTCATGGAGCAGGACCGTGCCGCCCGATGCCGCGACCAGTGCCACGGTCTCGTCCAGTCCTGCCGAGTTGACGTCGGTCAGCAGCAGCCGCGCGCCCTTCGCCGCGGCCTGGATCGCGGCTGATCGTCCGATCCCGCTGCCAGCGCCTGTGATGACGACCGTCTTGGCGTCGAATGTGCTCTTTGTCATGTGGATCCCCTCGAACTCAAAGTGAGGCAATCGTATCGTTTTCGTGTCGTGAAGTCTTGTTGTCCCCGCGGCGGCCTACCGTGAGCAGCAGACGTCAGAAGTGAGGGTGACAGCACTGTGAGAGCAAACAAGTACGCCGGCACGTGTGCCGAGTGCGAGACCGCGGTGGGGGCCGCGGCCGGACAGCTGATAGGTCTGCCCGGCAGCTGGCGCACGATCTGTGTGACCTGCTCGCCCTCACCACCTCCGCGCGGGGATCATGACGGATGGCATCGCACGGCACTGGCGTCGATGGACTTCGAGACGACGGGCATCGACCCGCTGACCGACCGGGTCCTGAGCTATGCGCTGCTCGACGATCGGGGGCATGACTTCTCGGGTCTCGTGGATCCCGGGGTCCCGATCCCCGCCGCCTCGGCCGAGGTCCATGGCCTGACCGCCGAAGCGCTCGCCGGCGCCCCGGCGCCCGTCGACGCACTCGCCGAGGTCATCGCGTGGGTGCAGGACCTGATCGAGCGCGGGGTCGGGCTCGTGGTCTTCAACGCGGCATACGACCTCACGATGCTGCGTGCCGAGGCGACCCGCTGGGCCCTGGCCCAGCCTGACTGGGACCGCCTGCTGGTCGTCGACCCCTATGTCATCGACTGGGGCATCGAGCGCGGGGGCCTTGGACCACGCCGACTCACCGACGTCGCCGCCTATTACGGCGTGCCGCTCGACAACGCCCACGACGCGGCCGCCGATGCCCGGGCCGCTCGCGAGATCGCCTACGAGATCGGCCGGCGTCATCAGACGGTCGCGGCCGGGGACCTCGAGAACCTCATGAGGCACCAGGGCGTCTGGTACGCCGGTCGAGCCGAGGACTGGAATCACTACGCCCGCAGGGTCGGCCGTTCGCTCGATGATCCCGCAGGCTGGCCGCTCCTGCGGCTCGACGGGGCGATCTCGCAGATCGCGTGACGGCGTCGCGGCCGCGTGTGGAGGACCTGCAGGTGGGTACTCCACACCCATGAGTGAAGAGCAGACAGCAAGAACCGAAGCCATCCAGGCCGTCGTCGACCGGGTCTCGGCCTATCAGGACGGCGCGCCCGAGGGCACCGTCAACGCCGAGCTGACCAAGGGCTTCGACGAGGCCGGGGTCGAGGTCTCCGCGGACGAGCTCGATCGGCTCGCCCAGGCAATCGAGGCTCAGGACGGCGACGTCGACGCGGGCGCAGTCCTCGGCTGATCGAGGGTCACGGCCGCCCGACGGTGCGGTCCAGGACAGCCTCAGCGAGTGAGGTCGGAGCCTGCTCGGGGATCCAGTGGCTGATGCCGGCCAGCTCGACGAATCGGTAGTCGGCATCGACGTAGTCGCCGCAGCGTTCGGCGCCGGCGCGACCGATGGCCTGGTCCTCATCGCTCCACACGAATGTCGTCGGGACGGTCACGGGCGGCAACGAGTCGAGGTCGGACGTCATCGCGCGATACCAGCTGAGCGCCGCCGTCAGGGCACCTGGCTCGGAGAGCTGGGCGACATAGCTGTCGACCTGCGCAGGCGGGACGTGGTCCTGATACATCGCGCGCAACCGCCCGGCGTCCGCGTCGAGCAGCAGCTTCTCGGCCTTGCCGGCCTGACGCAGCAGCCCGATGTAGGAGCCACGAGCCTGTTGGTCGGGATCACTTTGGAGGGCCGCTCCGTATGCCGCGAGGTGGGGCACCGACACGGCGGTCAGCGTACGCAGACGATCCCGGTGTCGAACGGCCGTGACCCAGGCGACGGCCGCGCCCCAGTCATGACCGACGAGGTGAAATGTGTCGAGTCCGAGGGCATCTGCCAAAGCGGCGACATCGTCGGCCAGCACGTCGGTCGTGTATGACTCGACACCCGGCGGCCGCGCGCCGGGGGAGTAGCCGCGCTGGTCTGGTGCGATCACTCGCAGGCCGGCGTCGGCCAGCAGCGGTGCGACCGCCGACCACGACAGCGAGTTCTCCGGGAACCCGTGCAGCAGGACGATCGGATCCCCGTCATCGGCCCCGAGCGTGCGCACGTCGAAGGTCAGCTCGCCTACCCTCACAGCTGTCATCTCGTCGTAGGTCATGTCGCTCCTTTGTCGGATCGGTCAGTCGAACACGTCGCCGATGCGGGCGACCGCCTCGCGGTCGAGCACCGCCGCTGTCTCGGGATCCGGCGCGCTCCCACCGCGGTCGTAGGGCAGCCACCAGCGGTCCCCATCGCCTGTGGGCATCGCCGGGTACGTGTCGATGGCCTCGGCGAGCAGGGCGTTCATTGCGGCACGCAGCCGCAGCGAGAGCTGCGCAACGGTCTCACCCTCGCGGGGCCGGAGCGGTTCACCGACCACGATCGTGATCGGCATGCCGCGCCGCAGCGATCGATGGCCGTCGACGGTGAAGATGCGATGGCCGCCCCACACGATGGCAGGGATCAGGGGCACCTGGCGGTTGATCGCCAGTCCTGCGGCGCCGCGTTTGAACGGCTTGAGCAGCCACGAGCGACTGATGGTCGCCTCGGGAAAGACGCCGACGAGCTCGCCCGCATCGAGGAGGCGGAGGGCCTGCCGGTACGCCCGAGCGCCGGAGCGGCGGTCGACCGGGATGTGGTGCATCGCCCGCATGAGTCGCCCGACCACGGGCAGCTCGAACGCCGAGCGTTTGGCCATGAAGCGGATGCGGCGCCTGCGGGGCCGAGCGGCATACCCGATGAAGGTGAAGTCGAGGAATCCGATGTGGTTGCCGGCGACCACAGCGGCGCCGCTTGTCGGGAGGTGCTCGACACCCCGGACGTCGAAGCGATAGCCCATCAACCGGAACAGCATGCCGAAGATCCGGACCACCACCCGATAGGTGCGATCAGATCCCGGCACGCCCCTCAGGCTACGCGACCTGTCAGTCCTGTCCGGGCGCCGCATCGACGACGGCGGTGCGCACGATCGTGGTGGTCGAGGGTTGATCGGCTCCGACCTGCGGGATGACCGGGAAGTCGGTGCCCCGGCCCTGGGTCCCAACGTACTGACCGGTCTGCTGGTCGAACAGCATCTCCTGTGCGTAGCCCATGCGTAGCGCGATCGCCGGGCGGCCGTCGACATGGCTGATGCCGTCGACGATCCTGACCTGCGGCTCGTCCGCGAGTGCCCGGAACAGCGCGGCCCGCACGTCCGCCGGCGCCAACCCGCTCGTGAGGATCGGCGTCACGGCCAGGTCAAGCTCCTCGTAGTGCTCGCGTGGGTCATACCTGGGCCCGCCGGCGAGCAGCTGGTCGAGCAGCCGTCCGGGATCACGCGGCAGGGAGGCATACCAGGCGGCGTCCTCGTACTTGGTGTGCTCGTGCCAATTCGTTGAACGACCACCCGGGGAGGTCCAGGTGTGGTGCGCTTCCTCGACGGAGCCTGGCGTCGGTGCGTCGGTGCTGACCCGGTCCGTCACGACCGACCGCTCATCGAAGACCCAGGTGTCATCTCGGTCGTGGGGCACCCACGCATGCTGCGTCCTGAGGCTCTCGTAGTAGAGCGGCTTGCCGTCGCTGCCGAGCTTGGTCAGGTCCATGGGCGACATCCACGATCGCTCGACCGTCGTGATGCGCAGGTACTGACCCGGACCGACGACCGGGTCGGACGTCTTGATCGCGATGTCGGCGGCGCGCTCCAGGACGGCCGCCGCAGCCGGGGACGCGCCGACCTCGTGGCTGCCGATGTCGACCGTGGTCATGCCGAGCGCGACGGTCGCCGCGACCAGGCCACCAATGACGAGCGTGCGGCGTACGTGCGTGCGCTGCTTGCCGGCCGGCTCAGCGATGGGAACGGCCATGATGGCGCGGAGCAGGTCCTCGTCCTGCGCGGTGATGTCGGTGGACGGGCCGCCCTCGGGATCGAGCTCGGCGAGCGTTCGGGTGACGGTGTTCATGAGGGCACCTCGGTGGTGTGGGGTTGGGGATGGACCGGCAGGCGCTGTTGTCCTGGTGGATCCGAGAGCGCATCGCGCAGCTTGCGGCGGGCCCGGTGCAGTCGTACGGCCGCGGTGCCGGGCCGGCAGTCGAGCACGACCGCGACGGCCTTGACGGTCAGGTGCTCCCAGTAGACGAGCAGCAGGATCTCTCGCTCGTCCTCGTTGAGTCGCTCGATCGCGTCCAGAACGAGTGATCGCTCGTCGACGACGGCCGTGCCGTCAGCCTCGAAGAGCTCGGTCGTGCTGGTGACGCGTTGGACGACGCGGAGCTGACGCCGCTCGGTCCTGTGGTGGTTGGCGAGGGTGAAGCGCGCCGTGCGGTAGAGCCATGGCAGCCCGCCCGCCACTGCCTCGTCGCAGCGGCGCCAGGCCGTCAGGTACGTCTGTGCGACGACATCCTCGGCGAGGTCCTCGGGCGCGCGTCGTCGCGCATACGAGCGGATCGACGGGAGGGTGACCCGGTAGAGCGTCTCGAAGGCGCGGCGGCGCTCGTCCTCATCGGCAGTCATGACCGTTTATGTCCACGTCGCCGTGAGGTATTACATCGTGTCGGGCAGCCGTGGCCAGCAGTCGGTGCGGACCGTGGGATCGAACCCTGGGCCGGCGGCGATCGTCGCCTTCTCGCGGCCGAGGATGCCAGTCGTGAGGAAGAAGATCGCGAGGATGTAGAGACCCATGATCGCGAGACCGGTCCCGGTGGTCTCCTTGTCGATCCGGTCGGCTTCGCCCAGCGCGATGATGCCGTCCGACACCAGGAACAACGCGCCACCGATCCCGGCCCTGAGGTCCGTCGCGAGCGATGTGGATGCGGTCCCGATCAGCAGCGCGGCATAGATTGGTATGACCGGCCGAAGGCCGGGCTCGAGGCCGCCCCAACACCACGCCACGAGGCCGATCGCCGCGGCGACGTACACGACCAGGATCAGCGGCCTGCGGCGCAACCGGTCGACTGCACCCCGCTGCACGAAGAACCGGATGAAGCAGATGTGAGCCGCTGCGAACGCGGCCATCCCGATGACGAAGACGTCGTCGTCGAGCTCGAGGAAGAGGTCGCCGAGGAAGCAGAATCCGAGCGCCACGACGAGCAGCCTCGGGCCATCCTGCTCGATGACCCACGCTGCCAGGAACGGGGCGAGGAGGCACTTGGTGATGCTGTCCCATGGGCTTGCGTCCGCACCATTGAGCACGAGGTGCACGACCGAGGCCACCGCGAATGCGATGAGCCATGGACTCTTGAGAGCCGTCATGCCAGTCACCGTATCGTCAGCGAGATGGTTCGCCCGGACTCAAGTCCTCGCGCCGCGAGTCCAGCCAACGCATGACGGGGGTGGCGGTCACACCGTGGAGTATGACCGAGAGTGTGATCGCGAAGCCGACGGTCGACCACAGGAGAGGGAGATCTTCGAAGTCCGCGTGGCCGGCGGCATAGGCGAGGTAGAAGATCGAGCCGATCCCACGCACACCGAAGAATGCGGTTGCCGCTCGCTCGCGAGGTCCCAGGGTTGCATCGCCGACTCGCGGCGGTGTCCGCGGCGGACGGATCGTCAGGGCCAGCATTGCGGCCACGGGGCGAACCACCAGCACCAGCAGCACGGCGACAGCCACGGCCGGCCAGGTCAGATCGGCCAGCAGCCCGTTCGTGAGGGCAACGCCGAGCAGCAGCAGGACGATCAGCGTCAGCAGCCGCTCGAGCCGCTCGATGACCTGATGCATCAACGCGTGGTAGTCATGATTGCGCTCGGCCGAGCGCATCGTCATGGCGGCGGCGAACACCGCGAGGAAGCCGTATCCCCCGGCGACCTCGGCGAGTCCGTATGCCAGCAGGACTGCTGCAAGCGCGAGCAGTGGCTCGCCGGACTCGGACGTACGTAGCGACGCCCGGGTCGAGCGAAATGCGACCTTCGCCAGCAGCCACCCCACCGCGACGCCCAGAGCACTCCCGATGACGACCTTGCCGACGAGATCCCACGCCAGCCAGGTCACGCCCCACTCCGCGAACGGGCCGGTGGCGGCGAGCAGGATCGCCGCCTGGACGAAGGGGAACGCCAGGCCGTCATTGAGCCCGGCCTCGGACGTGAGCGCGAACCGGACCTCGTCGGTCTCGTCGATCTCCTCGGCATTCTCCTGGTCGGTGGTCGGCCCTCCGACCTGCACATCGGATGCGAGCACCGGATCCGTCGGAGCGAGGACCGCTCCCAGCAGCAGCGCAGCGGACGGCGCGAGCCCCATGACCCACCACCCCAGCAGCGCGACTCCGGCGATCGACAGCGGCATCGCGATCGCCAGCAGCCGCCACGTCGCGCCCCATCGTCGCCACGGAGCATACGATCGCAGGCTCAGCGGCCGGTCAAGTGCGAGCCCGACACCCATCAGAGCGATGAGCACGGTGAACTCGGTGAGGTGCTCGACGAAGACGTGGTGCTCGATGGGTGAGAACGCCGACTCGTGGATTCCGGGGAGCAGCCCGATCAGGGCACCGACCCCCAGCAGCACGACAGGGGCCGAGAGCGCGACGGTGCGCAGGGCGTACGGGAGGACGACCGCCAGCAGGAGCGAGGCGCCGCCGAGGAGGTACACCAGGTGCGCGGTCATCGGGGCCTCTCTCATCAGTGCGTTCGGTCGGGCACTCCGAGGCTACGTGCCGATGCTCAACAGCCCGCTTCTGACCGACGTGTGTCAGATTGGACACATGACGAGCCGCATCTCGCACACGACGATCGACTCCCGCGACGCCCACGCCCAGTCGGCGTGGTGGGCCGAGGTCCTCGGCATGCAGCAGGACCCCGACGATCCCAACGAACCGGGCCACGAGGAGTGCATGATCTTCTCCAAGGACGGCCGGACCCGCCTGCTGTTCATCGAGGTCCCCGACGACAAGCAGATCAAGAACCGGATCCATCTGGATCTCCGGCCCACCGACGGCACCCAGCAGCAAGAGATCCAGCGGTTGCTGGCACTCGGCGCGACCGAGGTCGCGGACCGACGTACGCCTCAGGGTCTCGGGTGGATGGTCCTCGCCGATCCCGAGGGCAACGAGTTCTGCATCCTGCGCGGTGACGTCGAGACCCCGGACCACTACGCCAGTTCTTGATGTGACGCCGGCCGCGCTGAGTCACGGCGCACGTGACGCGGCACGACCTTCGGTAACGTCAGGTTGCGACGAGATTTGCCCGTGTCGGGTAATGATGGACCATGCACTCCTTCCCCACGAGCACCACCAGCACCACCAGTCACACATCCGGGACCCGCTGAGATGGTCGATCTGGTGATTCGCCCCTTCGGGGGATTGTTCCTGTGTCTCCTCATCGGCGCAGCCTTGATCTATCTGCCCTACTTCGTGGCGAAGACGCGCGAACGGGTCGCCGAGCTCCGCGGCGTCGGCGCTCCCGCCGAGAACATGCGGCAGGGTGCCGATCGCGAGCGGGCGTCCAGCCAGAGCGTTGGGTCTGGGCTCGATCAGGCGGAGCGTCGAGCACCGAGCACCGACATGATGGTGTCGGCCGCTGCGACGAAGTCGTCACCGAGATAGAGCCCCGGCACACCCCGGCGAGCCGTGTGCGAGCTGAAGGCGTTGCCGGCGTAGAACAACTCGGTCGCGGCGGCAGATGCGGCCGTGAGGGACTCGATCGCGGAGCGCCGTGCGACCGCGAGGTGTGAGACGACGATCGCGGCAGAGGCCCCTGACGACTCGACTGCGACGCGCAGCGAGGCCGCCGGGACGCGTGCTCCCAGGGTGCGGGCGTCCGAGCCACGTTGTCGGAGCAAGGCGGCGAGCGACTCCAGGCCAATCGTGTGCTGGTCGCTCGGTCCGCACGCCAGCAGGACCACGCCGACTCCCGTCCCCTCCGGCTGTGGCACCCGGTGAAGCCACGCGATGGCCGTCTCGGAAGCCAGCCGCTCGTGGGCGACGTCGCACCGGCTGGCCTGCCACCAGACACCGATGCGACGCATCGCCGGTAGCAGGACACCGCAGGTCGTGACGTCGATCCCCTCACGCTCGGCCGAGGCATCGAGGACCTCCAGGAAGCGGGGCCGGTCGAGTCGTCGAGCAGCTTCGATCAGTTCGTCGATCGTGCTCTGGCGGGGGAGCGGGCGGGAGGTCTGGTCACGGGCCCACGCCGCGGCGTCGATGGCACGCTGGCCCCGGGCAACCTCATCGCGCATGACCCGCAGGGTTGTCACGTCCGCGGGCGAGTAGCGCCGGTGGCCGCCATCGCTGCGGCTCGGTGACGGGATGGCGTAGCGGCGCTCCCAGGAGCGGATCGTGGGGGCAGGGACCTCGAGCAGGCTGCTGACGTCCTGGATCGACAGGGCAACGGGCGGCCCCTCAGCCTCGTCCAGCACGTCATGCGGGTCCATGGCCAAACTGTCTCATCACCTGAGGACAAAGTGCATAAGTTTGGATCGAACGACCAGAGATCCACGGAGCAACAATCGTGGCATCGGGTTCTGGAGGGAGTGCGATGAGCGTCGATGTGGGTGGTCGCAGCGACATGCCGCGGTGGGATCTGGACCGTGAGCCTGACGGGGTCCAGGATGCGGATCTGCACGAGCAGCTCGTCGACATGGTGCTCGCGGTGCACGGCTCCGAGACTCCCGAACGTGCTGTCGCCGCGATAGCGCACCACGCGTGTCTGGTGGTGCAAGCTGAGACCTGCGGGCTCCTGATCGCTGCAGGACCCGGCCATCATGACGCGGGTGGCCCAGCATCAGGAGCGTTGCCGCTCGCGCTCGAGCTGGAGCTCGGTGAAGGTCCGGGTTCGTCGGCAGCACGTGGTGAGGGCGAGCTGTTCATCGTACGAGACACCACGATCGACCGCCGGTGGCCGCACTGGAGTACGCGCTGCGCCGGGCTCGGAATGCGCAGCGTGCTGAGCGTGCGCCTGCAGACCCCGGACCGGGTGCTCGGATCGTTGAGTGCCTACTCGCCGGCACCCAGTGCATTCTCGGAGTTCGAGGCCCAAGCCATCGGGACGTTCGCCTTTCACGCGGCAGTCGGGCTGGCCGCCAAGGTCGAGTCCGCGACCCTGGTTGCTGCCCTGGCCTCACGGACGATCATCGGCCAGGCCCAGGGCCTGCTGATGTCGCTCGACGGTGTTGACCCTGCGGCCGCATTTGCGCAGCTGCGTGAGATGTCGCAGGCCGAGAACGTCAAGCTCGCGGTGATCGCCCAACGGGTTGTGGCAGAGAGAGGGCGACCAGCTGTGTTCTCAACTGGTCGCCCCGACGTCGTAACGCCTCAAGATTGACCGAGCTCGTGCACGGGACCGGTCAACTACGGACTGGTTACCCAACCGGGACGGAACGACGCGGTAATCGGTGAAGAGACCTGAAAATGGTGTTCCGTTGCCGGCTCGTGGTGGGCCCCGTCGGACTTGAACCGACAACCCGCGGATTAAAAGTCCGCTGCTCTGCCAATTGAGCTAGGGGCCCGTGCGTGGTCGCGCGTACACAGTCTGCCAGTGCGACGAATGATTCGTTCACCGGGAATCGGCTGCGTCGTGTGGACCGACGGGATAGCCTCGGAGGGGGGTAGGAAATCCGTCGACCGCTACCCGGAGTCCCCGATGCCAGAGCCCTTGGACAGTCGCCTTCGCGACGACGAGGCACTCGACGAGATCGAGCTGACAAGTCAGCTGATCATCGCGGCATCTTCGCGTGACTTCCATCTCTCCCAGAGCGAGGTCGACGAGATCCTCGGCGTCCCGAGAGCCAGCTGACCGCTCAGAACACACCCGCGATTGACACTCTTGATCGCCGTGGCTCTAGCATGGGCGTGGCCTATCCAGCATTGACAGGAGTTAGTCGTGCGATTTCGCATCCGACCGGTCGAGACATCTTTCTACGATCTGTTCACGGAAATGGCGAACCACCTCGTTCTCGGCGCAGATCTCCTGGCCCAGATGCTGGACGCCGGCACCGACAAGACCGCGATCGGCGAGCAGATGCGCGAGGCCGAGCACCAGGCTGACGAGACGACCCACCGGATCATCCGGCGAGTCAACTCGACCTTCGTGACTCCCTTCGATCGCGAGGACATCTACCGTCTGGCCAGCAGCCTCGACGACGTCATGGACTACATGGAGGAGACCGTCGACCTCGTTGGGCTCTACGAGCTGGGCGATCTGCCGCCCGACTTCGCGCCCCAGGTCGAGGTACTTCAGCGAGCCACGCAGCTGACGGCCGACTCGATGCCGCGGTTGCGGACGATGAAGGATCTCGACGAGTACTGGATCGAGATCAATCGACTGGAGAATCAGGGCGACCGGTCCTACCGGCGGATCGTTGCCGACCTGTTCAACGGGAGCTACAAGTCGCTCGAGGTCATGAAGCGCAAAGACGTGACAGATTCGCTCGAGCACGCGATCGATGCCCTGGAATCGGTGGCCAACACCATCGAACAGATCGCCGTCAAGGAGTCCTAGGCAGTGGATCAGACTCTCGCGATGGTGGTCGCTGTCGTCATCATCGCGCTCATCTTTGACTACACCAACGGCTTTCACGACGCGGCCAATGCCATCGCGACGTCGATCTCGACCAGGGCGCTGACTCCGCGCATCGCACTGGCGATGGCAGCGATCCTCAACTTCGTGGGCGCGCTCCTCGGCGTCGGTGTCGCCAAGACCATCCAGGGCATCATCGACATCGAGACCGCGCCGGGTGAGAGTTCGGCCCACGCGCTGACGATCGTGCTTGCGGCACTCGTCGGGGCCATCACCTGGAACCTGTTGACGTGGTACTTCGGCATCCCGTCCTCGTCGTCCCATGCGCTGATCGGCGGCATCATCGGGGCGGGCCTCGCCTCGGCCACGACAGTCGAGTGGGACACGGTCGTGGAGAAGGTCGCGATCCCGATGGTGCTGAGCCCGACGATCGGCTTCATTGGAGCCTTCGCGCTCATGACGGCCATCACCTGGATCTTCCGCAGGGCCAATCCGCACCGCATCGGGCGCGGCTTCCGCCACGCGCAGACTGTCTCCGCGGCAGCCATGTCGTTGGGTCACGGCTTACAGGACGCCCAGAAGACCATGGGCGTGATCGTGCTCGCACTGGTCGCCGGCGGCTATTCCGACGGCGACGGCGTGCCGCTGTGGGTCATCATCGGAGCGGGCACCGCGATCGCGGCGGGCACCTACTCGGGCGGCTGGCGCATCATGCGCACACTCGGCCGGCGCATCATCGATCTCGACCCACCCAAGGGATTCGCGGCCGAAGCCACCGCGGCGACCGTCCTGTATGGCATGGCGATCGGTCTCCAAGCACCGGTCTCCACGACTCACACCATCACGTCAGCCATCATGGGTGCCGGTGCGACCAAACGTTTCAGCGCCGTTCGCTGGGGCGTCGCCAAGGGGATCATCGTCGCGTGGATCATCACGATCCCGGCTGCCGCCGGAGTGGCTGCGGCGACCTACTTCGTCGCCCGCATCTTCCTCCCCTGACGTCCGGTCCGGGACTTGCTCGGGGCCTAGCCGAACCGTCCTTGGATGTAGGCCTCGGTGGCCGAGTCGGTCGGGTTGGAGAAGATCGTCTCGGTGCGGCCGTGCTCGATGAGCCGGCCGGGCTTCCCGACTCCCGACAGGTTGAAGAACGCGGTCTCGTCGGAGACCCGCGCCGCCTGCTGCATGTTGTGGGTCACGATGACGATCGTGTACTGCGACTTGAGCTCGTGGATCAGGTCCTCGATGACGCTCGTCGAGATCGGGTCGAGGGCCGAGCACGGCTCGTCCATCAGCAGGATCTCCGGCTCGACCGAGATCGCACGGGCGATGCACAGCCGCTGCTGCTGACCACCCGACAAGCCGGACCCGGGACGGTCGAGGCGCTCCTTGACCTCGGCCCACAGACCCGCACTGCGCAGTGACCGCTCGACGACGTCGTCGGACTCGGCCTTCTTCATGCGCTTGCTGTTGAGCTTCTGTCCGGCGAGCACGTTGTCATAGATCGACATCGTGGGGAACGGGTTGGGTCGCTGGAAGACCATGCCGATCATCCGGCGTACGTTGACCGGATCCATGTCGGCGCCGTAGAGGTCCTGGCCGTCGATCAGCACCTTGCCCTCGACGCGGGCGCCCCGGATGACTTCGTGCATGCGGTTGAGCGAGCGGAGGAAGGTCGACTTGCCGCAGCCCGAGGGGCCGATGAACGCCGTGACGGACTTCGCCGCGATCGGGATGGTGACATCCTCTACGGCGAGGAAGTCGCCGTAGTAGATGTTGAGGTCAGAGACGTCGATGCTCTTGGCCATGTCAGAGTCCTTTCGAAACTCAGCGCTCGCCCTTGGGCGAGAAGAAGTAGGAGACGAGCCGGGCGATCAGGTTGAGCAGCATGACGATGATCAGGAGTACCAGGGCGGCGCCCCAGGCACGGTCGATGCTGAACTCCGGCGGGATCCCGGGATTGCGCTGTGAGGCATAGGCGAAGACCGGCAGAGACGCCATCCGGCCGTCGAACAGGTTGAAGTTCACCGAGTCGGTCGTCCCCGCGATGATCAGCAGGGGAGCCGTCTCGCCGATGACGCGGGCGATCGCGAGTGTGATGCCCGTGACGATTCCGGCCAGGGCGGTCGGCAGCACGACCTTGGAGACGGTGCGCCACTTCGGCACGCCGAGTGCGTATGCCGCTTCGCGCAGCTCATTGGGCACGAGCTTGAGCATCTCCTCGGTCGAGCGCACCAGGACCGGGATCATCAGCACGGACAACGCCACCGAGCCGCCGATGCCCATGCGAACGCCCTCGCCGAAGAACAGCACGAACAAGGCGTAGGCGAACAGGCCGGCCACGATCGAGGGGATGCCGGTCATGACGTCGACGAGGAAGCGGATCCATCGTGAGAGCCGGTTGCCGTCGGCATACTCGACGAGGTAGATCGCGGTGAAGATGCCGATCGGGATCGAGATGACCGCCGCGGCACCCGTGATGATGAGGGTGCCGACCACCGCCTGATAGATGCCGCCGCCCTCGCCGACGACGTTGCGCATCGAGTAGGTGAAGAACTCCGCGGAGATGACCTTGGTGCCCTTGCTGAGGACGGTCCACAGGATGCTGAAGAGCGGGAAGAGCGCGAGCACGAACGCCGAGGTGACCAACGTCGTCACCAACCGGTCGGTGGCCTTGCGCCGGCCTTCGACGACGACCGACCACAGGGGCACGGTCAGGCAGATGGCCCAGGCGATCAGCACGCTGCGGACGACACCGAGGTCGAGGAGATAGGCGCCCACGCCGGCGACCAGTCCGAGGACGACGACCGTGCGAGGGCCCCACGACGGTAGCTGCGCGCCGTAGAGCTCGCGCGAGATGTCGACGGGGGGCGGGGTCAGGGTTGTCGTCATCAGTTGGCTCCGGAGAATTCCTTGCGGCGGTCCACAATGGCCCGCGCGGCGAAGTTGACGAGGAACGTGATCACGAACAGCACCAGGCCGCTGGCGATGAGCGCATTGACGCTCTTGCCGCTGGCTTCAGCGAAGCTCAGGGCGATGTTGGCCGCGATCGTGCTGGGGTTGGTGCTGCTGATCAGGTTGGCGGTGACGACGCCGGCCGTGGCCGAGAGCACCATCGCGACGGCGAGGGTCTCGCCCAGGGCGCGTCCGAGGCCGAGCATCGCGGCCGACACGATGCCTGACCGCGCATACGGGAAGATCGCCATCCGAGCCATCTCCCACCGGGTTGCCCCGAGGGCCAGGGCAGCCTCCTCGTGCAGGCGGGGCGTCTGGAGGAAGATCTCCCGGCAGATGGCGGTCATGATCGGCAGGATCATCACTGCCAGCACGACGCACGCGGTCATGATCGTCCGGCCGGTGGCCGAGGCGGGGCCGGCGAAGAAGGGGATGAAACCGAGGTTGTCCTCGAGCCATTCATAGAACGGCACCAGACGAGGCGACAGGAACTGGATGCCCCACAGGCCATAGACGACGCTCGGCACGGCGGCCAGCAGGTCGATCAGGTAGCCGAGGATCTGTCCGAGCTTGCGCGGTGCATAGTGCGAGATGAACAGCGCCACGCCGATCGCGACCGGGACGGCCATGATCAGCGCGACGGTCGCGGCGATCAGCGTTCCGTAGACCAGTGGCCAGACGTACGGCACGAAGCTCTTGCCGCTCTTGACCTCATCGGGTGAAGCGGTGATGCCGGGGATGCCCTGCACGGTGAGGAAGATCGCGACGCCGGCGAGCAGCGCGAGGATCAGCAAGCCCGCGCCAAGCGACAGGCCGGAGAATATCCGGTCGCCCCGTCGCTGCACGACGGAGGTCTTGCGGGGAGCCACTGTGCTGCTCACAGGTGGTGCCTTTCGGGCTCTGCTGGATCTGGAGAGTGAAGCAGCCGCCCGGTCCGAGGTCGGACCGGGCGGCCAACTGGGTCAGGCTGCCTTGATCGTCTCGATCGCGGCCAGGACCTTCGTGCTGAAGTCCGCCGAGAGCGGAGCCGAACCGGCCGACTCGGCCGCCGCGGCCTGTCCCTCGTCGCTGGCGATGTAGGTCAGCCAGGCCTTGACGAGCTCCGCGGTCTCCGCATCCTCGTATGTCTGGCAGGCGATCTGGTAGGACGCCAGGACGATCGGGTAGACGCCGGACTCGGTCGACTTGCGGTCGACGTCGACCGCGATGTCGGTCGTCGCGCGACCCTCGACCGGGGCCGCCGTGTCGAGGACCTTGGCTGCGGCCTCGGGCGAGGCAGCGGTGAACTCCTCGCCGACCTTGACCTTGGCCTGACCGAGCTCGCCGGCCTGGCTCTCATCGGCATAACCGATCGTGCCCTTGCCGCCGGTGACGGCCGCCACGACGCCCGAGGTGCCCTCGGCAGCCTCGCCGCCCTTGATGGGCCACGTCTCGACCTCGCCACCGCTCCAGGCACCGTCGGAGGCCTCGGCGAGGTAGTCGGTGAAGTTCTTGGTCGTGCCGGAGTCGTCCGAGCGGTGTACCGGCGTGATGTCGGTGCTCGGGAGCTTGGCGTCGGGGTTGTCGGCCTTGATGGCGGCGTCGTCCCACTTGGTGGTCTTGCCCTCGAAGATCGAGCCGATGGTCTTCGGCGAGAGGTTGAGCTCGTCAACACCCTCGAGGTTGTAGATCACGGCGATGGGGCTGACATAGACGGGGACCTCGACGACGTCGCCCTTGCAGACGTCCTTGGCCTTGGCGAGCTCGTCGTCGTCCAGGTAGGAGTCCGAACCGGCGATCGACAGGCCGCCGGCGAGGAACTGCTCGCGTCCGCCGCCGGATCCGACCGGGTCGTAGTTGACGGTGGCGTCGGGGTTGGTGGTCTGGAACTGCTTCTTCCAAGCGGCAACAGCGGCTTCTTGCGCGCTCGAGCCGCCGGCGTTCAGGGTGCCGGAGACTGCCTTGGCGTCGCCCGAGCCGGTACCGGGATCATCTGATTCGTTCGCGGCACCGCAGGCGCTGAGGCCGAAGGCGAGTGCGAGCACGGCCGCGGGGGCGGCGGTACGCAGTGAGTTGCGGTTCACGGGAGGTCCCTCTCTGGGATTCTTTAGATGCTTACCTGCGTGACGCTAGGAGTCGCAGGTGTATCGATGTCCGACCGTGGGTGAACGCGGGGTGAACGGTGATGTAACGGTCAATGGGTGGTGAGGGACCAACCGCAGGTCAGGGGAGCTTCTCGGTGGCGACGACCTTGCCCTTGCGGTGGTGGATGACCACACCTTCGCCGGGTGCGAGATCGTGCACGTCGGTGCCGATGGTGTCGAAGATCCACGGCAGGGTCGGCCGGTGCGAGCACAGCACCACCGGCTCCTTGCGGTCGAGCAGGGCGGCGACCGACCGCTGCACCTGCGCGGCGCGCGTGTCCTCTGACAGCCGGTCGTCGATCTCGAGGAAGGTGCTGATGGTGTGCGCGTAGGGCTCGACGGTCTGGGCGCACCGAACCGCCGGACTGCTCACGACGCGGCGTACGCCATAGGCGCCCAGCAGCGCCGCCAGCGACTGCGCCCGCTCGGCACCTGCCGCAGTGAGTGGTCGGTCGATGTCCTTGCCGCGCTCTGAGCGTGACGCGGCCTTTCCGTGGCGCAGGACGACCAGCGTGCGGCTGCGGTGGCCCTGGCGCTCGCGCACGCTGCGAAAGGCCTCCAGCTCCGCGATGTCGTGCTCGTACGTCAGCAGGTCGCGTGCTTCGCGAACGCCGAGCCAGCGGATCTCGTCGACCTCCTTGTTGGGCGCGAACGGCTCAGCCTCGCCCTTTCCCACCGGGCGGGCGGTCCAGTAGTCGACGACCTTGGTGCCGGCCGATATCGGATAGCTGACCTGCAGCAACGGCACCCCGAGGCGCACTCGAAGCCCGGACTCCTCGGCGATCTCACGGACCGCAGTCGCCTGGAGCGCCTCCCCGGGATCACCCTTGCCCTTGGGAAACGTCCAGTCGTCGTAGGCCGGCCGGTGCACCACCAACAGCTCGACACGGGGCTCGGAGCGAGCAGACCCGGCGCGCTTGCGCCAGACGAGTCCACCTGCAGCGTTGACGATCCGTTCACTTGCCATACGCGTAGTCTCCCCTGAGAAGGTGGCCGACGGATGAAGGAGGTGTGGACGGGATGCAGCCGCGACTCGCCCTCACCTCGATCCTCGTCCCCTTGCTCGTGATCGCCGCCGCGATCACGGCGGGACGGTGGGCTGGCGGCGAGGTGGCTGCCGACACCCGATCGTCGCTGACCGCAGCGCTCGACGCGCTCCCCGACGACACCTCGGTCGCGAGCTTCACGGACTGGTCGCAGATCCGCGCGGAGCTCGACCTCGGCTCGGCAACCACTCCCGCCGACCGTGCGGCACTGACCGACGACGCCCTGCTGCGCGATCTGACGACTCGCTCCGTGCTGGGGCAGTACACCGAAGAGATGCACGACGTCTACGGCTGGTCGCCTGCGGATCTGGAGTGGGAAGCCTATGGGCAGGCGGCCGATGGGGCTGCCATGATCGCCAGTCTCGACCGGTCGGTGTCGTTCTCGACTGTGCGATCGCGGCTGAAGGATCTTGGGTACGCCGAGGACGGCGGAGTGTGGAGTCTCGGGGCAGACGACGCCACCACCGAGGCCGGGGTTGAGCTGACCTCGACGCTCGGCTCGATCGCCCTGCTGCCTCGTCAGCGGCTCATCGTGGCGGCCGACCGTTCGGCCTACGTCTCGACCGTCCTCAAGACAGTCGACGGCGAGGCGATGTCGCTGTTGAGCGTGCGGAGCGTGTCGGGCGTGGCCGCCGCACTCGCCGGCGCCGACACGGCTTTGCTCCAGAGCGGACCCTTCACCTGCGAGACGACGAGCCTGCGGGACGCCGGCCCCGAGGTCGCGGCTCAGGCCCGCGCCGCGATCGATCGTGCGGGCGGACTCGTGAGGCCGTCATTCACCGGCCGGGCACTCGACGGCGGGTCGAGCTCGACCGAGACGATGCGATTCGCCCTGGCGTTCGCATCACCGGAGGTCGCTGCCCGGCAGCTGCGGGCGCGCGAAGCTCTCGCGTCGGGCCCGTTCATCGGGCGGTCCGGACGCATCGAGGAGTCGCTCGTGTTGCGCTCGTCCGCTGTGCAGGGCAGCACGATGGCCCTGCGGTTCCGCCACGATCCGGATTCCGTGCCGTACATGACCGGTGAGGGGCCCCTGGTCTTCGCGGGCTGCTGACCTGCGCTATTGCCGCGATCGGCGCGCTCGGGCGCGTTCGATCAGGACCGACTGCAGGTTCTTCGAGCCCAGGTGGCGTGTCCACTGCGCATCGGGTCCGAGGTGCCAGGACATGGTCTCGGGATCGGCCGACAACGCGAGCAGGTCGCCGAGCTTCTCGGTGTGCGCGGCAGTCGGCACTCGCACCAGGACCTCGACCCGCCGGTCGAGGTTGCGGTGCATCAGATCGGCCGAGCCCATCCATGCCTCGGCCTCGCCGCCGCCGGCGAACCAGTAGATCCGGCTGTGCTCGAGGAACCGGCCCAAGATGCTGCGCACCCGGATGTTCTCGCTCAGACCGGGGACCCCGGGACGCAGCGTGCAGATGCCGCGCACGATCAGATCGATCTTGACACCTGCACGGGAGGCCTCGTAGAGCTTGTCTATCAGGGACTCATCGACGAGTGAGTTGACCTTGATGCGTATGCCTGCGGGTCGCCCGGCTGCGTGATGGGCGATCTCGGCGTCAATCCGAGCGCTGATGCCATCACGCATCCCGGCCGGCGCGACCATGAGCCGGCGGTAGGAGAAGTCCTGTGCGAAGCCCGACAGGTTGTTGAACAGGTCGGTCAGGTCGTGTGTGATGTCAGGATCAGCCGTCAGCAGGCCGAAGTCCTCATACAGCCGTGCGGTCTTGGGGTTGTAGTTGCCGGTCCCGATGTGGGCATATCGGCGAAGCCCGTCGGGCTCGTCGCGCACGACGAGGGCGAGCTTGCAGTGGGTCTTGAGCCCCACCAGGCCGTAGACCACGTGGCAGCCTGCCCGCTCGAGCTTGCGGGCCCAGCGGATGTTGGCCTGCTCGTCGAACCTCGCCTTGATCTCCACGAGGACCAGGACCTGCTTGCCGGCACGCGCGGCGTCGACGAGCGAATCGATGATGGGGGAGTCGCCGGAGGTCCGGTAGAGCGTCTGCTTGATCGCGAGGACCTGCGGGTCGGCAGCGGCCTGCTCGATGAAGCGCTGCACGCTGGTGGCGAACGAGTCATAGGG
>NZ_JBBJMJ010000019.1:0-58970 GCF_037719875.1 Aeromicrobium sp. | reverse complement strand
CGACGACGCGGAGAGCTGACTCAGAGCCAGTCGGTCGAGCCTGACTCGATGGGAACGATCGCCAGTTCTGCGGCCGCCACGAACCTTCCGCCGGGGCTTGTCGAGATCGCTCGCGAGTCGTCACCAAGAGGCGCTGGCCCAACGGTTTCGATCAGGGTCGCACCGCGTCCGGTCATAGAGACCTGGAGGACCCTGTGCAGCTGTCCTGTTGCGACGACGCGGACCAGCATCCCGACCTCGAGTACGGGTTCCGTGGGGACGGGGTCGCCTACAGGCTCCGTCATCGGCCGCCACTCAGCAGCCGCCGCAGGCCGCCCTTCCCGTCCGCTCCTCCGGTTTCGTCGGCTGACGCGGCGGACGAGCCGACCAGGCGCTCTACTACGGCGAACCGGTTGCCGCCGGCCGGGACACTGGCTGTCGCGATCGTCAGGAACTCAGTAATGGTCTTGCACTCGTCGCACATGCGAAGGGCGGCACCATCGGGCAGTCGGATCTCGTTGAGCGGCCTGTCCTCATCGAGTGCCTTGCACGCTTCGCACGTGCGGGCGGCGATGCGACGACGCTCCTCCTGGATCGCCGCGTCGTAACCTTCAGCCATGCTCGTGGCGGCCTCACGCAGTGCGTAGAACTCAGGCAGTAACTGCTGGTCGGGCGTGAGCGCCAGCTGCGAGGCATCGGGGCCGAATCTCGAAGAGTCCGGCATGTCGCCAACTGTCGCGAGATTGGGTCGACCGTCCGAGTGGATGTGCCGGGCCAGCCAGGTGCGATAGGTCGACGGGTCCAGGACCGCCTCTTTGCGCGCCCGATTCGCCTCCCAGATTTCCAGTTCGCGGTCGCGCGTGATCTGCCAGCGCACGGTGTCGACCATGCTGGCGATAGCACGAGCAGTCACGCTCACGCGCTGGAAGGCGTCGCGATGCTCGGGCTTCAAGTAGTACGGAGACGACTTGTCGTCGTGGCCGACGGGAAGTTCGCGGAGGACGGGCAGGTCTTGCAGGGTGGTGGTGGTCATGTGATGTCACTTCTTTCCTTGGAGAGGGTTCGGGTTGGGTTTCAGACAGGCCGTGTCGGGGGCGCACGCGAGCGGCCACCACAGCGAACTGTGTTCATCAGTCGTCACCTTGCATCGGTAGTTCGAGCTGCTGCACGTGTGGCCGTGGCTTCTCGCCGCGATCGCACGGCGCGCACAGCGGCTCGTAGTCCGAGGGGTCAGGGCTGTACGTGAGACCACTGACCGGATCGGTGCGGACCTTCTCGGCATCCGAACGCAGCCGCCATCTGGTGGCCGGCTGAGAGCACCGAGAGCACACCTTGCGATGCGCCGAGCCGCGGCTCCGGTGCAACCGACCGTGCGCGCCGGCGTAACTCACGTCGTCGCCCTTCCCCGCCTTGCGTGCTGTCGTTTCGGACTGTGCCAAGGATCGGCGGTGCTGCCGGTAGTGGCGGTCACAGAATCCGCGGGCCACGCGCTGCTTGCCGCAGCCGTCAACCGAGCACACTTTGGGACGACGACGCCTAGGCGCGATGACTGGGCTGCCGGGTGACCGTCCACGGAGCTGCCGGGCGTAGTGAGTGCGGCAGAGCCCCCACTTGAGGATCTCGACCGGCCGGCGGCACCCTTCGACCTGGCACACGAGCTCTTCGTTGACCGGCTCGTTCATAGACCGGCCTCGCATCCGCTAGGCAGCGAGGACGCATGCGAGGTGCAGCAGGTCCGATCTGGGGAGGCAGAGCCGGCCAAGGCCGGCTGGTTTGTTTCGTCGGTGTCGGGATTTTGTGCCCCCGTTTTTCTGAGAATTCCGGGGGATAAATAGGAAGAACCGGTACTTCCAAGGGGGGTCGCGCACTCAAAAGTCTGACCATCTGACTGCATCTGAGGTGCGTGGCAGCTCGATCGCGTTGCGCGCGCGAAGTGAGTGGTTGGCTCGCTCCCAGGATGGTCCTCTGTCTTTGTCTTCAGTGGTTCCTCAGTGGTTCCTCTTATGTGTTGGCTGTAACGGCCAACAGGAGTGGGCATGACGGCCAACACCCATTGGCTGTAACGGCCAACTCGGTAGTTGGCTGTAACGGCCAACACCTCAACCACCTCCAGATGGGTTGTCCACAGGCAGCACGAGCTGGTTCATGTGCGGCCACTTCTCGACCAGCAGATGCCACGTCGAGGTGGTCCTGCTGCTGGCTATGTCGCTGGCCGGCGAGATGCAGCCGGCAAGCCTCAGCTCACGCCAGACGCGTGAGACCGTCGTGCGCTGGCTGTCGTGTGAACCGGCCAGGCCAAGAGCGCGCGCTATCGGACGCCAGCCGGCGAAGTAGATCGGCTGGTCGTCGGTGTCCTTCGCGGTGAGCGCCATAACAGTCAGGGCCACTCGCGCCTTATGGTGGCGAGCGAGGTGCGGCATCGCGTGTACGACGGCCGCGCTCACGAGCTGCGCGCCCACGGTGGAGGCACCTCCGCAGGCGCACCGACCGGCGGCGGCTGCGATTCCATGAGGCGGCGGAGCTTGTGCGATGCGACGCCTTGGACGCCGGTGACGATCGTGCCGCCGGCCATCAGGAACTCACAGACCTTTGCGCGGACCAGGTCCCGGTCAGCGCCGTGGATCTCGGCACTGACCGCAGGGCGCAGGCTTTGCAGAGCCACGGCTAGCTCCCAGCTGTAGTGCGAGGCGGTGCCGAGGTCCAAGGCGACGTGACAGCCGGGTGTGATTGGCTCCGTGCAGTGCAGCGTGAACCTACGTCTGTCGACTGTCACGAGGACGGGCACGCTCGGGCGTCCTCGGGTGGTGGTCGATGTGCGGCCGCTCATCGCGCGGAGGCGTCCAGGTACGCCTGAAGTTCGGAGAGCCGGACGCGGACAGCACGGCCGAACTTGGCGGATCGAATCTCGCCACGCCGGATGGCGGCACGCACGAAGTTCTCGGACAGGCCGAGGTACTCGGCGCACGCAGCCGCCGTCATCAGGGGATCAGGGTTCTTCGGGGTGGTGCTCGTGGAGTCGGACATGGGGATCTCACGCGACGCGCACGCGCGCCCAGAGGGCGAGCAGGGGCTTAGTGGCGGAAGACTGCCGAGGGCGGCGCGGTTAGCGCGTCACGTGGCTTTCAGAGCGGGATCGGCTGGGGTCTAAGTCAGGCCGAGATGGTGCTCACGCGGCGGCAGTCTCGCGGCGGGCACTCGGGGCACCCGGGGCATGGATGCATGTGGCGGTCAGATGCAACGCTCGGTCCTCTGGCGGCGACTCCCAGAGGGTGTGCGCGTGGGACGCGCGGCCGGTCTCGATCTCCGCGAGGTCAGCAAGGTTGTCGGCTTCGGTCAGTTCAGCGGTGCTGATGTGTGTCGCGTCCCGCTCGATGACCATGGCCAGCAGGAGGATGTCCCGAATGACGCTCTCAATCGTGGCCAGACCATCGGCGTCGGGACCGAAACACGACCGGATGACGCCTGCGAATCTGCCTAGCTCGATGGCAGCTGCGTGCAGCTGAACGACGCGTGCGCGGCCGTCGCTGATGTTCGCCTGGTCGTACCGATCGAGGTGCGCGTTAGCCGACTGTGCCTCGGGGAACGGCGAATCGATGTGCCAACTGAGAGTGCGGGCCGGATCCTGCTCGGTGGTAAGAACGTGACGACGCGGGGGCAGCGCAGGGCGCAACGAGGAGCGCGCTCCTCGTTGCTGCCGTGGCTTCACATCAGTGACGCTAGCGCGGCGGTGTGTCAGAACGAGGGCAACTCGCCGCGCTGGAGTCTCTGGGGTCGACTTTTCCGCTCTGGGGCACACGTTCGACGCACAGGTCGCGGGACGGTGTGCGTGGTCACTCTGGCTCACGGGCAACCCGGTCGAGAAGATTTTCGAGATTGTCTGCGGCGGCAAGTAGGGCGGCGGCTACGTCGCGGCAGTCCTCGGCGGTGAATCGTTCACCGGCGTGGTTCCCGTCGACGTACAAAGCTGCTGAGATGGCGCTGCGGTGGATGGGACCCGCCGGCGCGATCGCCAGTTCGTCTTGGGTGACCTCGACGCTCGCGCGGGAGGTCTGGTGGCTGGTCGCTTCGTGCCAGCGGACGAGGCCGCCGTCTGCGTCCTCGTCGTACCGGTGCCCCGGCGGCAGCTGGCACCAGGAAGGGCAGTCGACTTCGCTCACTGGTCCATGGATCGCGTGTCGTAGGCACGCGTGCACCAGTTCGGTGTCTGTGAGTACCTGGCGATATCGGCCGGCACGGTCGAGGGTGAAGCCGGCACTGAGGATGGATTCCCAGTCCCATCCGTGGGGTCCGCCGTACGGGGCGAGGACGGCGCTCAGATGTGTGATCACGTCGTCGCGGTTCATTCGCGGTCATCCGATGTCGAGGATGCGTTTCGAGCGCGGCCCGGCGTGCGCCTGGCGTCATCGGCTGGGTGCGCGGTTTCGAGACCCGGAACCGGCGGGACGGACTGCACAGCGGCCGTCAGGGCGGTCGATGGAATCGCGACGTACCTGGCCGTCACTGCCGGCGAGGAGTGGCCCAGCAGCTCTTGCACGGCGCGGAGGTCGTACGCGCCGGCATAGGCGCGCGAGCCAAAGCGGGTGCGCAGCTTGTGGGCGCTCCAACCGGGTGGCATGCGGTCACTGATCAACTTCCCGACGTGCTGAACGGTCAGGGGCGTGTCAGAACCGATCGCACAGAACAGGTAGCCAGACACGATGCCGCGTGCGGCGCAGTACCCGTCCAGTTCGACCGACAGGGCCGGATGCATCGGGACCATGCGAACCCTGCCGCCCTTGCCGACGATGCGCAGGCCGTCCTCGGTGATTGCGTCGGCATGCAGGTGCGCGATCTCCGCGCGTCGCAGTCCAGCCATCGCGCCGAGGAGGATCATCACACGCACGTCGGGACGAGCGCCGTTGATGGCGTCACGAATGACTGGCTCTGGGGCCGGCTGAGGTACGCCGATCGGCACACGCACGCCTGGCAGGCGGGCTGCTGGGTTGTAGCTGAGCCGGCCGCTCTCGTAGGCCCAGCTGAACATGGTCTTGAGGCTGGAGCGGTGCCCCTTGCGAGTCTCGGGGCTCCATGCCGGGTTCGCCAGGTAGTCGGTCAGAGCTTGTCGGTCGACGGCGGTCGGATCGAGCTGAGTCGCCTTCGCGAAGTGCAACAGGTGCGCTCGACGGAGCGCGAGGGTCGCCGGGCGAAGTCCGCGCGCCTGCTGCTCGCGGTCGTAGTCATCCAGCAGTCGCGCCCAGCGTGCGGCGGGGGAGTCGCCGGCCAACGACACGCTCGGGAAGCCGGCCAGCTGCCAGGCGCGCAGCACGTCGGTGGTCAGGCGGCCGCTCGCCGCGTGCGGGTAGTCGGCCTGGCGCGCCCATGCCCGCGCCGGATGTTCGTGACCTGATGCGACCAAGTGCCGCGCCTGGGGGGTCAGGGGCGGCAGCGCAGCCAGGGCGGTGTCTCTCGGCAAGATCTCAGGGGTAGCGGGCAGATCGACCGTTGGATCGAATGGCAGCCGGCCGGACGCGTGGGACCAGGAGAACAGATCGACCAGGGAGACGCGGTGCGCCTTGCGAGTTCCGGTCGCCCATTCAGGCTTAGCCAGGTACTCCAGAATCGTGGAGCGTTCAACGGCGGCCGGCTGCTGCCAGCACTCGCGCGCGAACCTTTCCAGGTGGGCCATGCGACCGGCGGCCGAGGTGGATCGGGCCAGCTTTGTCCTACGTGGCGCTTCGGCATCAGGGGCGGGGCGGTCGCGACGCCATGCGCAGGCGCGATCGAGGGCGGTTGAGTTTGGGACGCCAGCCTCACCGGCCTCCTCGAGCGCACGACGGGCGACGCGACGACCCGCAGAGTCGGGCACACCCAGACCATCTAGTCGCTCGACTAGGTCGAGTTCCTTCGTTGTCAGGCCGGCGCTGGTCTGCGGGTCGGTCTGAGGTGCTGGCTCGGCGGAGCGCTGCTGGAGGTGGGCGGCGAAATCGGCGAGCAAAGCGGGCCAGGTGACGTCCGTGGGAGCGGCTGTGTCGGGGCCGTTCGCAGGGTTCGGTGTGACTACTGAGAGGTGGCGCGATTCGATCACGGGTCGTTCCTCTCAGGCGCTCTTGTGGATGGAGATGACGTTGGCCGGAGGGACGGCGAGGTCGCTCAGCCGTTGAGCGATCTCGCGGTCGCGTTCGACCGTGGCGTGCTGGTAGCGCATCGCCGCCACGATCGTTGAGTGGCCGAGGCGGCTTTGAATCTCGCGGATGCTCGCGCCGGCCTGAGCGGCAAGGGTCGCCCCGGTGTGGCGGAGGTCGTGCCAGCGCAAGTCGGAGCGGCCGGCGGCACGACGGGCACGGGCGAAGATCTGCGTTCGCTGATTGGTCTGCACGATGCTGTCGTCATGGTTGGCAAACACGAGCGCGGAGGGGCCGGCAGGGGTATGCGCGTTGAGGTGGTCGCGCAGGATCTGCACGACGTGTGGCGGAACATGGACCATTCGACGCGAGGAGTCGGTTTTGGAGGGTCCGAAGGTGGGCGGGTGCCCGCGGAGCTCGCGCACAGCTCGCTCGACACGCACTGTGCCGGCGTCGAGGTCGACATGCTCACGTGACAGGGCGAACAGCTCGCCGGCGCGCAGGCCGGTGTACGCGGCGAGGTGAACTGCGGCCGCGAGGTGATCGGGCATGGCGGCTGCGATCGTGACGATTTGAGAGGCGGTCGCCGGCACGCGCTCGGCGGCCTTGACCTCGGCGGCTCTCGGGATCTGGCAGGGGTTTGCCACGATCAGGCCGTCGCGCACGGCTGCGTTCAGCACAGCGCGCAGCGTCCGGTACGCCTGAGCGACCTGGGGGCTCGCGGACGGGTGCGAGTCGATCACCGGGGCGACTGCCGGCGCAGCTGGAGAGCCGGCCGCCGTCCAGGCCGTCATGAGCGCCTGCGACAGGCGGCCGGTTGGCTTTACCGTGAGGCCGCGCGACTTGCCCCACTCGCGAGCGTCGTTGGTCGGCCGGCGACGAGCCCTGCTGGTAGCGCCGGCCGCGAGGCGTGTGGCGGTGTAGAGCTGCTGAGAGTGCACGGCGGCGGCGTACCACTCGCGCACGTCGGCCACCGTGATCGCGCGCAGCTGCATCGCACCGAGGTCGATCGACTTGCCCTTGCGGTTCCCGCGCGGCGGGGTCGTGAGCGTGGCACAGATCCAGCGGCGCGACACGTCGCCGTAGGTCTCGACCGTCCGAGGTGAGAGGTCGGTGCGGGTGTCGAGATAGTCGTGCAGGTAGTCCGTCAGCGTCTGCGAGCCGAGATCAGGATCGCGCCAGGTGCCACGCGTGAGGTCGGCTTGGCTGGCTGCGATCCAGGCGTCGGCGTCTCGCTTGCTAGCGAAAGTCTGCGGAGCGCTGTGGCGGTTACCCGCGTGGTCGACGTATCGAGCCTGGTAACGGCCGGACGGGAGTTTGCGAATGCCGCCGAACATGCGGCGGGGGGAGCGGGCGCGAGAGGCGTTGCTGGGGCTGGTCATGTGGGGTCCTTGAACGACGTAGGGCACGTTAGGGCACAAACGCCGTAACGTGACCCGCCGTTAGACCATGTGGCGGGGACCAAAATCCCCGCCACACCAGCGGTTTCTTACGAGCGGACGACGAGACTCGAACTCGCAACATTCTGCTTGGAAGGCAGAGACTCTAGCCAATTGAGTTACGTCCGCGGGGGCTTGCAGCAACGACGTACATCTTGCCACACGGCCCGCGCTGGTCACGCATCGGTTTGGATCACGATATCGGCGTGGCGACGAGTCTGCTCGGCGGCGAAGTGTCGCGACTCCTGCGCGGCCCAGACGTCCCAGAACGGCCTGTAGGTGTCTCCGTCGCGCGCGAGCGCGCGTCGTTTGCGCACCCCGGCGGGCGCCTCGAGCCAGAGCAGTGCACTGAGATGGGGGCGGATGATTCCGGCCCCGCTCCCGACCCCGTCGAGGATCAGCAAAGGGGCGGGCGCGACCCGCAGCAAGGGTCCGGGTCGATCTCTGACCCAGCTCCACCGGTGCACGCTGCCGATCTCGCCGACCGCGATCGCGCCGAGCACGCCGGCGATCATCGGTGGCGTCGCCGCCAGGCCGTGCCAGCCGGGATAGATGTCGTCCAGATGCAGGACAGTCGCACCGGTGACCGCAGCGAGCCCGGCGACGAGATCGGTCTTGCCGGCACCGCTCGGCCCGTCGACCGCCACGACCTTCGTCGATCCGCACACGGGCTGCCGTGAGGCGATGAGCGTGACGATGTCGTCATACCGATGCGAAGGCACGGACACAGTGTCCACTAGACTGACGCGGCTACGGGATGTAGCGCAGCTTGGTAGCGCGCGCCGTTTGGGGCGGTGAGGTCGCAGGTTCGAATCCTGTCATCCCGACCGATGTGATGCACGTCTCAGGGCGGTGCAAGACGTACGTCAAACCGATGTGTGACGTTCACCCTCAACTGGACGGTCAGTTCCGCCCGGGCTGCGGCAATGGTGGGTGTGAGAACCAGTGAAGCCACTGAGCTGCTGGATCGCCGGCAGCTGTTGGCCGGCAGTGTGGGAATCGCCGGCCTGGGCATGTTCGGCCCGGCGGCCCTCCCGGCTCGGGCCCCCGAACCGACCGGCTCGCGGTTCCAGCACGGCATTGCGTCCGGCGACCCGTTGCCGGACGCCGTCGTGCTGTGGACCCGCGTCACGCCCACCGCGGACGCGCTCCCCGGCTCGGGCCGGGGGCCCGATGCCCTGGTCAGTTGGGAGGTCTCGGTCGATCGCGACTTCGAGTCCGTCGTGCGCACCGGGACGGTGCGCGCACACGTAGGGCAAGACCACACCGTCAAGGTCGACGCGACCGGTCTCAAGCCCGCGACGAACTATTTCTATCGCTTCACGTACGCCGGGGACCTCTCACCGGTGGGCCGGACCCGGACAGCGCCCGCCCCGGGCGACGAGCTGGCCGAGCTCCGCTTCGGTGTGGTGTCCTGCGCCAACTGGCAGGCGGGCTGGTTCAGCTCCTACCGGCACCTGGCCGATCGTGGCGATCTGGACGCCGTGATCCACCTCGGCGACTACCTGTACGAGTACCAGCCGGGCAAGTACTCCTATGGCCACGACAACCTGGACGTCCGCAGGCACGATCCTCCTCGCGAGACCATCAGCCTCAGGGACTATCGGCGGCGTCATGCGCAATACAAGACCGATCAGGACCTGCAGGCGCTCCATGCGGCAGTCCCGTTCATCGTGACGTGGGACGACCACGAGGTCGCCGATGGCAGCTGGGAGCACGGGGCGTTCGAGCACCATCCGGGCAAGGAGGGGCCGTATGGTCGGCGCGGCCGGGCGGCCCAACGGGCGTACGACGACTGGAGGCCGGTTCGGTTGTCTGGAACGGCCGGCGCCGGCGACGGCCGCAAGATCTATCGCCGGCTCCAGTTCGGGCAGCTGGTCGACCTCTCGATGTTGGATCTGCGGAGCTATCGCAGCGAGCGTGCCGTGGCCGGTGAGCCCGCGATCGACGACCCGGCTCGCACGATCACCGGAGAACACCAGCTCGCCTGGCTGACCGGGACCCTGGTCACCTCGCCATGCCGGTGGAAGCTCGTGGGAAACCCGGTGATGGTCGCGCCCGTGAGGATGCCGCCCAAGCCGATCGTCGGCGACTTCGCCCTGAGTCAGGTCATCAGTCTCACCCCGCTGAAGTCCTCCGCACCCAACACCGACGAGTGGGACGGCTACACCTCGGATCGCAAGCGGCTGCTGGAGCGTCTCGAGGCAGAGGGCACGTCGGATGTCGTGTTCTTGAGCGGTGACGTGCACTCCGCATGGGCCAGCGAGGTCCCCGGCCCCCGTGGCGTCCCGCTCGCCACCGAGTTCGTGTGCAACTCGATGACGAGCAACAACGTCGATGACTTCATCGGCGCTCCGGCACGTACCGTGTCGCTGACCCTGGAGGCCGCGATCCAGGAGGAGAACCCGCACGTCCGCTTCGTCAACCTCGACGACCACGGCTATTCGGTGCTCCACGTGACTCCCGCCGCGGTCCAGATGGTCTGGTATGCCGTGACGGATCGGCGGGATCGCCGCTCCGCTGCGCCACGGCTCGCGGCCTGGCAGGTGCGGTCGGGAACCCCGCGGATCGTCGCGGCGGATCGCGAGCTGCAGGCCTGATCGGGTCGCCGACTCCCTTTTTGGCCGGTCACGGTCTCATGAGAGACTGGTACGTCGCTGTTTTGGCCGACTGAGCGTCGGCCCCAGCACCCACCCGCCAAGCACCGAGATCATGCAGGAGTCAGTCACGTGAAAAGCACCACCGAGACACTGAGCCCGACCCGGGTCAAGCTCACCATCGAGGTGCCCTTCGAGGAGTTCAAGACCAACCTCGATGCTGCCTACAAGACCATCGGCTCGCAGATCACGATCCCCGGCTTCCGCAAGGGCAAGGTCCCCGCGGCGATCGTCGACCAACGCGTCGGCCGCACCGCGGTCCTTGACGAGGCCATCAACTCCGCGCTCCCCGGCTGGTATTCCCAGGCGCTGCAGGACACCAACATCCAGCCGCTGAGCCAGCCCGAGATCGATCTCGCCAAGTTCGTCGACGGCGAGCCGATCGAGGTCACGGCCGAGCTCGACGTACGTCCTGAGCTCGACCTGCCTGACGTCTCGACCATCGAGGTGACGGTCGAGGACTCGACCGTCACAGACGACGACGTCGAGGAGCAGCTGACCGCGCTGCGCGAGCGCTTCGCGACATTCGCCGAGATCGACCGCCCGGCAACCGAGGGCGACTTCCTCACGATCGACCTGTCCGCGTCGCAAAATGGCGAGGAGATCGAGGCTGCCCAGGCCGCAGGCATGCCCTACACGATCGGCAAGGCGACGATGCTCGACGGCCTCGACGAGGCTGTCACGGGTCTGTCGGCCGGCGAGTCCAAGACGTTCACGACCCAGCTCGTCGGTGGAGACCTGGCAGGCCAGGACGTCGACGTCTCGGTCACGGTCAAGGACGTCAAGGAGCAGCAGCTGCCCGAGCTCGACGAGGAGTTCGCCCAGACCGCGTCGGAGTTCGACACGATCGACGAGCTGCGCGCCGATCTCGTCGACCGGGTGACCCGCGGCAAGCGCATGGAGCAGGCCAACGAGGCCCGTGACCTGGTGCTCGACGAGATCGTCAGCAAGATCGACGCCCCGCTGCCGGAGGCCCTTGTCGCCGAGGAGATCACGAGCCGGCGCGAGCAGATCGAGCAGCAGCTCGCGATGGCCGGAGTCGAGTTCCAGACCTACCTCGATGACGAGGAGCAGACCGTCGACGAGTTCGAGGCCGATCTCGAGAAGCGTGTGCGCGACTCGCTGGTGGCCCAGTTCGTGCTCGACCAGATCGTCGCCAACGAGGAGTTCGGCATCGATGACGCCGAGCTGTCGCAGCACATCATGCGCCGCGCGCAGCAGTCCGGCGAGGACCCCAACTCCTACATCCAGCACATCATGGAGCACAACCACGTCCCCGACATGGTGAGCGAGGTTCTGCGTGGCAAGGCGCTCGCATCGCTCGTCGAGTCGGCCAAGGTGTCGGACAAGTCGGGCAACGTCATCGAGCTGGCCAAGCTGCGTGTCGACGGCCGCTACGAGGACGAGGTCGACGACACCGAGGCTCCCGCCGAGGCGTGATCGAGGACTCGCCGCAGGGGAGTTCACTTTACGTTCGGATACCGGCAGTATGGGAACATGCCTGTCGAACCCGCACGGACGACTGATGTCGCGGCGTTGGCGCTGGACTACAGCGATCGCCTGATCGTCGGCACGGTGCGCGATCTGCACCACGCGGCGACGAGGCGCGCCTTCAAGGCGACCCGTGTCGTCGGCGGTCACCTGCCCGAGTCGCTCCATGACGCCGTCGTGACGTCGATCTACGGCGCGATCTCTGGCGTCCTGCGGGTCTCGAGTGGTTCGGTGCGCGCCATGGCATCTCGCGGTATCGGCAAGCCGATCGAGGACACGAGGCGAGGTCGGCTCGTGGTGGCAGCAGTCAACGGGCTCATCGGCGACGAGCTGCGCATGCTCGACGACCCGCAGGCCATCACGATGGCCGTGCGCCACGAGGGCCAGGATGTGTCCGCGACGTCCTGGCCACTGGCCGAGGCGTTCCGGCACGGCACGAGCCACCCCGTGGTCTTCCTCCACGGTCTGTGCGAGAACGACGAGTCATGGGCCAACGCCGCCAAGGTGCACGGCACGACGTATGCCGATCGGGTGGTCGCCGAGACCGACGGCACGCCGGTGATGATTCGCTACAACACGGGCCTGCACATCTCCGAGAACGGCAAGCATCTCGACGCCCTGCTCCAGCAGCTCGTGGCGTCGTGGCCCGTGCCGGTCACCCGCATCACGCTCGTCGGGCACTCGATGGGCGGGCTGGTCGCACGTGCGGCGACCAATCACGCGACGGCATCCGGCCAGACCTGGCAGCAGGTCGTACGCGATGTGGTCTGCCTCGGCACACCCCACGCGGGCGCCAATCTCGAAAAGGTCGCGCACCTCGGCTCGCGGCTGCTGCGGTTCTGGCCGGAATCGACCCCGTTCAGCGCGATTCTCGAGTCCCGATCGTCCGGCATCGTCGATCTGCGGCACGGCTACATCACCAAGGACGAGTGGGAGGGCCAGGACCTCACGGGGCAGTGGGGCCTGGACCGGATTGCCGCGGCACCGCTTCCCCATGCCGAATATCACTTCGTCGCGTCGACCCTCGGTGCGTCCCAGCGCCACCCGCTGAGCTCGGTGCTCGGCGACCTGCTGGTCCACTTCTCGTCCGCGACCGGCGTGGGTCGGGCCGGCCCGATCGTCGAGGGTGCGACATTCGAGTACCTCCCCAGCGCGCACCACTTCGCACTGCTCAACCACCCGAAGGTGGGAGACTGGCTGGTGGAGTGGCTCAACTCCCGCACGCGCAACCCACGCGCAATTCCCGCCGCACCGCGGCAGGCCTGATCCGCACCACCCTTTCCGAGGAGATACATGCCCAACCAGCCCGTGATCCAGGACAGCATCGAGATCGACGCCCCGCCGACCGCGGTCTGGAGCGTCGTGTCGGACCTCAAGCGCATGGGGGAGTGGAGCCCACAGTGCGTACGCATGCAGGTCTTCGGCGGTGAGGTCAAGGAGGGCACGCGGACGCTCAACGTCAACAAGCAGGGCAAGCTGCGCTGGCCGACCAATGCCAAGGTCGTCGACTTCGTGCCGGAGCAGAAGCTGGCCTTTCGCATCGTGGAGAACCGCACGGTCTGGACGTACGAGCTGGAGCCCACGCCGACGGGCACGAGGCTGACCGAGAGTCGACGAGCGCCCAAGGGCGTGTCCGGACTCTCCAACGTCCTGACGCAGCGTGTGCTCGGCGGGACCGCAGAGTTCGAGGCGTCACTCCAGCAGGGCATCCGGCGCACGCTGGAGCGCATCAAGGCCGAGGCAGAGAAGGGCTGAGTCATGGGTCAACCCGCACTCGAGTCGTCCGTCGACATCGCCGCCACGCCGGATGTCGTCTGGGCGGCCGCAGTCGACTGCAAAGCCATGGCCCGCCGCAGCCCCGAGCTGGTCGGCATGTGGTTGTTCGGCAAGCCCACGGTTGGCCGGCGCGGGATCAACCTCAATCGTCGCAAGGGTTTCGTGTGGCCGACGACGAGTCGGATCACTCGGTGGAAGCCGCCGTCCAATGACAACGGCCGCGGCACCTTCACCTTCCATGTCTGGCCGACCAATGTCGACTGGTCCTATGAGACCGAGCCCATCGCGGGCGGCACCCGGCTCACCGAGCGGCGTACGGCCTTGGTGGACCCGACGCTGTCCGTGCGGCTGACTGCGAAGCTGGCGCTGGGCGGCGCAGAAGGCCACGATGCCGAGCTCTGCACAGGGATGGACGAGACGCTCGCCAGGATCAAGGCCGACGTTGAGGGATGACCCGCCTCAGCGGTCGACGAGGGTGAGCTCGAAGGCGTAGAGGTCGGGGCGATAGGCGTGGCGACCGTACTCGACGGCTCGTCCGGCGTTGTCGTATGCCGTGCGCTGCATCGTCAGCAGCGGAGCGCCCTTCTTCTCGCCCAGCAGGGCAGCCTCATCGGCGGCTGCGCCACGCGCACCGATGCGCTGACGCGCGACTCGCATGAGGATGCCCGAGGCCCGAAGGTGCGCATAGAGCCCGGTCTTCTCCAGGTCGATCGCGGCGAGGTCCACGACGTCGACGGGGATGAAGTTGTGCATCAGGGCGAGGGGCTGCTTGCCGACGAAGCGCAGCCGCTCGAGCGACCAGACGTCGTCGCCGGGGGTGAGCTGCAGCTCGTGCGCGACGTCCTCCTCGGCGGCAACCTTGCCGACCGCGATGACCTCGGTGCGCGGCTTCTGTCCCGCGGCGGTGAGGTCGTCGAACAGGCTGGTCAGCTCGACCGATCGGCGAATCTTGCCGTGCACGACCTGGGTGCCGACCCCCCGCTTGCGCACCAGCATGCCCTTGTCGACCAGCACCTGGATCGCCTGACGCATCGTCGGCCGTGACAGCCCCAGGCTCTTGGCGAGGGCGATCTCGTTGTCGATTCGCTCACCCGGGGCGATCTTGCCGGCCAGGATCGCCTGCTCGAACTGCTCGGCCACCTGAAAGTACAACGGGACGGGGCTCGAACGATCGAGGGTGAACTTCGGGCCGGGCATGCGGACAATGTATCCATTCATGACTGGACGTCAATATGTCAGGACAAAGACTTGACAGTGCATGTGATGGGCGACACACTCGTCCTGATAGTTTGTCAGCACAAACCCGCAAAGGACATGCATGACCGCGAGCGATCTGCGCCCGACCGGGCCCCGGGTGGCCGGCGCCCCCATCTCGTGGGGGGTGTGCGAGGTCCCCGACTGGGGCTTCCAGCTCCCGCCGGAGCGGGTCATGGCCGAGATGGAGCGGATGGGCCTTCGCGCGACCGAGTTCGGACCCGATGGGTTTCTGCCCGAGGACCCGGAGGCCAGGAAGGCGTTCCTCGAGACATACCGGCTGCGGGCCGTTGGCGGCTTCCTCCCGGTCGTCCTGCATGACGATGCCCATGACCCGATGAGCGAGATCGACACGTTCGTCGACGGCTGCCTCGCCACTGGTGCGGGCGTCATGGTGCTGGCCGCGGCAACGGGTGTCGACGGCTACGACGTGCGCCCGGTCCTCGATGAGGCGCAGTGGCGGACCCTGCTGGACAATCTCGACCGGATCGCGGACCACGCCAAGGAGCGCGGCGTCCTCGCCGTGATCCACCCCCACATGGGCACGATCGTCGAGACTGCCGATGACGTCCGGCGGGTCGTGGAGGGTGCTCACATCGGTCTGTGCATCGACACCGGCCACCTGGTCGCGGCCGGAGCCGATCCCGTCGCGATCACGCTCGCCCACGTCGACCGTGTTCGCCACGTGCACCTCAAGGACGTCGACGCGGCGATCGCCGAGCGCCTGCGAACCGGTGAGATCGGCTTCTCCGAGGCCGTCGCCGAAGGACTGTTCTGCGTGCTGGGCACGGGGGACGTCGATCTGATCGCGATGTTGGAGGCGCTGCGGGACGGCGGCTATGAGGGCTGGTACGTCCTGGAGCAGGACGTCATGTTCAAGGACGGCGAGCCCGAGGGCGAAGGTCCGATCGCCGACGTACGTGCGAGTCTGGACTTCGTGAAGGCAGTGCTGGCATGACGTTCGAGCTCATCACGATGGGACGTGTCGGCGTCGACATCTATCCCGAGCAGATCGGGACACGTCTCGAGGACGTCACCTCGTTCGGCAAGTTCCTCGGCGGCAGCTCGACCAACGTCGCCGTCGCGGCCGCCCGGCTGGGTCACTGGGTCGCCACCATCACGCGTACCGGCGAGGACCCGTTCGGTCGGTTCGTCCACTCAGCGCTGCGGGGTTTCGGGGTCGACGACACGTGGGTGACTCCGGTTGCCGGCGTGCCGACCCCGGTCACGTTCTGCGAGATCTTCCCGCCGGATGACTTCCCGCTGTACTTCTATCGTGAGCCCAAGGCGCCGGACCTCGAGATCTCGCCCGATGACCTCGACTACGACGCGATCCGCGCCGCAGACGTCTTCTGGGTGACCGGGACCGGTCTCTCGCAGGAGCCGAGCCGCTCGGCCCACCTGGCCGCTCTGGAGGCCCGGGACAGGCGGGGGATCACGGTGCTGGACCTGGACTACCGCCCGATGTTCTGGGAGTCCGCGGAGCTCGCGAATGCCCAGATCCAGGCCGCGCTGCCCCACGTCACGGTCGCGGTGGGCAACCGTGAGGAGTGTGAGGTCGCGGTCGGTGAGTCCGATCCGCAGGCCGCGGCAAAGGCGCTGCTGGCAACCGGTGTGGAGCTCGCGATCGTCAAGCAGGGACCGGCCGGGGTGCTGGGCGTGCGCCGCGACGAGTCCGTCGTGGTGCCTCCGGTGCAGGTCGACGTCGTCAACGGATTGGGGGCCGGCGATGCGTTCGGCGGCGCCCTCGTGCATGGGCTGCTCCACGGCTGGGACCTCGAGGTCACGCTGCGGTTCGCGAATGCGGCCGGTGCTTACGTTGCCGGGCAGCTGGCATGTGCCGACGCCATGCCCACGGCGGACCAGGTCTCCGCCGTGCTCGCCCGAGGATCTGTCGAGCTCGGGGGAGGTTCCTGATGGCCACGGTCGACGCCGAGAGCATCGCCTCGGTCGTCAGGACCCGCGCGCTGCACCCCGAGCGCATCGCGGAGCTCGCCGCGAGCCGGCGGCAGCCGGCCGGTCTCGTGGGGGAGACCGGCCGACTGCTGCTCGTGGCGGCAGACCATCCGGCTCGTGGTGCCCTGCGCGCGGGCGACGACCCGCTGGCCATGGGAGACCGCGCCGAACTGCTGAGTCGCATGATCCGTGCGCTCGACCGTCCCGGAGTCGACGGCGTGCTCGGCACAGCCGATGTCGTGGAGGACCTGCTGCTGCTCGGCGCCCTCGAGGGGCGGGTCGTCATCGGGTCCATGAACCGCGGCGGACTGGCCGGCACAGTCTTCGAGATCGACGACCGCTTCACGGGCTATGACGCCGCGTCGATCGCGGCGGCCGGCTATCAGGGCGGCAAGATGTTGTTCCGCATCGATCCGGATGACCCGGCCACCCCGGCAACCATGCAGGCCTGCGCGCATGCGGTCGAGCAGCTCGCAGGTCAGCAGGTCATGGCGATGGTCGAGCCGTTCATCTCACGGCGTGACGAGGGCGGCCGCATCCGCAACGACCTCTCGACCGAGGCCGTCGTACGCTCCGCCACGGTGTCCGCCGGCCTGGCGAGCACCTCGGCCCACACGTGGCTCAAGCTCCCGGTCGTCGATGACATGGAGACCGTCCTGGCCGCGACGACCCTGCCGGTCGTGCTGCTCGGCGGCGAGGTCTCGACCGATCAGGGCGCCCAGTTCGCCGCCTGGTCCAAGGCGCTCGCGAGCCCCAGCGTGCGCGGCATGGTCGTGGGCCGCTCCCTGCTCTTCCCACCCGACGGTGACGTCGAGGCCGCGGTGGACGCCACGGTGGAGATGATGACGACGTGAGCCATGTCCTGCGCGCTGGAGACGCTGCGGCACCGCCGTTCATCCTCGAGATCACCCCGAAGTCGGCGGGCTGGGACTACAGCGGCCTGCGCATCTTGGCGCTCGCGCCTGGTCAGAGCGAGACGCTCGGCACCGACGACTGCGAATACGTCGTCGTGTCTCTCGGCGGCGCGGCCGAGGTGACGGTCGACGGTCAGACATACGCACTGGAAGGCCGGAGCAGCGTCTTCGCCGGCCCGAGCGATGTCGTGTATGCGCCGCGGGACGCTGAGCTCTCGGTGACCAGCGCGGCGGGCGGGCGCTTCGCCCTCGCCTCGTCGGTGTGCGCCAACCGGCTCGCGCCGGCCCACCTGGCGAAGGCCGAGGTGCCGGTCGAGATGCGCGGCGCGGGCCAATCGAGTCGTCAGGTCAACAACTTCGCCGTCCCGGGCGTGCTCGAGGCAGATCGGCTCATCGCGTGCGAGGTCCTGACGCCGGGTGGCAACTGGTCGTCATGGCCGCCGCACAAGCACGACGAGGAACGTGACGGCGAGACCGCGCTCGAGGAGATCTACTACTTCGAGATCGCGGACGGCCCCGGCGGCCCCGGGATCGGGTTCCAACGCGTCTACGGCCACCCCGGCGCGGACATCGACGTGACCGCCGAGGTGCACACCGGCGACGCGGTCCTCATCCCGCACGGCTGGCACGGCCCGTCCATCGCGGCCCCCGGCTACGACCTCTACTACCTCAACGTCATGGCCGGACCCGGGGCTGAGCGTGCCTGGTTGATCTGCGACGACCCCGCTCACGCCTGGGTCCGTGACACGTGGGCCGATCTCGAGGTCGACCCCCGGCTGCCGTTCGGCGCTGCATCGGGCGGGGGCGTGAGATGAGCATGCGGCTGACCGTCGGGCAGGCCATCGTCCGGTTCCTCGAGGCGCAGCACGTCGAGCGGGACGGGGTCGAGAATGCCTTCTTCGCCGCGTGCTGGGGCATCTTCGGCCACGGCAACGTCGCCGGTGTCGGCCAGGCGCTCCTCGAGCGGGAGCTGTCCGGCGACACGTCGCACCTGCGCTATCTCCAAGGACGCAACGAGCAGGCCATGGTGCACGCCTCCGTGGCCTATGCGCGGCACCGCGACCGGCTCGCGGCGATGGCCGTCACGGCGTCGGTCGGCCCGGGCGCGACCAACATGATCACCGGCGCCGCGCTCGCCACGATCAACCGCCTCCCGGTGCTGCTCCTGCCGGGTGACACCTTTGCCACCAAGGTCGCCAACCCGGTGCTGCAGGAGCTCGAGGACCCCGCCAACGGTGACATCTCGGTCAACGATGCCTTCCGCCCGGTGTCGGCCTATTTCGACCGGGTCCACCGCCCCGAGCAACTTGCTCCTGCGCTGCTCCACGCGATGCGGGTGCTGACCGACCCGGCCGCGACGGGCGCGGTGACCCTGGCACTGCCGCAGGACGTGCAGGCCGAGGCCTGGGACTGGCCCGAGGAGCTGTTCGCCCGCCGGGTCTGGCACATCGCGAGACCCGCGCCCGAGCCTGCCGCCCTCACCCGCGCGGTCGCCGCGATCCGGGGCGCCCGCAAGCCCCTGATCGTCGCCGGCGGTGGCGTGACGTACAGCCGGGCCAATGACGCTCTGCGGGCATTCGCCGAGGCCACCGGCATACCGGTTGCCGAGACGCAGGCCGGCAAGGGCGCTCTGCCCTACGACCACCCGAGCTCGGTCGGGGCAATCGGCGCGACCGGCACGACCGCCGCCAACACATTGGCTGCGGAGGCCGACCTGGTGATCGGCATCGGCACGCGTTACAGCGACTTCACGACCGCTTCACGCACGGTGTTCGGCGCCGACGACGTGCGGTTCGTCAATCTCAACGTGTCCGGGTTCGACTCACACAAGCTCGCCGCGACGAGTCTCGTCGCCGACGCGCGCGATGGCCTGTATGCCTTGTCGACCGCCCTCCAGGGGTGGGCGGCCGACCAGGCATACACGGCCCGCGCGGCCCGGTTGGCTGCTGAATGGGACGCGGTGGTGCAGGGCGCATACGACCTGGCCCTGCCCGATCAGGACGGCCGGCCGCGGCTGGCTCAGTCTCAGGTCATCGGGGCGGTCAACGAGCTGTCCGATCCGCGCGACGTCGTCCTGTGTGCTGCCGGCTCGATGCCCGGCGACCTGCACAAGCTGTGGCGGACCCGCGACCGCAAGGGCTATCACGTCGAATACGGCTACTCCTGCATGGGTTATGAGATCGCAGGTGGCCTCGGCGTCAGCATGGCGGCGCTCGACGCCCAGCGGCTCGAGGGAGAGGACGAGCGCGACGTCTTCGTCATGGTGGGCGACGGCTCCTACCTCATGATGAACACCGAGCTCGTGACTGCAGTGGCCGAGGGAGTCAAGATCATCGTCGTCCTGGTGCAGAACCACGGCTTCGCCTCGATCGGCGCGCTGTCGGAGTCGTTGGGCTCGCAGCGCTTCGGCACGCAGTATCGCTATCGCACCAAGTCGGGCCTCGACGGCGACCGGCTGCCGGTTGACCTTGCCGCCAATGCCGCGAGCCTCGGCGCTGACGTCCTGTCGGTCACCGGCATCGAGGACTTCCGTGCGGCGATCGTCAAGGCCAAGCAGTCCAGCCGCACGACCGTGATCCACGTCGAGACCGATCCGCTGGCTGCTGCTCCCGACAGCCCGGCCTGGTGGGATGTCCCGGTGGCTGCGGTCTCGGCACTGGACTCCACGCAGCAGGCCCGGGCGACATACGAGGACCGCAAGCGCGACCAGCGTCAGCACCTCTCGCCCCCTCACTCGAAGGACCCGACCTCATGAAGACACCTGGTTTGCGGCGAGGGCTCTCGCCAGCTGAACTTCCCGACGGCACAATGACGCCGGGAACCCACGGAAGAGACAGGATCACCATCAGATGAAGAAGATCAAGATTGCAGCCGCCCTCGTCGCCTCCGGCGCACTGTTGGCCGCTTGCAGCGGTACGGGCAGTGACGAAGGCGCGACAGACAAGGCCTCGAAGGACTACACCTACGCGGTCGTGACCCATGGCTCACCGGGCGATGCGTTCTGGGACCGGGTCAAGTCCGGTGCCGAGCAGGCCGGCAAGGACTACGGCGTCAAGGTCGAGTACAGCTCGGACGGCGACCCGGCCAAGCAGTCCCAGCTGATCGACGGGGCCGTGGCCGACAAGGTCGACGGCATCGTCGTCTCGATGGCCAATCCAGACGGTGTCGAGGACAGCGTCAAGAAGGCCGTCGCCGCCGACATCCCGGTCATCACGATCAACTCCGGTGTCGACAAGTTCGCGGACTTCGGCGCGATCACGCACATCGGGCAGACCGAGACGATTGCCGGTGAGGCGGTGGGTGAACGGCTCAAGACCGAGGGGCAGAAGAACACCATCTGCGTCATCCAGGAAGCCGGCAACATCGGCCTCGAGGAGCGGTGCAAGGCCGTCGCCAAGACCTTCGGCGGCAAGGTCGAGAACCTGCAGGTTGATGGCACCGACGACAGCGCCGTCCAGGCGACGATCACCTCGAAGCTGCAGGCCGACAAGTCGATCGACACCGTGCTGACCCTCGGTGGCCAGTATGCGATCGACGCAGTCGGAGCCGTCAAGGACTCGGGCAGCGACGCCAAGATCGCAACGTTCGATCTGTCAGAGGACGTCATCAAGGGCATCCAGGACGACACGATCCTGTTCGCGGTCGACCAGCAGCCGTACGTCCAGGGATTCATGGGCGTCACTGGCCTCTACCTCAAGTCGATCAACGGCAACGACATCGGCGGTGGGCAGCCGGTCAACTCCGGTCCCGCCTTCATCACCAAGGAGAACGCCGACTCAGTCCTGAAGTTCGCCGCGGGCGGAACGCGCTGAGCCGATCGTGGGGCCCGGCTTCCCGCCGGGCCCCACAGCACCACCTCCTCGCAACGCAGGTTCGGCGAGGACCACACGCCGAGGAAACGGAGCACGTATGACCACCGCCACCGTGGGTGACGAGCGGGTAGCCCGCACGTCGACCCTCACCAAGCTGCTGAAACGCCCGGAGATCGGCGCTGCTGTCGCGGCGATCGTGATCTTCATCTTCTTCGCGACCACGACCAGCGTCTTCGCCACGCCTTCGGGGGCGAGCACATGGCTGCGCGGAGCGTCCACGATCGGCATCATGGCCGTCGCGGTCGCGCTCCTCATGATCGGCGGCGAGTTCGACCTGTCGGCCGGTGCCATGACGGGCTTCACGGGTCTGGTGGTCGGCGTGCTCACCACCGAGTACGGCCTCAACATCTGGGCCGCAATCGTGGTGTCCCTCGGCCTTGCCCTGGGGGTGGGTGCGATCAACGGGATCCTCGTGATGAAGACCGGGTTGCCGAGCTTCATCGTGACCCTAGGAACATTCTTCGTGCTGCAGGGCATCGACCTCGCCGGCACCAAGGCCCTGATCGGACAGGTCGCGATCCAAGGGATGTCCAGCGTCCCGTTCTATGACCAGCCCAAACGGATCTTCGGGTCTGCCCTCGACGTCAACGGCGGTCTCGTCTACGCCTCGGTGTTCTGGTGGATCGGCGTGACGGCCATCGCGACGTGGATCCTGCTGCGTACCAAGACCGGCAACTGGATCTTCTCGGTCGGTGGCGCGCAGACCTCGTCGCGGCAGGTCGGCGTCCCGGTCTTCAAGACCAAGGTCGGGCTGTTCATGACCACGGCTGGAGCCGGCTGGCTGGTCGGCATGCTCTTGCTGTTCACGACGTCCACGGTGCAGAGCAACACCGGCGTCGGCCAGGAGTTCATCTACATCATCTGCGCCGTTGTCGGCGGCTGCCTCATGACCGGTGGCTACGGCTCGGCGATCGGCGCCGCGTTCGGTGCACTGATCTACGGCATGGTCAACCAGGGAATCGTCTACTCGGGCTGGGACAACAACTGGCTCAAGGCATTCCTCGGGGTCATGCTGCTGGGAGCCGTGCTCCTCAACGAATGGGTACGCAAACGAGCGGAGACAGCCCGATGAGTGGTCGATTTCGTAGGTCCAAGACTTCCTCCGAGACTTCGGAGTCCAAGACCGAGGTGGCAGGTGGTCCTGAGTCCGAGTCCACGACCGAGGTGGCAGGTGGTCCGGAGCCCGAGTCCACGACCGAGGTGGCAGGTGGTCCGGATTCGGGGGCCGAGGTGGCGGCATCCCCGGTCACCAACGTCTTCCAGCCCGCCGAGCGCGGCACCGCGATCATCGAGGTGCAGGTCATCGGCAAGCGCTACGGCAACATCATCGCGCTGAGCGACGTCTCGACGTCGGTCCGTGCCGGTGAGGTGACGTGTGTGCTGGGCGACAACGGTGCCGGCAAGTCGACGTTCATCAAGATCCTCGCGGGTGCCCACGAGCATTCCGACGGCCGACTGCTGATCGACGACCAGGAGCAGCACCTGTCGAGCCCCCGCGCCGCGCTCGAGCTCGGCATCGCGACGGTCTACCAGGACCTCGCGGTCGTCCCCCTCATGCCGGTGTGGCGCAACTTCTTCCTCGGCAGCGAGATCACCAAGGGATTCGGTCCATTCCGCAAGCTCGACATCGACTTCATGAAGAAGACGACCAAGACCGAGCTGTCGGCGATGGGCATCGACCTGCGCGACGTCGAGCAGCCGATCGGCACACTCTCCGGCGGCGAACGGCAATGCGTCGCGATTGCGCGCGCGGTCTATTTCGGTGCCCGCGTGCTGATCCTCGACGAGCCGACTGCGGCCCTTGGCGTCAAGCAGTCCGGCGTCGTGCTGAAGTACATCGCCAAGGCCCGCGACCGTGGTCTCGGCGTCGTGTTCATCACCCACAACCCGCACCACGCCTATCCGGTCGGTGATCGCTTCATGCTGCTGCGACGAGGCAAGAGCATGGGCGACTTCCCGAAGGCCGAGATGACGCTCGACGACCTGACCGCGATGATGGCCGGGGGCAGCGAGCTCGAGTCGATCGCCAAGGAGCTCGAGAAGTCCATGGGTCCGGACTCCACCGTCGCGCAGGACATGAAGGCGGACACCAGGTGACACCCGAGGTCCGGGTCGGCATCGTCGGCCTGGGCTGGATGGGGCAGGTGCACGCGCGTGCGCTCAGTCGCCTGACCCAGCACTACACCGACAGCCCCCTGCGACCCCGGCTCGTCGCGGTCGCCGACACCGTGACCGACGAACGCACGCAGCGCGCTGCGCAGGCATACGGATTCGAGCACGTCTACACCGACTGGACCGAGCTCGTGGCGCGCGACGACATCGATCTGGTCTGTGTGACCGGGCCGAACTTCATCCACCGGGATGTCGCCGTGGCCGCCGCAGAATCAGGCAAGCACCTGTGGGTCGAGAAGCCCGCAGGGCGCAGCTCGGCCGAGACGCGTGAGATCGCGGCCGCTGTGGATGCGGCGGGGGTCCGGTCCGCAGCCGGGTTCAACTACCGCAACGCACCCGCTGTCGATCACGCCAAGGAGCTCATCGCGTCGGGGCGCCTCGGTCGGGTCGAGCACACCTCGTTGCGCTTCCTCGCCGACTACGCCGCTCACCCGGACGGTGCGCTCTCGTGGCGCTTCCTCAACGAGTTCTCCGGCAGCGGCGTGCTCGGAGACCTCGTCAGCCATGCCGCCGACCTGGCGCGCCACGTCGTCGGGGACCTGCGCGAGCTCGTCGTCGACAGTGCCACGTTCATCCCGGGCCGTCCCGAGGCGGTCGCAGGTGCGATGCACTACGACCGGGGGAGCGGGGCGCTCCTCGACGTCGAGAACGAGGACTATGTCAACGCCCTCCTGCGTTTCGCCGACGGATCACGCGGTGTGCTCGAGTCGAGCCGGGTCGCGGTGGGCGAGCAGTGCACCTACGGGATCGACGTCCACGGCACCAAGGGCGCTCTCTCATGGGACTTCCGCCGCATGGGCGAGCTGCAGGTCTGCCTGGATCAGGACTATCAGAACGGTTCATACGCCACGATGTTCGTGACGCCGTCCGAGGGCGAGATGGGCGCGTTCCAGCCGGGCGCGGGGATCGCGATGGGCTATGACGATCTCAAGGTCATCGAGGCCCGCCGTCTCATCGAGTCGATCGCGACCGGCACACCTTCAGGCGCGACGATCCACGACGCAGTGGTGGCCGCCGAGATCGTCGATGCGATGCTCATCTCGGCAGATGAGAGAAGGTGGGTCGAGCTGTGAGTCTCCGCGTGGGAATCATCGGCGCCGGAGCGATGGGCGCCGACCACATCCGTACGATCTCGACGAGCATCCCGTCTGCGCGCGTCTCGGAGGTCTATGACTTCGCGCCTGCCGCTGCCTATGCCGCGGCCCAGCCGGTCTCGGCCCATGTCGCGACCTCGGCAGAGGCGCTGATCGACTCATCTGCGGTTGACGCGGTCCTGATCTGCTCGCCGGACCATACGCACGCCGATCTTGCGAAGGCGTGCATCGCGGCGGGCAAGCACGTCCTGTGCGAGAAGCCCCTCGCGGTCACGGCCGAGGACTCGCTCTCGGTCGTCGAGGCCGAGGTCGCCGCGGGCCGCCAGCTGGTCCAGCTCGGCTTCATGCGGCGCTACGACCCCGGCTATCGCGAGCTGCGGCAGACGCTGCGCGACGGCGAGATCGGCGAGGCGCGGATGGTGCATTGCATCCACCGCAACGCGTCGTCCCACACCAGCTCGACGAGCGAGGGAATCGTCACAGGGTCGATGGTGCACGAGCTCGACATCGTCCGGTGGCTGCTCGACGACGAGATCGCCTCGATCCGTGTCGAGTCGCCCGTCGTCGAAGGATTGCGTGACCCGCAGCTGTCCACGATCCAGATGCGATCGGGAGTCCTGGTCTCCGTCGAGGTGTTCGTCAACGCGGCCTACGGCTACGACGTCCGCTGCGAGGTCATCGGCACGTCCGGGACGGTCTCACTCGTGCCGCCGACCCCTTCCAGCCTTCGCAAGGGTGGGATCGACGGCGTACGTGTGAAGGACGACTTCATCGGCCGGTTCGCCGACGCCTACCGGCTCGAGCTCGGGGCCTGGGCCGAGGACGCCCTCAACGGCGTGGTCTACGGCCCGAGCGCCTGGGACGGCTACGTCGCGAACGTCGTGGCCGCCGCCGGTGTCGACTCGCTCGCGGTCGGTGCTCGGCAGAGCGTCTCGCTCGACGCACGGCCCGATCTCTACGCCTAGGAGTCACATGACCGCCACACCAGTCCGGATCGGGCTCATCGGCGCGGGACGCATCGGTGCGTCCCACGCGGCCGTGATCGCCCGCCGCGTCCCCGAGGCGCAGCTGGTGGCGGTGGCCGACCCGCGGGCCGGCGTCGCCGCCGCGCTCGCCGAGCCGCTCGGCGCCAGGGGAGAGAGCTCGCCCGAGGCGGTGCTCGCTGCCACTGACGTGGACGCCGTCATCATCGCGGCCTCCTCGACCGCGCACTGCGAGCTGATCGTCGCGGCGGCCGAGGCGGGCAAGCACGTGTTCTCAGAGAAGCCTGCCGGCATGACCCTCGACGAGATCGCCCGTGGCATCGCGGCGACTTCGGCGGCAGGCGTGGCGTTCCAGGTCGGCTTCAACCGCCGGTTCGCGGCCGACTTCCGGGCCGCCCACGACGCGATCGTCGACGGACGCATCGGCACGGTCAGGCAGCTGCGGTCGCTGACGCGCGACCCGGGTCCAGGGCCGGCCGACCCCGATTCGGTGCCACCTTGGACGATCTTCACGCAGACCCTGATCCACGACTTCGACACGCTCAACTGGTTCAACCCGGGTGCCCGGGCCGCGGACGTCGTGGTGACGGCCGGCTCGCTGACTGCGCCAGGCCACCCGACGCTTCTCGACCACGCCACCGTCGTGATCCGTTACGACAACGGGGCCATCGCGACCGCAGAGGCGAGCTTCGCCGCGGCGTACGGCTATGACGTCCGCGGTGAGGTGTTGGGGTCGAGCGGCATGGTGACCGCCGGCGAGGGTGCCTCGACCTCCATGCGCCTCCACGACTCCGAGGGGCGCGTGGCCGCGACGGCGCACGGTGACGTCGAGCTCATGATCGACGCCTACGCGGGCGAGTTCGCCGAGTTCGCCACCGCCGTCCGGGAGGGGCGGGCGCCCTCGGTGACCGGTGAGGACGCCTTCGCGGCGTTCGCGATCGCGCAGGCCTGCATCGATTCCTACCGCTCGGGCGGGCGCGTCGAGGTGTCCCGATGAGCTTCACTCTTGCGGTCTGCGCCGAGATGGTCTTCGCCGACCTGCCGTTGCTGGAGCGCATCGAGCACATCCACGAGGCGGGCTTCGCGGTCGAGATCTGGGGCTGGACCGACAAGGACGCCGCCGCGCTGGCTGCGACGGGTGCGGCGTTCACGTCGATGACGGGTTATGTCGCGGGTGATCTCATCACGCCCGACGGGGCCGACGAGCTGGTGCGGACCGCGGCGGCATCGATCGCGTTCGCGCAGGAGATCGGCTGCCCGTCGCTCAACCTGCACGGCACGGGGTTGGGCGAGGGCGGGCTGCCGCTGCGTCCGGTAGAGGTCGTGACGGGCGACATGTGGCTCGCTGCCCGGCGTACGCTCGGCCGGATCGCCGAGCTGGGGGAGCGGCACGGTGTGACGTTCGTGCTGGAGAACCTCAACACCGAGGTCGACCACCCCGGCACACCTTTCGCTCGCGCGGCGGACACCTTGGCGCTGGTGAGTGCGGTCGACAGCCCGCACCTGCGGATGAACCTGGATCTCTACCACGCACAGATTGGCGAGGGGAACCTCGTCGAGCTGATCCGGCGGTCGGTCCCTCACTTGGGCGAGGTCCAGGTCGCGGACGTGCCCGGCCGCTGCGAGCCCGGCACGGGCGAGGTCCGCTGGCCGTTCGTCGCCCGCGCGCTGGTCGATGCCGGCTACGACGGGGTCGTCGCGATGGAGGCGTTCGCGAGCGGTGACTCCCACCTCGCGCTGGAGCGGTTCCGACAGGTCTTCACGATCGATCCCCAGCAGGGATGCAGACCATGACCCAGCACCCGCCACGGCTGAGTGAGGCCGACTGCGACCTCGACGACTTCGTGTCGACCCTGTCGGCGCGGACCGAGCTCGCCGACTACCCGCACGCCAAGGAGGTCGTCGAAGAGGTTCTGGTCTACGACTCGTCCGCGCTGCGCTCGGCGATCACGGACGACGACGGGCGGGAGTCCGTCGAGGCCGAGCTGGTGCGTGCGTTCACCGCCGGGCCCGGGCTGGTGGTCCTGCAGGGAGCGTTCAACGACCTCGCGGTGGTGGACCGGGTGACCGACGCGTTCGACACCCTGATCGAGCGGGAGGCCGCATCCGGCACCGTTGCGGGCGACCACTTCGCCAAGCCGGGCGCCAACAGCCGGGTCTGGAACGCCCTGGAGAAGCTCGCCGTGCGCGACCCTGACGCGTTCGTCGACTACTACGCCAACGAGATCATCGCGCTGGTCTCGACGGCCTGGCTCGGTCCGGGCTATCAGGTCACATCGCAGGTCAACGTCGTCCGACCCGGAGGCGTCGCGCAGGACCCGCATCGTGACTATCACCTCGGCTTCCTGGCCAACGACGTCGTCGCGCGTTATCCGACCCATGTGCACCAGCTTTCCCCGGTGCTGACCCTGCAGGGTGCCGTCGCGCACTCCGACATGCCGGTCGAGAGCGGCCCGACGATGTACCTGCCGCACTCGCACCGCTATGTCCCGGGCTACCTCGCCTGGCGTCTGCCGGAGTTCCGGGCGTACTTCGCCGAGCACCACGTCCAGCTGCCGCTCGCGAAGGGAGATGCCGCGTTCTTCAACCCCGCTCTGCTGCACGGTGCCGGCTCGAACGTGTCGGCGGACATCCAGCGCATGGCCAACCTGCTGCAGGTCTCGTCGCCGTTCGGCCGGGCGATGGAGTCCGTCGACCGTGACCGCGTCTCCCGGGCGATCTATCCCGCTCTGGCTAAGCGTCGGGCAGCAGGGGTCTCGACGCAGCGGTTGCTCGACGCCGTTGCCGCGGCGGCGGAAGGCTATCCGTTCCCGACGAACCTCGATCTCGATCAACCCGTCGGCGGCCTGACGCCACCGTCGCAGGCCGCGATCGTGTCGCAGGCCGTGCTCGAGCAGTGGGACGACGCCAGGCTCGGCGCGGCCCTCGACACCCACGCGGCACGCCGGCTCACATCCTGAGCGTGGGGATGGCGCCTGCGTCACGCTGTCAGCGAACAGCCGTGTTTTTGCGTGTGTTCCATCCGCGAGCCGTCTAGGTTTGGGGACGTGAACACACCGGATACGCCCAACCCCATGTCGCCGAGAATGGCCGGCGAGGCCGGCCCGTCAGATCTCGACGGCCACATCTACCAGCGCCTGCTCAAGGAACGCATCGTGTTCCTGGGCTCGGAGGTACGCGACTCCAACTCCAACGCGATCTGCGCGCAGATGCTTCTGCTCAACGCCGAGGACCCGCAGGCCGACATCTTCCTCTACATCAACTCGCCGGGCGGCTCGGTCGACTCCGGCATGGCGATCTACGACACGATGCAGTTCATCTCCAACGACGTCGCGACGTTCGGGATGGGACTTGCCGCTTCGATGGGACAGTTCCTGCTCGCTGCGGGCACGGCCGGCAAGCGCTATGCCCTGCCGCACGCGCGCATCATGATGCACCAGCCCTCCGGCGGCATCGGCGGCTCGGCCTCGGACATCAAGATCCAGGCGCAGCAGAGCGTGCTGCTCAAGAAGCAGCTCAACGAGCTCCAGTCGCGGCACAGCGGCCAGACCGTCGAGCAGATCGAGCTCGACTCCGACCGGGACCGGTGGTTCACCCCGGACCAGGCCAAGGAGTACGGACTGATCGACCACGTCGTCGCGAGCGCAGGGGACTTGACATGAGCGAGCGTCAGCGAACGAATCATGTGGCAGCGACCATGCCGCCACATTCGTATCTTTGCTTCTCTACGGAGGTGGCGGCATGAGCTATTACATCCCGCAGTGGGAAGAGCGGACGTCCTACGGATTTCGCCGCATCGACCCCTACACCAAGCTGTTCGAGGACCGCATCATCATGCTGGGCACCCCGATCAGCGATGACGTCGCCAATGCCGTCATGGCGCAGCTCATGTCGCTGCAGGCCATGGATCCCGACCGCGACATCAGCATCTACATCAACAGCCCCGGCGGCTCGTTCACCGCGCTCACCGCGATCTACGACACGATCCGCTACATCAAGCCGGACGTGCAGACCTTGTGCCTCGGCCAGGCCGCGTCGGCGGCCGCGATCCTGCTCGCTGCCGGCACCCCGGGCAAGCGGTTGGCGTTGCCCAACAGCCGGATCCTGATCCACCAGCCCTACACCGAGGGCACCGGCGGGCAGATCTCCGACCTGGAGATCCAGGCCAATGAGATCTTCCGTATGCGTGAGCTGATGGAGAAGATGATCTCCGAGGCCACCGGCAAGTCGATCGAAGAGGTCAGCAAGGATGTCGATCGCGACAAGATCCTGACCGCCGAGCAGGCAGTCGAATACGGCCTGGTCGACGAGGTCCTCAACACGCTCAAGGTTCCAGCAGTCTGACAACCTCGGCGACATCCCGTGTCGTGACCGAGACGAAGCGCACATTCGCCGCTAGGGTGAAAATGTTGCCGTCTCGGTCGCGACCCGGCAAAAATCCGGGAAGCGTTGTTCGAAGCAGTGCTTTTCAAGGAAGGGACTCTCCACGTGGCACGCATTGGTGAAACTGCCGATCTGCTGAAGTGTTCTTTCTGCGGAAAGAGCCAAAAGCAGGTCAAGAAGCTCATCGCCGGTCCCGGTGTCTACATCTGCGACGAATGCATCGACCTCTGCAACGAGATCATCGAGGAAGAGCTCGCCGAGGGCGCCGAGCTGAGCCTCGGTGAGCTGCCCAAACCGCACGAGATCTACGACTTCCTCAACGGCTACGTCATCGGTCAGGACGGCGCCAAGAAGTCCCTGGCGGTGGCTGTCTACAACCACTACAAGCGGGTCCAGGCGCAGGTCGGGAGCTCGCGCAGCAAGGACGACCAGGTCGAGCTGGCCAAGTCCAACATCCTGCTCGTTGGGCCGACCGGCTGCGGCAAGACATATCTGGCGCAGACGCTCGCCCGTATGCTCAACGTCCCGTTCGCGATTGCCGACGCCACGGCACTGACCGAGGCCGGCTATGTCGGCGAGGACGTCGAGAACATCCTGCTCAAGCTGATCCAGGCCGCCGACTATGACGTCAAGAAGGCAGAGACCGGCATCATCTACATCGACGAGGTCGACAAGATCTCGCGCAAGAGCGAGAACCCCTCGATCACGCGTGATGTGTCGGGCGAGGGCGTCCAGCAGGCACTGCTCAAGATTCTCGAGGGCACGACGGCCTCGGTGCCGCCGCAGGGTGGCCGCAAGCACCCGCATCAGGAGTTCATCCAGATCGACACGACCAACGTGTTGTTCATCGTCGGTGGCGCCTTCGCCGGCCTCGACCAGATCATCGAGCAGCGCAGCGGCAAGACCAGCCTGGGGTTCAACACCGGTCAGGTCGACATCGGCAAGGCCGTCGCTCCCGCCAAGCTCTATTCCAAGGTGCTCCCCGAAGACCTGCTCAAGTTCGGCCTGATACCGGAGTTCATCGGCCGTCTTCCGGTCATCGCTGCCGTCGACAACCTCGACAAGGATGCCCTCGTGGCGATCCTGACCAGGCCCCGCAACGCGCTGACCAAGCAGTACGTCCGGCTGTTCGAGATCGACGGTGTCGAGCTGGAGTTCAGCGCTGACGCCTGCGACGCCATGGCCGAGCTGGCCCTCGAGCGCGGCACCGGAGCCCGTGGCCTGCGTTCCATCATCGAAGCCGTACTCGAGCCGGTGATGTACGAGATCCCGAGTCGTGACGACGTCGCCAAGGTCGTCGTGACCGAGGCGACGGTCGCGGGCGTCGAGGGTCCGACGATCCTGACCCACGACGAAGTGGCCAAGAAGGCGTCCTGACCTCCGGCTCGACCTGGCGGTAGGTGCTCTGCCTGTAAGTTGGGCCAATGACCTCAGTCGACATCGCCCTGCTCGGCGCCACCGGATTCACCGGTGGCCTGACCGCGGACTACCTCTCGACCCATCTGCCGGACGGCGCCACCTGGGCCATCGCGGGCCGCAACCAGGCCAAGCTCGAGGCAGTCGCGGATCGGGTCGAGACCCTCGGCGGTGCGCGACCGGAGATCATCTCCGCTGATGCCCGCAACCCCGACTCGATGGCTGCCCTCGCCAAGGCCACCCGGGTCCTGATCACGACGGTCGGCCCCTATGTGCTGCACGGGGAGCCTGCAGTCAAGGCGTGCGCCGAGGCCGGCACTGCATACGTCGACCTGACCGGTGAACCCGAGTTCGTCGACCGGATGTGGCTGAAGTATCACGAGCAGGCCGTCGAGACCGGCGCGCGGATCATCCATGCGTGCGGGTTCGACTCGATCCCGTATGACCTCGGGGTCCTCTACACGGTCGAGCAGATGCCCGAAGGCGTCCCGATCGCGGTCGAGGGCTACATCCGTGCTGGTGGCACAGCATCTGGCGGCACCTTCCACTCCGCCGTCGGTGCCTTCTCGCGCATCCGCCAGGCCGGCAAGACAGCCGCTGAGCGCAAGAACGCGGAGCCCCGCCCCGAGGGTCGCAAGATCCGGGGAGCCGGCAAGATCGGCCGAGGTGCGGACGGCAAGGGTTGGGCGTTGCCGCTCCCCACGATCGATCCGCAGATCGTCCTCCGCTCGGCCCGATCGCTCGACCGCTACGGGCCGGACTTCACGTATTCGCACTTTGCGCAGTTCAAGCGGCTCCCGATGATGGTCGGCACGATCGCCGGGGCTGGTGTGCTGCTCGCAGGCTCACAGCTCAAGCCGACCCGCTCACTCCTGCTCAAGCTCAAGGACCAGGGTGCCGGGCCCGATGAGGCGACTCGCGCCACGTCGTGGTTCACGTTGCGGTTGGTCGCCAAGGGTGGAGGCAAGATCGTCACGACCGAGGTCAGTGGCGGCGATCCTGGCTACACCGAGACAGCCAAGATGCTCAGCGAGTCCGCCCTGTGCCTCGCCTTCGATGACCTGCCGAAGATCTCGGGCCAGACCACCACTGCCGTGGCGATGGGTGGCGCGCTGATCGAGCGGCTGCAGAGGGCCGGCATCACCTTTCGCACGGTGTGACCTGGCCGTGTGATGAATTCGTCGTCGGGGTTTGTCACACGCTTGGGAGACGGAAGGGCGGCGGCGCAGTCGTAGGCTGAGGGCATGGACTTCACCGGAGTCGTCAGCCAGCTCATGGCCGCAAGTGATGCTCCGCCGGGTCTGCTCCCGGCACGTGAGCAGATGGCCCTTTCGCTGGGCTGGCACATCATCCTGGCGTGCTTCGGTGTGGCGTTCCCGACGATGATCTACGTCGTGCACCGCCGGGGAATCGTCCGTGACGACCCGGTCGCCCTGGGTCTGGCCAAGCGCTGGGCCAAGATCTCGGCGGTGCTGTTCGCGATCGGTGCCGTGTCCGGCACGGTGCTGAGCTTCGAGATGGGGATCCTCTGGCCGGGCCTGATGGGCCGGTTCGGAGACGTTCTCGGACTGCCATTTGCCTTCGAGGGCCTGTCCTTCTTCATCGAGGCGATCTTCCTCGGCATATATCTCTATGGCTGGGACCGCATGCCTGCCCGGCTCCACCTCGCGATGCTGATCCCGATGGCCGCTGCCGGAGTCTTCGGGACGTTCTTCGTCGTGTCGGTCAACGCCTGGATGAACAATCCGACCGGTTTCCGGATCGTCGATGGCGAGGTCACCGACGTCAACCCGTGGCAGGCGATGTTCAACGACGGCGTATGGCTGCAGTTCGCGCACATGTGGGTCGCGGCCTTCATGGTGGTCGGCTTCGTCGTGTCGGGTGTCTACGCGGCGGGCATGCTCAGGGGCCGGGTCGACGCCCACCACAGGCTCGGGTTCACGGTCCCGTTCGTGTTCGCCACGGTTGCTGCGCTCGTGCAGCCACTGATCGGCCACGTGCTGGGTCTGCGGGTCGGCAACACGCAGCCGGCCAAGCTCGCGGCGTTCGAGCTCGCCACGACGACCGAGCAACCGGCCCCGCTGCGACTCGGCGGTGTCCTGATCGACGGCAAGGTCTACGGGGCGATCGACATACCCATGATCGGGTCCTTGATCGCCCGCAACTCATTCGACAAGCCGGTCCCCGGACTCGACACGATCCCGGTGGCCGATCAGCCGCCGGTCAACATCACCCATCTGGCCTTCCAGTCCATGGTCGGCATCGGCACGCTTCTGGCGGTCGCCGTCGTGGTGTTCTGGCTCGCACGGTGGCGAGGCCACGATCTGCTGTCGAAGCGGTGGTTCCTGCGGGGGGCGGTGATCGCGGGTCCGCTGGCGATCATCGCGATGGAGGCGGGCTGGATCGCGACCGAGGTCGGGCGCCAGCCGTGGATCGTGTGGCAGGTCCTACGCACCTCGGATGCCGCAAGCCAGAGCGCGGGCCTGTGGTGGAGCCTGGCGGCCGCAGTTGTCGTCTATGTCGGTATGACGATCGGCGCCACCGTGGTGCTTCGATCCATGGCACGACGCTGGCGCGCCGGCGAGGAGGACTTGCCGACCCCCTACGGGCCGAGATCTGCCCCTGTCGACGAGGCGGCCGGCCGATGAGCCTTGCGGTCATCGTCGCGATCGCGATGTTCGCGGGGATCTTGCTGTATGCCCTGTTCGGTGGAGCCGACTTCGGATCGGGATTCTTCGACCTCACCGCCGGGGGATCAGAGCGTGGGGGCGAGCTGCGGGTCCTGATCGATCACAGCATCGGCCCGGTGTGGGAGGCCAATCACGTGTGGTTGATCTACATCCTGGTGATCTGGTGGACGGGGTTCCCGGAGACATTCGCCGCCGCGACGACGACCTTGACCCTGCCGCTGGCCCTCGCCCTGGTGGGGATCGTCCTGCGTGGGGCGAGCTTCGCGTTCCGCAAGTACTCCGCGACCCTCGCGCAGGCTCGGCTCTTCGGGGCAGTCTTCGCCGGCTCGTCGCTGATCACGCCGTTCTTCCTGGGCGCGGCGGCCGGCGCGGTTGCATCCGGCCGGGTGCCGGCGCAGGGCAACGGCGATCAGCTCGGCTCCTGGCTCAACCCGACATCGTTGTTCGGCGGTCTCATTGCCGTAGGCACATGTGCGTTCCTGGCCGGCGCCTTCCTCACAGCCGATGCGTCCCGGTCGAGACATGATGCACTCGCGGAGGTGCTGCGGATCCGCACGATCGGGGTCGGCATCGCAACCGGGATCGTCGTGTTCGCGGCGCTGATCCCGATCCGCAATGACTCACCGACCCTCAGCGACCGACTCCTCGGTCCGGCGGCTCCGCTCATCGTGATCTCTGCCGCTGCGGGGCTCGCCACCTTGGTGATGCTCCATCGGCGCAGCTACTCCTCGGCCAGATTCGCCGCCGTCGCCGCGGTCGCGTCGGTCGTGATCGGCTGGGGCGTGGCGCAATATCCCTGGATGCTGGTCGACGAGGTCCGCATCGCAGACGCTGCAGGCGCACCGGCGACCCTCGCCGGTCTGTTGGTCGTTGTGGCCCTGGCTGTCGTCCTGGTCGTCCCGGCCCTCGGCTATCTGTTCTGGCTCACCCAGAGCGACCGATGGACCGATGCCGAGCACGCCGCCTAGGCTTGGGGCCGCCGGGACCACGTGGGAGCATACGAAGATGTCGACGACCGTTCTCCATGGCAACGGCGTGGTCCCGGGGATCGGCGTCGGGCCGGTCGTCCGCCCCATGCCACGACCTGAGCTTCCGCAGCACGAAGAATCGCTCGATGCGGAGACCGGCGCCGAGCGCTTCAGTGCGGCGGCCGCGCTCGTGGCGGACCGTCTTGCGGCCCGCGCCGAGCACGCCAGCGGTGCTGCAGCCGACGTGCTCAGGGCGACATCATCGCTGGCGCGCGACCGGGGTCTCGTCGAGCTGGTCCGCACGCGCCTGACCGAAGGATCGGGCATCTGCGCCTCGACCGCCGGTGCGATCGAGGAGCTCAGCGCGATGTTCGCTGCCGCAGGGGGACTCATGGCCGAGCGGATCACCGATCTCGAGGACATCCGCGACCGGGTCATCGCCGAGCTGACCGGCCAGCCTGAGCCGGGCATCCCCATGCCCGCGGTGGCATCCGTGCTGTGCGCGGGCGACCTTGCGCCGGCAGACACCGCCGGCCTCGACCCGGCAGCCATCGTCGCAATTGCCACGTCGCTCGGCGGAGCGACCAGCCACACCACGATCATCGCCCGCCAGCTCGGGATCCCCTGTGTCGTGGGCACAGATGGACTGGACGACGTCGCAGACGGCACGGCCGTGCTCGTCGACGGCTCGACCGGCGAGGTGATCCTCGATCCGGATCCCGACCTCGCGCGGGAGCGTCAGGACGCTGCTGCGGTGGCACGCGAGGCCGCAGCAACATGGCGTGGTCCCGGGGCGACCGCGGACGGGCATGCCGTCGAGATCCTCGCGAACGTCCAGGATGGCGCCGGGGCGCGCAAGGCCGCCGAGACCCACGTCCAGGGTGTCGGCCTGTTCCGCACCGAGCTGGGCTTCCTCGAGCGGGACGTGGAGCCCACCGTGGAGGAGCAGGCCGCGGTCTACCGCGAGGTCTTCGCCGCGATGGGCGAGCGCAAGGTCGTCATCCGTACGCTGGACGCCGGCTCGGACAAGCCGGTCAGCTTCGCCACGATCAAGGACGAGCCCAATCCGGCCCTCGGTGTTCGCGGCATGCGGCTCGGACTCCGCGACGAGGGCCTCATGGATCGGCAGCTCGACGCGATGGCGCTGGCGGCCGAGGAGTCGCCAGGCCCGGTCTGGGTCATGGCCCCGATGGTGGCAGCGGAGGACGAGGCCGAGTGGTTCGGCGCCAAGGTGCGCAAGCGAGGCCTCACGCCCGGCGTCATGATCGAGGTGCCGAGCGCAGCCCTGCACGCGGACCGCATCCTGCGACACGTCGATTTCGTCTCGATCGGCACCAATGACCTCAGTCAGTACGCCTTCGCTGCGGACCGGATGGCGCCGTCGTTGGCTCGCCTGACCGATCCCTGGCAGCCTGCGCTTCTGGAGCTGATCCAACGCGTCGCTCAGGCCGGCCACGACGCTGGCAAGCCGGTCGGGGTCTGCGGTGAGGCTGCGGCCGATCCGCAGCTCGGTTGCGTGCTGGTGGGGCTGGGCGTCACGTCGTTGTCAGCTGCAGCGACTGCCGCGCCGCTCGTGGGTGCCACGCTGAGCGGCGTGACCCTCAGGGCCTGCCAGGCCGCAGCGCAGGCGGCACTGCGCGCCAAGGGTCCGGCCGAAGCCCGCGAGGGCGCTGCAGAGCACCTCGGCTGAGGCGCCGAACGCCAAGATTGGTCGAAGTCGAGCGAGGTCAGTCGATGGGTGCCGGGGTGGCGTCGACCTTGAATCCATCGACGGCGTCATCGGCGACATACGTCGGCGTGGCCGTGACCCGCCCGGCAGCGACGACGTCATCCATCGCGAGCCGCACGAGCTCGAGCCGAGGCCTGTCGGCGCTGATCTTGAGCTGGCTGATCTCGGTCTTCTGGCTGACCTTGGCGATCGACTTGGCACCGCGGATGTCCGCCAGGACCGAGGCGGCCGAGGTCAGCAGCGTGGGATCGTGCTCCGCGGTGGTCAGATCGGTGTCGTTGACCGGCCAGGCCGCACGGTGGATCGAGCCCTCCTGCCACCACGACCAGACCTCTTCGGTCACGTAGGGCAGGAACGGGGCCAGGAGGCGCAGCTGCACCGACAGGGCCAGCACGAAGGCGCTCTTGGCGGACGCGCCTGCGGGGTCGGCCCGACGGGAGCGCTCCTTGACCAGCTCGAGGTAGTCATCGCAGAAGTCCCAGAAGAACTTCTCGGTGACCTCCAGTGCGGAGGCATAGTCGTATGCCTCAAAGCTCGCGGTGGCCTCATCGACGACTCCGCGCAGGCGGCTGAGCATCGCGAGGTCGATCGGCTCGGTGACCCGGGCAGGATCCAGGTGGGACGCGTCGGCTCCGAGACCATAGGCCTCCTCGGCCGCGAGCACGAACTTGCTGGCGTTGAGCACCTTCATCGCCAGGCGGCGGCCGACCTTCATCTGGGCCTCGTCGAACGGAGAGTCCGCTCCGGGCCGCGAGCCCGCCGCGCGCCAGCGGACGGCGTCGGCGCCATACTTTGCGAGGATGTCGTCCGGCACGACGACGTTGCCCTTGGACTTGCTCATCTTCTTGCGGTCAGGGTCGACCACGAAGCCGGAGATCGTGGCGTGTCTCCATGGGGCGACGCCGTGCTCGAGGTGGGACCGCACCACCGTCGAGAACAGCCACGTGCGGATGATGTCGTGCGCCTGTGGACGCACGTCCATCGGGAAGGTCTTGGCGAAGAGCTCGGGGTCGGACTCCCAGCCGCAGACGATCTGCGGTGTGAGCGACGAGGTGCCCCACGTGTCGAAGACGTCGGGGTCGGCCATGAAGCCGCCGGGCTCTCCACGCTGCGAGTCCTCGAACCCCGGCGGTGCCTCCGCCGCCGGATCGACCGGCAGCGTCGACTCCTCGGCGAGGATCGGCTCGGTGTAGTCGGGCTCACCGTCGGCGTCGAGGCGATACCAGACCGGGAACGGGATCCCGAAGAAGCGCTGGCGGGAGACCAGCCAGTCGCCATTCAGGCCGTTGATCCAGTTGGTGAGGCGTGACTGCATGTAGGCCGGCACCCAGTCGATCTGGTTGCCGCGGTCGATCAGCTCAGCCTGCAGGTCGGAGCCGCGGCCGCCGTTGGTGATGTACCACTGCCGGGTCGACACGATCTCGAGGGGCTTGTCGCCCTTCTCGTAGAAGTTGGCCATGCGCTGGGTGGGTTTGGGGTCACCGTCCAGGTCGCCGGACTCCTTGAGAGCTGACACGGTGATCTCGCGTGACGTGAACGCCGTCTTGCCGGCCAGCTCGGCATAGAGCTCGCGCCCCGGCTCGTCGGTGATCCACTCGGGCAGGTCCGGCAGGATCCGCCCGTCGCGACCGATGATGGTCCGGTTGGGCAGCTGCAGCTCGCGCCACCAGATGACGTCGGTGAGGTCTCCGAACGTGCAGCACATGACGATGCCCGAGCCCTTGTCCGGCTCGGCCAGCGGGTGCGCGACGACCGGCACCTCGACGCCGAACAGCGGTGAGCGGACCGTGGATCCGAACAACGATTGGTAGCGCTCGTCGTCGGGGTGGGCGATCAGCGCGACGCACGCGCCGATCAGCTCCGGACGGGTGGTCTCGACGTGCACCGACGACTCGGGTCCGTGGAAAGCGACCCGGTGGTAGGCGCCGGGATATTCGCGAGCCTCGAGCTCTGCCTGGGCCACCGCACTCTGGAAGGTGACGTCCCACAGGGTCGGCGCGTCCTGCTGGTATGCCTCGCCGCGCGCGACATTGCGCAGGAAAGCGCGTTGGGACACCGTGCGGGACTTGTCGCCGATGGTCGTGTAGGTCTGGCTCCAGTCAACGCTGAGGCCGAGCGTGCGCCACAGCTGCTCGAAGACCTGCTCGTCCTCCTCGACCAGCTGATTGCACAGCTCGATGAAGTTGGGCCGGCTGACCGGAACCTGCTTCTTGGGGTCGGGCTTGTCCGGCGGGGTGTAGTCGGCCTCGTAGGGCAAGGAGGGGTCGCAACGGACCCCGAAATAGTTCTGCACCCGGCGCTCGGTCGGCAGGCCGTTGTCGTCCCACCCCATGGGATAGAAGACCTCCTTGCCGCGCATGCGTTGGTAGCGGGCAATGAGGTCGGTGTGCGTGTAGGAGAACACGTGACCGACGTGCAGTGAGCCGGAGACCGTGGGCGGCGGCGTGTCGATCGAGAAGATCTGCTCGCGCGTCTTGGTGCGGTCGAAGGTGTAGGTGCCCTGCTCAGCCCATCGGGCGGACCAGGTGGCCTCCAGGCCTTCGAGGACGGGCTTCTCCGGGACGTTGTTGGTCACAGCAGGCAAGTCTAGGTGCGCTGACGGTCCGCCCGGGCATCGGCGTCGCAGGCCACCGTGGTGACCCGCGACGTCGAGGTGACGTCAGGCGTCGACCCGGGTCCTGATCGCGTCATCGCCGGCCTGACTGACCGGGACGTCCTCCTTCTTGGCAAGGGCGCTCGGCCACCAGATGTGCCGGCCGATGTCCAGGTTGAGCGCCGTCACGAGCACGGAGCGCACGATGATCGTGTCGAGCAGGACGCCGACCGCGACCGCGAAGCCCAGCTCGGCCAGGAACACGATCGGGAGGGTCGCCAACGCCGCGAACGTGCCCGCGAGGACGAATCCGGCCGACGTGATGACACCTCCGGTCGCGGCCAGCCCGATCAGCGCGCCTCGCCGGGTGCCGTGCTTCAGCGCCTCCTCCCGTACGCGGGTCATCAGGAAGATGTTGTAGTCGATGCCGAGTGCCACGAGGAACACGAAGGCGAACAGCGGGAACGACGAGTCCGCCCCGGCGAAGCCGAAAACGTTGTTGAACACGAAGCCGCTGATGCCCAGAGCAGCACCGAACGACACGACGACGGTCACCAACAAGATCATCGGCGCCGCGATCGAGCGCAGGAGCACGGCCAGAACCAGCAGCACGACCACCAGGATGATCGGGATGATCAACTTGTTGTCCGCTGAGGATGCCCCTTGGACGTCTTTGTTGATCGCGGTGTTGCCACCCACGAGTGCATCCGCTCCGTCGACCGCGTGGACCGCATCGCGGGCTTCATCGATGGTGTCGAACGCTGCCTTGGAGTCGGGCGCCGACGTGAGCGCGCCCTCGATGTAGGACGTGCCGCCCGAGTCACCCTTGACCTCGATCGTCGAGGGGTCGATGCCTTCGACCTCGCCCAAGGCCTCGGCGACGGCGTCAGCCTGCGCAGTTTTGGTGGTCACGGCGACCGGGGAGCCTGCGCCGCTCGGGAAGTGCTCCGAGAGCTTCTTCTCGGCGGCGACCGAAGGCTGCGCCTTGGTGAAGCTGTCCTCGTTGCTGAGGCCGTTGGCGCCGAGCTGGGTCACGCCGAACGTCAGCGCGATCAGCACCAGGCTCGTGGCGACCCACACGACGCGCGGCCGCTTGGTGATGCGCTGACCGACCTTGGCCCACAGTCCGGTCTCGCTCTTGAGGGGGTCACCGAAGCGCGGGATGAACGGCCAGAAGATCCAGCGGCCGAAGATCAGCAGGAGCGCCGGCAACGTGATCATCATGACCAGCAGGGCGCAGGCGATGCCGGCTGCGCCAACTGGGCCGAGGCTGCTGGTGGAGTTCATCTGCGCGAACAACAGGCACAGCAAGCCGATGATGACCGTGGCGCCACTGGCGAGAACGGCCGGCGCGGCGCGGTGCAGCGCGTGCGCCATCGCCTCGTGGCGATCCTCGTAGTTGTGCAGCTCCTCGCGATATCGAGCCACGAGCAGCAAGGCGTAGTCCACCCCGGCGCCGAGCACGAGGACGCTCAGGATGCCGGCGCTCTGACCGTTGACCGTGAGGTCGGCATACTTGGCGAGCAGGTAGACGACGCCCTGTGCGATCAAGACCGCCCCGACTCCGCAGAGCAGGAAGAGGATCGCGAGCTGGAGGCTGCGATAGGTGATCAGCAGGATCACGAAGACGATCGCGACCGCCGACAGCAGCAGGATGCCGTCGATGCCGGCGAATGCCTTGGCCTGATCCGCGCCAAGCGCCGCCGGGCCGGCAAGCTGCGTGTCGAGCCCGTTGGCGTCCTTGTCGGTGATGCCGTTCATGTCGTCGACGACATCGGGCAGCTTTTCCCAGCCGTCGCTGCCCATGTTGATCGTCGCGATGACCTGCAGCGCCTTGCCATCCTTGGACGGGATGGGCCCGATGATCTTGTCGCTCACACCATCGATCTTGGCGATCTCGGTGCCGTCAGCCGTGGCCTTGGCGAGATCGGCCGGCGTGATGCCCGATTCGCGGACGTAGAGCACGACTGCCGGGATGGCGTCAGGGTCGGAGAACTGCGCCGACTGCTCGATGACCTTGGTCGACTCGGCGTCGCCGGGCAACCAGGAGGCGATGTCATCCTCCTGGACGGTCGCGAGCTTGGCGCCCAGTGATGCCATGGTGCCCAAAAGGACGACTGACAAGACCAGGACTACCCATTTGGTCCAGCGGTGGGCAACCCACCCGGCAATGCTGCGGTTCATTGAAGATCTCCTCAAACAGGCGTCAGAGACGCAAAACTCAGTGACAACATCATGGCGCAAGGCACAGACAGATTGTCCATAGGTGGTGCCCCTGATGAACCCCTGAGCCCCTGCGACAATGGGTCGCGATGACACCCACCTATGCGGAGGTCGAGCGCGCGCTCCTCGGCCGGTGGCCCGAGACCCGTCTCGAGCCATCCCTCGATCGGATCACGGCCCTGTGCCGGCTGCTCGGAGACCCTCAACGGGCCTGCCCGGTCATCCACCTGACCGGCACGAACGGCAAGACGTCCACGAGCCGGATGATCGACGCACTGCTGCGCGGCCTGGACCTGCGGACGGGACGATTCACCAGCCCTCATCTTCAGTCGATGACCGAGCGCATCTGCCTCGACGGTGAGCCGCTGCCGGAAGATCTGTTCGTGGATGCCTTCGCGGACATTGCGGCATACGCGCAGATCGTCGACGACTCCTCGGAGCACCCGCTGTCGTACTTCGAGATGATCACCGCGATGGCCTTCGCTGCGTTCGCGGACGCTCCGGTCGATGCCGCGGTCGTCGAGGTCGGGATGGGCGGATCGTGGGATGCGACCAATGTCGCCGACGCTCAGGTCGCGGTCATCACGCCGATCGGTGTCGATCACGAGCGCTATCTCGGTGACCGGCCCGAGATCATCGCGATCGAGAAGGCCGGCATCATCAAGCCCGGGTCCCATGTCGTCATCGCCGAGCAGGAGGACGCCGTGATGGACGTCTTGATGCGCCGGTCCATCGACGTCGGCGCGATTGCGCTGCGCGAAGGCGTGGATTTCGGCGTCAACCACCGGGTCACGGCGCTCGGCGGCCAACAGGTCAGCCTGCAGGGCATCGCCGGAGCCTACGACGATGTCTACCTCCCCCTGCACGGCGCGCACCAGGCACACAATGCGGCGTATGCCTTGGCGGCCGTCGAGGCGTTCACCGGTAGCAAGCAGCTGGATCCGGAGATCGTGCGCGAGGCATTCGCCCAGGTCACGTCGCCGGGTCGGCTGGAGGTCGTCCGGCGCAGCCCGACGGTCCTGCTCGACGCGGCACACAACCCGCATGGGGCCCAGGCGACAATCGCGGCCGTGCAGGAGGCGTTCGCCTTCAGCCCCCTGATCGGCGTCGTGGGCGTCATGGCCGACAAGGATGCGGAGGAGATGCTGCGCATCTTCGAGCCCTTCATGGCCGAGGTCGTCTGCACCCAGAACAGCACCGACCGCGCGATGCCTGTGGCGGAGCTCGCCGAGCTGGCGGGAGACATCTTCGGCGACGAGCGGGTCAGCGTCGCGCCGCGGCTCGACGATGCGCTCGAACGCGCCGTCGCGATGGCCGACGGCGGCGAGGGCGGTGACGACGCGATTGGCAGTGGCGGCGTGCTCGTCACCGGATCGGTCATCACGGCGGGCGAGGCGCGGATGCTGTTCGGCGGCAGGCCGACATGACGGGACTGTCGACATGACGGGACTGTGCACATGAGGGGCATGTGCGCCGCGATGCTGACCCTCGAGGCGATCATCCTGGCCCTCGCCGTCCCAGTCATGATCTCGGTCGAGGACGTCGGTGCGCCGATGGCGCTGACCGCCGGTCTCGGGCTTGCTCTGCTCTGCCTGCTGACCGCGGGCGCACTGCGCCGCCCGCAGGCATACCTCGTGGGCCATGCGATCCAGCTCGGCGCGATCGCCCTCGGCTTCCTCGTCACGATCGTGTTCTTCATCGGCGCGATGTTCGCAGCCCTGTGGTTCGGTGCGTTCTTCCTCGGCAAGCGGATCGAGCAGGACAAGGCACGCTGGGCCCGCGAGGCCGGGGGAACCGGACCAGTGTGACCCGGAGCAAGTCGGGCTAGTGTCGAGGTCATGGTCCGAGTGCTGGCGGTCGCCGATGAGGAAGTCCCGGGGATGCGGTCGCGCGTGCGCGATCTGCAGGTCGACCTGGTCCTCGCGGCTGGAGACCTGCCGTGGGACTACCTCGCGTCGCTGGTCTCATTGCTCGGGGTGCCGGCGGCATTCGTGCCCGGCAACCACGATCCGGTGGTCGGACGCGACGCGACGGGTCCGCCTGGCGTGCTCAATCTCGATGGGCAGACCCGCGTCGTCGGCGGTCTGCGGGTCGCGGGACTCGGTGGTTGCGTGCGCTACAACGAAGGCCCGCACCAATACACCCAGAAGGAGTACGACCGCCGCGCGCGCCAGCTCGTCAAGAGAGCCCGTAGGTCCGGCCCGGTCGATGTGCTCCTGACCCACGCGCCGCCGCTGGGACTGGGCGACGAGCCCGATCCGTGTCACGTCGGGATCTCGGCCCTGCACGAGGTCCTCGACACCCTGCACCCGGCTTGGCACCTGCACGGCCACATCCACCCGCACGGGATGCGCAAGCCTGACCGTCAGGTCGGTCCGACCACGATCCGCAACGTCATTCCGTGGCAGCTGATCGAGATCCAGCCCCATCGGGTGTCGGCCGAAATCGTCGGTGCCGGCAGGCGGATCTGAGATGGTCAGCAGCTCAGGGTCACCGCGCGTCGACGCCGAGAGTGACTTCATGCGCGCGAGGCGGCATCAAGTGCTGTCCGCGCTGGCTGCCCGCCTCCGCAATGACACCGACGAGGTGGTGCAGTCGCTGTCGTTCGACGAGGTCGTCGAGGCGCTGGGTCGGCGTGCGGAGAACTACGTCGGCACCAAGGTCATACCGCTGGACGCCATCGTGGGATCGGTCGACAAGGTGCGCGACTTCGATCGGCGGTTCCGGCCCACCTCGGCGCGCAGTCGGGAGCGCTGGGAGCGCCTCGCACGAGCCAACCGGACCGGCGAGGTCATCCCTCCGATCGAGGTCTATCAGATCGGTGACTCCTATTTCGTCCGCGACGGACACCACCGGGTCTCAGTCGCGCGGAGCATGGCGCTGGATGTCATCGAGGCGCGTGTCACGGCGATCGACACGTTCCTGTCGCCGGTCGGCGTCGATGCGCGAGCCGATCTCGAGCTGAAGTACTGGCGGCGGCTGATGTTGCAGCGGGTTCCGTTCACGGGGGAGGCGCGGGCGGCAGTTGCCGTCGATGACCCCTTCGACTACGGCATCATCGCCGAGACCGTCGAGGCGTGGGCAGCTCGGACGATGCATGCCGAGGGGGCCTATCTGGACAGGGAGACCATGGCCTCGCGCTGGTATGCCGAGGAGTTCCGTCCCGTTGTCGAGATGATCGAGGAGGCAGGCGTGCGTGGCAAGGATGAGCGACCGGCCGCGGCCTATCTGCGCGTGGCGTGCGAGCGCTATCGGCTGATCCGCGAGCACGAGTGGAACGTCGAGGTCGTGGAAGCGGTCACCCGCAAAGGCGGCAAGCGTCGAAAGTGAGGGAGTGGTTCGTCCGCCGGTCAGGCGGCGAGGCTACTGGCCGAGGGTGAGGTTCTCTCCGGTGGACGGGTCGAACAGGTGCATCTTGTCGGTGTCGATGAACAACGTCGCGTCGTCGTCCTCCTTGACCTCGCTGGCCGAGTCCAGCGACACGACGAGCTGGGTGCGCAACGAGTCGCTGTCGGCCTCCCGCGCAAGCTCCTTGAGCTGGTCCTGCACCTTGGCCTCGGCCTCGTAAGGGACATAGGCATACTGTTGGTCGCCTAGCCACTCGCGGACGTCGATGTGTGCCTCGAACGTCCGCGACGTGTCGACCTGGCTGTCGTCGATCACCGAGACGTCCTCGAAGTGCTCGGGGCGGATGCCGGCCATCAGGAGGCCCTTGCCGGCGGTCTTCTCGGCCTTGTCGTCGGGGATCGTGAACGTGCCGAACGGCAGGGTGACTTCGTTGCCCTCGACCGTGGCGGGGAGGAAGTTCATCGGCGGGGAGCCGATGAAGCCTGCGACGAAGAGGTTGACGGGTTGTTCATAGAGCTCGCGCGGTGTTGCGAGCTGCTGCAGCACTCCACGCTTCATGACGGCGACCCGGTCGCCCAGGGTCATGGCCTCGGTCTGGTCGTGCGTCACGTAGACCGTGGTGATGCCGAGCCGCTTCTGCAGGCGAGCGATCTCGGTGCGCATCTGGCCGCGGAGCTTGGCGTCCAGGTTGGACAGCGGCTCGTCGAACAGGAAGGCCCGGGCGTCGCGCACGATGGCGCGGCCCATCGCCACCCGCTGGCGCTGCCCACCAGACAGGTTGGCGGGCTTGCGCTGCAGGTGCTCGTCGAGGTCGAGGGTGGCGCTGGCGTCGCGCACCTTTTCGTCGATCTCCTTGTCGCTCCACTTGGCCAGTCGGAGGGGGAACGCGATGTTCTCGTAGACCGTGAGGTGGGGGTAGAGCGCGTAGTTCTGGAAGACCATCGACAGGTTGCGGTCGCGTGGTGCCAGGTCGTTGACCCGGTCGCCGCCGATCACCATGTCGCCGGAGGTGATGTCCTCCAGCCCGACGATCATCCGCAGCAGCGTCGACTTCCCGCAGCCGGAGGGCCCGACCAGAATCAGGAACTCGCCGTCAGCGACATCGATGCTGATGTCGTTGACTGCCGGGAAGCCGTCGCCATATTCCTTGACGATGTTCTTCATCTCGATGGTGGCCATGCGATCAACCCTTCACTGCGCCGGCGGTCAGGCCGGCAACGATCTTGCGCTGGAAGAACAGGACGAGTACAACGATCGGGACCGTGGCGACCACGGCGCCCGCGGCGAGCAACGATGCCGGCCGGTTGAACGGATCGGCCCCGACGAAGAACGACAAGGCTGCGGGGATGGGTCGCGCGTTCTCTGTCGACGTCAGCGAGATGCCGAACACGAAGTCGTTCCACGCGAAGAAGAAGGTCAGGATCGCCGCGGTGAACACACCCGGTGCTGCCAGGGGCACGATGACCTTGCGGAACGCCTGCCACGAGGTGGCCCCGTCGACCTGGGCCGCCTGCTCCATCTCCCACGGGATCTCGCGGAAGAACGCCGACAGGGTCCAGATCGCCAACGGCAGGGTGAACGACATGTAGGGGATGATGAGCCCCGGCCAGGTGTCGTAGATCCCGAATGTGCGCCACATGTCGAACAGCGGACCCACGAGCGAGACGACCGGGAACATCGCGATCACCAAGGCCGTCGTGAGCACGAACTTCTTGCCGACGAACTCGAGCCGCGCGATGGCGTATGCCGCGAGGGTCGCGAAGATCACCGAGAGGATCGTCGCGGTCAGGGAGATGCCGATCGAGTTGAAGATCGACCGCCTGAACTGATCGTCTTGCAGGACGTCGACGTAGTTCTGGAAGCCCGCACGACCGCCGGCGGAGGGGAAGAACCCCGGGCTGCCGTTTGTCACGGCCTCCTGGGACTTGAACGACAGGGAGATGATCCACACAACCGGCAGCAGGCACCAGACCAGGATCAACGCGCAGCCGGCGATGGTGCCGACCTTGCTGCCGATGTCGCCGTTCTTGTTGGCAGCCATGTCAGCTCTCCTGCCGTGCGTCGGCGAGATTGACCCTGAAGAGCTTGACGATCAGGAACGCCACGACCAGAACCGAAAGGAACAGCAGCACCGAGAGGGCGGACCCGATGCCTAGCTGGAACTGTTCGATCACCTGTCTGTAGGTCAGGAACGAGATCGACTCGGTGCCGTTGGCGCCGGCCGTCATGACGAAGATGTTGTCGAAGATGCGATAGGCATCGAGGGCTCGGAACAGCACTGCGACCATGATCGCGGCCCGCATGTTGGGCAGGATGACCTTGTAGAGCCGTTGCCACCAGGTGGCGCCGTCGACCTTGGCGGCCTCGAGCATGTCGTTGGAGACCTGCGCCAGGCCGGCGAGGAGCAGCAGCGACATGAACGGCGTGGTCTTCCAGATCTCGGACGCCATGATCGCGGCGATCGACGACGGATATTTGTCGAACCAGTTGAAGTCGTCGCCGACGAACGGGAGCCAGCTGTTGACGAACCCGTTGGTGTTGGAGAACGCGAACTGCCACGCGAAGCCGGAGACGACCGTGATGACGCCGTAAGGGATCAGGATCGAGGTGCGGATGATCCCGCGGGCGAAGATCACCTTGTGCATGACCATCGCGAAGGCGAAGCCGATGACCAGCTCGACGGCCACCGTGACGATCATGATCATGACGGTGTTGCCGGTGTCGCGCCAGAACAGCGCGTCGGTCAGGGCCGTGCCGTAGTTGGCGAGGCCCACGAACTCGCGATCGTCGGGCGCCGTCAGGGAGTAGCTGAACAGCGAGAGGTAGAGGGCCCGCAACATCGGGAAGGCCGTCACGAGCAGCATCAGGATGAGAGCCGGGGCCACCAGCTTGCGAGCCAAGGAGTTCTCGGCGCGCGACCGGTCGGTGCTCGGCGACTTGGGTGCCTTCGACTTCTTGGGAGACGTGGCTGTCTTGGACTCGGTGTCGACTGGTGCGCTCACAGCAGCGCCTCCCCGCTCAGGATTGCTCTGAGGAAGTCCGCAGACGTCTCAGGTGTCGTGGAACCGACCGAGGTCGGGGAGTGCCACCTCGCCTGCACGGCACTCGAGATCTGGCTGTAGAACGCGCTCTTGGGCCTGGGTCCTCCGGAGTCGACACTGTCACTCCAGAGCGTGAGGAGATCGACCGGGAAGGCGTCCTTGAGCTCATCGGATTCGTAGACCGACTGGCGCGACGGCATCAGGCCCTCGTTGACCGCAAGGGCGGTTTGAGCCTTGCCGTTGGTCACGCAGACGGCGGCAGCCTGTGCGAAGTCCGGGTGTTTGGAGAAAGCACCCACGCCGATGTCGATGCCGCCGATGGGGGGCTTGGACTCCTCGCCCTCGACGGTTTGGGGATAGCGTGCCCAGCCGAGGTCTTCCAGCGCCTTCTTGTCCTTGGGGCCGCCGGGCTTGCCGATCAGCCCTTCGTAGTTGTTGTAAACGAAGGTCCAGTTGGTCATGAACTCGCCCGGACCATCCTCGGGGAACATCGCTCCGAGGCTCGTGCCCTCGTTGGAGGTGCTGAAGTCGGGCTGGGCAGCTCCTGAGTCGGCAAGCTTCTTGATGACGGCGGCCGCGGCCTTGCCGGCCTCCGAGTTGATCGTCACCTTGGCGTCGCGGCCGTCCTCGACCGTGCCCGGGTCGAGGATGTTGCCTCCGGCACCCTGTATCAGGGAGTTGATCCACACGACGTAGGCCTCGTACTTGTTGGCCTGGACGCCGACCGTTGCGTCGTTGTCAGCCGCGGCGTCGATGACCTGCTCCCAGGTGACCGGCTTGCTCATGTCGAGTCCAGCGGCCTCGGCGAGGGAGCGGCGGTACCAAAGTACCTGGGTGTTGGCCCACTGCGGTGCGGCGACGACCTCGTCCTCCCATTGGACGGTCTCGCCGGCACCCTTGAGGACATCGTCGTCGAGGACCTTCTCGGCGAGCTCACCCTTGAACGGTTCGAGCCACTTGGCATTGGCAAACTCGGGGACGAACACCGGGTCCAGGCTCATCAGGTCGGTCGAGGTGTCTCCCGCGGCCAGGCGGCGGGCCAGCTGGGTGCGCTGGTCCGTCGCGCTCGCTGGGAGCAGCTGGATCTTGATGTCGTACTTGTCGGTGCTGCAGTCCTTGGCCAGCTTGGTGAGGGTCGCCTGACCGTCGGGGTTGATGTACCAGTTCAGGGTCGGCTTGCCGCCGCCTCCGCCGCACGCAGCAAGAGTCGTCGCGACAAACGTCATCGTCGCGAGACCGGCGATCAGCCGGCGCGTCGGTCGTGGATACATGCGTTCCTCCCCTGTCGAGGCGGCCATCCTCGGATGTGATGGCCGTCACACGACAGCTCCGAACCTAACTGCCGCTCAGGGGGAGCGCAACCGCGCAATCAGCCAGTGCGACGCATCCAGACTGCGACATCAGTCGGAACCTGACCTGAGTCGAGCCCACCGCTGCTGACGAGGACCGTCATGCCGTCGGCGATCGGCTGCGGTGCGTCACCGAGATTGGCCAGGACGTATGTGTCCCCACCCTCCGGCGATGCGATCTCGAACGCCAGGACGTCGTCGGGGAATCCGTCGGCCCACGTCAGGGTGCCGCGGCCGAGGCGCAGCTGGCGACGGAGCCGTAGAAGCTCGGCGTAGAGCGCGAGGGTCGACCCTGCCACGCCACTTTGCTGGGCCACGGCCAGCTCGCCATACACGTGCGGTTGGGGGAGCCACGTCCGCTCGCCCGGGCCGAAACCGAACGACGCGGCATCGCGGTCCCAGGGGATCGGCACCCGGCAGCCGTCGCGGCCCTTGTCGGTGTGTCCGGATCTCCACCACGTCGGGTCCTGCCGCGCGTCGTCGGGTAGCTCGGTCGCCTCGGGGAGACCCAGCTCTTCACCCTGGTAGAGGTAGGCGGAGCCGGGGAGCGCCAGCATCACGGTGGTCGCGGCCCGGGCCCGGCGCAGGCCGACCACGGGGTCGGGTTGCGGGTCGTCTGCGCCGATGCCGGATCCGAGGCGGAGACCCGATGTCTGCGGGAAGCCGAGGCGGGATGCGTGACGTACGACGTCGTGATTGGACAGCACCCAGGTCTGGGGCGCGCCGACGGTGGCGGCCTGGGCAAGCGAGCGGGTGATGGTCGCGCGCTGGTCGACGGCGAGCCACGGAGTCATGAGGTATTCGAAGTTGAACGACTGGTGCAGCTCGTCGGGGCGCACGTATCTGGCCAGTGCATCGCCGGGCAGGACCCACGCCTCGGCGCACAGGATGCGGTCGGCGTCCCGTCCCTCGACGGCGTAGGCATCGGTGATCGTGCGCCAGCGGCGGAAGATGTCATGCACACCCGGCTGGTCCCACATCGGGGCCAGCGAGGTCGGATCGACGGACTGGTCGAGGGTCGGATCGGTGTCCGGGAGCCCGTCGGCCTTGACCAACCCGTGGGCGACGTCGATGCGGCAGCCGTCAACGCCCCGATCGAGCCAGAACCGCAGGACCGACTCCATCAGCTCGTGGACCTCGGGATTGGTCCAGTCGAAGTCCGGCTGGGTCCCGTCGAACAGGTGGAGGTACCACTGCCCGGGCCGACCGTCGGGCTCGGTGAGCCGGGTCCAGGCCGGTCCGCCGAACTTGCTGCACCAGTTGTTGGGGGGTGCGGCGCCGTCTGCGCCCTTGCCGTCGCGAAAGAGGAACCGGGCACGCTCGGGGCTCCCGGCCCGTGCGGCGAGGGCCGCCCGGAACCAGGCGTGCTCGCTGGAGCAGTGGTTGGGCACGATGTCGACCAGGACCCGGAGGTGCAGGTCGTGGGCCGTGGAGATCAACGAGTCGACATCGTCCAGCGAGCCGAACAGCGGATCGACGTCGCAGTATTCGGCGACATCGTAGCCGCCGTCGTTCTGCGGCGATGGGTAGAACGGCGACAGCCAGATCGCATCGACACCGAGGGCGGCGAGGTGGGGGAGCCGGCTCGCGATGCCCGGCAGGTCGCCGATGCCGTCGCCGTCGGAGTCAGCCCACGAACGGGGATAGACCTGATAGATCACCGCGTCGCGCCACCACTGCTCGGCCGAGCCGGTCATGTCGTGCTCCCTTCGGCCCGCACGCTACGTTACTGGCCATGTCGCAACGCACCCTCGTCCTGATCAAGCCCGACGCAGTCCGCCGCGGACTGGTCGGCGCCATCTTGTCCCGATTCGAGTCCAAAGGCCTGAGGCTGGTCGCGCTGGAGCAGCGGATGATCGACGCAGCCCAGGCCGATGCCCACTACGCTGAGCACGTCGAGCAGCCGTGGTACCCGCCGCTGCGCGAGTTCGCGGTCTCGGGCCCCCTGGTCGCCCTCGTCCTCGAGGGTGATGAGGCCATCTCGGTCGTACGCCTGCTGAACGGTGCGACGGACGGCCGCCAGGCAGCTCCCGGCACGATCCGCGGGGACCTGTCGTTGTCGAACCGGGAGAACCTCGTGCACGCCTCGGACTCCGAGGAGTCCTCAGCGCGCGAGATCGCCCTGTGGTTCCCTGGTCTCTGACCAGGATCCCTGGCTGCCTGCTCGACGCGGCCTAGGTATAGGTCGCGGGCCTCAGATGGTGCTCGACGGCGTGGAAGCGACCACGTACGTCCTCCGGAAGCCAGATGACGTGGTTGGACTCCGAGGCCAGGTCGACGTCGTCCTGCAGGGTCACGACATCGACAACCTGCCGCGGGAAGTCGCGCTCGCGCTCCTCGAACTCCAGCAACGAGACCCGCACCGACACCCCGAACGGATTGGGGTTGACCATGCCGATGCCCCAGAACTCCTCGGGGTCGTCGGTCGCCTTCTGATCAAGGTCGATCATGACGGTCCGTACGTCCTGCTCCAGGGGCGGATGGTCGAGCTCCTCGACGGCGACCAGCTCGACGTCGACGCGGGTGACGTCTCTACTGCCGGGTCCGTCGAAGCGCAGGATGTCACGCAGCGAGCCGCCCGCAGGCAGCATCGGCCCACCACGGTGGGAGCCGTTGACGGTCTGGGTCACGACGTTCGGCAGCTCGCGGCCCCACACGTCGCGAGCGGTGAAGGCCAGGGTCGGCAGGACCGTCACCTCGGTGTGGTTCTCGACAGTCAGGACCTGGTCGGGTCCGTCATCCTTGGCTATCGGGACGTACCGGATGGAGAACGGGCGCTTGGGGCGGCGCGATCGGCGGCTCACCGCTCGAGCCTAGCGGGGACCGATCTTTCTGCGTTCGCGTGGCTGGAACGACGCAAACGCAGAAAGATCGGTCCCGGACTCGTGGGGGGTGGGCGAGCGCCTACCCTTGGGGCATGTCCGTCGAGTCCGTATTCCCGCGCCTGGAACCGTTGCTGCCCTCGGTCAGCAAGCCCATCCAGTACGTCGGCGGCGAGCTCAACGCGACGAGCAAGGACTGGGACTCCGTCCAGGTGCGCTGGGCGCTGATGTATCCCGACGCCTACGAGGTCGGGCTCCCCAACCAGGGCGTCCAGATCCTCTACGAGGTCCTCAACGAGCGCGACTGGATCCTGGCCGAGCGGACCTATGCGGTGTTCTCCGACATGGAGAAGGTCATGCGGGACAACGACATCCCGCAGTTCACCGTCGACGCGCACCGTCCGGTCCGGGCGTTCGACGTGCTGGGCCTGTCGTTCTCGACCGAGCTCGGCTACACCAACATGCTGACGGCGCTCGACCTCGCCGGCATCCCGCTGCACGCGGTCGACCGCGGCGACGACGATCCCATCGTGCTGGCGGGCGGCCACTCGGCGTTCAACCCCGAGCCGATCGCCGACTTCCTCGATGCCGCAGTGCTCGGCGACGGTGAGCAGATCGTGCTGGCGATCAGCGAGGTCGTCCGGGAGTGGAAGGACGAGGGACGCCCCGGCGGTCGCGACGAGGTGCTCATGCGTCTGGCCAAGTCCGGCGGTGTCTACGTCCCGAAGTTCTACGACGTCACCTACCTCCCCGACGGCCGCATCCAGCGCATCGTGCCCAATCGTCCCGGCGTGCCGTGGCGGGTCGCCAAGCACACCTTGATGGACCTGGATTCCTGGCCGTACCCCAAGAACCCGTTGGTCCCACTCGCAGAGACCGTGCATGAGCGGTTCTCGGTCGAGATCTTCCGTGGATGCACCCGCGGCTGTCGCTTCTGCCAGGCCGGCATGATCACCCGACCGGTCCGAGAGCGTTCGATCGAGGGCATCGGCGCGATGGTGCAGAACGGCCTCGACAAGACCGGCTTCGAGGAGGTCGGCCTGCTGAGCCTGTCGAGCGCCGACCACACGGAGATCGGCGAGGTCGCCAAGCAGCTCGGCGACCGCTATGAGGGCACCAACACGTCGCTGTCGCTGCCCTCGACCCGCGTCGACGCCTTCAACATCACGCTGGCCAACGAGTTCAGCCGCAACGGCCGCCGCTCGGGTCTGACGTTCGCCCCCGAGGGCGGGAGCGAACGCCTCCGCAAGGTCATCAACAAGATGGTGTCCGAGGACGACCTGATCCGTACGGTCGCCGCCGCCTATTCGCACGGCTGGCGCCAGGTCAAGCTCTACTTCATGTGCGGTCTCCCGACGGAGACCGACGAGGACGTCATGCAGATCGGCGAGCTGGCCAAGCGCGTCATCCAGACCGGCCGTGAGGTCTCTGGCCGCCACGACATCCGCTGCACGGTCTCGATCGGGGGCTTCGTGCCCAAGCCGCACACCCCGTTCCAGTGGGCCTCCCAGCTCGATCACGAGACGACCGACGCCCGCCTCAAGCAGCTCCGCGATGCCGTGCGAGCCGACCGTAAGTACGGCAAGGCGATCGGCTTCCGCTATCACGACGGCAGGCCCGGCATCATCGAAGGACTCCTGTCCCGCGGCGACCGGCGGGTGGGCCGGATCATCGAGGCGGTGTGGCGCGACGGAGGCCGGTTCGACGGCTGGAGCGAGCACTTCTCGTACGACCGATGGGCCGACCAGGCCGCCGAGGTGTTGGCCGGCGAGCCGGTCGACCTCGATTGGTACACCGTGCGAGAGCGTGACTACGCCGAGGTGCTCCCGTGGGACCACCTCGACGCCGGGCTCGACCGGGACTGGCTGTGGGAGGACTGGCAGGACGCGCTCAACCCCGACGGCGCGCTCGAGGTCGAGGACTGCCGCTGGACCCCGTGCTTCGACTGCGGTGTCTGCCCGCAGATGGACACCGAGATCCAGATCGGTCCGACCGGCAGGACGTTGCTCCCCATCTCGGTGGTCTGAGGCCCTCAGACCACCGCAGATCCGCAGGTCAGGCCCGAAATAGGCCATGTGCCCGATGTGGCGACGCCACCTCAGAGATCACGAGGAATGCATCGAGATTCTCTACCCGTGCAGGGCGTGGTCGGCATGACTGCATCGGACTACATGGAGCTGGCGCTCTATCGCCGCCATGAGCAAGAGATGAACCTTCGCAACGAGCGACTCCGGGTGGCCCGGGAGCGCCAGAGCGACCGGCCGATCGCGGCCGGGGACGGGAGTCTCCGCTCCCGCCTGACGGCGTTTGCGACAGGTTTCCGTCGCGTGGCTGATGTGCACCCACCTGAGGTACCTCAGGGGTGCCGGACGGCACACCCGCGGAGAAGTTAGGGCATCCGTCCGATGTGGACGGGCCACCTCAGCGACGAACGTAGGACATGACGAAAGGGAAACATCATGATCACCGAATACCTTGCACAGGCCGACACGCAGCAGCGCGAGCGTGAGCTCGTCGAGACCCTCGAGCGCCGCCGTGTTGCGGCCGAGCGTGCAGTCGAGCACTTCGGAGGCAATCGTCTCGCCCTGATCGCCCACCTGGCCCGCACCGCGCGCGCCAGCGGTGGGGTCAACGCACATCCCGTCAGCTGCTGATCCGGTCGCGCGGCCGGGGAGCGCCGAGCGTGTCCTCGAGCATCACGGGCCGTGCGACATACCAGCCGGCAACGGCGATGACGACGGCCAGAACCATCAGCCCGATGAGCGATGAGGTCCATGACCCCGTCGCATCGTGCAGGATGCCGACACCCAGCGGTCCGATCCCGCCGATCAGGTAGCCGGGGCCCTGGGTGAACACCGACAAGGTCGTCGTGCCGGCCGAAGTCCGCGTGCGCTTGCCGATCATGGTGAGCGTCCAGGTGAAGGCGCCGCCGCCGAGACCGAGCAGCACGGCCCACACCCAGGTCAGGGTCGTCGGTGCGATCAACACGCCGAGCCACCCGGCGGCGGTGACCGTCGCGAACGCCACCGGCAGGATCGGTCGGTCGCCGACGATCCGCATGAGCCAGGGGAGCGCAAGGGTCAGGGGTATGCCGACGCCGCTCAACAGCCCGAGCATCGCACCGGCGTAGGCGTTGCTGAGCCCCGCGTCGGTCAAGATCTCGGGGAACCAGCCGAACTGCGCATAGGCGCCAGCCGACTGAGAGCCGAACAGCAGCACCATCGCCCAGGCCAGTGGTGAGCGGACGACCTCCTTGACCTGCAGTCGTCTGGACCCGGTCGGATCGGTCCGGACGTCATCGCGCAGGAGGGCGAGCCAGGGCAGCAGCACCACGAGTGACAGTGCCGCCCAGAGGGCCAACCCTTGACGCCAACCGCCCAGAGCGTCGGACAAGGGGACCGTCGCCGCCGAGCCAAGGGTCGCCCCGGCCATGAGCGCGGCGCCATACAGCGAGCTCAGGAGCGCGATCCGGTCCGGGAAGTGCACCTTGACCAGAGGCGGGAGGATGATGTTGCCCATGGCAGCGCCAGCCAGCGCGATCGTCGTGCACAGCATGAACAGGGCGGCCGAGTCCGCGACGGCACGCAGTGACAGCCCGATGGTGATGAGAGCCAGCACCAACGCGGCCGTACGGTGCAGCCCGAGTCGCTTGACGACCCCATGGGCACCGACTCCGAACAGCGCGAAACATACGACCGGGACGGTCGTCAGGATCCCGCCGACGGCGGTCGACATGTCCAGATCGGCGCGAACCGGCCCGAGCACGACCCCGAGGCTTCCGACAGCCACCCGCAGGTTGAGCGCCAGCAACACGATCGCCGCTGCGACCAACAGCCGTCCGCTGCGCGTGGATGCACGGGGCTGAGGGGTCACGAGGCACCATTCAACTCCGCCACCCCACGGGTAGCCTCGTCGGGTGACAACCCTCGAGGGGACGCCGAACCCCGAAGCACCCAACCCGCAGCTCCCGATCGTGCAGAAGCTGCGCATCCGATACGCCAAGCGCGGCCGGCTGCGGTTCACGAGCCACCGGGACTTCGCTCGCGCGTTCGAGCGGGCTGTGCGGCGCGCAGGCATACCGATCGGCTTCTCCTCCGGCTTCACCCCCCACCCCAAGATCTCGTATGCCAATGCCTCGCCGACCGGGGCGGCCAGCGAGGCCGAATACCTCGAGATCGGCATGACCCGGCCCTGCGACGCCGACGAGGTGCGCACCTCGCTGGACTCGGCGTTGCCTGACGGGCTCGACATCGTGGACGTCGTCGTTGCCCGCCCGGGATCGCTCGCAGAGCGGCTGGAGGCGAGCAGCTGGGAGATCGCGCTGCCGGGAGTCAGCGTCGAGCACGCCCGGTCGGCCTCCGAGGCATTCCTTGCGACCGAGGAGATCTTCGTCGAGCGCATGATGAAGCGCGGGCTCCGCCGGCTCGACTGTCGCGATGCGGTGCTCTCGCTGTCCGTGCGTTCCGACGAGACCCGGATGGGTCCGTGTGCGATACTTGCGGTGGTTGTACGACACGACACACCGTCGATACGACCGGACGACGTTCTCGCCGGACTCCGGTCCAGCGGTGGCCTCGAGCTCGAGCAGACGCCCATCGCGACTCGCTTGGCCCAGGGCCCTCTGGACACAGAGACCGGCACGGTAGGCGATCCTCTTGCCTTCGACCGCGACGCATCCTGACCGGGTGCCGACCGCGGCGGCAAGTCGGAGAGTTGATGTGACAAGCCAAAGTTCGTCGTCAGTCCCCGGCGCGTGGCGCAGGGGTTGACCGAAGGCTTAAGGCCCGCTTGCCGGGCCGCAGACGTGCCCCGACCGATCTCGATCGGCCAAGGGCTAAGGAGAGCACATGCTCGACGACAACGACACACCCAGCGAATCCACCGAAACGCCGACTGAAGCACCGCCCGCGCGTCGCCGCTCGGCGGGTCGTCCGGCGGGTCCGCCGGCCGCCGTGAGCTTCTCGGCCCCGGCCGCCGTGCCCCAGGTTGCCACCCCTGCCGGCGACACGACTGACGAGGCGCCGGCCAAGAAGCCCGCCGCTGCCAAGGAGTCGGTGACCCCTGACGAGTCAGCCGACGACACCGCGACCGAGGCCCCGGCCAAGAAGGCTGCCGGCAGGAAGGGCGCGGCCAAGAAGGCCTCGGCCAAGAAGTCAGAGGGTGCCGAGGATGCCGCGCCAGTCGGTACCGCCGCCGCCATGTTCAAGGCTCCCGAGCCCGGCCTCGCCCCGCCTCGCCCCAAGGCGGCGCCGGCCGAGTCCACCAGCGCCGACGATGACGCGGACGATGAGGACGACGACGATCCCGATGCACCCAAGCGCCGTCGTCGCAGCCGCGGCGGACGTCGTCGCCGCAAGGGCGACAACGACGGCGATGAGGCCGCAGATGACGGCGACGACGACACCGAGGACGATGGCAACGGCGGCACGCGCCGCCGCCGCCGCCGGGCCCGGGCAGGCGAGGGTGCCGACTCCTCGCCCGACGACCCCGAGAACACCGTGGTGCGGGTGCGCAACGGCCGAAGTGCCGAGGACGAGATCACCGGCGTCGCGGGCTCGACCCGGCTCGAGGCCAAGAAGCAACGCCGCCGTGAAGGGCGTGAAGCCGGACGCCGCCGCGCCCCGATCGTGTCGGAGGCCGAGTTCCTGGCTCGGCGCGAGTCGGTCAAGCGCGAGATGGTCGTCCGCCAGCGCGACGACTACACGCAGATCGCGGTGATCGAGGACAATGTGCTCGTCGAGCACTATGTTGCCCGCGAGTCACAGGTCTCGATCATCGGCAACGTCTACCTCGGCAAGGTGCAGAACGTCCTGCCGAGCATGGAGGCCGCCTTCGTCGACATCGGCGCGGGTCGCAACGCCGTGCTCTACGCCGGCGAGGTCGACTGGACCACGCTCGGCAATGGCAAGCAGCGCAAGATCGAGGACGCGCTCAAGCCCGGCCAGACGATCCTCGTGCAGGTCAGCAAGGATCCGATCGGCCAAAAGGGTGCCCGCCTGACCAGTCAGGTGAGCCTGCCGGGCCGATTCCTCGTCCTGGTTCCCGGCGGTCAGACGAGCGGCATCTCCCGCAAGCTGCCCGAGAACGAGCGGGCCCGGCTCAAGACCCTCCTCAAGGAAGTCCTGCCCGACAACACCGGCGTCATCGTGCGCACGGCGGCCGAAGGTGCGACCGAGGAGCAGCTGACCCGCGATGTCAAGGCGCTGTCCGCGCGGTGGGAGGTCATCGAGGGCAAGGTCCAGGCCGCCAGCTCCCCGCAAGCCGGAGGGGCCACGCCTGAGCTGCTCTACTCCGAGCCCGACCTCATGATCAAGGTCGTGCGCGACCTGTTCAACGAAGACTTCCACGGACTCATCGTCGAAGGCGATGATGCCTGGGACATGATCAAGGGCTACATCGACCACGTGGCTCCGGATCTCGCCGAGCGGGTCAACCGCTGGGAGAGCGCGGACGGCAAGGACGCCTACGCCTCATATCGACTCGACGAGCAGATCCACAAGGCGCTGGACCGCAAGGTCTTCCTGCCATCGGGCGGCTCGCTCGTGATCGACCGCACCGAGGCCATGACGGTCGTCGATGTCAACACCGGCAAATACACCGGCTCCGGGGGCAACCTCGAGGAGACCGTGACCAAGAACAACCTCGAGGCCGCTGAAGAGGTCGTGCGCCAGCTCCGGCTGCGCGACATCGGCGGCATCATCGTCGTCGACTTCATCGACA
>NZ_JBBJMJ010000018.1:0-59615 GCF_037719875.1 Aeromicrobium sp. | reverse complement strand
CGGCCTGCTCGATGAAGCGCTGCACGCTGGTGGCGAACGAGTCATAGGGGTGGTGGACCAGCACGTCCCGCTTGCGCAGGGCGCCGAACAGGTCAGCGGGTTTCGAGGTCTCGACCTCGGCGAGGTGCTCGTGGGTGCCCGGGACGAACGGCTCGAACCGCAGATCGGGGCGATCGAGGTCGGCGATCTCGTTGAGGCTGCGCAGGTCGAGGGGGCCACGCAGGCGTACGACCTCCTCGACGCGGATGCCGAGCTCGGAGACCAGCAGGTCGAGCACACCGGGGTCGATCGACTCCTCGACCTCGAGGCGTACCGGCGGGCCGAACTTGCGGCGGAGCAGCTCCTTCTCGAGCGCCTTGAGCAGGTTCTCGGCGTCGTCCTCCTCGACCTCGAGGTCCTCGTTGCGAGTGACACGGAAGGCGTGGTGGGCGATGACCTCCATGCCCGGGAACAGCAGGTCGAGGTGCGCGGCGATGACCTCCTCGAGCGGCACGAATCGTCCGGGGCCGGCCTCCATCCATCGATTGATGATGGGGGGGACCTTGACCCGGGCGAAGTGGTCCTTGCCGGTCGCGGGGTTGCGCATCACGAGGGCGAGGTTGAGCGAGAGGCCCGAGATGTAGGGGAAGGGATGCGCGGGGTCGACTGCGAGTGGCGTCAGGATCGGGAAGACCCGGTCACGATAGAACGCGCTGACCTGCTCCTGCTCGGTCCCACTCAAGGAGTCCCAGTGCAGCAGCTCGATGCCGGCGTCGGCCAACGCCGGCACGATGTCCTGGTGATAGGTCTCGGCATGCTGAGCCATGAGCTCCTGGCTCGCCTCGAGGCTCCGGGAGAGGACATTGCGCGGGCTGAGTCCGCTGGCCGCCGGGACTGCGACCCCGGCAGCAATGCGGCGCTTGAGGCCGGCGATGCGCACCATGAAGAACTCGTCGAGGTTGCTCGCGAAGATCGCCAGGAAGCGTACGCGTTCGAGCAGGGGAGTCTTTTCGTCGCACGCGAGCTCGAGCACCCGCGCGTTGAACGCGATCCACGACAGCTCGCGATCGAGGAAGCGGTCCTCAGGCAGCGTGCCCTGCGCAGGATCGAAGGGCGGGTCGACGTCGAACTCATCGGGTGACGCCGGGGACTCGAGGTCGACGACGGCAATTTCATGACTGTCCACGTGTACAGAATGACAGTCCAATGTGAACGCGAATTGAACGAGCCTGATCACCGCTACCGTGTTCACATGTCGATCGTGAGTCAGTTGACCGGTGCCGCTCGAGGAGCCACCGCCCGTTCGATCCTGAAGCTGCCGAGTCCGGTGATCCGTCGCCTGGCCGGCGCCCCGATCATTGTTGACGGCAAGACCCTCGATCCCGAGATGCAGCTCTTGCTCAAGCTGCAGAGTCTTGAGGGTCCCGCGGTCGAGACCATGGCGATCCGCAAGGGTCGGGCCAACATCGTCGCGGGTGCCAAGGTCGTCGGAGGGGGCCTGCCGATCGGGGCCGTCACGGATCGGACGATCGATGGGCCCGGAGGTCCGCTGACGCTCCGCTTCTACACGCCGCGCGGCCTGACCGGGGATGCGCCGGCGCTGGTCTTCTTCCACGGCGGCGGCTGGATCTATGGCGATCTCGACAGCCACGATGCGGTGTGCCGGTTCCTCGCCGAGGAGGCGCAGGTCCGGGTCGTGGCGGTGGACTATCGGCTCGCGCCTGAGGCTCCCTTTCCTGCAGGTGTCGATGATGCATGGGCCGCCTGGACGTGGGTCGCCGATCATGCCAAGGGCATCGGCATCGATCCCTCGCGCATCGCGGTCGGCGGTGACAGTGCCGGCGGCAACCTGGCCGCGATCGTCTCGCAGCTCGCCGTCAAGAACCCTGCGTCGGGTCCCGGAGATGCCATCCGGCCGGCGTTCCAGCTGCTGATCTATCCAGCCACCGACTTCCTCGAGACCAGCACGAGCCGCATGACGTACGCCGATGGGTTCTATCTCACCAAGGCGTTCATGGACCTGGCTGAGGAGCACTACCTGATCGGCACCGAGGACAAGTCCGACATGAGGCTCTCGCCGCTGCACCATGACGTGGCGGGTGTAGCCCCGGCGTATGTCGTCACGGCCGGGTTCGACCCCCTGCTCGATGAGGGCAAGGCCTACGCGGACAAGCTGCGCGACGCCGGTGTCCCGGTCGAGTACGTCTGCGAGGAGAGCCTGATCCACTCGTTCGCCAACATGGTCGCAATCGGCACCTCTGCCCCACGCGCGATGCGCCGTGCAGCAGCTGCCCTCCAACGCGGCCTCACCTGAAGCATCACCCCGAGCCGCTGACGGGTCAGAAGCTGCGCAGTGACGGGTCAGTTGTGGTCAATGCGAGCGCGACGAGTGACCCGTCGATGGGTCACAAGTGACCCGTCAGCGGTCGAAAAGTGACCCGTCAGCGGGAGTAGAGCGTGTCCTTGGCGTGCTGCTGGAAGCCGAGGTTGCGATAGACCTTGAGCGCCGGCGCGTTGTCGCCCTCCACGTAGAGGTCCACGACCGACACCCCGCGCTCGTGGAGATGGCGAAGCCCTCGCGCCGTGAGTGCGGTGCCGAGGCCGCCGCCCTGCTCGCCCGGATCGATGCCGACGACATAGACCTCGCCGATCCCTCCTTCGACCTTGGTCCAGTGGAACCCGACGATGCGACCGTCACGCTCGGCCACGAACAAACCGGCAGGGTCGAACCACTCGGCCGATGTCCGGCGCGCGAAATCGGCGCTGTCCATCGAGCCCTGCTCCGGATGGTGGGCGAATGCTCGGGCGTTGACCGCGATGATCTGGTCGGCATCAGCGGGCGAATATGACCGCACTGCGACTCCGACCGGCACTCGTTCGGTCGCCGGAGCTCCGTCGAACGCCAACCGCAGCACCAGCAGGATCCGCTCGGCCGTGAGGCCCGTTGCGGCCGCGAGAGCCCGAGCGGCAGGCAGGTCCCCGTGCGCCCAGAAGCGGTCCTCACCGTCCGCAAGCAGCTCGTCGAGGATGCGACGGCCCCTGCCGGCGCGGCGGTGGCCAGGGTCGACGACGATCTCGACCGGCGCGTCGCCAGCGGCATAAGCCGCTGCCGAGACCGTGCCGTCCGACTCGGTCTGTTGCACCAGGACGCGGGCGGGCGTCTTGTCGCGCAACGCGAACAGACTGGCCTCGTTGAGCGGCTCGACTCCGTCGACCTCTGCGGCGCGAGCGGCCAGCTCGAGGATGCTCATCGGGCACGCAGTGCGACGAGCTGCGCGCCAACCTCTGCGGCGATGGCGCGGGCCAGCAGCTCCGGGGTGTCGCCCTCGGGCTCGGACACGATGTGGTGCACGGTGCCGTTCTCATACAGGTCGATCGCACCGACCCGCTGGGATTCGGCCATCTCGGCCGCGTGGTCGAGGTCGCCGTGCACGATCGCGCTGGCGCCCTCGGGCGGAAGCGGCGAGAGCCAGGCGTTCTCCGCGGCGATGACGACATCGGCCGGCAGCAGGGCCAGTGCGCCACCACCGCAACCCTGCCCGAGGAGGACCGAAACGGTCGGCACCCGCATCGTCGACATCCACGCAATGCATCGCGCGATCTCGCCGGCGATCGCGCCCTGCTCGGCCTCGGGCGACAGCTCGGCGCCGGGGGTGTCGATGAACGAGACGAGCGGCAGTCGCAGCTCGTTGGCAAGCCGCATCCCTCGGCGTGCTTCGCGCAGCGCCGCCGGGCCCATGGGCTTGAACCGGCTCTGGGTCGTGCGGTCCTGTCCGACGACCACGCAGGGCTGACCATCGAGCCGGGCGAGGCCCACGATCATGGCGCTGTCCCGCTCGCCCTTCTCGGTGCCCTGCAGCCGAACCGTCGCATCGCTGCCGTAGCGGAGCACCTCACGCACGCCTGCGCGATGCCGACCTCGAGTGATCTGGATCGACTCCCAGGCCGATCGCTCACGACGGACCTCGGTGGTGCGCACCTCGCGGGTCTGGGCTGTTGGTGGGTCGACGAGAAGACCAAGGGTGCGATCGACCAGCAGCGGCAGCTCGTCGGGCAGCACGACGGCATCGATGATCCCGCGGTCGGCCAGATTCTCCGCGGTCTGCACGTTGGGCGGGAACGGCTTGCCCTCCAGCAGCTCGTAGACCTTGGGGCCCAGGAAGCCGATGAGCGCGCCGGGCTCGGCGATCGTGATGTGCGCCAGCGAGCCCCACGATGCGAAGACGCCGCCGGTCGTGGGGTGGCGCAGGTAGATCAGGTAGGGGAGCCCCGCAGCCCGATGCGCCATGAGCGCACGCGAGATGTCGATCATGTGGACGAACGCCGGCGTGCCCTCCTGCATACGTGTGCCGCCGGAGGCCGTGGTGGCCAGGATCGGTATGCCCTCAGCGGTCGCGCGCCGCACGGCCGTCACGATCCGCAGTGCCGCCGCCCGACCGATCGACCCGGCCAGGAAGCGGAACTCGTTGACCAGCACCGCGACCGGGCGGCCGTGCACCAGCCCTCGGCCCGTGAGCACGGACTCGTCGGTCCCCGCTCGCTCGGTGGCGGCAACCAGCTCCTGCCGATATTTCGGGTCGAGGCCCGAGTGGTCGACGGGTTCGTCCCACGAGACGAAGGAACCCTCGTCGAGGACGAGGTCGAGCAGACCTTGCGCAGTGAGGTGGGCCATCAGCCTCGAATCTAGGCGTTGCTGTCTGCGCTGTCGCGTGCAGGCTCCGTCTTGGTGGCCACGAAGCGGTAGCCGACGTTGCGGACCGTGCCGATCAGGGTCTCGTTGTCAGTGCCCAGCTTGGCCCGCAGCCGGCGTACGTGGACGTCGACCGTGCGCGTGCCGCCGAAGTAGTCGTAGCCCCACACCTCCTGCAGCAGCTGCTGGCGGGTGAACACCCGACCGGGGTGCTGGGTGAGGAACTTGAGGAGCTCGAACTCCTTGAACGTGAGGTCGAGCGTGCGGTTCTCGAGCTTGGCGGTGTAGGTCGCGTCGTCGATGACTAGGCCGCTGGAGGAGATCACGTGGCTCTCGTTGTCACCGTCGCGGCTGGCGGCGATGCGCCCGATGCCGAGGCGAAGGCGTGCCTCGAGCTCGGCGGGGCCGGCCGTCGTCAAGATGACGTCATCCATGCCCCAGTCGGAGGCCGCAACGGCGAGCCCGCCTTCGGTCAGGATCAGGATCAGGGGGCACTCGATGCCGGTCGTGCGGATGACCCGGGTCAGGCTGCGGACCTGCGCGAGGTCGTGGCGGCCGTCAACCAGGACGGCGTCGCACGGGGGTGCATCGAGCAAGGCACTCGCCTCGGCCGGGAGGATCTTGACGTGGTGGGGCAGCAGGGCGAGGGCGGGGAGCACCTCGACCGAGGACTGCGTGCTCTTGGTCAACAGGAGCAGGTGGGACATGGGGTGAGCCTCCGTGCCGCGTAGTAGCGGGTCCATCTATGCGAAAAGGCCAAGGTGAGTCACCATGGCCTCGTTGCATGGTCAACAATACGTCATGTGTCGGAGCAATTGCCAAAGCGTGACGTGAATGACAGTGACGTGACGGTGCACTACTGGGCCGCCGCACGGGCCGCCGCGGGCACCGCCGAGGAACGTCTACCGGCTGGCTCCCTGGCCGACCTCCTGACGGAGATCAGTCGCCGGCATGCTGACCGGGACCGGTTCGACGACGTGATCGCATCCTGCTCGATCCTCGTGGGTGAGACCCCCGTCGGTGGTCGGGATCATGCGACGATCCGGCTGCACCCCGGCGACACGGTCGAGTTCCTCCCACCCTTCGCGGGCGGTTGAGCGGCCAAGATGCAGCGGCGGGTGAGTCCGGCTGGCATCATGCGGAGGTGTCACGCATCGGGTCCACCCTCTTGTCTGTCGCGCTGGCGGGTGTCATCACGCTGGCCGCATACACCGATCCGCTGTTCGTGGCCGCGGCGGTCCTGCTGACCCAGGTGCTGATCGCACTGGCGCCGAGCGCGGTCGACGTGTCGGGTCGATCCATCCATTCACCGCACTTCATTGCTGCGCTGAGCGGCGGGGTGGTCGCCACGACTGTCACGCTCGCACCGGACCTGTTGACGGGAGCCGAAGGGGCGTCCGCAGAGGTCGTCGGCGTCACCGACTTCGGGACGCTGGCCGGGATCCTGCCGGCCATCACGGTCTCGCTGTTCGTCGCTCTCATCGCGCAGATGCTGCGGTCTGACGGCCGATCGGATCTCGTCCCATCGACGGCCTACGCGGTGACTCTCGGCGTCTTCGCCGCCCTCACTGCGGGGTGGATCGGGGCAGTGCAGTCGTTCGGCGATGCCGAGGTCGTGGCGGTCGGCGCGGCCAGCCTCGCCACGGGGCTGCTGGTGTGGCTGATTCCGATCGACCGTTGGGTGTGCGCGTCGCTCTCCGTCATCGCCGGGGCAGGCGCGGGTGCGGTGGTCGCGCACCAGGTCGACTCGCCGATGACGTGGCTGTTCGGGGTGACAATCGGCTCCGCGACGGCCTTGTTCGCGGTGCTCGGCCAGGTGCTGGGACGTGCGTGGGCCCGTGGGCACATGCACCCTTCGGCCAGCTGGGGGTTCCCCGGTGCGTTGTCGATCGCCCTCGCAGCGCCGCTGCTCTTTGTCGGTGGCCAGCTCATCAACGCCGGCTTCTGACCCGGGTCCGCCGGGCCGCGACGTAAACTCCTGACATGACCGGACTCATCGCGCTGCTTGCTGCCGTGGCGCTGACCGCGGTGGTCGCGGCGGCGGTCAAGGCAAAGAATGGCCGGTTCTCGGGTGCCAGCCCACGGCCTGATACGGAGATGCTCACTCGTGCCGACATCGGCACCGCCCTGGGTGAGCGCGCGACCCTGGTGCAGTTCTCGTCCGCGTTTTGCGCCCCCTGCCGAGCCACCCGCGTCCTCCTGACCGATGTCGCGGCCAAGGTCGATGGCGTCGTTGCGGTCGACATCGACGCCGAGGAGCATCTCGACATGGTGCGGCGGCTCAACATCATGCGGACCCCGACGGTCCTGGTCCTCGACGCATCCGGGGCGGTCACGACCCGCGCCTCGGGCCTCCCACGTCGCGAACAGGTGCTCGCGGCGCTCGGGGAAGCTGTCCAGGACGCCCGATAACGGCCTGCCATTGCAGACTGAGCGCCAACATGTGGGACACCTGCCCATATAATGAGACTCGGGAGTGAATTCCGGCGAGGTGGTCCCTACTCTGGAGTCATGTTCCAGACGACACACTTGACGCGGCGCCGGGCAGTGGACAACTGCCTCACGCGCTCCGCGCTGTGTCGAATGCGCTGACACCTCTCGTCCGTCAGTTCACGCACGCCCAGGGTCGATCCGGGTCGTGCCCCAGCGCAGGAGCAACATGTCCTCACCCGCACAGGTGGACCCGCGTGGTCTTCGCGCGGTCGCCGGCATCTCGGCGGCTGTCCTCGCTCTGGTGCTGGTGACCCCTGAGCCGATCAACGTGATCGTGCTGGCCGGCCAGGTCGCGGTGTTCGCCGTCGCGGCAGTGTTCGGCCTGAACCGGTCGCCCTACTCGATCCTGTTCGCCACGGTCGTACGTCCGCGGATCGGGCCACCGGCCGAGCTCGAGGACGCCCGTCCGCCGCGGTTCGCGCAAGTCGTCGGGCTCGGATTCACCGGTGCCGCCCTGATCGCCTTCCTCGCAGGGGCGACGACGGTCGGCTACATCGCCACGGCGTTCGCGCTCGTGGCAGCCCTGCTCAACGCAGCCGTCGGCCTGTGCCTCGGCTGCGAGCTCTACCTGGTGCTCCGCCGGCTCGCGCCGGCGACCGCCTGACAACTTCATCGGTCCCACAGCTATCCCACGCAACGTCAACCGCCCGCCAGGGCACACAACGGAGGTACAGCATGAGCCGCGAATCCGCGCTCGTCACCGCAGACTGGGTCGAGGAAAACCTCAATGACCCGACCATCGTCCTCGTCGAGGTCGACGAGGACGCCGAGGCATACGACAAGGGGCACATCCCCGGTGCCATCAAGCTGGACTGGAAGAAGGATCTCCAGGACGGTGTCCGCCACGACTTCGTGAGCAAGGACAAGCTCGAGGCGCTCCTGTCGGCCAAGGGCATCAGCAACGATGACACGATCGTCTTCTACGGCGGCAACAACAACTGGTTCGCCGCCTATGCCTACTGGTACTTGAAGTACTACGGCCACGACAACCTCCGCCTGCTCGACGGCGGTCGCAAGAAGTGGGAGCTCGACTCTCGCGAGCTCAGCGGCGACGTGCCGAGCCGCGAGGCCACGACGTATGCCGCCAAGGAGCCGAACGCCGACATCCGTGCGTTCCGTGATGAGGTCATCTCGGCGATCGGCACCAAGAACCTGATCGACGTCCGCAGCCCCGATGAATACGCCGGCCGCCTCCTGGCTCCGGCGCACCTCCCGCAGGAGGCCGCGCAGATCGGCGGTCACATCCCGACCGCCGGCAACGTCCCGTGGAGCAAGGCTGCCAACGACGACGGTACGTTCCGCAGCGACGAGGAGCTCAAGGAGCTCTACGCCGACGCAGGTCTGGACGACGCGAGGGACACCATCGCCTACTGCCGCATCGGCGAGCGCAGCTCCCACACCTGGTTCGTGCTCAAGGAGATCCTCGGCCACCAGAACGTCAAGAACTATGACGGATCCTGGAGCGAATACGGCTCTCTGCGCAGCGTGCCGGTCGCCCTGGGCGACGAGCCGGGTGCTGCCTGATGTGCGGCGCGATCAAGGGCGGACCCTCGCTCGACGGCGTCGACGTCCAGAACCAGGCCGTGATCCAGGGCATCGTCACTCGTGACGGTCAGCCGGTCGGCAACGCATACGTGCGCCTGCTCGACCGCACCGGCGAGTTCACCGCCGAGGTCCCGACCTCGGCAACGGGTCAGTTCCGGTTCTTCGCCGGCCCCGGCGAGTGGACGCTGCGCACCCTCGCACCCAAGGCCGTCTCGGTCGACAACGCCGTGACAGCCGCCAAGGGCCTCGTGGCCGAGGTGGCCGTCGGGGTCTTAGCTGCTTTGTGGCGGGGTGCCCGGTCGGCGCGGGGCACGCCTCGATCCATTTTCTCGCGGCGCTGCGTCTCAGCGATTCAAGCCTTCTGTGGGATCGTGGCGCTGTTCGGTCGCTCCTACGGTAGAGTCGGGCGTAACGGACTACTACAGATACTCGTTGTTCGCGGCGTACTGTGCTTTCACATGAAGGCGCGGGAGTAGCACTACGCGTTGGCAGCACCATCAAACTCGGACCCACTGGGAGCGCAATGTTCAAGATTCGCCTTGCAGGCGCAGCGGTAATCGCACTTGCGATGACCCTGTTGTCATCGGGAGTGGCTCAGGCATACCCCGACTGCGGGATCTCGCTGACTCTCAGCAGGTCGACTCTGGTCGGTGGCGGAACGTTCCAGTTCACCGCCGACTCGGGTGAGGTCGATTGCGACTGGACCGTCACCTATGACGGCAAGACCAGGACCGGTGACGGCCAAACGTTCTCCGGGTCGTTCAAGACTGATGTCGTCGACAAGAAGAGCACGTCCAAGATCCGGGCGACGTGCACGTTCGACAACGCGACAGCCGGCGCCCTTGCCAGCACAAGCACCTCCGCCGATGTGACCCCAGCCTTCTACTCAGCCGGTGCAGGCGAGTCGGTGCAGACCGCGACGCAGGTCTGCAAGGTCTCTGCCAACGTCACGCTCCTCCCCAGGGGCACCAGCCCGGCCGCGGCCGATGATGGACTGCTCCCGAACACCGGTGGCTCCAATCTCTGGATCCTCATGCTCGGTGGAGCCTTGGTTCTGGGTGGAGCAGGTGCGACTTACGCAGCGCGCCATCGCCACAACTCACACTGACCATCGGAACGTCCGCCGTCATGTGCGCCCTGCCACTGGGGCGTGGATGATTTTCGACCCACGGGGCCTGGCATGAGATTCCCCCAGCTTCCCGAGCGGTCGGGGCAGACGCGTGGATCCAACCATCTGCCGTGGTACCGGCGGGTCACCCGTGCGCAGGTCGGCCTCGCGGCCGTCGGGGTGCTGTCAGTCCTCGGTGTGCTCTTCGCGGTCCAGGCTGCCCAGGCGGGCTCGTCACTGCGATTGGCAGCCAACCAGGCAGAGGTCCTGCAGGGACAGATCGTCGCCGGTGACACCGAAGGGGCGCAGGCCTCACTGGGAGCATTGCAACAGTCGGCTGCGCGCGCGCGAGACCAGACAGACGGCCCACTGTGGGACGTCGGGTCCCGCGTGCCCTTCCTCGGCCAGAACGTGGCTGCCGTGCGGACCGTTTCGGAGGTCGTCGATCAAATAGCGACTGAAGCCATGCCGCCCGTGGTCGGGCTGTCTGAGCAGATCAACCTCAACGCTTTCAGTCCGCGCAACGGCCGGGTCGACCTCGAGACCATCCAGGAGATCCGCCCGTCGGTCATCGCGGCAGCCACGGCACTGACGTCCGCCGACGACAAGCTCAAGCAGATCGAGACCGACTCCCTCCTGGTGCCGGTGCGTGGACCCGTCGGAACGGTCCAGCGCAAGATCGCGTCGGCGCAGTCGGCGGCGGTGTCCAGCCGCACCGCAGCTCGACTGCTTCCATCGATGCTGGGCGCCAACGACACCCGCCGCTACCTCCTCCTGATCCAGAACAACGCGGAGATCCGCCCGACCGGCGGCATCGCCGGGTCCTTCGCGATTCTCAAGGCGGACAAGGGCAAGCTCTCGATGGGCAAGCAGGGTTCCATCCTGGACCTCCGGCCGTTCGAACGGCCGGTCCTGCCGATGACGGCGGACGAGTCCAAGATCTTCTCCTCGTCATTCGTCACCGATCTGCGAGACGCGAATCTCACACCGAACTTCCCCCGCACGGCCCAGATCACCCAGGCCATGGTCGACAAGGGCCTGGACGTCAACGTCGACGGGGTCATCTCGATTGATCCGGTCGCCATGGGTCTCATCCTCGGAGGAACCGGTCCGGTCCTGCTGACGGACGGCACGTTGCTCGACCAGAGCAACGCCGTCGATGTGTTGCTGAACGGTGTCTATCAGAAGTACCAGGACAATGTGAAGCAGGACGATGTCTTCGAGAGTGCAGCGCGAAAGATCTTCAATGTGGTCAAATCCGGGAAGGGCGACTCGCGCACCATCATCGGCGCCATGGTCAGCTCTGCCACCGAGAACCGGTTGTCCGTATGGGCGTCGAAGCCGGCGGAGCAGCGTGAGATCGCCAAGACCGGTCTGTCGGGGATCGTCGGGGGCGATGAAGGGGACACTCCGCATGTCGGTGTCTACCTGAGCGATGCTGCGGGCGGCAAGATGGCCTACTACCTGGACTACGCGACGACAGTGCGCGCAGGCCGATGCCTCGCGGGCGACATACAGGAGCTCACGACCGCGACCGAGCTGACCTCCAACGCTCCCCAGAATGCCAAGCGATTGTCGCCCTTCATCACCGGCATCGGGCTCTACACGCCCCGGGGGACGATGCGGATCAACATGCAGATCTATTCGCCGTTCGCAGGTGGCATCGTCTCCGTCCGGGTCAACGGCAAGCCGCAGACTGTCTATGCCGACCGACACCTCGGACGAAATGTCTCCAGCGTCGCGCTGGTGATCAAGCCCGGTCAGTCCTACAGCGTCACGACCTCGATGATCTCCGGCCGCGGCCAGGCGAGCGATGCGATCTTCTCGACCACCCCCGGTATCCGGCCGACCTTCAACGACTTCCGGGTCAAGTCGGCCTGCAGCTAGAGCGGCCGAACGTCAGCCGACCTCATCAGGTGGCCTGAGCACGTCGTCGGGATACTTCTTGAGGTAGGCCCGCAGATTGTCCTCACGGAATGCGGTGTACATCTCCTGCGACTTGGCTTCGTCGAGGCGCACGATGCTGCCCAGGGCGGGGTCCGTCTCGGTGCCGGCCACGGGAGCGGTCAAGAAGATGACGTCCTTGGTCTGCACGCCGCGCAGCGAGAGCGCGAGCCCGCGCATGTCGCCCGTGGTCCACTGCGAGTCGACCGTGAGGTTCTCGGTCAGTGCGCCGACGGTGTTGATGAGCTTGACCGGGTTGCGCATCGTGCCCTTGGCGAGGATCTTGCCCATCAAGGCCCGCAGGAAGTTCTGCTGGCGGGCGATGCGATCGAAGTCGCCGCGGAGCAGGCCGTAGCGGGTGCGGACGTATGCGAGCGCCTGCTTACCCTCCAGCTTCTGCTCACCCGCCTCCCACTGGATCTCCTGCTTGGGGTCGTAGAACGCCTTGGGGATCGTCACCGGGACGCCACCGACGGCCGTCGACAGGTCCTTGAACCCCTCCCAGTCGATGATCGCGAGATGTTTCATCCTCAGGTCGGTGAGGTGCTCGACAGTCGAGATCGTGCCTGACGGCCCGTAGGAGGAAAAGGCAGCGTTGATCTTTTCCTGGCCCTGCGCCTCGCCCTCTTCGTTGTAGATCGTCGTGACGGTGTCACGGGGGATCGACATCAAGAAGGCGTACTTTCGGTTGGCCGTGATGTGCACGATCATCAGGGTGTCTGAGCGGTACTTGCCGGCAGGCCACTCGGCCGCCTCGGCGTCCTGAGAGATCGAGGTGTCGGCGGACTCGCCATCGACCTTCTTGCCCTTGTCGGAGCCGATCAACAAGATGTTGAGCGCCTTGCCCTTGTCGGGGTCGGGGCGATCCTTCTCCTTGAGCTTGGGCTCGACCTTCTCGAGGTTGTCGAGCTTGTTGTTGAGCATGTAGGCGTAGGCGCCGGTGCCGACGATCACCAGACCGAACACGATGGCGAGGGCCACCAGGGCGCGAAAGGTCTTGCGGTGGCGTCGACGTAAGGAGTCGCCGTCGGCTCTCCGCTTGCCAGCGTCGCGGTAGCGGCTGCCGATCTTGCCTGCCATCGTGCTCCGTTCTCAGGGAATCCAGTCCATTCTGTCGGGTTGGACCAAGGCGGCCAAGTCGACTCCAGGTCATACCTCGAGGATCAGCGTGGTCGGACCGTCGTTCGTGAGGGAGATCTCCATGTCTGCTCCGAAGATCCCTTCCGCGACCGGCGCGCCCAGGTCTCGGAGTGCAGTACAGAACTGGTTGTAGAGCGGCTCTGCAACGGGTCCCGGCGCCGCAGCGGTCCAGGTGGGCCGGCGGCCCTTGCGCGCGTCGCCATACAGCGTGAACTGACTGACGACCAGGATCTCGGCCCCCACCTGGGCTGCCGACGTCTCATCGCGAAGGATGCGCAGGTTCCAGATCTTGGCGGCCAGGTGGGCCGCAGCCTCGGACGTGTCGTCATGGGTGATGCCGAGCAGGACCATCAGGCCGGTCCCGATCTGGCCCACTGCCCGGCCCCCGACATCGACGCGGGCCTGGGTGACTCGCTGCACGACGGCTCTCATGCCGTCACCCTATTGCGCCACCGTAGACTGGTATGTATGCCGTTCGAGATCCCATCCGACCTCCACCCCGACCTGATGCCGGTCGTGTGGCTGCTCGGCAACTGGCATGGTGACGGCCACGGCGACTACCCGACGATCGAGCCGTTCACCTACGAGCAGGACGTCGTGTTCGCTCACGACACCCGGCCGTTCCTGCACTACTTCAGCCGCACGTGGATCACCGATGACAAGGGCGACCGGGTGCGCCCTGGGGCCATCGAGACGGGGTTCCTGCGGCCCAAGACCGACGGTCAGCTCGAGCTCGTCCTCGCGCACCCCACGGGCTATGCCGAAGTCTGGTACGGCGAGATCGACGGCCCGCGCGTCACTCTTGCGACCGATGTCGTCGCGCGCACCTCCACGGCCAAGGACTACACCGCCGGACAGCGGATGTACGGACTTGTCGAGGGCGACCTGATGTACGCCTATGACATGGCAGCTGGTGGCCAGGAGATGCAGTCTCACCTGTGGGGGAGGCTCAAGCGTGTCTGACAGCCCGCTGCTCGCCCTGCCCGGCGCAGTGGGCGGAGACGCCCCGGACGGTGCAGTCGCGGCCCACTATGGTTCGATCTCCGCCGAGCAGCGCCGGTTGGCCGGGGGCGACACGTTCGTCGACCTGTCCCACCGGGACGTCGTCACGGTCACCGGACCCGACCGCCTGACCTGGCTCCACTCGCTGACGACGCAGTTCCTCGAGAACCTCGCACCAGGCATCCCCACTGAGGTCTTGCTGCTGTCGCCGCAGGGCCGCATCGAGCACGGCTTCTCCGGCGTCGACGACGGCGAGACGTTCTGGGCGCACACCGAGCCCGGGGCGGGTGCCGCGCTCGTAGCGTTCCTCGACCGCATGCGCTTCATGCTGCGCGTCGAGGTCACGTTGGTCAGCGACACCTGGGCGGTCATCGGCCGGCCCGGGTTGCGGTGGGAGATCCGACCACGTGCGTCGCTCCTCGACCTGCCCGCCGAGCTCGGCAGCCCGGTAGGGCTCTGGGCCTGGGAAGCTGAGCGCATCGAGGCGGGCGTGGTGCGGGTGGGCCTTGACACCGACGATCGGACGATCCCCAACGAGGTCGGGCTGCTCGGCGTCGCCGTGCACCTCGACAAGGGGTGCTACCGGGGCCAGGAGACCGTCGCGAGGGTTCACACCCTCGGTCGCCCGCCTCGTCGCCTCGTACGGCTGCTGCTCGACGGGTCGGTCGACCACCTCCCCGCGCACGGATCGGATGTCACGCTGGAGGGCGTTCGAGTGGGGTTCGTTGGCTCCTCAGCCCGGCACCACGAGCTGGGCCCGATCGCGCTTGCGGTGGTCAAGCGCAACGTCGATCCCGGGCCACGCTCCTGGCAGACGGCGTCGCCGCCAACCAGGAGCTGCTCGTCGACCCGGAGGCCGGCCTCCACGTCCGGCCGGTTCTGCGCTGATGTCCTCCCGGCGCTTCGCGATCCTGGGAGTCTGCACCGCCAACATCTGCCGATCGCCGATGATCGAGGTGTTGCTGCGTGCGCAGCTGGACCGCGACCAGTTCGAGGTGGCCAGCGCCGGGGTCCAGGGGTGGAACCGCCAGCCGATGGACGCCATGGCCGCGATGGAGCTCATGCGACTCGGTCACTCCGCGACCAACTTCCGGTCGCACGCGATCGACTCCTACCTGGTCGACTCGGCGGACCTGATCCTCACCGCGACCAGAGTGCACCGCTCTGAAGTTCTGGCGATGAACCCGCGCGCCCTGCGCAAGACATTTACCCTGATGGAGTTTGCCGCGCTCACCGCGCTCACCGCGCTGGTCGACGGTGACGACCCCCGCGCGCTCGTCGCGCAGGCCGCTCGGCAGCGCAGCAAGGCGCCAGCCAAGGTCGACATTGGCGATCCCTATCGCCGCAGCCCGGAGATCCACCGGAAGACTGCCGATCAGATCGCCGATGCGGTCCAGACGATCAGCAGCCGGCTCAACGCCTTGGCGACAGTGGCCTAGTTGCGGCGCGAGCCCCCCTTGCCCCCGCCGGTTGCCCGATCGAAGAACTCGGGTCCATACCCGTAGCCATAACGCGACAGCTCCTTGACCGGAGACATGTTGAGCACCGTGCCGAGCAGCCTTGCGCCCACCGACTGGAGGCGGTCCGTGGCGGCCCGCACCTCCTCTCGTCCGGTCTTCCCGTGGCGTACGACGAGGATCGCGCCGTCCGAGATGGATGCGAGAAGTGATGCGTCGGTGATTGGCAGCAACGGGGGGGCGTCGATCAACACGACGTCATAGCGATGGCGCAGCTCCGTGACGAGGGACCGCATGGCATTGGTCTGGATGATCTCGGACGGGTTGGGCGGAAGCGCTCCACTGGTGAGGACATCGAGCCCCGGCGTGGCGGCCGGCTGGATCGCGGCGTCGAGCGCGATGCGACCGACCAGGACAGTCGTGAGTCCGACGGACTTCTCGATGCCGAGATATTCGCTGACTCGAGGGCGTCGGAGGTCGCCTTCGACGAGCGCGACTTGTGTGCCGGTCTGGGCCAGCGCGATCGCGAGGTTGCACGCAGTGGTCGACTTGCCCTCCCCGGCCAATGAGCTCGTGATCGTGATGACCTTGTTGTCACGATCGATGTCGAGGAACTGCAAGTTGGTGCGCAGGATCCGGACTGCCTCGAACCGGGGATGCCCGGTCCCGAGGGACGTGATGAGCGGCGCCTGCACGGCGGCGCGGTCGTAGGCGATGGCACCCAGCACCGGGGCGCCCGAAACCTCCTCGAGCTCGGCCGGGGTGTGGATGCTGCGGTCCGCGGCCTGACGAGCCACTGCGATGACCAGACCGGCGAGCAGCCCCAGCAAGCCGCCGGCGACCAGCCAGGGCACGCGTGGCGGGCTCGAAGGATCCGCCGGCGTGGCCGCATCTTCGACGACCGACGCCGTCAGGTCGGTCTCCTGGGTGCCGACCCATTGGACGAAGGCGTCTGCCGCGGCTTGGCTGATGTCAGCGGCCTGCTGGGGCTGGCCGCTGGTCGAGGTCACCCTGAGCACCGAGGTGCCGGGCAGGACCTCGGCAGATATCTGCCGGTCGGTCGAGGTCGTGCTCCCGGGTAGCGAGAGTTGCTCGACGACACGGCCGGCGACGGTCCGTCCGCCAAGCACGTGTGCGTAGGACGCGACCGTGCGTTCGTCCGCGGCGTCGGTGCTCTGTGCAGCCGGCGGGGCTATCAGCACGTCGGCGTGAGCGGAGTAGCGCGCTGGGGCGAGGCTCAAGAAGAGGACTGCCAGCCCGATCCCGATCAGTGTCAGCAAGAGGATCGAGGGCCAGCGCCGAGCGATCGACGTGACGACGGTCGAGGGCCAGCGACGAGCGATCGGCCTGACGAGATGGCGTTGACTCACCGATGACTCCCCTTTGCACACGGATCCTTTCGGGCAGATTACGGCACTCAGACCCCAACGTGTGACTGATGGGTAACGAGGATTTGAATTGACGTAACCCATCGAATGAATGATCGTTTAACAGGCACAGGCAGCTCCTGCTGTGAGCGCCCTCCCCCGGAACTGAGTGACCATGGACTACACCCCAATCAGCACGCGCCGCGTGCTTGTGGCGTTCGCCCTCACGGCATTCGTCGCGTTGCTGCCGGTGTTCTATGTGTTGCTGCAGTCCGGACACGCCCCCCTTTCCTACTTTGTTGATGCCGATGGCGGCTACGGTGGGTTGGTGCTCGGGGCAGGGAGCGTCGTCCTGACGGCCTCGCTGATCGGAGCACTCATGCTCACGGTTGCTGTCGGCCGGCGCATGGTCCGGCGGCCGTCCCGAGCGTGAGCCTCGGGATCGATCCCGCCACCGAGCAGGCAGCCGGGTGGGACGGGAGAGAAGTGGAGTCCTCGGCAGACCATCGCGGCACCGACTGGGAGCGCCGCTATGGACGCATCCTGGTGTTCTCCGATCTCGTCGTCCTCGCCTGGGTCTTTGCGACGGCCCATGTGATCTGGGCGACGAGCCTGCCTCCGGGACTGAACCGTCCCTTTGGTCCCGGACCGGTCATTGCGTCATTCACGTTGCTGGTCCTCTGGCACGGTGTGCTGACGGTCGCCGGTACACGGGACTTCCGGGTGTTCGGTGCGGGTCCCGAAGAGTACAAGCGGGTCTTCAACTCGACTCTCGTGGTGTTCGCCGTGATCGCCTTCGTCGGCTACATGATCAAGTTGTCAGTGCCTCGAACGTACGTCGCGGTGCTCATACCATTCGGATTGATCCTCCTGTCGTTGAGCAGGTGGTCGTGCCGGCAGTGGCTGTTGGTTCGGCGTCAGCATGGCGAGATGACGCACGACGCGATCGTCGTCGGCAGCATCGAGGCGGTCGAGCACCTCGCGGAGGTCATCGGCCGCAACGTGGTCTTCGGCTACCGGCTGTCCGGTGCGTGCGTCACGACCCCCGACCCGCCAACCCATGTTGCGGGGGTCCCGGTGCTGGGTGGCGTCGACGGACTGACCGAGACGGTCGCAGAGTCGGGCACCAACGCCGTCATCATCACCTCATCGGATGCGATGCACCCCGACATGGTGCGCCGGCTCGGCTGGGACCTCGAGGGCCACGACATCGAGATCATCGTGGCGCCGTCTCTGGCCAACATCGCCGGACCGCGGGTCCACATCCGCCCGGTCGCCGGTCTGCCGCTGCTTCATGTCGAGCAGCCCTCCTACCGGGGCGCACGACGATGGGCCAAGGCACTGTTCGACACAGTCGGCAGCCTGACGTTGCTCCTGCTCTTCTCGCCCGGCCTCGTGGTTCTTGCGATCGCCGTCAGGCTGACCAGCGCGGGCCCCGTCTTCTTCGTGCAGGAGCGCGTCGGTCGTGACGGCAGGACGTTCGGCATGATCAAGTTCCGAACCATGGTCGAGGGTGCCGACGGCATGCTTGCGGACCTGCAACCGGACACCGGCAACGTCGTGATGTTCAAGATGCGCGATGACCCGCGGGTGACGCGTGTGGGCCGGTTCCTGCGGCGGTATTCATTCGATGAGCTGCCGCAGCTGTTCAACGTGATCAAGGGCGACATGAGCCTGGTCGGTCCTCGGCCACCGCTGGCCTCGGAGGTCTCGGCGTATGCCGCCGAGGCGCACCGGCGCCTGCTCGTACGCCCTGGGATGACCGGGCCGTGGCAGATCTCCGGGCGCGCGGACCTGGACTGGGAGGAAACCATCCGACTTGATCTCTACTACGTCGAGAACTGGTCGCTGGTCGGCGACATGCTGATCCTGTGGAAGACGTTCCGCGCCGTGGTGTCCTCCGCAGGCGCCTACTGAGGCCAATCACACCCTCGGTGAGTTTCTCCGAACCCGGGAGTGACCGATATCGTTGGCAGTGGGCGCACACGTTCTCACCCGACCTTGGCATGCATGTGGCTGCCGACAGGTTGCACGGGACTTGACCGATCCGGTCCCGCGTCACCTACTCAGGAGCCTCCATGACCACCGAAACACCTGTCGAGACGCCGACTTTCGCGGACCTCGGCCTCGTCGACACCTTGGTCGACCGCCTCTCTTCGCTCGGCTACGAGACGCCTACCCCGATCCAGTCCCGCGCCATCCCCACGCTGCTCGAGGGCAAGGACGTGGTGGGCCTGGCCCAGACCGGCACCGGCAAGACAGCGGCGTTCGCTCTGCCGATCCTGCAGAAGATCGATCCGGCCAATCCCAAGACCCAGGCAATCGTCCTCGCGCCGACCCGTGAGCTCGCGCTCCAGGTCTGCGAGGCCATCACGGCCTATGCGATCAACATCCCGGGCATCCGCGTCCTGCCTGTCTACGGCGGGCAGGGCTATGGGTTCCAGCTGTCCGGGCTGCAAAAGGGTGCCCACATCGTGGTCGGCACGCCCGGACGGGTCATCGACCACCTCCAGCGGGGCAGTCTCGACCTGACTTCGCTGGAGTACCTCGTGCTCGACGAGGCGGACGAGATGCTCAACATGGGCTTCGCCGAGGACGTCGAGCGGATCCTCGCCGACACCCCGGAGTACAAGCAGGTCGCGCTGTTCTCGGCCACGATGCCGCGCCAGATCCGCAGCCTCGCCAAGAAGTATCTCCACGACCCGGTCGACATCGCGACGCCCAAGGCGACGACGTCGACCGCGACGGTCCGTCAGCGCTGGATCCAGGTCTCGCACCACCACAAGCTCGACGCGTTGACGCGTCTCCTCGAGGTCGAGACCGGTGACGGGATGCTGGTCTTCGTGAGGACCAAGTCGGCAACCGAAGAGCTGGCCGACAAGCTGCGCAGCCGGGGCTATTCCGCTGCCGCGCTCAACGGTGACCTGGTCCAGGCGCAGCGGGAGCGCACCGTCGCCCAGCTCAAGTCCGGCGGGATCGACCTGATCGTCGCGACCGATGTCGCGGCGCGGGGTCTCGACGTCGACCGCATCACGCACGTCGTCAACTACGACATCCCGCACGACACCGAGGCGTATGTCCACCGGATCGGCCGCACGGGCCGGGCCGGCCGCACGGGGGAGGCGATCTTGTTCGTGACCCCTCGTGAGCGCCGCATGCTCTCGGCGATCGAGAAGGTTTCGGGACGGCCGGTCGAGGAGATGTCGGTCCCGACAGCCGAGGAGGTCAACGAGCGTCGTGCGGGCCGGTTCGCCCAGGCCATCACGTCGAGCATGGGATCGCCACAGTTCCACGCCTTCCGGGCACTCGTCGAGGAGTACGTCAGCGAGAACGATGTCTCGATGACCGACGCCGCCGCAGCGCTCGCGGTGATGAGCCAGTCGGACAAGGACTTCTTCCTGCGCCCCGATCCGCCCAAGGCACCCCCGCGTGAGCGGGCCAACCGGGACGAGGGGGGCGAGCCGCGCAGGAAGCCCGCGGGCTTCGATCGCAGCGACCGGCTCCCCGCCGAGGGATCCGCGGTCTATCGCGTCGCGGTCGGCAAGCGCCACAAGATCGGCCCGTCGGCGATCGTCGGCGCGCTCGCCAACGAGGGCAGCCTCAAGCGCTCGGACTTCGGCAAGATCACGATCGGCACTGAGCACACCCTGGTGGAGCTCCCGGCCGACCTGCCCGACGCGGTGTTCGAAGCGCTGGCCAACACCCGCATCTCAGGCAAGCTCATCGACCTGCAGCTCGACGACGGCCCGCCGATCAAGCGCACCCGTGAGGACCGCAAGCCGTATGCCAAGAGGTCCGATGCGAAGAAGCCGTACGTCAAGAAGCCTTACGTCAAGAAGCCTCATGACACGAAGGCCCCCGGCAAGAGCCCGGACGCAGGTCAGAGCACACGCAAGCCACGGCACAAGTGATGCTGCGGCTCGAAAATCCCTCGCGGGCCTACGACTGGGGATCGCGGGCTGACATCCCGCAGTTCATCGGCCGGGTTGCCGGCGATGAGCCGTTGGCCGAGATCTGGATGGGCACACATCCATTGGGCCCCTCGATGGTGCAGGGTGGCGATCGCACGATGACGCTCCTGGAGGCCGCCGGCGAGCTCCCGTTCATGTTCAAGATCCTGGCCGCCGACCGCCCGCTCTCCCTGCAGGTCCATCCCAACGAGGCGATGGCGCGGGTCGGGTTCGATGCCGAGGAGGCCCAGGGGGTGCCGCTCGACTCGCCCGCACGGACCTACAAGGATCCGCACCACAAGCCGGAGATGGCCTACGCGCTGACGACGTTCGACACCTTGGTGGGTTTTCGGCCGACCGCCGAGATCCTGCGGGTGCTCAACGGCATCGACACACCACTGGGCCGAAGCCTTGCCGACGACCTGCACGCCGCCCCGGGATTCGGCGGAATCGTGCGCCTCGTCGAGCGGCTCCTGACCGAGGACGTCACTGCCGAGGAGATCAGTCACGTCGTGGCCCGCTGCCGCGCCCTCGTCGACCAGGGCATCGATGTCAAGCGTGCGTACGTGACGGCCGTCGAGATCGCGGAGCACTATCCCGATGATGTCGGAGTCGTGATCTCGCTGACGCTCAATCGGTTGACCCTGCAGCCCGGCGAGGCGGCCTTCCTCGGCACCGGCATCATCCACGCCCACCTTCGCGGCATGTGCCTGGAGGTCATGGCGGCATCGGACAACGTGCTTCGCGCGGGTCTCACGAGCAAACCGCTGGACCCCGAGGGTCTCATCAAGTGCCTTGACAAGGGGATGTCGCGCCTGGCCCGGGTGACCCCCGAACCATTCGGCTTCTCGACCGATGTCTTCAGTCCAGATGTCCGGGAGTTCGCCTTGGCGGTCAGCCAGTGCTCCCGCGCCGAACCTGCGGGCACGTTGCTGCCGGCAGCGGCGCAGCGCATCGTGGTGTGCACCGGGGGAGAGGTCGAGGTGGTCAGCAGCTCGGGCGAGCGACTCAAGCTGGGTCGCGGCGACTCGGTCTTTGCGGGTCCGGACGACGGCGAGATCCGGGTCGTCGGCACGGGTGAGGTCGCGCAGGCCTACACGCCCACGCCGGACACCGTCGCGGGCGAGCTGATCGACCTCGTCCCGCCCTACAGCGAGAGGCAGCTCAGACGAGGTCGGCGCGGCCGCGGCTCGACAGCTCGCTGACGACTTCCTTGACCCGCTGGGCGTGCTCGCGGGTCGTGACGAGCAGGGCGTCGGACGTACGCACGACGATGACATCACGCAGGCCGACCACGGCGATCGTGGTGCCGTCGTCGGCTATCGCCAGGCCCTCGGCATCGACCCACACGGTGTCGGATGATGACATGCCGCCGATGTCGTGCAACGCCGCGTAGTCACCGACATCGTTCCAGTCGAATGCGCCCGGCACGACCGCCATGCCGCCCTGGAGGGACACCGGCTCCGCGATCGCGTGGTCGATCGCGATCTTGGTCAGGCTCGGCCACACCTCATCCAGCACCTGTTGGCGACGCTCGGTGTGCCAGGAACCGGCGATCGTGGCCAGCCCGGCGTGGAGCCCTGGCTGCAGACTCGCGAGGTGCGTCAGCAGCACGTCGGTCCGAGTCACGAACATGCCACCGTTCCAGCTGTGCACCCCGCTCGCGACATAGGCGGCAGCGGTCGTGGCATCGGGCTTCTCGACGAACCTCGTGACGGCTCGGGCCGAGCCCGCGCCGTCCACGGTCAGCTGGTCTCCGGACTCGATGTAGCCGAAAGCGGTCGACGGGCCGACGGGGGTGATGCCGATCGTGGTGATCAGCCCGGTGTCCGCCACCGCCACTGCCTGCCCGATGGCCTCGGCGAAGGACACCTGATCGTCGATGATGTGGTCCGCGGCGAACGACCCGATGATCGCGCCCGGGTCGGATGCGCCGATCACTGCGGCAGCCAGGCCGATCGCAGGCATCGAGTCGCGAGGGGACGGCTCGACCAGGAGCCCGGTGAGCTCAGGCAGCTGCTCACCGATGGCCTGGGCATGGGCCGCGCCGGTCACGACGTGGATGCGCTCCGGGGGAATCAGGTCGGCCAACCTGTCCCAGGTCTGCTGGAGCAGCGACCGGCCCGAGCCGTCGAGATCGAGCAGGAACTTGGGCCGTGAGGCCCGCGACAGCGGCCAGAGCCGGGTGCCGGCACCACCGGCAGGGATGACGGCGTGGAACGTGTCGAGGCTGACGGGTGAAGGTGCGGGCACCCGGTCATACTAGGGCGCGTGGATGTTCTTGCCGAGATCGTGCGTTCGGGGCTCGTGGAGAGTCGTCATCGGGGTGTCGCCGTGGGGGTGGATCCGGCCGGGGAGGTGACCTGGTCGATCGGTGATCCGGGAACCGTCGTGTTCCCTCGCTCGTCCAACAAGCCGATCCAGGCGCTCGGAATGTTGCGCGCCGGGCTGCCGCTCGACGGGCGCCTGCTGGCACTCGCCTCGGCCAGTCACACTGCCGAAGCGTTCCACCTCGAGGGGATCCGCGAGATCCTGACATTGGCCGGCCTTGACGAGTCGGCGCTGCAGACCCCGCCGTCGTACCCGCTGGACCCTGATGTGCACAACGACTACCTGCGGGCCGGCGGCGTACCCGCGCCGATCTGCATGGACTGCTCCGGCAAGCACGCGGCGATGCTGCTGACCTGCGTTGCGAATGACTGGCCGACCGACTCCTACCTCGAATTTGCGCACCCGCTCCAGCAGGTCATCACCGAGACATTCGCTGAGCTGACCGACGGACCGCCGTCGGTCATCGGCATCGACGGGTGCGGGGCTCCGCTGTTGGCGACCTCGCTGCGGCAGCTCGCCCGCGCGGTCGGACGGATCGTCCAGTCGCCGCCCGGCTCCCAGGGCGCGCGGCTCGTGGACGCCATGACAGCCCATCCCGCGTACGTCAGCGGGAGCCGGCGCCCCGAGCGCGCGCTGATGCAGGCCTTTCCGGGCCTGGTCGCGAAGTGGGGTGCCGAAAGCGTCTACATCGTGGGGTCGCCAGACGGCTCGGCGTTCGCGGTCAAGATCGAGGACGGCGCGGAGCGTCCTGTTTATGCCGTCATGGGTCGGATGCTCGAGCTGGCTGGTCTCAACCACCCCGTGCTGCGTGAGAGGCCCATCATCCTGGGCGGCGGCAAGCAGGTCGGAGAGATACGCACGACCTTCTGACCTGCAACGATGCGTGTGATTCAGGTCGCAAGCAGGTCTGCTTGCATTTGCTAACTTTTGCAAGCAGACTGAGGTCATGGCCAAGTTGAGCATGCAGAAGACCGTCGAAGGACTCGGCGAATATCTGCGTGAGCAGCGGGGTCAGGCACAGATGTCGCTTCGACAGCTGGCCGAGCTCACGGACGTGTCCAATCCGTATCTCAGCCAGATCGAGCGCGGTCTGCGCCGACCTTCGGCAGAGGTCCTGCAGCAGATCGCCAAAGCGTTGAGGATCTCCGCCGAGTCGCTCTACGTTCGCGCCGGCATCCTTGATGCTGACGAGAGCGGAGCGCGCATGGTCGAGGACGCCATCGCTCTCGACCTGCGCCTCACCGAGCGTCAGAAGACTGCGCTGCTCGATATCTATCGCTCCTTCGTCGGCACTGACGAAGCATCGGACACCGAGCTGGCCGCAACAGTGACCGAAGCCAATCAGGAGGAAAACGAATGACCATCACAGACACCATCAACGCCCAGGTGAAGTCCATCGTCGAGGACGTCGAGGGACTTCTCGAGACGCTCAGGAAGGTCGACCTGCAAAAGCAGGCCCAGGACCTCACGCAGACCGCAGTCGGCACCGCCAGCGTCGCGTACACCGACTTCGTCAAGAAGGGTGAGGAGCTCCTCGCCAAGGCCAAGAGCCTCAAGGTCGATGATCTGCGCAAGAGTGTCGACAACAGCGTCGACGACGTCACCAAGACGGCCAAGGGCTTCGCCGACGATGCGCAGAAGCGTGCCGAGCAGCTCGTCACGGACGCCAAGACCCAGGTCACCAAGGTGACCTCGAAGGCTCCGACGACGGCCCGCAAGGCTGCCGAGAAGGTCGACACGACCGTCAAGAAGACGCCTGAGCCGGCCAAGAAGGCCCCGGCGGCCAAGAAGACGTCCGCCAAGAAGGCGCCTGCTGCCAAGAAGGCGCCGGCCAAGACGACCGCTGCCAAGAAGACGTCGGCGGCCAAGACGACTGCTGCCAAGAAGACGTCGGCGGCCAAGACGACTGCTGCCAAGAAGACGTCGGCGGCCAAGACGACTGCTGCCAAGAAGGCCCCGGCCAAGAAGGCCTGATCCTTCTCGCCGACAGAGGCGGGTCCCGTCCGGGACCCGCCTCTTCGGCTGCCCGATAACCTTCGATCATGTTCGAGATCGAGAGCGGCGTGATGATCGTCCTATCCATCGCGCTCTTCGCAGCCAAGGGTTTCGCGTTGGTCGACTGCGTCGCCCGGCCATCGGCCCAGTTCACCTACATCGAGACGCTCCCCAAGCAGACCTGGCTCATCATCCTCGTGCTCGCCGTTCTGGCCCACGTGTTCTGGTGGGCGCCGCTCGGAATCCTCAACCTGATCGGCACGGTCGCAGCGTTGGTCTATCTGGCTCAGGTGCGCGGCTCGGTCTCCCGCTAGCGATTGGCCTCGCGCCAGCCGACTCGCGTACGGTTGGAAGGTTGCACCGCACACCTATCGTTCGGGGAATTCGCATGGAACAACACACAACATCCTGGCGTGACCGCATCGACCCGATCGTCTTCTCGGCGACCGGCGTGATTGCCATCGGCTTCGTGATCTGGGGCCTCGTGAGCACTCCCAGCCTCGGCAACGCCTCGTCGACCGCGCAGGACTGGGTCATCACCAACACAGGTTGGTTCTTCGTCCTGAGCTCGACATTCTTCGTGATCTTCGTGATCTGGCTCGCCGCGAGCAAGTACGGGCGAATCCCGCTCGGAAAGGATGGCGAGGAGCCCGAGTTCCGTACGGTCTCGTGGATCGCCATGATGTTCAGCGCAGGCATGGGGATCGGCCTGATGTTCTGGGGCGTCGCCGAGCCGCTCTCGCACTTCGCGACCCCACCCCCGGGCACGGCCAAGGCCGAGTCCGAGGAAGCGCTGCAGACCGCGATGGCGACCACGATGTTCCACTGGGCGCTCCACCCGTGGGCGATATATGCCGTCGTCGGCATCGCGATCGCCTACGGCACGTTCCGCAAAGGCCGCTCCCAGCTCATCTCCTCGGCGTTCCGGCCGCTGATCGGCGCACGAGCAGAGGGTCCGATCGGCCGAATCATCGACATCCTCGCGATCTTCGCAACGCTGTTCGGCTCGGCGGCGTCGCTGGGCCTCGGTGCCCTGCAGATCGGCAGCGGCATCGAGTTCAACGGCTGGGTCGACAGCGTCGGCGAGGTCACGCTCGTGGCAGTCATCGTCCTGCTCACGATCGCGTTCATCGCGTCGGCTGTCTCGGGTGTCGCCAAAGGCATCCAGTGGTTGTCCAACGTCAACATGGTGTTGGCCCTGGTGCTGGCCCTGTTCGTCTTCGTCGCTGGACCGACGCTCCTGATCCTCAACCTGCTGCCGACCGCCCTCGGCGACTACGCCACGCAGATGAGCAGCATGGCATCGAGGACGGCCGCCAGCGGCGACGCCGCGATGGAGGAATGGCTCGCTGGATGGACGATCTTCTACTGGGCGTGGTGGGTCTCGTGGACGCCCTTCGTCGGCATGTTCATCGCCCGCATCAGCCGGGGTCGTACGATCCGACAGTTCGTCACGGGCGTCCTGATCGTGCCCTCGCTCGTGAGCCTTGTGTGGTTCGCGATCTTCGGTGGAACGGCGATCGACATCCAGCGCAAGACCGGCGACCTCGTCGGCAAGGCCGGTGCGGTCGACACCGACTCGGCGCTGTTCGCGACACTCGACCATCTGCCGCTGGCCTCGGTGTCAACTGTGCTGGTCATGGTCCTGGTCGGCATCTTCTTCGTGTCCGGTGCCGACGCGGCCTCGATCGTGATGGGCACCCTCAGCGAGAAGGGCTCACTCGAACCATCCAAGCGGACGGTCATCTTCTGGGGCACCGTCATGGGCGGAGTCGCAGCGATCATGCTCGTGATAGGCGGTGACGATGCGCTCACCGGACTGCAGCAGATCACGATCGTCGCCGCGGTGCCGTTCGTGCTGGTCATGGCTGCCTTGTGTGTCTCCCTCTACAAGGACCTGCAGACCGACCCGATGATCGTCCGCCATCGCAGAGGGGCCGAGCTCGTCGAGGAGGCCGTCGTGACCGGTGTCGAGGAGCACGACGGCGAGTTCGTTCTCGTCGTCGAGCCGACCTCGGGAGACTCGCGCTAGTCCTCGGCGTCGGCCGGGCCCGTGCGGTCAGCGGCCAGGGCGGGCGGGGTGCAGCCACCGGGTGATGATGACGCGCAGCATGCCGAGATCATCGTCTGACGGCACGTCCGGATGTGCCTCGCGCACCGCCCGGTAGGCGATCACCAGGCCGGCCAGCCACCTCGCGGTATCATCGGCGTGCAGCTCGCGATCGACCGAGCCATCGGCGATGGCCTGGGTGCACAGCGCCGCAAAGGTGCGCTCACCTTCTGCAGCAACGGGCAGGTGGGGGTTGTCGGCGAGGTGGTCGACCAGGTCGAGCAGCCGGTCCCACGCGGTCTCAGTCATGGGGTGGACGTTAACGGACCGCGGGTGCCTGCGCTGACTAGAACAGACGTTCGATCTGACGTATGATCGGCGGATGGAGGACTACTTCCAGGGGTCGCTGCTCGATGCGGGTCAGGCGGCTGGCCTGGGACCCCTGGCGGCCAGTCGGACGGTGTTGACCCGCGGAGCGTGGGTCGACGTCCTGTCCGGCTGGGTGACGGGGTCCGATGAGCTCTTCCTCCGGCTGCAGGCTGAAGTTCCGTGGCGGGCCGAGAACCGCGAGATGTACGACCGCGTGGTCGATGTGCCCCGCCTGTTGTGCCACTACGGTGTCGGCGCGCCCCTGCCAGATCCATTGCTGACCGCGGCTCAGGAGAGATTGAGCGACCACTACTCGGTCGAGCTCGGCGAGCGCTTCGCGACGGCCGGGCTCTGCTATTACCGCGACGGCCGCGACAGCGTCGCGTGGCATGGTGATCGGATCGGGCGTGGCCGCTCGGCGGACACGATGGTCGCGATCGTCTCCCTCGGCGCCGCCCGTCGGCTGTCGCTGCGACCGCGCGGCGGCGGCGACCAGATCGGCTTGTCCCTCGGCCACGGCGACCTCGTCGTGATGGGCGGGACCTGCCAACGTACGTGGGATCACGCGATCCTCAAGACCGCCAAACCCGTCGGACCGCGCATCAGCATCCAGTTCCGCCCCACGAACGTCCTCTAACCCGGGCGGTGAGTCAGCGACCTATCGGCAGAGCGGGCGGTGAGCTGGCGACCTTTCACATGCTTTGAAAGGTCGCCAGGTCACCGTTCCACAGGGCCACGCAGCGCCGTCGCCCTCCACAGACCGCAGCGCAGTGAGCTCGTCGCACACGACGGAGGAGTCGAATGAGCACATGCCGCCGATACCCTCAGTTCCCGCTGCTTTGCGGCACAACCCGTTTCATGTCCGCGAGGCTCGACTCTTCGGGGTCTCCGAGCGCCAGCTGCGTGGCAGGAGCTGGCGCCGACTCTTCCCGCGCGTGTGGGTGCATGCCGATCACGCCATGGGCCAGTTCGATTGGATCGCGGCCGCTGCGCTGGCGATGCCAGAGCGAGCCCAGATCAGCCACGTCAGTCGGATTCAGACCTTGGGGCTCGATGTCGGTTCGCACCGCCCGTTCCATTTCACCGTCAGCGGCGACCTGCATATCGACCTTGATGACATCTTCCTGCACCGGACGGAGGTTTTGCCGCCGCTTGATGACGTCGGTGTGACACCGGCCTCGGCCTTCATTCAGTACTGCGCTGACGCGCGAATGATCGATGCGATCAAGGTGGGGGACTGGTTGCTGCACCATCGCCACATGTCAGTCCTTGAGGTGGCTGAGCTCGCCCGGCGAGACCACTGGCGGCCGGGGGCGCGTCACGTACGCCGGGTCCTACCCCATCTCGATGGCGCGGCACGCTCGTTGAAGGAGTCAGAGTCACGGGCGATCGTGGTGTTCTCAGGGCTGCCGTCGCCCGAGGTCAACGCCGAGCTGGTCGTCAACGGTCGTAGGCTCGGCTGCGTCGATCTGCTGTTCCGGTTGTGGATGCTGGTGCTCGAGTACGAAGGTCGCCAGCACGCCGAGACGCCCCAACAGTTTGGCATCGACATCGCCCGGTATGCCGGGTTCCGGGACGAGAACGTCGCATATCTGCAGATCACGAACGAGATGCTTCAACAGCCCCGCGCCCTGGTGCTGAGGGTCCACCACATGCTGGTGGATCGTGGCTACGCCGGTGCGGCTCCCATATTCGGGGCGAGGTGGCGTTCGTTGTTCGAACCCATCGCTGCGCGGTCAAACCTGCGGGCGGTGAGCTAGCGACCCTTCCGAACTCGTTATAGGTCGCTGACTCACCGCTGGGCTAGGCGATAGGTCGCTAAGTCACCGCTGAGGGGGGGGGGTTACTTCTTGGCGTTGGAGCGGTTGGCTCGGTTGCGCTGGGTCCCGTCGAGGATGATCTTGCGGATTCGGACGTTGGCGGGAGTGACCTCGACGCACTCGTCCTCGCGGCAGAACTCCAGCGACTGCTCGAGCGACAGCTTGCGCGGCGGCACGAGCTTTTCGAACTCATCGGCGTTGGAGCGGACGTTGGTCTGCTTCTTCTCCCGGACGATGTTGATGTCCATGTCGTCCGCGCGCGAGTTCTCGCCGACGATCATGCCCTCATAGACCTCGGTCGCGGGCTCGATGAACAGCGTGCCGCGCTCCTGGATGTTGGTCATGGCGTAAGACGTCGCAGCCCCGGCGCGGTCGGACACGAGCGAGCCGGAGGGGCGGGTCGAGATCTCACCGGCCCACGGCTCGTACTTCTCGAACGTCTGGTGCGCGATGCCGGTGCCGCGGGTGTCGGTGAGGAACTCGGTGCGGAACCCGATCAGACCGCGTGCCGGCACGATGAACTCCATGCGTACCCAGCCGGTGCCGTGGTTGATCATCTGCTCCATGCGGCCACGGCGTACGGCCAGCAGCTGGGTGATCGTGCCGAGGTATTCCTCGGGGGCGTCGATCGTGAGGCGTTCCATCGGCTCGTGCAGCTTGCCGTCGATCTCCTGGGTGACGACCTGCGGCTTGCCCACCGTGAGCTCATATCCCTCGCGGCGCATCTGCTCGACGAGGATCGCCAGGGCGAGCTCGCCGCGGCCCTGCACCTCCCAGGCGTCGGGACGGGCGGTCTCGAGGACCTTGATCGACACGTTGCCGATGAGCTCACGGTCCAGGCGGTCCTTGACCAGGCGCGCCGTGACCTTGGTGCCCTTCTCGCGGCCGGCGAGCGGGGAGGTGTTGGTGCCGATCGTCATGGAGATGGCGGGCTGGTCGACCGTGATGAGCGGCAGCGCGACGGGGTTCTCGGCGTCGGCGAGTGTCTCACCGATCGTGATCTCCGGGATTCCCGCGATCGCGACGATGTCTCCGGGTCCTGCGCTCTCACCGGGGACGCGTTCGAGCTCCTTGGTCACGAGCAGCTCGGTGATCTTGACCTTTTCGACCGTGCCGTCGTGCTTCATCCACGCGACCTGAGCGCCCTTCTTGAGGGTGCCTTCGAACACGCGGACCAGCGCGAGGCGGCCGAGGAACGGCGAAGCGTCGAGGTTGGTGACGTGCGCCTGCAGCGGCGCACCTTCGGTGTACTCGGGTGCGGGGACGGCATCCATGATCGTCTGGAACAAGGGGATGAGGTTGTCGCTGTCCGGCATGCCCCCGTCTTCGGGCTGCGTGAGCGAGGCGCGGCCGGCGCGGGCCGAGGCGAAGACGACCGGGAAGTCGAGCGCGCCCTGGTCGGCCTGATCGTCGAGCAGATCGAGGAACAGCTCGTATGTCTCGTCGACGACCTCACCTATGCGCGCATCCGGGCGGTCGACCTTGTTGACGACGAGCACGACGGGCATCTTGGCGGCGAGGGCCTTGCGCAGCACGAACCGGGTCTGGGGGAGGGGTCCTTCTGAGGCGTCGACGAGTAGCACGACCGCATCGACCATCGACAGGCCTCGCTCGACCTCGCCACCGAAGTCGGCGTGGCCGGGGGTGTCGATGATGTTGATCGTCACACCGCCGTCGGGGGCGCCGGGGCCGTTGTAGCGCACCGCGGTGTTCTTGGCGAGGATCGTGATGCCCTTCTCGCGCTCGAGGTCGCCGGAGTCCATGGCCCGCTCGGCGAGCTGATGGTGCTCGTCGTAGTTGCCCTGCTGCTGCAGCATGGCGTCGACCAGCGTGGTCTTGCCGTGGTCGACGTGGGCGACGATTGCGACGTTGCGCAGGTCAGAGCGGATGGGCATACGAAAATTGTCCTCAGCGTGGGGAATGCTCACAGATCACGGAGCCTTGACATTCTACGGGTGCTGACCGCTCCGAGACGAATCGTGGTCACACGGAAGTAGCAAGTCGTTCACAAAGATTTCATTTGATCAAAGGTTGCGTAACAGTTATGATTTAGGAATGGCCACTTCAGCGGACGAGCTCTATGCCGCACTCGAGGACTTCGTGATGCGTCTGATGAATCTCGCCGAGGCTGATGGCATGGACGCGTTGATCGAGCTCGACCTCTCGTTCTCACAGGCCCGCATGCTGTTCCTGCTGGCCAAGCGGGGCGAGCCGATGCCGATCCACACGATCGCCACGGCGCTGGGACTGTCGGATGCGGCAACCGGGCGCAATGTCGACCAGCTCCTCAAGCTCGACGTCGTCGAGCGGCGTGAGAGCGCCGAGGACCGTCGGGTCAAGCTCGTCTCACTGACCCCGGCCGGAGAAAAGCTCAGCCTGCAACACATCGACTCCAAGCGTGAGTCGATCAAGGCCTTCACGGCAACACTGCCCGAAGACCAGCGCGACAACCTGCATCGCGCGCTCAGCGACATCCTCGCCGGCGACACCCTGCGCCGGCACACACATCAGGAGAACTGCCTATGACCTCCCCCACCGGACAGATCGACGACAGCGACAAGATCACCCCGGATCTCCTCAAGATCGCCGGTGTCGTCGTGATCGGCGCGATCATGTCGATCCTCGACGTCACAGTCGTCAACGTCGCGCTGCCGACGTTCCAGACCGAGCTTGCCAACGATGGTGAGCCGCTCGCCTACTCGACCGTCGCCTGGACCGCGACGGCCTACATGCTCGCGCTCGCGGCGGTCATCCCGCTCACCGGCTGGGCCGCTGACCGATTCGGTACCAAGCGCCTCTACCTGACTGCGATCGCGCTGTTCACGATCGGTTCGCTGCTGTGCGCGACGGCGTGGAACATCGAGGCGCTCATCAGCTTCCGCGTGCTCCAGGGCCTGGGTGGCGGCATGTTGATGCCGCTCGGCATGACGATCATGACCAAGGCCGCGGGCCCGCACCGCATGGGCCGCCTGATGGCGATCCTCGGCATCCCGATGCTGCTCGGCCCGATCATGGGTCCGATCCTCGGTGGTGTCCTCATCGACGCCGCATCGTGGCACTGGGTGTTCCTCATCAACCTGCCAATTGGCATCGGCGGTTTGATCTACGCCCAGCGCGTCCTGCCCAAGGACGCCCCGGAGCCGAGCGAGTCGCTCGACGTGGTCGGCATGGTCCTGCTGTCGCCGGGCCTCGCCACGCTGCTCTACGGCGTGTCGTCGATTCCGGAAGAGGGCACGGTGGCCGCCACGAAGGTCCTCCTGCCCATGATCATCGGAGTCATCCTGATCGTCTCGTTCGTGTTCTGGTCGTTCAAGCCGAAGCATCCCCTGCTCGACCTTCGACTGTTCAAGGACCGCAACCTCACGGTGTCGATCATCACGATGTTCCTGTTCGCCGCGGCGTTCTTCGGCGCGCTGCTGCTGGTGCCGACCTACTTCCAGCAGGTCGACGGCTACTCGGTCAAGAAGGCCGGTCTGCTCATCGCAGCACAGGGCATCGGCGCCATGTTGACGATGCCGATCGCCGGTGCGCTCACCGACAAGATGCCGGTCGGCCGCATCGTGCCGTTCGGCTTCCTCGGCATCATCGTCGGTGTCTTCGGGCTCGCACAGAGCACCGACCCGGGCACGTCCGACTGGACCATCATGGGCTGGCTGTTCGTGACCGGCCTAGGCATGGGCGCGACGATGATGCCACTGTTCACCTCGGCGCTCAAGACCCTCAAGGCGGCTGACGTCGCCCGTGGGTCCACGCTGCTCAACGTGACGCAGCAGGTGGCCAGCGCCACCGGCATCGCGACGATCTCGGTCGTCCTGACCAACGCCATGAAGAGCGGCGACGTCCTCGCTGGCTCCGAGAAGCTTCCGGGAGTCGAGGGTGGCCTCACGGCCGCGCAGCTGGCTGCGGGGTCGAACACCGATCGGGGCGCAGGGCTCGTCGACGCGCTGAACGTTCCTGCCTCGGTGGTGGCGCAGGGCTTCCAGGATCTGGCCGATGCGTTCGCATCGTCCTACTGGGTCGCCTTCTTTGTGCTGGTCGCGACCCTCGTGCCCGTTGCCTTCCTGCCGCGCAAGCGCGAGAAGTCGCGCCTGCTCGAGGACGACGACGCAGCTGGCACGCCGCCGGTCATGATGCACTGACGCACCTCTGACGTACGAAGGCCCCGCCGGGATCCGGCGGGGCCTTCGTACGTTGGACTGGAGTCAGGTCTCGCGGTGCACCTTGTGCTGGGCGGCCTGGGCGACCGGCTTGAGCACCATGAGGCCGACGTTGACGTGCTGCGGCCGAGTGGCGACCCAGACGATGGCGTCGGCGATGTCCTCGGCAACCAGTGGATTGCGCACCCCGGCATAGATCGCGTCGGCCTTGGCCTGGTCGCCGCCGAACCTCTTCAAGGAGAACTCGTCAGTCTGTACCATGCCGGGGGCGATCTCGGTGACCCGTACGGGCTGGCCGTTGAGCTCGAGCCGCAGCGTCTCGGTCATGACCGCCACACCATGCTTGGCCGCGGTGTAGCCGCCGCCACCCTCGTATGCGGTGCGGCCGGCGGTCGAGCCGAGGTTGATCAGCGTGCCGGCTCCGCTGGCGACGAGTGCAGGCAGCAGGGCGCGGGTCACGAGCAGCGTGCCGATGACATTGACTTCGTACATCTGGCGCCAGTCGTCGGCGCTGCTCGCGGCGACCGGGTCGGTGCCGACCGCGCCACCGGCGTTGTTGAGCAGCAGGTCCAGCGACGGCCCGACCGCATCGGCCAGGGCCGCGACCTGGGTCTCGTCCGTGACGTCGCACGTAATGGCGGAGCCACCGATCTCGCCGGCCAGCGCCTGGATGCGATCGGTGCGCCGTGCGACACAGAAGACGTGGAAGCCGGCCCGGGCGAGGGCGCGAGCGGTGGCAGCGCCGATGCCGCTGCTGGCTCCGGTGACGACAGCGGTGAGCATGGCGACATCGTGCCAGACGCCCGCGCAGGTGCAGGCTGGGCCTCGGGTGAGACGATGGAGGCGAAAGGCGGGCTGATCGATGCTCAAGCGAATCGCGATGCTCTCGGCGCACACCTCGCCGCTCGAACAGCCGGGCGATGGCGATGCGGGCGGCATGAATGTCTATGTGCTCGAGCTCTCCCGCCAGCTCGCCTCCCGCGGGATCGAGGTCGAGATCTTCACCCGCGCGACGTCGCGTCACCAGCCCCAGACGGTCGACGCCGAGCCCGGCATACGGGTGCACCACGTGGCGGCCGGACCGTTCGAAGGCCTGCAGAAGAATGACCTGCCCTCTCAGCTCTGCTCGTTCGTGCGCGACGTGCTGCGTGCCGAGGTCGAGCGGGAACCCGGCCACTTCGACCTCGTCCACTCGCACTACTGGCTGTCCGGCCAGGTCGGCACCGTCGCCCGTGAGCGGTGGAACGTCCCCCTGGTCCACACGATGCACACCATGGCCAAGGTCAAGAACGCGATGCTGGCAGAGGGCGACTCGGCCGAGCCGATCGGTCGCATCTACGGCGAGGAGGAGATCGTCCGTTATGCCGACCGGTTGATCGCCAACACCGCGGAGGAGCGTCGCGAGCTCATCGAGATGTATGACGCCGAGCCCGAGCGGGTCGCCGTGGTGCACCCCGGTGTCGACCTCGAGGTCTTCCGCTCAGGTCGGCAGGCGCAGGCGCGTGCGACCCTCGGAGTGCCCGACGATGCCGCCGTCCTGATGTTCGCCGGGCGCATCCAGCCGCTCAAGGCGCCCGATGTCGTGCTCAAGGCCGCCGCCCAGCTGCTCGACCGTGACCCGACCCTGCGCGGGCGACTCGTCGTTGCGATCGTCGGTGGAGCATCCGGGGCCGGCCTCGACCAGCCGACCTTCCTCGCGGATCTCAGCGAAGAGCTCGGCATCCGAGGCGTGGTCCGCCTGGTCCCCACCGTGAGCCAGGCGGTGCTGGCCGACTGGTATGCCGCAGCGTCGGTCGTGTGCGTGCCGTCCCACAACGAGTCCTTCGGACTGGTGGCGATCGAGGCGCAGGCCTGCGGCACACCGGTCGTCGCCGCCCGGGTGGGCGGTCTCTCAACCGCAGTGTCCGACGGCGTCACCGGTGTCCTGGTCGACGGCCACGACCCGGCCGACTACGCCGCCGCGCTGCACCCGTTGCTGACTGATCCGGAGCTGCGTGACGCGATGGGCGACAAGGCGGTCCGGCATGCGGAGAGCTTCGGGTGGGACGTGACGGCCGAACGTACGCTGAGGGTCTACGAGGAGGCGATCGAGTCGCACCGCGAAAGCCAGGGGGAGCAGCAGGCATGACTGATGCAAGGACGACGATCGTGGCGGCCCTGGAGGCTGCGGAGCTGGACTTCACCGAGCACCGCCCCGGCTCGTTCGAGGTCACGCTGCCGGGGGAGCGCAAGCTGCAGACCGCGTGCCGGCTCGAGATCGGCAAGCACTCGCTCGGCATCCACGCCTTCGTGTGCCGCAACCCTGACGAGAACCACGAAACGGTCTATCGCTGGCTGCTGGAGCGCAACCTCAAGATGTTCGGCGTCGCGTTCGCGGTCGACTCGGCCGGCGACATCTATCTCGACGGACGGCTGCCGCTGCCCGCCGTGACCGCGGATGAGGTCGACCGGGTCCTCGGCGCGGTGTTGACGTATGCCGACGAGTCGTTCAACACGATCCTCGAGCTGGGCTTCGCGTCCTCGATCCGCAAGGAATGGCAGTGGCGGGAGTCCCGGGGTGAGTCCACCCGCAACCTCGATGCGTTCAAGCACCTCAAGCCGTGAAGGCGACTGTCTTCGCCGACGTCACGGACCCGTGGGCATACATCGGGGCGACCCGGTTCGAGCGTGCCGCGGCGATGTTCTCGATCCTCACCGGTGAGCCGGTCGAGCTGACCCTGCGCGCCTTCCAGATCGACCCCGATGCTCCGAGCGAGGGGCGGCTGTTGATGGACGCCGCCGCCGATGAGCTGGGTGGTCTCGACAAGGCCGAGTTCGTCAACGTCCAGGTCACCGCGGCGGCAAGGATCACCGGCATCGACCTCAACTTCGACGACGCGGTGCAGGCCAACTCCTTCGACGCGTGGCGGTTGCTGACCTGGGCCGACGAGGCCGGTCCTGGGTTCCAGCGCGACCTGGCCCATCAGCTGTGGCGGGCGCACTTCCTGGAGGGTGCCGACATCGGCGATCCGTTCACGCTGGCCACGCGGGCGGCCCTGGTGGGCCTCGAGCTCGAGACTGCCGAAGCGCTCCTGGCCAGCGCCGAGTATGCCGACGAGGTCCGGGCCCAGGTCTCGACCGGGGAGTCGTTGGGTATCACGCAGCTCCCCTATGTCGTGGTCGAGCAGCGATGGACGCTTGCGGGCATCCACTCACAGAACGACTACGTGCAGGCCCTCAACCACACCTATGCCGAATGGAAGGCCGCCCCGCCTCCCGCCGGTTGACCCCGTGCGATCGTGACCCCATAGGCTCGTCGTCATGAGCACCTTGATCCTTCTGCGCCACGGTCACAGCGAGTGGAACGCCAAGAACCTCTTCACGGGCTGGGTCGACGTCGACCTCAACGAGCAGGGTCTGGCCGAGGCGGCGAGGGGCGCCGAGCTGCTGGCGGACGCGGGTCTCGCGCCCGACGTGCTGCACACCTCGCTGCTGCGTCGGGCGATCCGCACCGCGGAGATCGTCCTCGACGGCATCGATCGCCACTGGATCCCCGTACGCCGGTCGTGGCGGCTCAACGAGCGCCACTACGGTGCCCTGCAGGGCAAGGACAAGAAGGCCACGCTCGAGGAGTTCGGCGAGGAGCAGTTCATGCGGTGGCGCCGTTCCTATGACACCCCGCCGCCGCCGCTGGACGATGACTCGGAGTTCAGCCAGGCATCCGATGTGCGCTATGCCTCCCTGCCTGACGAGCTCCTGCCGCGCACCGAGGCGCTCGCCAATGTGCTCGACCGGATGCTCCCCTACTGGTATGACTCGATCGTCCCGGACCTGCTTGATGGTCGTGTCGTGCTGGTGACGGCACACGGCAACTCGCTGCGTGCGCTCGTCAAGCACCTCGACGGGCTGTCCGAGGAGGCCGTCGTCGGGCTGAACATCCCGACCGGCATCCCGCTGGTCTACGAGCTCGATGACGACCTCAGGCCGACGGTCGAGGGTGGTCAGTACCTCGACGCCGATGCAGCAGCAGCCGCGATCGCCGCCGTGGCCAACCAGGGTCGCTAATTCCCCGCGTCGCGTTGGTTGAGTAGGAGCCGCCCGCGGCCGGCGTCGAAACCCGGTGGGCTGACCTTGGAGCGTTACGACGCCGAGTCACGTGGCTTTCGCCTCACAGTCGTCTGGAGTGCCGTCAACTCGCCGTTCGCTCAACACCTCGAAGCCGGTCGAGTAGGACACGGCGTCGGCGCGAACCGCGACGGGCTACCCAGGCGACACATCCGGAATACAGGGTGAGTAAGGCCAGTGTCGCTAGCAGGGTGATGACCTTCCCTGTGGTGGTTGTCTCGCCGTCGTCGAGCACGCTGGTGACGTTGACCCAGACGATGAGACCAACAACAGCGACGCTGGGAATCCAGGCGTACCAGCGACGTCGCTGCTCCTTGTCGAATTGCGTGGCAAGCAGGGCGGACCAGGTGCCTCGCTCCGCGTCTTCCGGCACCTCTCCCGATCGCAAGGCGCGGACGAAAAGGCGATATTGACCGCGACCGCCGAGCCGCCGGTCGCCGATCCATCGGGCTCCCAACCGCAACCCGCCGATCACCACCACTAGAGGAAGGATCGACCCGAAGATCGCGATCGCGGACCGGCCGTCCATGGATCCTCCCGACGCGTCCGTGCGCGGCGTGATTTCGCCGATCGGGTCAGGCTAGCGGACACCAGAGCCGGTTCAGGACGTTCTGCTTCGTGAGGGAGGTTGGGCCGGTTGGACGCAGCCTGCGGCCGACTTATCGAAACCTCCGAGGTAACAGTTAGGAAATGTTGGGACGTCGGGCTATCTGGTTTCGGGCCGGGCGGGCTTCGCCGCGATGGTCAACCTGATTCCTGACATCCCGCGTCCTACTCGCTTCGCTCGGCCAGAGCTCGGGACTACGAGTCGTACTTGTAGCCCAGGCCTCGGACGGTGGTCAGCGTCGTGGGGTTGGTCGGGTCGGGTTCGATCTTGGCCCGGAGGCGCTTGACGTGGACGTCGAGGGTCTTGGTGTCGCCGACGTAGTCCGCTCCCCACACCCGGTCGATGAGCTGCCCGCGGGTCAGCACCCGGCCAGGGTTGCGCAGGAAGTATTCGAGCAGCTCGAACTCCTTGAGCGGGAACTTCGTCGCCGCGCCGTCGATCGTCACGAGGTGCCGGTCGACATCCATGCGCACGTGGCCCTGCTCGAGGGAGGCGTTGTCGTCGACCTCTTCGGTCAGGCCGCGGCGGAGCACCGCGCGGATGCGGGCGACGAGCTCGCGGGGGGAGTAGGGCTTGGTGACGTAGTCGTCGGCACCGAGCTCGAGTCCGACGACCTTGTCGACCTCGGTGTCCTTGGCGCTGACCATGATGATCGGCACCGACGAGACCTGGCGCAGCGCACGGCACACCTCAGTGCCGGACAGACCCGGAAGCATCAGGTCGAGCAGCACGATGTCCGCGCCGCCGCGATCGAACTCGGTCAGCGCGTCGGGCCCGGTCTCCGCGATCGCGACCTCGAAACCCTCCTTGCGCAGGACGTAGGACAGCGCCTCGCTGTAGCTTGTCTCGTCCTCGACGACCAATACCTTCGTCACGCGTTTTCCCCATCCATCTCTTGGCTGTGCTTCGGCAGGACCAGCGTGAAGGAGGAGCCGAGCCCCTGCTCGCTCCACACCTCGACTGTGCCGCCGTTGCTGGCTGCGACGTGCTTGACGATCGACAGACCGAGCCCGGTGCCACCTGTGGCGCGGGCGCGGGCCGGATCGACGCGATAGAAACGCTCGAAGATGCGATCGAGCTCTCCGCCCGGGATGCCGATGCCGTTGTCGGCGACGGTCAGGCGTACGTCCTGGCTGTCGAGCGTCGCGGTCACCGTGACGCGCGATCCGTCCGGGCTGTATGTCACGGCATTCTCGACCAGGTTGCTGACCGCGGCGTGCAGCTGGGCCCGGTCGCCGTGGACGAGCAGGTCGGGCTGCACAGAGGTCACGATCTCGATGTTCTTGTGCTCGGCCTCGGTGGCGGAGTGCTCGGTGGCTTCCGAGACCAGCTCCCCGATCTTGATCGTGGTTGCCTCATCGCTCAGGATGTCGTTCTGCAACCGCGAGAGGTCGATGATCTGCTGCACGAGGCGGGTGAGGCGCTCGCTCTCCAGGTGCATACGGCCGGAGAAGCGGACGACCGCCTCGGGGTCGTCCTTTGCCTCGCCGACCGCCTCGGCCAGGAGGTTGAGTGCGCCGACGGGAGTCTTGAGCTCATGGCTGACGTTGGCGACGAAGTCGCGTCGGATCGACTCGACCCGGTGCTCGCGGGTGCGGTCGTCGGCGAGCACGAGGATCAAGCGCGACGTCAGGGGGGCGACGCGCGCGTGCACGTGCGAGGTGGTGCCGCGGCGCGGCTGCAAAGAGACGTCGGCCTCGCGGACCTGGCCGTCGCGGCGGACCTGGCGGACGAGGGACATGAGCTCTTCGGGCTCGATTCGGTCATCGTGAACGATGCCCATCGCCACGGCCGGAGCGGACGCCTTGACGACAGTGTCCGAAGAGTCGATCAGCACGGCCGACGACGAGATGACCGACAGGACGAGATCGGCGCCGGGCGGCACCAGAGGTGCTGACTCCTCGGGCACGGTGGTCTCGCGGCGCTCGCTGTAGCGCCAGAGATACGTGATCATCGCGCCGATGACAGCGCCGATCGCCCCCGCGATCAACAACCCTGCACTGGTGTCCACAAATCCGATCGTAGAGGGCAATTCGTTCCCAGTAGGCACTCTGGACACTGCAGCGACGACGCTTTTGGTTGCTGTTCACATCGCGTTCACCGGAGGTCGCCTTCCGTTCATCCGGGCTGCCTAACGTCAGTGGCATGCGCGATCAGTATTACGAACAGCTCGATGCCATCGTCGACGACCTGGTGAATCTGACCGGGACCGTCCGACGTGCGGTTGCCGATGCGACCAAGGCGTTGCTCGAGGCAGATGCCCAGATCGCCGAGTCCGTCATCGCCGGCGACAAGGACATCGACGAGGCGACCGAGATCATCGAGGAGCGGACACTGCTGCTGCTCGCGACCCAGCAGCCGGTCGCGACCGACCTCCGGCAGCTCGTCGCGACTCTGCGGATGCTCACCGACCTCCAGCGCATGGGCGACCTCTCGGTGCACGTCGCGAAGGTGGCCCGCCGACGTATGCCTGACTCGGCAGTACCGGTCCACCTGCACCCAACGATCGTCCAGATGGCCGCTGTCGCGGACTCGATGATCGACTCCGCCTCGCGGATCGTGGCCAATCGCAACGTCGATGCCGCGACCCAGCTCGAGGACGAGGACGACGAGATGGATCGCCTGCGCAAGGACTTGCTGCGCTCGCTGCTGGGTGACAGCTGGACGTACGGCGTCGAGCCGGCCGTCGACCTCGCCCTGCTCGGCCGCTACTACGAGCGCATCGGTGACCACGCCGTTTCGATGGCCCGCCGCGTCGTCTACCTCGTCACCGGCCGCTTGTCCTGACTCAGACGTACGAAAGGCCCCCTCCCCGGTCGGGAGGGGGCCTTTCGTTGCGGTGCGTGGCTTGTCGAGCCGGTCCTACTCGGAGTCGACGCCCTCTGCGCCCCTCCTGGCCACCTCGTTGACCTCGGCGGGTTCGGCGGGTTCGCCGCCGGCGACCTGCTCGTACTCCGCAGTGCGGGCGACGACCGGAGCCTCGATCGTGACCGGGGCGGCGTCGCTGAAGGTCAGGGTCACCTTGACGTAGGCGCCGGTTGCCGCGTCGCTGACCAGGAACCCGCCGGCATCGGCTGCACCGCCAACGACCGACAGGACGTCGGCTTGCAGAGGCAGCAAGGTCTTGGTGCTGCTGACTTCGAGGGGTTGGTCATCGAGGGTCGTCACCTCCACCGAGGACAGGGTCTGGTCGGCGTTGCCGTTGTTGACGATGGAGGTGGAGAACGTGGCGGAACCGTCCTCGTTGGCAACGAGCAGCGTGTTGAGAACGTCCATCTCGCCGTGGTGGTTGGCGCCGACCCCGGCCTGGTAGCGCTGGTTGGTCTGGGCGTCGAAGCCCGTGCCGCAACCACCGAGGGTCAGGGCGGCCGTCACGGCCAGGGCGGCGGCCGCGATGCGGCGACGGCGTACGGTGCTCGTGCTCACCAGTTCACTGCTTTCGGTCGGTAGATCATGCGTCGAACGGTCCGGGAGAAGCGTATCCGAGAGGCCTGTTGAGATTCCCTTTGACCTGTCGCGATGTCGTCTGGTATGGCGTCGATGGACTGAAACGGCAGGGAGTGCCGTCGCCCGCGCATGTTAGACTGGTCACCTACGAAGGGTGTTTTCTCTATGACGTTTGCTGTCGGCGAAACCGTTGTCTATCCCAATCACGGCGCTGCAGTCATCGAGGCCATCGAGACCCGGACGATCAAGGGCGAGGACCGTGAATACCTCGTCCTGCGCATCGTCTCGCAGAACGATCTGGTTGTCCGCGTACCCGCGTGCAACCTTGACCTGGTCGGAGTTCGCGACGTTGTCGACGAGGCCGGGCTGGAGCGGGTGTTCGGGGTCCTGCGTGCTGAGCATGTCGAGGAGCCGACCAATTGGTCTCGGCGCTACAAGGCCAACCTCGAAAAGCTGCACTCCGGTGATGTGCTCAAGGTTGCCGAGGTCGTCCGCGACCTGTGGCGCCGCGACCACGAGCGGGGGCTGTCCGCCGGCGAGAAGCGCATGCTGGCCAAGGCCCGCCAGATCCTGGTCTCCGAGCTCGCGCTCGCGGAGAAGACCAACGAGGACAAGGCCGAGACTCGTCTCGACGAGGTCCTCGCCTCCTGACCTGAGCGCTCCGCGCCTGCAAGACATACGAAGCCCCCACCTCGCCGAGGTGGGGGCTTCGTCGTACTCAGCGGGCCAGCCGGGGGCGGTGAGCTAGCGACCTGTCGCCCGGTCGGGCGGTGTCCTAGCGACCTTTCCGGGTGCCCGACAGGTCGCTGAGTCACCGCTCCTCCCATTGACAGGTCGCTAAGTCACCGCCCCACGGGTCAGCGGGGGAGTACGAGGGCGGTGGCGATCGCGGCGATGCCTTCACCACGGCCTGTGAGGCCGAGGCCGTCGGTCGTGGTCGCGGAGAGACTGACCGGGGCGCCGAGTGCGTCGCTCAGTACGCGCTGGGCCTGCTCGCGGCGGCGCCCGATCTTGGGACTGTTGCCGATCGCCTGCACCGACACGTTGCCGACCAGCCAGCCGCGCTCGCGCAGGCGGCGGGCGGTCTCGACGAGGAAGTCGACACCGGAAGCTCCGGCCCACTCCGGATCGCCTGTGCCGAAATGGCTGCCGATGTCGCCGAGCCCGGCCGCCCCGAGGACCGCGTCAACCATCGCATGCGCGACACAGTCGCCGTCCGAGTGCCCGTCGAGCCCTTGCTCCTCATCAGGCCACTCGAGCCCGGCGAGCCACATCGCGCGCCCCGGCACGAGTCGATGTACGTCGGTGCCGATGCCGATACGTGCGGATGTCACAGGTTGATCATGCCGTACGTTCGGCGGAACTCGGCTTTGCAGGCGACGATGGTTTGGTGACATCTAGGGCAAGCATCGTCAGCGGAGTCCTCGCAGCAGCTGCGGCGATCGCGGCAGGCGAAGGGCTCGCGGCACTGTTCAGCCTGCGGGAGTCACCCTTGCTCGCGGTGGGTCAGACCGTCATCGAGCTGACCCCCGGCCCCATCGCAGAGGGGATCATCGGAGTTGTCGGTCAGGCCGACAAGCCCCTGGCCATCGCGAGCGTCGTGGTCGCAATCCTGCTGCTGGGCTCGCTCGTGGGCCGATGGTGGCTGCCGCATCGCCTGCGGGCATTCCTGCTGGTCACGGCCCTCGTCGTGCTGACCTCGGCCGCGGTTCTGTCACGCCCCTACGGTGGGGTTGCCGGAGTCTTCGTCAGCGTTGCCGCAGGCGTCGTGGTCTTGGGGGTGCTCGAGCTGCTCCTGAGGGAGCGCCGCCACGTGCAGGCCGACATCGCCCGGCGGTCCTTCATCCGTACGGCTGCGGTCATCGCTGTCGCCACGGTGTTCGTCGGCGCGGCGGGGGAAGTCATGGCCTCGCGCCGTCGCCGTAGGCAGGCCGTCGAGCAGGTCCGCGCTTCACTCAAGCTCCCGTCGCGCAGCGCTGCAGTCCCTGCGGGCGCCGACCTCGGTGTCACGGGCCAGAGTCCTTGGCTGTCGACCAACCGCGACTTCTATCGGATCGACACGGCGCTGCAGCCACCCCTGATCGACCCCGAAGGCTGGACCCTGCGCATCCACGGCATGGTGGACAGGGAGCTGACGCTGACCTACCAGGACCTGCTCGACCGCGGCCTCGAGGACGCCTGGATCACGATCTGCTGCGTCTCGAACCCGGTCGGTGGCGACCTGATCGGCAACACGGTGTGGGGCGGGGTGCCCATCAAGGACATCCTCGCCGAGGTCGGCATACAGGACGGCGCTGATGCCCTGCTGTCCACGTCGGATGACGGCTGGAACTGCGGGACGCCGCTCGAGGCTCTGACGGACGGGCGCAACGCGCTGCTGGCGCTGACGATGAACGGCGAGCCGCTACCGATTCCGCACGGCTTCCCCGTACGCCAGGTGGTCCCGGGCCTGTACGGCTATGTGTCGGCGACGAAGTGGGTCGTGGACTGGGAGATAACCCGGTTCGCGGACTTCGAGGCCTACTGGACCCAGCGCGGCTGGGGCGAGCGTGGACCGATCAAGACAGAGTCGCGCATCGACGTGCCCGGCAACGGCGAGACGGTCGATGCCGGTATGACGACGGTCGCCGGCGTCGCGTGGGCGCAGCAGGTCGGTGTCGAGGGGGTCGAGATCAGGATCGATGGCGGACAGTGGCAGAAGGCCACTCTCGGCAAGGCGCCGAATGTCGACACGTGGGTGCAGTGGACCACTCAGTGGGATGCGGAGCCGGGCGAACACCTGATCGAGGCGCGCGCGACCAACGCCGACGGCGTCCCGCAGACCGAGGAGGTCGCCGACGTGCTGCCCGATGGGGCCACGGGCTACCCGCGGATCGGCGTCAAGGTGACGTGAACCCCCGCGGGCAGATCGCGCTTCGGCGCTCCGTCACCGGTGTGTCGCGGTGCCGACGAACCGTGAGCTACCAACGGGTGGTGTCGGACGGCAGGTCCCGGCTCGTCGTGCGGGTGACATAGACGACGCCGCCGCTGCCTCGGAGCCAGGCCCTCTCGAACTGAGACCGTGTATATATGCGACGAACCGTGGAGTTCTTGGCGGCGGCCGGATCGTTGACGATGACATTGCCGGCGGCGGTGAAGCCGCGGATCACGAGCAGGTGACCGGGGGAGGACGAGATCGGTGCGCCGTCGAGGCCGCCCCTGCTGAAGGCGATCGACGCGACCAAGGGGATGCCGGCCTTGATGAAGGCCTCCGCGTCGCGCAGGGTGTGCAGGCGGGTGACGAAGGAGTCGAGCGAGTGCTCCGCGGCGTATGCGGTGTTGAACGGCCAGTTGCCGGTGCCCTCATAGGCGTAGTCATACGTGTAGCGGGCGGCGTGGTCGACGAAGCCGTCGGCGTAGGACGTCCAGGCGTAGTCGGCGGGCTTCGGCCCGTGGCCGAAGTAGCGCATGACCATCGACGTCGACGTCGGCGAGCACCAGGCCTCTCCTCCACCTCCCCACTGGGGGTACTCGCCGCGGTGGATCATCTGCGATGACTGCGGAACAGCGAGCTCCTTGCCCGACGTCATGCTCGTCGAGCTGGTGCCGACCGTGCGGGCGGTGTAGCTGGCGGCGATCCCGTTGGCGGCATAGAGCGTCGGGCCCGTCTCGGCCGTGACATGGCGCATCAGCTGGACCCGCATCTGCCAGCCGCTGAAGGTCTTGGTGCTGTTGGCGAGGATCGTGTCGGTCGAGAGCTTCGCGAGGTCGTCGGCCTGGGTGGGGTATGACGTGCGTTTGATGTGCGAGGTGGCCGAGGCGTAGCGGGCGACGCTGTCCCAGCTGCCGATCGTCGATCCGCTTCGGACGCGCACCTCGACCTTCGCCCACGTGCCTGCTGGTGTGCGAATGCTCCAGGAGGGGATCAGGCTTCGCGCGGAGAATCCGGTGCTCTGCCAAGGTGAGGTCCACAAGCCACGGTCGTAGCGCTTGGCACCACCTGCGACCCGTGGGTCGTCGTAGCTGATGACCGAGGTGCCGGTGCCGAGGGTGACCGAGTCGGTCTTGGCGGCGAGCCCGACCGAGGTGCCCTTGGCGAAGTCGCTCGTGCTCGTCCAGCGGGCGAATGCCGCCTTGTCGGTGGTCGCCGCTGAAGCGGTCGCGGCGGGCACGAGGGCGAGGCCGAGCGCCGCGACGACGATCAGCCGAATGGGGGAAGGCATCGTCCCATAGTAGGTGACAGATGGGGCTTGTGGGGCGGATGTGACAACAGGGAAAGCCGGTAGGGCGGCGAGCACGCGGCCGGACGGCACCGCCGAAGCCGATAGGCTTGCCCTGTGGCATTCCAGCTCTATGACACTGCGTCCCGGCAGATCAGCCCCCTCGTCCCGGTCCACCCAGGGCGGGTGTCGATCTATCACTGCGGGCTCACGGTGCAGGGCCCACCGCACATCGGGCACATCCGCAAGGAGGTCGTCTTCGACGTCCTGCGGCGCTGGCTCGAGCGCTCCGGCCTCGATGTCACGATCGTGGCCAACGTGACCGACATCGACGACAAGATCCTCGCCAAGGGTGATGAGCAGGGGCGTCCGTGGTTCGCCGTCGCCTATGAGAACGAGCGCGCGCTGCACGCTGCCTACGAGGTGCTCGGCTGCGTCCCTCCGACATACGAGCCGCGGGCGACCGGTGTCGTGCCCGAGATGATCGAGATGATGCAGACGCTGATCGACCGGGGTCATGCCTATGCCGCCCAGGACGGCTCGGGCGACGTCTACTTCGACGTACGCTCCTGGCCGTCCTATGGCGAGCTTTCCAACCAAAGGGTCGACGACATGCTGCCGGCCGAGGACGCTCCGCCCGAGGGCAAGCGTGACGGACGTGACTTCGCGTTGTGGAAGGGGCACAAGGAGGGCGATCCGGAGTCTGCGTCCTGGCCGACGCCGTGGGGGCGGGGACGCCCGGGCTGGCACCTCGAGTGCTCGGCGATGGCGTCGAAGTTCCTGGGTGAGGAGTTCGACATCCACGGTGGGGGCCTGGACCTGCGCTTCCCGCACCATGAGAACGAGCTGGCCCAGTCGCGCGCGGCCGGTCAGGCGTTCGCCAAGGTTTGGATGCACAACGCGATGCTCAACCCCGCCGGCTCCAAGATGTCCAAGTCGGTCGGCAACACGTTGCTGGTCAGCGAGGTCGTCAAGCGGGTCCGGCCGATCGACCTGCGCTACTACCTCGCGGCTTCGCACTACCGGTCGATCGTCGAGTTCTCCGAGGAGTCGCTCGCCGAGGCCGCGACGGCGTTCCAACGAATCGAGGGATTCGTACGCCGGGCCGCCGAGCTGTGTGGACCCGGCGAGCTGGGCATACCGTGCGCCGACTTCGTCGCGGCGATGGACGACGACCTCTCCGTGCCGGCCGCCCTGGCCGCCGTGCAGGCAACACTGACCGAGGGCAACAAGCTGCTTGCTGGCGGCGACAGTCCCGCCCTTCGCGGCGTGCTGGCGAGCGTACGGGCCATGCTCGACGTGCTCGGATTGGATCCGTTGTCGCCGACGTGGGACCGTGGAGGTGACGGTGCGGCGCACGCACAGGTGATCGACTCCCTCGTAGGCGGTCTGCTCGAGCAGCGCCACGAGGCTCGGGCCAACAAGGACTTCGCAGCGGCGGACCGGGTGCGTGACCAGCTCACCGCCGCCGGCATCGAGATCGAGGACACTCCGCAGGGCGCGAGATGGTCCGTGAAGGGCGACAACTGACATGCCAGGCAACAGCAAGCGCAGAGGCGCGATCAAGAAGACCGGCAAGGGCAACCCCACCGCCGGCTCCGGCGGTCGGCGCCGGCAGGGGCTCGAGGGCAAGGGTCCGACCCCGCGCGCGGCCGACCGGCCGAACCACAAGGTCTACAAGATGAAGAACGCGACCGACAAGCGCGAGGCGGCCAGGCCCAAGCGCAAGCAGGGCGATGCCGCCGAGTGGGTCGCCGGTCGCAACTCGGTGCTCGAGCTGCTCAGGGCGACGGTCCCGGTGCACGCGCTGTATGTCGCCGAGGGCACCGATCGGGACGAAAAGGTCCGCGAGATCTTCAAGCTCGCCGCCGACCAGCACGTCAGCCTGCTCGAGATCGCCCGCATCGAGCTCGACAAGCTCACCGGTGGTGCCGTGCACCAGGGCATCGCGGCCAAGCTCAACGCCTACGAATATGCCAACCCCCAGGACCTGCTCGACTTCGCCGCGGATCGCGATGAGCCCGCGCTGATCGTGGTCCTCGACGGTGTCACCGATCCGCGCAACCTCGGCGCGATCATCCGCTCCGCCTCAGGGTTCGGCGCGCACGGCGTCGTCATCCCCGAGCGCCGTGCCGCCCAGATCACCGCCGCGGCCTGGAAGACCTCGGCCGGCGCAGCAGCCCGGGTGCCGGTCGCCCGGGTCACCAACCTGACCCGCACGCTCAAGCAGTTCCAAGAAGATGGCTGCATGGTGATCGGCCTCGCCGCCGACGGCACGGTCGCCATCGGTGAGTCCCAGATGGTCGACGGTCCCGTCGTGGTCGTGATCGGCAGCGAGGGCAAGGGTCTGTCCCGCCTGGTCGGCGAGACGTGCGACGAGATCGTCTCGATCCCGATGGCAACCGGCCTCGAGTCGCTCAACGCCGGTGTCGCGGCTGGCATCGCGCTCTACGCGATCGCCCAGGTCCGCGCCTGATCTGGCAACCCTCTCCCAGCGGTGGATCTGCAACCTGACTCGGTGGGGCGGTGGATCTGCAACCTCATTCAGGCTCAGAAGGTTGAAGATCCACCTGCGGCAGAGGTCCGCGCCTGATCAGCCCAGGACACGATCCAGGTAGTCGTTGCTGAACGTACGCTCGGGGTCGAGCTGGTCACGGACGGCCACGAAGTCGCCGAACCTGGCGTATCGCTCGGCGAAATAGCCCGCGTCGAGGGTGTGGATCTTGCCCCAGTGCGGGCGGCCCTCGTATGCGGTGAAGATGTCCTGGGCGGCCGCGAAGTAGGCCGCATAGTCGCTGCGGACGTACTGGTGCACCGCGACATAGCAGTTGTCACGGTCGTGGGCGGTCGACATCCACACGTCGTCGGCCGCCGTGAACCGGACCTCGATCGGGAACGAGATGTTTTCGTGGCCGGCGCCGAACCACGACGTGAGCTCGGCCAGGACGTCGGGCAGGGCCTCGCGCGGCATCGCGAACTCGGCCTCGCGGAACTTGACGGTGCGGGTCGAGACGAACACGTTGTAAGAGTCGTCGACATACTCACGCGCACTGACCATCGATGCCGCGACCGAGTTGACCCGCGGGATCCACCCACGCTTGCGGGCGACGACACGGTTCATCGCCTCGTAGGCCGTGTTGCTGAGGAGCTCGTCGTCGAGCCAGTGCCGGAAGCGGCCGAGCGGCTTGCGCTCGGTGCCCTCGGGCACGCGGTTGTTGCGCTTGATCAGCGCCTTCTCGGTGTGCGGGAACCAGTAGAACTCGAAGTGGTCGTTGTCCTCGACGAGATCATCGAGCTGGTGGAGCACTGCGGGCAGCGGCATCGGTTCCTCGCGGGCGTGCAGCAGGAATGCCGGTACGCATTGCAGCGTCACCTCGGTCACGATGCCGAGCGCTCCCAGGCTCAGCCGCGAAGCGCCGAACCACTCGTGTCCCTCGTCGATCTGGAGCACCTCGCCGTCGCCGGTGACGAGTTGCACGCCGACCACCGCGGCGGAGATGCCGAACAGCCGCCCACCCGTGCCGTGGGTGCCGGTCGACACGGCGCCGGCGACCGACTGCGGGTCGACGTCGCCTAGGTTGGGAAGGGCGAGACCCAGAGCGTTGAGCTGCGGGTTGAGCTCATGCAGCGAGATGCCGGCCTGCACGCGTACGCGCGCCGACGCAGCATCGTGGGCCAGGATCTTGTTCATCCGGTCGAGCCGCAACAAGATGCCGTCGGTCGCGGCGATTGCTGTGAACGAGTGGCTCGCACCGACCGCCTTGACCTTGAGACCGTCCGCGGCAGCCCGGCGGACGATGGCCGAGACCTCGGCGACCGAGGCCGGGTGCTCGATGCTGATGGGGTGGGTCTGGACGCTGCGGCCCCAGTTGGTCCAGGTGTTCTGGGTGCTCATCCGAAGTTCTTGCCCTCTCCGCGATAGGTCGGCGTGAGCGTTGCCCTGCCGTTGCCGGAGATGATCGCGACCTCATCGAAGCGTTCGCACATCTCACCGGCCTTGGCATGGCGCATGACGACCCGGTCGCCGATGTGCAGATCCAGTGCGGCGGGACCCTTGACCGGGCTCTGGACCTCGCCGGCCCCCTCGGTCCCGACGGCCTTGAGCCCCGGTGGCCAGGTCGGGGTGGGTTGCCGGTTCTTGTTGGTGGCCCCCGAAGCGATGTAGCCCCCGCCGAACAACGTCGCGATGTCGGGAGCGGGCTTGCGCACGACCGACAGCGCGAAATATGCCGCGGGGCGTGGCTCGAAGGCGTCGTAGCCGTCGAACAGGGTCGGCACGAACAGGCCTGATCCGGCAGTCAGCTCCGTGATGACCGGGTCGGCCCCACCGACCTCCAGGCTGCCGCTGCCGCCGGCGTTGACGATCTCGAGCGTGGCATGGTCGGACACTGCGTCGACGACCTTGGCCCTGCGGTCGAGCAGCTCGGCGGCCGAACGCTTCTTGATCAGGCGGACGGCGGGGGACGAGTCGGGCAGCCCGGCGATCTGCGCGTCATAGAACATCACACCGACCAGGTGGAATCCCGGTCGAGCCGCGATCGCCGACGCCAGCGCGCCGGCCTCGGCGGCGGAGTGGACGGGGGAGCGGCGCACACCGAGATGGGCTGGTCCGATCTTGAGCGAGGCATCCACGTCGATGCATACGCGGATCGCCGGATGGCCCGCGCCGAGCAGGCTGTCGATGTGGTCGAGCGCCTCGACGCTGTCCACCATGACGGTGATCTGCGCCAGCCGCCGCCCGTCGTCCACGAGGTAGTCCAGCGCGGAGCGGCTCGTCGTGGGATAGGCCAGGAGCACGTCGTCGATCCCGTTGTCGACGAGCCAGTTGGACTCCGCCAGCGAATAGGACATGACGCCGGCAAATCCGTCGCGCGCCACCGTGTCCTTGATGATCGAGCGAACCCTCACGGACTTGCTGGCGACCCGGATCGGCACGCCGTTGGCGCGGCGGACCAGATCGGTCGCGTTGGCCCACAGGGATGGCTCGTCGATCACGGCGAACGGGGTGTCCAGGTCCTGGGTGGCGGAGAGCAATCGGGCGAAGCGTTCGGAGTCGACCGATTTTTGGCTGGAGAGTTCTGGCACCTGGTCAGTATGTCGCACGGTAGGTGCGGCATCCGGTCACGGACAATGGGCTGATGCGCAAGCTCCTGGCACTCCTCCTGGCCATCGCGACGCTGTCTGCCGGTTGCAGCGCAGGGTCTGATGATCCCGACCCGAGGCCCGCACTCAGCAAGGGCGAGACCATCAGCCTGGCGTCGCTCGGACTCGACTGGCCCCGAGCGACGGGCACGCTGACTCCGCCCAAGCGACCTGCGACTCCGGCCGGCTTCGATGACGTCGATCTCGATGAGATGGCCAAGGTGCTGACCAAGTGGGCAACCGTCGCCGCGCTCGATGACGCCGTCTGGCAGGACAACGATCCGCGTCCCGCGGTGGCCGCCACGCTGCCCAAGGCCGCCGGCTCGACACTCCGCAAACAGGTCAAGGACGCGGTGTCGCCGCACCTGGCTGTGGCCAACGTCTTTGCCGACGATGTCTCGATCATCGGCAAGCCGCTCGTCACCTCGGCGTGGAAGGTGTCGAAGGACAAGGACGGCAAGGGCAAGTCATATATCTTGCTCGAGCTGCAGACCCGCACGGCGTACGAGGTGCGGAGCGGCGACGGCCCGACCCGTGTGATCGGGGTGCTTCGGGTCCACGGCCTCAGCGCCTATGCCGACACGACCGACGACTTCGGGGTGGGCGGCGGCTGGCAGGAGTACGGCGCCGGGGACTGCGCGCTCGCGCTGGACGATGAGCTGCGACCCGAGAGCGATGGCGCCGATGCGCTCAAGGACCTCAAGACGTTCACTCGAATCGGCGACGGGTCGAAGCTCGAGATGCCCGAGCTCGGCGTGCAGGAGCAGGTCGATGACGAGTATCTCAAGCGGTGCCGTGAAGGCCAGGTCTGAGCCATCGCTAGGATGGTCCCGGGCTTCGGCCCGTATGCCTCTGTAGCTCAGTTGGTAGAGCGCCTCACTTGTAATGAGGATGTCGCGGGTTCGAATCCTGTCGGAGGCTCAGGGAAAATTGAAGTTGGTTGTGAGAGATCTCTTGAAGGATCACGCGGTGGCCGCGTCTGTCCATCCAGACGATGAACTCGGCGACCGCCCTACCCTATGAGAGACGTAACTGTCACTGCGACTTGCCAGGTGCACTTAGCGACCAATCCAACCCGTCGGTCAGTCGATGCCTTCGACAATGCGGAGATCGCGCTCGACGCCGTCGGAGAGAGTCACCAGCGCCTTCTGGTAAGCCTCACTCTCGTGTGCCGCGACGGCCTGTTCGAAGCTGTCGAACTCGATCAGAATGACGCGCTGCGTGTTTCCGGCGCCGTGGGCGACGACTCGACCCCCACGGGACAAGACTCGCCCGCCTCCAGCGCGGACGGCCGGACCGGCCAGTTCGTCGTAGGCAGTCAGCTTCTCAGGATCGAAAATTGCGATGTAAACACTGACCCAGTAGCCCTTAGCCATGGAAGTCTCCTGTGTTCGGTGCGCCGACGACCATAGGTCGGTTTCAAGTGGCCGGATGCCCTGCTACCCAACTCACACTATCACCCGTTGCCTCTAAAAAGAAAGCACGTCAACAGCCGAGTCGGTTGCAGCTTCTTTGCGCCGCAGGGTTAGTGATCGGACCCTAGTCAGCGTCAGGAGGCTTGGCTCGAGAGACCTTTCGGGACCACGTGCGGGACCAGTCGAAAAGCGGTTGCATCGAAGTCACGAGAGACTCACCGAGATCCGTGAGGGCGTATCCATCGCCTTGATGTGTCACGAGAAGATTGGCCGAGAGCTCTGCTAGTCGCTTGGCCAAGACACTGGAGGAGACATCGTCGCAAGCGCTCCGGAGGCCGCGGAACGTCACTGGCTCTCCCGCGAGGTGCAGCTCCCAGATGATGCGAAGTGCCCAGCGCCGCCCGGCTAGGTCGAGGAGCGCCATGATGGGACGCCCAGACTTGGAACCCCGAACGGGCCGGGGTGGCCAAGGCGGAGAGTCATTCACAGCCCGCAGCCCCTTTGCGCGTTTCGCAGCAACCTCCGAACCAGATTCATGCCTCTACCCTAGAGGCAACTCTCCGAAACGCTCAGATCGGTTTGTCGCCGCCGCGACGATTCCCCGACCGAGACCATCGGGCGCGACAGACGGGCCTGACGGGTGGGCCTGACGGGCGGCGTTGATCGGCAACTCCAAGTTGGGCATCGGAGCGCTCCAACTCCCAGATGATCCTGGGCGTCCAGAGCCGACCGACGAGGTCAAAGAGGGACACGACCGGGCGGCCGGTCGCTGAGTCGCGGACAGTTTGCCCAGCGAGAGAGCTGGGAGCCGTCACAACTTGAACACCCCTCGGGCGTTCTCCGAAAGGAAGTTTTCAAGGGCAGCCGGCGGCAGATCCAACTGGCGCGCCTCGTCGGCGCAGCGCTCGATCGGGAGTTGCGGGAAGTTGCTGCCGAACAGCACCTTGGTTTGGCCGTAGGTCGCTGCAAAGTGCACCAGCGCTGGCGGATAGTAGCGGGGCGCGTGTGCAGAGGTGTCGATGTAGACGTTGGCATGCTTCCACGCCAACCCGATCATCTCCTCGGTCCATGGGTGGCCGATGTGGCCAGCGACGATCGTCAGGTCGGGAAAGTCCAAGGCAACACGGTCGAGGTAGGGCACCGGTCGCCCGGGCTCTGAGGGCATCGCGGGTCCTGTGTGCCCAACCTGGGTACAAAAGGGCACCCCCAACGCGACGCACTTGGCGTAGAGCGGGTAGTACAGCCGGTCGTCGGGAGGTCGATCCCAGAGCCACGGCACCACGCGCAAGCCGACGAATCCGAGGACTGTGATCGCACGGTCGAGCTCGGCGATCGCGGCCATCGGGTGCTCGAGATCGACTGCGGCGATGCCGGTGAATCGGTCAGGGTGTGCGCTGACCACCTCGGCCACTTCGTCGTTGGACAACACCCATCCACCTGGGCGGTGCCAGGCGCTGAGCAGCAGGCGCTCGACGCCAGCGTTGTCCATCGCCTTCAGGACGTCGTCGACCACGACACCATGCTTGAGCGCCTCGGCGGTACCCGAGCGCTCAAAGAGGTTGGCCACCTCGGGGACGATCTGGTCCGGCCGGGTAGGCAGTTGCGCCCAAACGTCGATTATCCCCATCGCGTCAGATCGATCGGCTAGGCAGTGGAGACTCAGCAAGGAGGTCGCTCATCGCTGAAAGGGCGAACCCAAGTGCGACGTAGGGGCGCAACATGAGAGTTGCCTCCGCCAGCCGCCCGGCCGCGTCGAGGTCTTCGCACAGCACACCTTGGAGCTCGTGGTCACCCACCTTTGCAGTCATCCTCGTCGTGCGCTCGGAATGGCCCATGGGGGGCGTGTCTGCGCCGTCGATGCCGACGACCCGTAGGTGGCTCAGTGCCTGGGCGATGAGTCGGACCAGGTGCCCGACATCGTCTCGCCCCTCGTACTCCGCATAGGGGCTACGGAAGCGCACTCCTTCGCTCAACAACTCTTCAAGTCCTGCCAGGTCCGGGCGTAACAGAACGTCAATCAACCAACGCGGTGAGTCCATGCCTCTAATATAGAGGCATGGATCTCAGTATGTCCACGAGGCAGGACGGGTGTACGCCGAACCGCGGGGCCGGGGTGCGGTCGGCGGGCGGCCGGCTCCGTGACCGCCGTCTGGTGATGTACACGCTAATTTCGCAGGCCCTTGTTAGGCGGCACCATGCCCTGCCTACGCGAGCCGTTGTGGAAACGTTCTTCGTCCCGGCGGGCAATGTGGGTCTGACACTGCGGGAGCAACCTACTCGCTACGGCCCTTCACATTCGCTGTTCTCGCCGACGCCGCGGACGACCGAGACGACTTCGTTGCAGGAATTCGACTGCTATCCGTCGTGCTGAGCATCAGCATGATCGCCTTCTCTGGACTGATGGTTTACCTGCGACGCCGTGGCGTTTTCCGGACCGATGTACTCGACCCTGGACTATTCGAGCTGGCCTGTCGATTGGGCATCACCGTCTGGGCCTGGCCCCTCCTCGCGTTCCTGCTCTCATTCGTGATCGGCCCGTTCGCCCTCGTGCCTATCGTCATCTTCATGATCGTCTCGCTGATACCGATCGAAGCCCTTCCTGCCGGAGCACGAGAATGCTCCTGCGTCGGGGATAGGCAACGCGCACTCAAGTGACGAACCGACGCAGTTGTTCCACCTCGACCCAGATGCGTGGGCTGGGTCCAGGGCCTTAGCTCATAACCCAGAGGTCACAGGTTCAAATCCTGAACCAGCACACTTGTGATGTCGCAAGAGATAGGCAAGTCCCGAACCTGCGGAAGCGGGTTCGGGACTTGCTATTTGCGCGGTTGGTAGTCGCGTTCTGGGTCGATGGTCAGCTCGCGGAGCAGTTCGCCGGTGACGGCATTGATGATCCTCACTTCGAGGTCCTGAACGAGCAGGATGATGTGGGTTCGGGCGTGGGTTCGGCCGACGCCGATGTGGTGGAGTTTGCCGTTGACCCGCAGGGTCACGGCGCCTGTTTTGTCGATGCGGTCGTGACGGATCCGGTCATGGGTTTCGCGGTCTCGGCTGTCGCCTGGCAGAGCTTTCGGCATGGTGTCGAACAGGGCCGCTGGGGTTGCTTGGTGCGGCAATGAGCGATGAGGTCGGCGGTGGTTGTATTCGTCGACGAACGCGTCGAGCAGAGTCTGCAGTTGCTCGATTGTTTCCGGGCGGAAACTTTGCGCGCGGAGCCACTTCTTGAGTGTCTGCTGGAATCTCTCGACTTTGCCCTGGGTCGTGGGGTGGTTGGGTCGGCCGTTCTTCTGGACCACGTGCAGTCGTCTGAGTTCGTGCTCGAAGGCATTGCGGCCGCCTTGGCGTCCGAGGCCGGCGAGTCTGACGGTGAACACCATCCCGTTGTCGGTCAGCGTTGAGGCTGGAATTCCGGCGGTTTTGACAGCTGCTCGGAACTTGGCCAGCACGATCGGTGTGGTGACCCTTCGGTGGGCGGTGACGCTAATGGCGTAGCGGGTGCAGTCGTCGAGCCAGCTCAGGATCTCAACATCGACGCCGTCGATGAGGCGGTAGTGGGTGAAGTCTGATTGCCAGGTCTCGTTGGGCATCGCGGCTTGGAAGCGGACGTTGAAGCGCCCTAGGTTCTCTGCCGCTCCTATACGGGTTGCGGCTCTCGGTTGAGAGCAGCGTAGTGGGCTTGCTCGAGCTCGGCGGGTGGGACGTTTCCCAGGGTCGAGTGGAGCCTTCGGTTGTTGTACCAGTCGACCCAGCCGGCGGTCGCGTACTCGACGTCGGCGATGGTCTTGTAGGGGCCTTCGTGGAAGACGGTCGTGCGGATGCACTCGGCCTTGTAGAGGCCGTTGATCGTCTCCATGAGGGCGTTATCGTAGGCGTCGCCGACCGATCCGATCGAGGGCCGAATCTCCTCCAGAGCGAGGTGCTCGGTGAAGCGGATGCTGGTGTATTGACTTCCGGCGTCGGCGTGGCAGATCAGTTCGCCGGCCGTGATTGGGTGTCCGTCGCGGTCTCGCTGCCACAGCGCCATCCGCAGCGGGATCATGACGAGTTCGGTCTCCTTGGACGTCGAGGCGTGCCAAGCCACGATCCGTTGGGCGAAGACGTCAACGATGAACGCGACATAGACCCACCCTGCCCACGTCCTGACATACGTGAAATCGGTGACCCAGACGCGGTTCGGAGCCGCGGCCGTGAAGTCACGATCGAGCAGGTCGCCGGCGCGTTTTCCGTCCTTGGCCGGGATCGTGGTCCGGATCCCCTTGTCCCTGCGAACACCAGACAAACCCAGCGTCCGCATCGCCCGGTCAACCGCCCCCGCGGAGGCATCCGCGATAACGGTGCGGCGCAGATAGGCGGTCATCTTGCGGCGCCCATACAAGCCCTCGGGGGCCAGTTTGCGCACCACCACACCATCAGCATCGACGGCCACATTCCAGGCGATGTCACGCACCGCGTCAACGACACGGGCGTCGCTGATCGTCCTCGCCGCTGGGACAGCGATCCGCCAGTCTCGGTAGGTTCTCGCGGCGACCTGCACGCCCTGCTGACGCAGGACCCGACAGATCGACTCGACCGCGTGACCCTGCGACCTCATGGTGTCGATGAATCCGGACATCATCGGTTGCGGGGGTCGAGTTCCCCCGCGAAGAAAGTCGTCGCTGCTTTCAAGATCGCAACGTCTTCACGCAACTGCCGATTCTCTGCCTTGAGCCTCTTGATCTCAGCCAGCTCCGCAGAGCTCAGGCCATCGCGGTGTCCGCCGTCGATCTGGGCCTGCACGACCCACCTGCGGACGGTTTCTCGGCCAACACCAACCTGGCGGGCGACCGCAGATGAAGCCGCGGTCAATGACGGGTACTCACCGAGATGGTCATTGACCAGCCGAACAGCTCTGGCCCGGACCTCGGGATCGATCTTCTTGGGCATGTGCTCATCCTTTCAACTCAAAAGGATGCGGCGGGGAACCTGGGGCGCTTCACGTAGGAGGACTTGGGGCGCTTCTTCGGCTCAGGGACCACGAGGCCGGCTTTGGTCAGGTGTCGGCTGATCGTGGCGGCCGAGACTGTGATGTTGTGGTGATGTGTGAGGTGCCACTTGATGGTGTCGGGGCCGGCGTCCAGACCTGCCGCGGAGAGGTCTTGTCGCAGTCTGACGATCAGTTCGACAGTCGTCGCTGGTGTCGCGGCTGGCGCCGTCTTGGGTCGTCTCGAGCGGGGCTCGAACGCGGCCTCGCCGTCGACCCGGTAGCGGGCCATGAGGCGTGAGACCCAGGCCTCAGACAGTCCATAGGTGCGGGCGGCTTGGGCTTGCGACAGGCCTTGGACGGTGATCGCGGTGATGACGAGGCGGGCTTTGGACACCTCCGAAAGGGTGGCCGGGAGTCTTGCCTATGTCTTGAGAGATCTCTTGCCTATGTCCTGAACCAGCACACTGAACCAGCACACTGTGTGATGTCGCAAGAGATAGGCAAGTCCCGAACCTGCGGAAGCGGGTTCGGGACTTGCTATTTGCGCGGTTGGTAGTCGCGTTCTGGGTCGATGGTCAGCTCGCGGAGCAGTTCGCCGGTGACGGCATTGATGATCCTCACTTCGAGGTCCTGAACGAGCAGGATGATGTGGGTTCGGGCGTGGGTTCGGCCGACGCCGATGTGGTGGAGTTTGCCGTTGACCCGCAGGGTCACGGCGCCTGTTTTGTCGATGCGGTCGTGACGGATCCGGTCATGGGTTTCGCGGTCTCGGCTGTCGCCTGGCAGAGCTTTCGGCATGGTGTCGAACAGGGCCGCTGGGGTTGCTTGGTGCGGCAATGAGCGATGAGGTCGGCGGTGGTTGTATTCGTCGACGAACGCGTCGAGCAGAGTCTGCAGTTGCTCGATTGTTTCCGGGCGGAAACTTTGCGCGCGGAGCCACTTCTTGAGTGTCTGCTGGAATCTCTCGACTTTGCCCTGGGTCGTGGGGTGGTTGGGTCGGCCGTTCTTCTGGACCACGTGCAGTCGTCTGAGTTCGTGCTCGAAGGCATTGCGGCCGCCTTGGCGTCCGAGGCCGGCGAGTCTGACGGTGAACACCATCCCGTTGTCGGTCAGCGTTGAGGCTGGAATTCCGGCGGTTTTGACAGCTGCTCGGAACTTGGCCAGCACGATCGGTGTGGTGACCCTTCGGTGGGCGGTGACGCTAATGGCGTAGCGGGTGCAGTCGTCGAGCCAGCTCAGGATCTCAACATCGACGCCGTCGATGAGGCGGTAGTGGGTGAAGTCTGATTGCCAGGTCTCGTTGGGCATCGCGGCTTGGAAGCGGACGTAGGAGGACTTGGGGCGCTTCTTCGGCTCAGGGACCACGAGGCCGGCTTTGGTCAGGTGTCGGCTGATCGTGGCGGCCGAGACTGTGATGTTGTGGTGATGTGTGAGGTGCCACTTGATGGTGTCGGGGCCGGCGTCCAGACCTGCCGCGGAGAGGTCTTGTCGCAGTCTGACGATCAGTTCGACAGTCGTCGCTGGTGTCGCGGCTGGCGCCGTCTTGGGTCGTCTCGAGCGGGGCTCGAACGCGGCCTCGCCGTCGACCCGGTAGCGGGCCATGAGGCGTGAGACCCAGGCCTCAGACAGTCCATAGGTGCGGGCGGCTTGGGCTTGCGACAGGCCTTGGACGGTGATCGCGGTGATGACGAGGCGGGCTTTGGACACCTCCGAAAGGGTGGCCGGGAGTCTTGCCTATGTCTTGAGAGATCTCTTGCCTATGTCCTGAACCAGCACACTGAACCAGCACACTGAACCAGCGCACTGCCCCCACTACCAAATTTCAGGTCCTAGTTCCCTTGAGGATGCGGCTAGCCCTCTGGTCGTGGACCTGGCCGAACCAACCCGTGGTCGAACGCGAAAACCACCGCTGCGGCCCGGTCACGAAGGTGTAGTTTGGCGAACACATGGCCGATGTGCGACTTGACCGTCCCCTCGCTGAGAGTTAGGCGGTCGGCGATCTCGGCGTTGCTCAATCCTGTGCCGATCAGCTCGAGCACCTCGACTTCGCGCGGGGTCAGCGCGTCGAGCCCGCCCGATGGCATCGGGGGCGCTCCGTCGCGGTATGTGGCGAGCACCTTGCCGGTCACGGCTGGGTCGAGCCATGACCCGCCCTCAGCGACTGTCTGTACGGCGCGCTGCAGGTCCTCGGCGGGCACGCCCTTGAGCAGGAATCCGGCGGCGCCGGCACGCAGGGCGGCGGCCAGGATCTCCTCGTCCTCAAATGTCGTCAGCACCAGCACGGGCGGGGGGGGGGGGGGGGGGGGGGGGGGGGGGGGGGGGGGGGGCGGGGGGGCGGGGG